>NZ_LXIE01000027.1 GCF_001641085.1 Aequorivita soesokkakensis | reverse complement strand
AGTAGTGGTTATCTGCCAGAGCGCGGACATCGCGATCGTGAAGGAGAGCGACCAGGTTCCTGGCAACAACGGATGTGTTGAGCTAGCGGAAGGCGATGTAATCACCTATACCTTTAGAGTGACCAACGAGGGCAACATATCAATCGACAATGTGGTCGTAACAGATCCATTGGTAGGCCTGTCCACCATCACCGGCCCAACGGGCGATACAGGTTCAGACGGCATCCTTGGACTTAACGAAGTTTGGGAATACACTGCAACCTATACGGTAACGCAGGACGACGTTGACGATGGCGAGGTGACCAACCAAGCTACGGTTAACGGACTTGCGATGAACCCATCCAATACCCCGGTATCCGATGACTCGCACCCGACCTCTACCACAGCGGACGGAGATACAGTAGTGGTTATCTGCCAGA
>NZ_LXIE01000026.1 GCF_001641085.1 Aequorivita soesokkakensis | reverse complement strand
GGATGCCGTCTGAACCTGTATCGCCCGTTGGGCCGGTGATGGTGGACAGGCCTACCAATGGATCTGTTACGACCACATTGTCGATTGATATGTTGCCCTCGTTGGTCACTCTAAAGGTATAGGTGATTACATCGCCTTCCGCTAGCTCAACACATCCGTTGTTGCCAGGAACCTGGTCGCTCTCCTTCACGATCGCGATGTCCGCGCTCTGGCAGATAAGGACCGTTACGGTATTACTTGTAGCAGTATCAACTGGACCCAATACTGAATTACCATTTACCTCTGCAGTATTAACAACTGAACCCGCATTTACATCACTTTGTGTTATTGTATAAGTTGCATTAAATGTCCAATCTTCATCAATATTCAAGATTCCATCACCATCATCTCCAGAAATATATACAATAGAAACTACTGGATTTGGAGCCAAAAATAATGGATCAGTAATAACAACATTTGTAATGTCTACGTCACCGTCATTGCTTACTACAAATTTATAATCTATGGTATTACCTACTTCAAAAGCAATACAATCTCCTGTTGCGCTAGTACTTGATTTTACAATCGACATTTCAGCATTTTGACAAAGATTCACTGTAACAGTGTCTGAATTTGAAATTGGATATGGATTGCCTGAAGTTTGAACTTGTCCATTTACAGTTGCAGTATTCTGAACTTGTCCATTTATAATGTCTTGTTGCAATACTATATATGTTGCATTATATATCCAGATTTCACCTACATCTAAAACACCTAAGTTTGTGATGTCACCACTAACTGGGCCAGGAATTGGGTTTATAGGATCAATTAATGGGTCATTAAGAACAACATTATTTATAGGTGTATTTCCTAGGTTTGAAACTCTGAAAGTGTATGAAATTGTTTCGCCTGGGGCTATAGGAGTACATCCTTGTGGATTATTAGGGCTTGCAATTTTTTCAATTTGAATGCCACAATTATTCAAAGTCAGAATAACTGGTGTACGAGTTGAGCTTTTACAACTTGTTGCATCATTTACAGCCTCGGCATAATATGTTTTTGATCCTATAGTATTCCATGTAGGAGTAACTACATTTCCACCAACAGCAAGATCATACCAAACAATGGATTGTCCTCCCGGAACCGTAGCGGTTGCCGTTAAAGTTTGTATAGGAACTAAAGCACACTCCGTTTGATTTCCACCACTCATAGGAGCTGATGGGGAAGTGTTAACCATTATGTTAGCAGTATCACTATTGCTACAACTGTTTCCATCAGTATAACTATAGGTAACAGTAATAGAACCACTCAATCCTGCTGGGTTGAAGGTCGCCGTTCCGTTTCCGTTGTTGGTAACGCCCGGTCCACTCCATGTTCCGTTGGAATTTGTTGGAGTTCCTGTCAAGGTAATAGGACTAACGTTGTCACACAACGGACCATAATTTCCAGCGTCCACTGTTGGAGCTGTATTTACAAGTATGTTGGCAGTATCACTATTGCTACAGCTGTTTCCATCAGTATAACTATAGGTAACGGTAATAGAACCACTCAATCCTGCTGGGTTGAAGGTCGCCGTTCCGTTTCCATTGTTGGTAACGCCCGGTCCACTCCATGTTCCGTTGGAATTTGTTGGAGTTCCTGTCAAGGTAATAGGACTAACGTTGTCACACAACGGAC
>NZ_LXIE01000025.1 GCF_001641085.1 Aequorivita soesokkakensis | reverse complement strand
TTGCTTAAAAAAAGAGTTTGCGTCCCCCCTCCCTTGGAGGGGAAGGGGGAGGCTTTCGTACATAAGCTTACGGGCTATTAGTACCGCTCGGCTGGGACGTTACCGCCCTTACACCTACGGCCTATCAACGTGGTAGTCTCCCACGGCCCTTTAAAGAAATCTCATCTTGTGGTGGGTTTCGCGCTTATATGCTTTCAGCGCTTATCCCTTCCCGACGTAGCTACCCAGCGGTGCCCCTGGCGGGACAACTGGTGCACCAGCGGTCGGTCCAATCCGGTCCTCTCGTACTAGGATCAGATCCACTCAAATTTCTTGCGCCCACTGTAGATAGAGACCGAACTGTCTCACGACGTTCTGAACCCAGCTCGCGTGCCACTTTAATGGGCGAACAGCCCAACCCTTGGGACCTTCTCCAGCCCCAGGATGTGACGAGCCGACATCGAGGTGCCAAACCCCCCCGTCGATGTGAGCTCTTGGGGGAGATCAGCCTGTTATCCCCGGCGTACCTTTTATCCTTTGAGCGATGGCCCTTCCATGCGGAACCACCGGATCACTATGCTCTACTTTCGTACCTGATCGACTTGTAGGTCTCTCAGTCAAGCTCCCTTATGCCATTGCACTCTACACACGATTGCCAACCGTATTGAGGGAACCTTTAGAAGCCTCCGTTACTCTTTTGGAGGCGACCACCCCAGTCAAACTACCCACCAAGCACTGTCCCCTTTTGTGAAGGGTTAGACTCTAGACAAGCAAAGGGTGGTATTTCAACAATGACTCCACAACGCCTGGCGACGCCGCTTCAAAGTCTCCCACCTATCCTACACATTACTTGTCCAAAACCAATACTAAGCTATAGTAAAGGTGCACGGGGTCTTTTCGTCCCACAGCGGGTAATCGGCATCTTCACCGATACTACAATTTCACCGAGCTCATGGCTGAGACAGTGTCCAGATCGTTACACCATTCGTGCAGGTCGGAACTTACCCGACAAGGAATTTCGCTACCTTAGGACCGTTATAGTTACGGCCGCCGTTTACTGGGGCTTCAATTCAATGCTTCGCCGAAGCTGACATCTCCTCTTAACCTTCCAGCACCGGGCAGGTGTCAGGCCCTATACTTCATCTTTCGATTTTGCAGAGCCCTGTGTTTTTGATAAACAGTCGCCTGGACCTCTTCACTGCGGCCCCCATTGCTGGGGGCGACCCTTCTCCCGAAGTTACGGGTCGATTTTGCCTAGTTCCTTAGCCATGAATCTCTCGAGCTCCTTAGAATTCTCATCCCAACCACCTGTGTCGGTTTAGGGTACGGGCTGCCTCGCTCGCTTTTCTTGGAAGTCGATACAATGGATTATCACCTTGGCCGGAGCCTCAGTGTACTATCGCGGCGTTACCGCTCGCTTCAACGCACTATTCCGTCAGTGCGCACCATCTTTTCGCCTCCGTCGCTTTTGGCGCGGGCAGGTACGGGAATATTAACCCGTTGTCCATCCACTACCCCTTTCGGGTTCGCGTTAGGCCCCGACTAACCCCCAGCTGATTAGCATAGCTGGGGAAACCTTGGTCTTTCGGAGTGCGGGTTTCTCGCCCGCATTATCGTTACTTATGCCTACATTTTCTTTTCTGTCCGCTCCAGCACGCCTCGCGACGCACCTTCGGCGCAAACAGAATGCTCCCCTACCACCTATATAAATATAGGTCCATAGCTTCGGTAGTATGTTTATGCCCGATTATTATCCATGCCGGACCGCTCGACTAGTGAGCTGTTACGCACTCTTTAAATGAATGGCTGCTTCCAAGCCAACATCCTAGCTGTCTGTGCAGTCCAACCTCGTTTTTTCAACTTAACATACATTTGGGGACCTTAGCTGATGGTCTGGGTTCTTTCCCTCTCGGACATGGACCTTAGCACCCATGCCCTCACTGCTGACCAACATTTTATAGCATTCGGAGTTTGTCAGGAATTGGTAGGCGGTGAAGCCCCCGCATCCAATCAGTAGCTCTACCTCTATAAAACTATATGTCAACGCTGCACCTAAATGCATTTCGGGGAGTACGAGCTATTTCCGAGTTTGATTGGCCTTTCACCCCTACCCTCAGGTCATCCCAAGACTTTTCAACGTCAACGGGTTCGGTCCTCCATTTGGTGTTACCCAAACTTCAACCTGCCCAAGGGTAGATCACACGGTTTCGCGTCTACTACTACCAACTGTGGCGCCCTATTCAGACTCGCTTTCGCTGCGGCTCCGATCCTTAAGATCTTAACCTTGCTGGCAACAGTAACTCGTAGGCTCATTATGCAAAAGGCACGCCGTCACCAGTAAACTGGCTCCGACCGCTTGTAGGCGTATGGTTTCAGGTTCTATTTCACTCCGTTGTTCACGGTTCTTTTCACCTTTCCCTCACGGTACTGGTTCACTATCGGTCTCTCAGGAGTATTTAGCCTTGGCGGATGGTCCCGCCGGATTCATACAGGGTTTCACGTGCCCCGCACTACTCAGGATACTGTTATCGGTAACTGTCCTTACTAATACCGGGCTATCACCGTCTATGGCCACGCTTTCCAACGTGTTCTTATTCGTAAAGCACCAAATGTCACAGTCCTACAACCCCGGCACCGCCGTAACGGTACCGGTTTGGGCTAATCCGATTTCGCTCGCCGCTACTATCGGAATCACTATTGTTTTCTCTTCCTCCGGGTACTTAGATGTTTCAGTTCCCCGGGTTTGCCCCGCTTGCGCGGTAATACATCTTCAATGTACTGGGTTGCCCCATTCGGATACCTGCGGATCAACTTGTATGTGCCAATCCCCGCAGCTTTTCGCAGCTTATCACGTCCTTCTTCGCCTCTGAGAGCCTAGGCATTCCCCATACGCCCTTATTTTGCTTATTGTACTTTTTGCTCTTTTAATGAGTTATTCAAATTTCGCACACTATATAATAGTGTGCACTTTATTACTTTTCTCGTATTCTTTGTTTCCAATATGTCAATGAACTGTCCGGATCCCCGCGTTCCCAGGCCCGGATAACGGGCAGCTAATGGGAACAACGGTTGTTGTCCTTGGTGGAGAATATCGGAGTCGAACCGATGACCTCCTGCGTGCAAGGCAGGCGCTCTAGCCAGCTGAGCTAATCCCCCATTTCTGAATGAAATTCCAAAATTCTAAATTCCAAATTCCAAAAAGGATAGGTATCCCAACTTCTAAAATTTCCTTCAATATGTGTTTGATGAACGTTTGAACATTCAATTTTCAATATACAATGCCCAATTTTCAATTGAATATTGAGAATTGCAGATTGTTCGCTGAACATTCTTTTGTAGTCCCAGGCAGACTCGAACTGCCGACCTCTACATTATCAGTGTAGCGCTCTAACCAGCTGAGCTATGGGACTCTGTAAGCGGCCCCAATGTTCAGTGTTCAGCATCCAGTTTTGATATACTGAGACTTGACCTGTTGACCATAATATTATAAAATTGACAGCTAAACCAAGCAAGACCCCTTGCTTTCTTATATTAAGAGCCTTCTCTTGTTGAATTTTCGGTCGTCTTTCTCTAGAAAGGAGGTGTTCCAGCCGCACCTTCCGGTACGGCTACCTTGTTACGACTTAGCCCCAGTTACCAGCTTCACCCTAGGCCGCTCCTTGCGGTGACGGACTTCAGGTGCTTCCAGCTTCCATGGCTTGACGGGCGGTGTGTACAAGGCCCGGGAACGTATTCACCGGATCATGGCTGATATCCGATTACTAGCGATTCCAGCTTCACGGGGTCGAGTTGCAGACCCCGATCCGAACTGAGACAGGTTTTGTGGATTCGCTCCTGCTTGCGCAGTGGCTGCCCATTGTACCTGCCATTGTAGCACGTGTGTGGCCCAGGACGTAAGGGCCGTGATGATTTGACGTCATCCCCACCTTCCTCACGGTTTGCACCGGCAGTCTCGTTAGAGTTCCCATCTTTACATGCTGGCAACTAACGACAGGGGTTGCGCTCGTTATAGGACTTAACCTGACACCTCACGGCACGAGCTGACGACAACCATGCAGCACCTTGTAATCTGTCCGAAGAAGGATCTGTTTCCAAATCTGTCAGACTACATTTAAGCCCTGGTAAGGTTCCTCGCGTATCATCGAATTAAACCACATGCTCCACCGCTTGTGCGGGCCCCCGTCAATTCCTTTGAGTTTCATTCTTGCGAACGTACTCCCCAGGTGGGATACTTATCACTTTCGCTTGGCCACCCAGCACACCAATGTGCGCCGGACAGCTAGTATCCATCGTTTACGGCGTGGACTACCAGGGTATCTAATCCTGTTCGCTCCCCACGCTTTCGTCCATCAGCGTCAATGCGTTGTTAGTGACCTGCCTTCGCAATCGGTATTCTATGTAATATCTAAGCATTTCACCGCTACACTACATATTCTAGCCACTTCACAACGATTCAAGGCGACCAGTATCAATGGCAGTTCTACAGTTGAGCTGCAGAATTTCACCACTGACTTAGACGCCCGCCTACGGACCCTTTAAACCCAATGATTCCGGATAACGCTCGGATCCTCCGTATTACCGCGGCTGCTGGCACGGAGTTAGCCGATCCTTATTCGTACGGTACCGTCAAGCCCCCACACGTGGGGGTGTTTCTTCCCGTAAAAAAGCAGTTTACAACCCATAGGGCAGTCTTCCTGCACGCGGCATGGCTGGATCAGGCTCCCGCCCATTGTCCAATATTCCTCACTGCTGCCTCCCGTAGGAGTCTGGTCCGTGTCTCAGTACCAGTGTGGGGGATCCCCCTCTCAGGGCCCCTACCTATCGTAGCCTTGGTGTGCCGTTACCACACCAACTAGCTAATAGGACGCATGCCCATCTATTGCCGATGAATCTTTACCATATATCAAATGCTATCAATATGGACTATGGGGCATTAATCCAAGTTTCCCTGGGCTATTCCCCTGCAATAGGTAGGTTGCATACGCGTTACGCACCCGTGCGCCGGTCTCAAGGGTGCAAGCACCCTCTACCCCTCGACTTGCATGTGTTAGGCCTGCCGCTAGCGTTCATCCTGAGCCAGGATCAAACTCTTCATCGTATAATCTTCAATAATATTGCGACCATACACCAAAAGAGCCCGACTCTCAAAAAAATCTCGGGATTCTCACTTAGTTTAGTTTTCTTTGTTGACCAGCCACCTTTTCAAGTGGCGGTCTACGCTGTCAATTTCAATATCTCAATGAACTTTT
>NZ_LXIE01000024.1 GCF_001641085.1 Aequorivita soesokkakensis | reverse complement strand
TATCGTTTTAAGGTAAAATGTCCTTTAAATTCCTTTGCCTGACCCTCCTCGGTGTACTCGATTCGGAACCAGTAGTCGCTCGACGGCAGTGGGCTTCCCCCGTAGGTTCCGTCCCATCCCTCGCCCAGTGGGCTCAGCTGCTTGAGCAGCTTGCCGAAGCGGTCAAAGATATAGATTTTTGCCGTAGGGTCGCCCGTGGCGATGCCGATGATGTTCCAGGTGTCGTGGTAGCCGTCCTGGTTGGGCGTAAAGTACGGCGGGTAGTCGATCACCCCAACGTCGATGGTCACGCTGCCGCAGCCGTTGGCGTCGCGGATGGTCACCGTGTGCGCCCCGGGCGATACGTTCTCAAAGATATTGCTGTCCTGGAACGGGCCGTCGTCAAGCTGGTACACGTAGGTACCCTCGCCCACCGCCGTCACCTCGATGGTGTGGCTGTCCGCAAAGGCCCCGTTGACCAGTACCGCGCCGTACTCGAACGGCGGCGAGGATACCGTCACCGTGGCACTGACAGCGGTCTCGCAGTTCGTGGCCAGCTCGGTGATGGTCACCGTATAGACCCCGCCCTGCAGCGCGATGATGGATGGGCCGGTCTCCCCGACCAGGATCACCCCGTCAAGGTCCCACTGGAATGTATACAGCGTTGGGTCAAGGCCCGTGTCGATCACCGGCGGCGAGGGACTGCCCTCATCCTCGGCGATCGGGTTGCCGTTCTCGTCAACGCACAGGCGGTAGTCGCCGTCAAGGACAACGTCCGGAAGGCTCTCCACCTTCAGCAGCATATCCACAACGGAATAGCACTTGGGCTCGAAAACGTTCAGCTCGTTGGTCACCCGCACATAGATGCGCTGCGGGTTGATGATGTTCACGTACGGGAACGTAATGGCCCCAACGCCCGTCTCCGCTCCTTCAAGTGTTTCGAAGAAAGCAATGCTGAAGTCCGCCGGGTCCTGCCCCGCAAGTATCTCGGCACGCAGGTCGGAGACCTGCTGGTTGGTAACGTCGTCAAGGTCGAACTCCGCAAAGCCATCGCTCGGCGGAAGGTTGTCGCAGATCACGAAGGGCTCCGCAGGGGAAACGGCATCCGCGCCCGGCTGCACGATGAGCTCAAAGCTCTGTACCCCGCCGATGTAGCAGCCCGTCTCGGCGTTCAGTATGCCCGTATAGATGGTCTGTGGGTTGATCGGGTTGTTCCCGGCGTCCCAGTTGCGGTAGTTGGTGGTGTTCACGATACGGTTGGTGCCGTTCTCGGCATCCAGCGCAGTGATGTAGAAGCTTACCTCAAAGGGCGGCTGTGGCTGTCCCCCAAGAATCTCGGGGATCTTGGTGGTCAGGTCAAAGATGCCCAGGTCCCCGCCATCGGGCGAGCAGTATACGTAAGGCGATACTATTGCGGTATCGTCCGGCAACGGGTTCACGATCAGCTCCAGCTCCACGATCTCAAAACAGAGCGAGGTCGGGCTGGTAGTGCGCACATAGATAATCTGTGGGTTGCTGGTGTTCTGGTAGGCGTTGACCTCCGGCGCGACAATCTCATTCGCCTCGCTGACGGCATCCGCATAGCTCTCATAGTAGCCCACCGTCCAGTTGTTCCCGTTGAGTATCTGTGCCTCACGGACGGTAAGGTCGAACAGCTCCACTTCATCATAAGGGCCCGGCGGAACGATCACGTTGTCGTCGCACAGCTCAATAGGTGTCGGGACCACGGGGTTCGGGTTGCTGATCACCCGTATGGTCAGGGTGGTGAACGATACGCAGGCGCTGTTGCTGTCCTCCACGCGTACGTACAGTACCTGCGGGTTGATCGGGTTGCCCGCGCCGTCCACGTTCACATAGGCCGTGTCCGGGTCGATGCGGTCGGTGTTGTCCTGTGCGTCCTGCTGGGTAAGGAAGTAGGTCACGCCCTGGGTAAGCACCCCGTTGGTGATCTCACTGTTCTTCACGGTAAGGTCAAAGGTGGTGATGCCGTCGTTCTCCTCGCCCAGATCGTCGCAAAGCTCCAATGGGGCCGGGTCGGTTATCGGCAGCCCGTTGTTCACGATAAGGTCAAACTGGCCTATCGCAAAACATTCCGTCAGGTCATCGTCCAAGCGCACCCAAATGGTCTGTGGGTTCGTGGCGTTGGTGTAGGCCCCCGGCGTTACGATAAAGTTGGTCCCCGCAAGGGCGTCCGCCTGGGTCAGGTGATAGGTAAGGGTGACGTCCGTCTGTGGCGGGTTGCCCAATATAAGGTCTTCCTGTACCGTAAGGTCGAACTCCGCAAAACCGGAATCGTCACAGGCAATAAGGTCCGGCAGGTCCTGTGGGACCACCGGGGAAGAGTCCACGATCAGTTCCAGCTCCACAATGGCGTAGCAGCCCGTGCCAGCTGGCGGGTTATTATAGGCCGCACGGACATACAGTGTCTGGTTGAACGCCACTATGTTCTCATAGGGGCTCGCCAGCGGAAAATTACCGGTATTGGCATCCAATAGGTTCTCGTGGTAGGTAATGATCAATGTAGGGTCACCGCCACGTATCTCCGCGCTCTTGCTCTCCAGGTCGAAGGAGGCGAAGCCGTTGTTATCAACATCGCAGACCACCAAGGGGGCGGGCACTACCGGTACCGGTACCGGTTCTACCGTAATAAAGAAACTAAGGCTTGCCCTACAGGTGTTCTGCCCAAGCACGGTCACGAATATCTCCTGTTGTGGAGTGGTGGTGTTCTGGTACGCGGAAGGGTCCGCGATAGGGACATCATTGTTCTGGTCATCCTGGCTGGCGTAATAGATTACCGTCAGGGTAGGGTTGCCGCCCGTGATTACCGGGGTGTTCACCGTTAGGTCAAAGGTGGAGATGCCGTCATCACTGGTGCTCCCGTTCAGTTCGTCATCACAAAGGACCAGATCGTCCGCGGTTCCCGATCCGGGGAACTCCCCGGCCACGATCTCGAAAGGTGTTATCCGCGCGCAGCCCGTTGCCAAGCTCGCCAAGCGCACCCAGATGGTCTGGCCCGCACTTACAAATGCATCCGCGGGATCGATAAAGTTGGTGCCGGCCTCTGCATCGGCCAGGCTTTCGTAATAGGTTATGGGCTCAAAATCCGCTGGGTCCTGTGTGCCGTAGACCGCTGTGTCCTGCACCGTAAGGTCGAACAGTGCCGTACCGTCGCCATCCTCATCACAGGCAAAGATTGGATCTTCCAAGGTGGCGTCCGGACTGTCCGGCAACGGTACCACGATAAGCTCCAGCTCCACGATGGTATAGCACGGAAGGATCTCCGGCGGAACATTGTTGGTCACCCGCACGAACACGATCTGGCTGTAAGGGACTATGTTGGTGTAGGGGCTCAATATCTCCGTTCCGGGAACACCGGCCTCGGCTTCCTGAAGTGTCTCGTAATAGAAGATGGTAACGTCGGTCTCACCGTTCAATATCTCCAGGTCGCGCACGCTAAGGTCGAAGCTGTCCACGATCCCATCATCATCGTCATCACAGATGCTTATGGGCTCCGGGGCCGGGTTCGCGTTCGGGTTCGGGAGCACCGTAAGGGTCAGGGTGATCCTGTTGGAACATCCAAACTCCGAGGTCACCCTTCCGATGACCGTCTGCGGGGTGGCTATGTTCTGGTACATAGTCGGGTTGGGGATAGGGTTGTCAGCAGCCTCGTCCGCAGGGGTAGCGTACCACTGCACGAACAGGCCGGGAACGCCCCCGGTGACCAAGATGTCCTGGGTGGTCAGGTCAAAGGTCGATATCTCATCGGTCGGGGTGCTGCCCTGTAGCTCGTCATCGCACAGCACCATCTCGAAGGGACCGTTGTCCAACGGGATCGGATCCACGATAAGGGTAAGGGTAACGATATCATAACAGCCCTCACCGCTATTGGGGTTCGGGGGAACGGTGCTGTTGGCGTTGCCCACCACCAGGATATAGATGTCCTGTGGGTTGGCGGTGTTGGTATAGGCCCCGGGGTTGCCGATGGCGGCGGAATAATCGGGGGCTATGAGCGCCATGTCACCCGCCAATTGGGCATCGGCAAGGTCCTCGTAATAGTAGATGTCAAATCCGTTCGGGTCCAGCGCGCCAAGTACCTCAGGCTCAACTTCCGTCAGGTCGAAGATCGTAAACCCATCGGCAACGGCGTCATCGCACTTGCGCAGGGGCTCCGGCTCCGTGGCCACTGGCGAGCCATGTACTTCAAGCGCGAAGGATACGGTGCGGTGGCAGCTGTTCACCGTGGTCTCCACGCGCGCCCATACACCACCGGTGCCATAGGCGGGATCCAAGGGATCCGTGATCGGGGCGTCCAGGTATATCTGGTCGTTGGTATAGATGTTCGGTAGCGGAAGCCTGTTGTTCTCGGCATCCAAAAGGGTCCCGTGATAGGTAACGGTCAGGTCCGGGTCCAGACCGGTGATGATGTCCGTACGGGTGCTCAGGTCAAACTGGGCAAACCCGTCGTTGTTCGAATCGCAGGCGATGAAGTTGCCCGGCGGAATGGCCAAGGGGGTCGGCTCCACAATAATGAAAAAGGTGTTGGTCGCCCTACAGCCGTTCTCGCTGAAGGCCGTCACAAAGATCCGCTGCTGCGGGCTGGCAATGTTCTGGTAGGCCGAAGGGTTCGCGATCGGGTTGTTGTTCAACTGGTCCACGGCCGTGGCGTAATAGAATACTTCCAGGGTCGGGTTGCCCAAGGTGATCAACGGGGTGTTGACCGTCAGGTCGAAGGTGGAAAGGCCATCGTCCGCGGTACTGCCGTTCACAAGGTCGTCGCAAAGGGTCAGGTCGTTCCCTACCCCAATGGTGGGGAAGAGCTCAAGCTCGAGCTGGAAGGGCGTGATCCGCGCGCAGCCCGTAATAAGGCTCTCCAGGCGTACCCAGATGGTCTGGCCGCCCATGCTTATGTATGCGGTGGGGTTGGGAATGAAATTGGTGCCCGCCTGGGCGTCAAGCAAGTCCTCATAATAGGTGATCGGCATTACAAAATTCGCCGGAAGCTGGTCCCCGAGCACGGCATCGTCCTGGAGGGTCAGGTTGAAAATGGCCGTACCGCTGCCGCTCTCGTCGCACCCGATAAGGGGGTCCTGGAAGGAGGAATCGGGCTTGTCCGGAAGCGCGATCACATGCAGTTCCAGCTCAACGACGGTAAAACAGCCAACGCTGGCCGGCGGAACATTCTTTACCACGCGCGCATATACGGTCTGCACAAAGGGAACCGTGTTGGTATAGGGCATAATGATCTCCGTCCCGGGAATACCGGCAATGGCATCGTTGATGTCCTCATAGTAAAGTACGGAAACGTCCGGCTCCCCGGCGGTAATGTCCAGGTCGGCCAAGGTAAGGTCCCAGCCGCCAACGATCCCGTCATCGTCATCGTCGCAGAGCTCCAAGGGGTCCGGGTCGGTGTTCGGGTTCGGGTTCGGGAGTACCGTAAGGGTAAGGGTGACCAAGGTATTGCAGCCAAATTCCGAGGTGACCCTGCCTATAACGGTCTGCGGGGTCGCGGTGTTCTGGAAGGTGGTCGGGTTGGGGATCGGGTTGTCCGCCGCCTCGTCCGCTAGGTTCAAAAACCAGGTAACGGTAAGGGCAGGGTCGCCGCCCGTTACCAGCACGTCCTGGCTGGTAAGGTCAAAGGTCGAGATCTCATCGTCCAGGGTACTGCCCTGCAGCTCGTCGTCGCACAGCATCATCTCGAAGGGGCCAAGGTCCGCCGGGCGCGGGTCCACGATAAGGGTAAGGGTAACGATGTCATAACAGCCCTCCGCACTGTTGGGGTTCGGGGGGATGGTACCGCCCGAATTGCTAACGATCAGTATATAGATGTCCTGCGGGTTGGTGGAGTTGAAAAAGTTCGTCGGGTCGGGGATCGCCTGCGAGAAGTCGGGCGCAGAGATGGCCACGTCCCCGGCGGCGACCGCCTCGTTGAAGTCCTCGTAATAGTAAAGGTCGAAGCCCAGCGGGTCCAGGGTGCCGAGCACCTCTGCCGCCACGACGGTAAGGTCGAAAAAGGTCTGTCCGTCGGCGACCGCGTCATCGCACTTCCTGAGCGGTTCGGCAGGGGTCACGCCAACGGGCGAGAAACGCACCTCCAGCGCGAACGGCACCACTACGGTACAGCTGCTGGTACTGCTGCCCACGCGGGCCCACACGCCCCCGGTCCCATAGTTCGGGTCCAGCGGGTCGGTTATGGGAAAGTCAAGGTAGATCTGGTCGTTGATGTACGGGTTCCCAAGGGGGAGCACCCCGTTCTCCGCATCCAGAAGGGTACCGTGGTAGGTGACCGTCAGGTTCGGGTCGCCAAGGGTGATCACCGTGTCCTGCAGGGTAAGGTCAAAGGACGCAAAACCGTCGTTGTTGTCATCGCACAGCACAAGGTTCGGCGGCGAGGTGTTCACCACCGGAGGGCTGTCTATGATGATGTCCACATGCTGGGTGGTGTCGAAACAGCTCGCGTCGTCACGGTTCTCCAAGCGGATGTAAACGGTCTCACCGGGGGCGGCCACGAAATAGGGGTTCGGGTGCGGGTTCACGTCATTGTCGGCATCGGCCTGGCTGCCATGGTAGGTAATGTTGTAGCTGGAAGAGGGCTCCCCGTCGAGAACGAAAGCGTTGAACTCCGTAAAGAGGTCCACGAACTCCCCGCCGTCCCCATCGCCATCGCAATAGCTCGCGTTCACCGGCACAAGGCCCGCGATCGAGCGGCTGAAATAGATCCTAAAGTCCGTAAGGTCAAAACAGGAGCCCGTGTTGTCCTCGATACGCGCATAGATCGTCTGCGGCGAAGGGGGCACGATGATGTGAACACCGCCAAGGATCTCGTTGGTGTCGTCAAAACTGTCCTGGTAGCTCTGGTAGTACTTGATCGTGAACAGCGCAGGGTCCTGAGCGCCCAATATGTTCGCGTCGTTGTCCGTAAGGTTGAAGACCCCAGCAGTGCTGCCATCGTCGCACTGGTAAAGATCTACCGCAGGGTTCGCTATTGGCTGGGG
>NZ_LXIE01000023.1 GCF_001641085.1 Aequorivita soesokkakensis | reverse complement strand
CCAAATAATACATCTGTTTGCGCCTCCATTAGAAATTTCATCGGCTTCAAGAATGGCATCACGGCCATCAACAAATCCAGGGCTACAAGGCTGCAATTTTAAACCATCAATCACTAATTGCAGGGCGATGTTGTTACCGCCAGTACCGTTGTAAATGTCTGAATCAAAGCCGTATTCGTCTATTAAATCCCAAGTCATTTCCCAAAGCATCGCCGCCCAAACTGAACCAACGCCGTGCGGAGCTACTTCCGTTTTTATGTCATCATACGTATGCGGGTTAATCGCAAAATTGGTGCTGTATGGATACGTCCTGATTCCATTTGGGTCTCCAGAAGCATATGAGGCCATCCCTCTAATATCAGCGCCTTGATCTCCATTATAAATAGTCATAACCAAACCGAAAAAGTCACTCCAGCCCTCTCCCATTTGTTCTTGGTTCTGCAAACAACCTGTATTGCCAGGCCCCCCGGTAAGTCTGTTTGAGATTCCATGTCCATATTCATGAGTAACAATTTCTGTATCTAGGCTTCCGTCAAGACTTACTGGAACATTCGTTCCATTTATTGTTCCGTTAATAGAGCCGCCACCATCTAATAATGTAATTATTGGTTCGCCATCCACATTTGAAATAGCAAATGCCGGGATGGTAACTTGACAGCCAACAACTCCTGCACCCATAAGCGGTGGATCACCAGCCACATTATTTACTATAATAGCTGCAACAGCACCATTGTTTTGCGCAGCCAATACCTTAAATCCAAATTCGCACTCACCTCGTCTTATTACTGCAATTTTTCCATTCAAGGCACCTCCATTGGTAATATTGTCGCAACCATCATTTGGATCGGTAGAAACACCCGCGTCATCATCCTCAATTAAAACTAAATCATCAGTTAAATTTATTGGGATTCCAGCACCAAAACCTGCAGCAACTCCGCTATATACCCCCGCAAGTGGACCACCATTAATTGTAAAAATATTTGCGACTGGCGCGGTGCCCCCACCCCATAGATACATTTGCATTCTTGGGTTACTGCCATCCGGTGGCGTTGCAAAGTTTGCATTATCGGTTCCCCCGCCATCTTGCGCCTCTGCATTTACGTAATCACTTCCTGCTCCGCCATTGCCATAATTGTTTTCTTGAAAGTTTCCGCTTGCTTCATCAAAGCCATATTGGTACATTACATCGTGAATAACATTATTCAAATAAAACAAATTCACTGCTGAGGCATCCCTAAAGTTAGCTGGGGCCTGTGGTAAATTAAAAGGAAAATCAAAATTCAAAGAAGGGCCGCCATCTGGCGAATTTCCTGAGTTTGTATCACACAAATCCAAATAGGAATACGCATTATTTCCTCTTGTAATTGTAAATTCAGCACCCGTGGCGCCATTAGTGTCATGCCATCCAAACGGAGAGGCAGTAGCATCTTCCGGAGTTATTACCAAAGTATCCGGTCCGTCATCAGGATTTCTCAGTGGCAATGCAAAAACTCTATATTGAGCATCTACAAGAATACTTTTTGTTGCCTTAGTATTATTTTTATATAAAACACTTTCGCCCTTTTTTGAGCTATAATTATGATTCGCAGAAAAATCTGGTAATTCACATTGTGAAACCCAATCCATTGTTTCCAATAAATCTCCGGTCATAGCATCAATACGAACACTGTAATAATGACTTGCATCGCGTTTATAAATACTTAAATCCCAAGCCAGTCTTAAAGAATTGCCATTCTCAATTTTTTGATAAACCAATTGTACCGGAATATTTTCCAATGAAATATTTCCGTTAGAGAAAATATAGGAATTATCTATTCCCTGTTGAAGCAATTCCAGATTTGAAGGAGCACTAAGCCCAAGTGCGGCTGCCGCTTTTGAAATTGCTAAGTCCGCTGTTAATGCAGGATTTACGCCATTAACTTTTGAAGCAATATTTTCAGTAAATGAAACTTTTGCGCTTACAACAGCTCCATCCTTTACCAAAAAAGGAGAAGTAGAATTAAACAATTTAATACCTTGGTACCGCTGTTCTACATACACATTGTAAGCTTGCAAGCTTTTTGAGAAGCTCTGCGATACTACTGAAATGTCTGAAACATCTTGCTGCTGTAACGAATACTGTGTTCGATTTTGCTCAAGATATGTTTTTATCACGCCACTGTAATCCTGTGCAAAGGAAAGATTGACGGTAAAAATAATGATTAAGTAAAGAATTTTTTTCATAGGATATAGTTTAGATTTTAGCGAAGGTTTATACAGTAATAAATTGTAAGACTGTCAATTATAATTTAATTAACATATTTTAAAATTATCGTAAAATTTTCGAAATTTTATGGAAAACCCAACATTTAACAGAATTTTCAAAAGGGGCGCTGCTTTTATTACAGATTTCCTTTTATTTTCTGAAAAATTTGAAGTGCGTTTCCATCAGTCAATCGGGAAATATAACTGCAACACTCCATTAAATATTGATAAACCGATTGGTTTTTAGAAATAGTTCCATCAAACATTCGCAGCAAAAGCTTGTCGTAATGGCGCGCATTTCCGTTTTGTTGGTTTTCAAAAGCCGTGGTGAAAGCATCGAGTAAGGTGCTCAATATATTGTAGCCCGCAATCTCCTTTTCCATCACTTCCGTGCTTTGATAAACCTTTTCAACGCTTATCTTTATAATGTCTGCAATCTGGGCTTTATATTGGCTTTTGTCCAGCAATGCTTCGGAAAAAGTTCCGTTTAGAATTTCCGCTTCATTTTCAAGAAAAAGTGTTGCAGCCTCTGCAATCAGCGTATTTATAGCAAGCGCGCGTAAATAAGCCAATCTGTCCTGCGGTGTATTTAATCGGGAATAGACTTCTGTTTTTAAATTATTTCGAACCAAATTGATCAAATATTCCAAAGCGATGTCTTCTTCAATCAATCCGAGGTTAATTCCATCCTCAAAATCTATTATCGTGTAGCAAATATCGTCCGCAGCTTCCACTAAAAAAGTCAAGGGATGGCGAGCAAAACCTGTATTATTTCTGCTTAAAAGCCCCAGTTCGGAAACAACTTCACTAAAAAAATCTGTATCACTTTGAAAGACACCGAATTTTTTATCGGCAACATGTGCTGTGGGTTTTTTAGGAAGCGATTGTTTTGGGTATTTCATAAATGCCCCCAAAGTTGCATACGTCAACCGCAATCCACCTTCAACGCCGTTTTTGGATTCAGTTAAAATTTTGAATCCGTTTGCATTTCCTTCAAAATCCACCAAATCCTGATATTCCTTTTCGGTAAGCTGTTCTTTAAAACGTTTCCCTTTTCCGTTCAGAAAATAATCGCCGATGGCCTTTTCGCCACTGTGCCCGAACGGCGGATTGCCAATATCGTGCGCCAAAGCTGCGGCAGCGACAATCGCTCCAAAATCGTTGAATTGATAGCCATGCACACTTTGCAATTGTGGGTGTTTCTTCAAAATTTCCTTTCCAACAATTCTTCCCAAAGAACGCCCAACCACGGAAACCTCCAAACTATGCGTAAGTCGGGTGTGCACAAAAGATGTTTTTGAAAGTGGAATAACCTGCGTTTTATCCTGTAAACTTCGGAACGCCGAAGAAAAAATAACACGGTCATAATCCACCTCAAAGCCCAAGCGGGTTTCGTTCTCTTCAATTCTGAGCCTTTTGTTTTTATCTCCCTGCTTTCGTAGCGAGAGCAGCTGTTCCCATTGCATCATATTTCTAAAAATTTTGAAGCAAGATACTATTTTCAAAAAGTAAAGCAATGATAATTTTTGGGTTGTTTCTTAACATTCCGCTAACGCTATAGTGACGAATTGGTAATGCTTAATTAACACGGGCTTTACATTACGGGAGTTCCTTTGCACAAATAAATCAAACGACAAAAATGAAAACAATTATTAAAGTTTTATTATTCTTTTTAACCTCTATTTCAATAGCGCAAACAGGCTCTATTGTTGGAAAACTTACAGATACCGATTACAATAATGAACCCTTGCCATTTGCAAATGTTTTTCTAAAAGGAACTACAAAAGGGGTGATTTCAGATATTGACGGTTTGTATGCATTGGAAAATATTGAACCGGGAACCTACACCGTTGTTTACAGTTTTGTAGGGTATGAAACCGTTGAGATTTCAGACGTTAAAGTAATTGCAGATAAAGTTACAAACATAGATGTTCCCATGGGTGCAAGTGCTGCAGCTTTAGATGAAGTGGTAATTAAAACCACAACACGTCGAGAAAGTGCAGTTGCTTTATTATTGGAACAAAAGAAAGCCGTTGGAATTTCACAATCAATAGGCGCGGAAGACCTTTCCAGAAAAGGTGTTGGCGATGCTGAGGGTGCAGTGACCAAAGTAACAGGAATCAAAAAACAAGCTGGTGTAAAAAACGTTTTTGTTCGCGGGTTGGGAGATCGCTACAATTCCACTACGTTGAACGAATTGCCCCTTCCTTCCGAAGATCCGGAATACAAAAACATTTCGTTGGATTTTTTCTCTAGCGATGTAATTGAAAGTGTGGGCATCAACAAAACCTTTTCTGTGCCACTTTACGGGGATGTTGCGGGAGCGAATATAAATATTGTGAGCAAAGAGCTTACAGGCCCAGGAAGTTTACAATTCTCAATTTCACCAGAAGTGAATTCAAGAGCTATAGGAAAAGAGTTTTTAATAATGGACAATGCCAAATATATTGGCAATATTCATAATACACATGTGCCTATTACTGATTTGGGCGTTCACGCATTCGATAATAATTTTAAACCAAACACTCAAAACGCACAGCTTAACTCAAGTTATTCACTTTCCGGCGGAAAACGTTTCGAAATGGGCAATAATAGGCTGAGCCTTTTCTTTGTCGGTAATTTTGATAATAAATATGAATACCGAAAAGGAAATTCAGACAGGATAAACTCCGCTGGAGGTTTTAACCAAGAATTTGAAAAAACGGAATACAACTATAATGTTTCAAAATTGGCAATGGCTAATGTGAAATGGCGTTTTCCAGAAGGCGATTACATTGCCGCAAACAGTATGTTTATCAAAAACAACAGCCAAAGTGTTGCTGATTATTACGGACTGAAAGCAGGCCTTACTGAAAATGATGAGCCTCAAAATCCAATCCGTGCTTTTATTAGAAGACAACAGGAAAACGAAAACAATCTTTTTGTAAACCAACTTTTAACCTCACTAACGCTTACTGAAAAACTAAGTTTAGAAGCGGGAGCTTCATATAACACTATTCGTGGTTATGAGCCAGACCGAAGAACCAATACCTATGTTATTGATGTAAATGCAGATATTGCACGCGCTGCTTCGGGAAGTGCACTCAACAACCGATTCTACTCAAATCTTGAAGAAAATGATTTGGCCGGAAAGCTTTATTTAGATTATGCATTGAATGGTAAAAACGAAGACAGCAAAAACAGCAGAATCCGTTTGGGATACAATTATAGAGATACAGACCGAACTTTTAATTACACACAAATAAATTACATTCTTGACAGTCCAGCGGTTGTGGATATTGACAATCCAGATACTTCACTTTTCAATCAGCAATCGCTAAATGAAGAAATTTTCAGATTGACAACAAACCGAGGAGATGGCCGCGACGGAAAAGATCCATTCATTCCTTTTTCTTATGACGGAACCCGAACAATCCATTCCGGTTTGGGAGAAGCAAGCTATGATTTTTCTAATAGTTTTTCAGCAAACGTAGGTGTTCGCTATGAAAAAGTGAAACAGGAAGTGCTTTTTGACACCAATCTCGCAACAACAAACGACCCCAACACAGACCCTTCTCTTATTGAGGAAAACTTTGTGCTGCCAAGCTTTAACTTGAAATATAACTTCAACGAAAACAGCATCGTTCGTTTGGCGGGAAGTAAAACGTATACCCTTCCGCAGTTTAAGGAAGTTGCTCCTTTTCTTTATGAAGATGTGAGTTTCAACAGTTTTGGTAATCCAGATTTGTTGACAGCGGACAATTATAACCTCGATTTAAAATACGAATATTATTTCAGCCCAGGTGAAATTGTAGCTTTAACAGGCTTCTATAAAAACATTAAAAATGCCATTAACCGTATTGAAGTGAATTCTGCCGCAGGCGAACTATCATACGTAAACACTGGCGATGCTACAATTGCTGGAGTTGAGCTTGAATTGAGAAAGAATATACTGAAGCTTTCCAACGATTCAAACGATGAAAAAACACTGACTTTCGGCTTGAATGCTTCCTATTTGTACTCAAATCAAAAATTGGAAGACGTTCCAACGGATAATCTAACGGTTCGTTTCACCAACAAAGAAGATGAACTTGAAGGTTCTTCGCCTTTCATTTTGGGCTCAGATTTAACGCTGAATCTTAAAAAGAAAAACAGCGGCCTTACCAGTTCAGTAGTTTTCAACTACAACAGCAAAAGTATTTATTCTTTAGGTACTGGTGGCGATGACGCAAACCCAGGGTCTGGGAAACAAAACATTATGCTTTCTGCAATACCAACATTGGATTTCATCAACAAAATAGCCATCAATGAAAATTTTGGAATCAAACTTAACATTAAAAATATATTGGATCCCGACTACAAATTGACCCAAGAGGTAAACAATATTGGAGTGCCAAATGCTGCATTGCCCGATGGGCAAGAAGTTCCAGTAGAAACTTACAAAAGAGGCGTAGTTTTTAGCGCTGGCGTTTCCTATTCATTCTAAAAAATACAATTAACAGAACGATAATATTAACCTAAACGTAACGAAACAAGCTAGTTGTTTCTTTGCACCAAACTTTTAAAACAAAACAAAAAAATGAAAAAAATTCTTTTATCAAGCTTTGTAATCGCAACATTAGCCCTTACTGGCTGTAGTAAAGACGATAGCCCCACACCAGTGGCAGCTACTTGTAATGATGGAGTTCAAAACGGTGATGAGACCGGTATTGATTGTGGTGGCTCTTGTGTTCCGTGTGCAGTGCAAGCTGAAAAAGACGGAATAATAGCTTCTCAAGATGATCCAGATTTGGATCCAGCAGATTTAAAAGGTGATGTTACTGCAAACGTAATACTTACGGCTGACCAAACTTGGTTACTAAATGGACCATTACATGTTAAAGCTGGAGCAACTTTATCTATTGAAGCGGGAACTACTATAAAAGCTACCGCTGGTGGAACAAACGTTTATGTAGCTATTGAACAAGGCGCAAAAATTAACGCTCCTGGTACTGCTGCTGCACCAATTAGATTTACTTCAAACGCTGAAAATCCACGTTCAGGAGATTGGGGCGGAATTCTTTTAATTGGAAAAGCTCCTATTAGTGGTGGTGGTACTGCTACTACAGAAGTTGTAGATTTAACATACGGCGGAACTACTTCTAATGACAATTCCGGAGTTATGAAATATGTGGAAGCTTCTTACACAGGTGCTCGTATTAATGGTGATAAAGAATTCAATGGTATTACTTTTTATGCAGTAGGAAATGCAACAGTAATTGAAAACCTAGCTGTATTTTACGGTGATGACGATGCTTACGAATTTTTTGGAGGAACTGTAAATGTGAAGAATTTAATGTCTGTAAATATTAAAGATGATATGTTTGACTGGACACAAGGATGGACTGGAACCGCAACCAATCTTTACGGTTTAAGAGAAGCTAACTTTACTTCAATTACTGAAGATCCTCGTGGGCTGGAAGGTGATGGTAACCTTGACGGAAATTCTCCTGGTGATGGAGGACAATCAAACCCAACAATTAACGGTTTAGTTTTGATTAATGGAGGAGTTATTGAAATGGCAGATATGATTAAAGTAAGAAGAGGTAGCGGACTTACACTTACTAACGCATATGTAGCCTTTGCAAATTCAAGTGCAACTGCTGGCGATTTCATTGACTTAACAGATTCTAAAGGTGATGCTAAAGGTTCTTTGGTTAACATTTCAGTAGTGGGAGATTCTTCTACTGGTCTTGATATTGCCGATATCAAATCTACAGCAGATGCAACTATTAATGTTACTGATGGAACAGTTCCAACAGTAAGCAGGGATTTGTTTAACTGGACAGGGTACGTATTCGAATAAATTATTGAATTAGCAACAAATAAAAACCCCGGTTTCTCACGAAACCGGGGTTTTTGCATATTAATATTTGTCTTTAATTTACAACCAATTGTGTATCGGAAGATTTCCAAGTAACAACTTTTGCTACACGTGCATCCATATAGCTTACTTCTTTAATATTTTTATCGGTAAAGAAGTACCAAGTGCCAACTTTTTCACCGTCATTGTATTCGGCAACGGCAGTTTTGTTTCCGTTAGTATCATAACTTACCCATTCGCCAGTAAGTTTATTTTCCTTGGTATAATATCCTGTTTGTGCAACCATTCCATTATCGTGATAGATTGTTGCCTCAATTACATCACCATCTAAAAAGTAAGTATTTTTTTTAGTATCTTGAGCCAAGGCAACAGAAGTTATCAAAACGATTGCTAAAAGTGCGAGTATATTTTTCATAAGTAAGTTTTTAAATTATTGGAATATTCAAATTTACAAAATTAACCTTTAAGAAATGATTACATAACATTATAATAACATTAAAGCTGTAAGATTTTGATTTTAAATTATTTAAAAAATAAAAAAAATTAAAATTGATAAGTTAATGATTTAGTAAAGGTAAATTTACACAAAATAAACGTCAGGGTATTTTCTTTGTAACTGCCTTAAAAGAGGCGAATTTTAAAATCGTTTAGTTTTTGTCGACTAGATTTTAAAACTGGGCTGCATTTAAATATGTAGCCCTTTTTCATTTTAAAAATACTAATTCAAGTTGGTTTCTTAACATTCACGTAACATTAAAATTAGTTCTTTGCAGCGACAAAAACTAAAACTGATTTTTCAATGCAACGTAAGCACTTACTTTTCAGTGCCCTGATGTTTTCTTTTATTACTGCATTTTCACAGGAAGCACCAACAAACCCTTTTTCCTTTAAATGGGACAATGGCTTTAAGTTAGAAAGCCAGGACAAACAATTTTCTTTAAAGTTTGGTGGCCGCATAATGGTAGATCACGCCTACTTTTTCCAAAATGATGAATTGGATTCAAATTTTGGCCCACTTCTTTCAAAAAGCGGAACAGAATTTAGGCGGGCACGTTTATTTATGTCTGGAACCGTTTACAGCAATGTGGAGTTTAAATTACAATTTGATTTTGCTAGCGGCGAAGTAGCTTTTAAAGATATGTATATAGGCCTTACAGATGTTCCTGGTGTTGGCAATATACGCGTAGGCCATGTAAAAGAGCCTTTTCGTTTGGATGCTTTAACAAGTAGTAAATACATTACTTTTATGGAGCGCTCGTTTTTCATAGATTTTTCGCAAGAGCGCAATAATGGTATTTTGGTTTTTAATGATTTTTTCGGAGAACGTCTTTCCGCGCAAGCCGGCGCATTCAGAAT
Organism: Aequorivita soesokkakensis; assembly: GCF_001641085.1. Lineage (GTDB taxonomy): Bacteria > Bacteroidota > Bacteroidia > Flavobacteriales > Flavobacteriaceae > Aequorivita > Aequorivita soesokkakensis. The sequence goes on along the minus strand of NZ_LXIE01000023.1, from coordinate 250,277 downwards.
GGCTAGCAACAACGGAAATGATATTCTTGCCGACGACGGTTACGTTCTCACAGGAAGAATTACAGGGTTGGCAATACAAAATTCTGAAAAAAGACAGTTACTTCATCTTGGTTTGGGATACAGCTATCGTAAACCTGAAAGTAAGACCTACAGTATTGCTTCAAGGCCAGAATCCCATTTGGAACTAAAATATATAAATACCGAAACCATTGAAAACGTAAATAATATTAACCTTGCAAACTTTGAAGCAGCTTTTGTAAGTGGCCCTTTATCACTACAAGGGGAATATTTAACAGCTACGGTTAACAATAATGCCGAAGCAACTTTTAAAAAATATAACTTTGATAGTTATTACGGTCAGGTAAGCTATTATATTACTGGGGAAAGTAAAAATTATAAAGGTTCTTACGAAGGTTTTGACAGGGTAAAGCCCAAAAAGAATTTTGGGGGAAAAGACAAAGGCGCCGGAGCTTGGGAAGTGGCGCTACGCTATTCCAATTCAGATTTGGAGAATAATGATGTTTTGGGCGGAAGGCAATCTGATATTACCTTGGGCCTAAATTGGCACCTAAACCCAGTAACCCGAATAATGATAAACCATGTTTGGGCAAATATTGAAAACAAAGGAAATGCAAGCGTTTTGCAAGGCCGTTTACAGATAGATTTTTAAATAATACAGTTAACAATTTGGTAACAAACAATCCTATTTTATGTGGGAAATTTGCACCAGTTTAAATAAACAGAAATGGATAATATTTATTTATTAATGATTGTAGCGCTTGCCGCGCTTGCCATTGCAGATTTGGTGGTTGGGGTTAGTAATGATGCAGTAAACTTTTTAAACTCTGCCATTGGTTCAAAGGCAATTTCTTTCAGAACCATATTGATAATAGCGAGTTTGGGTATTTTTATTGGAGCAGTTTTTTCCAGTGGAATGATGGAAGTAGCACGAAAGGGAATCTTCGTTCCGGGCGAATTCTATTTCGACGAAATCATGATCATTTTCATGGCAGTAATGATTACCGATATTTTGCTGCTGGATTTTTTCAACACTATCGGCTTGCCAACCTCTACAACGGTTTCTATCGTTTTTGAACTTTTGGGCGCAGCAGTTATTATGGCTTTGATAAAGATTGGCCATTCAGATACCGAATCATTTTCAGCACTCTCAAAATATATTAATACCGACAAAGCTTTAGAAATAATCTCTGGGATTGTAATTTCCGTAGGGGTTGCCTTTTCTGTCGGAATGATCGTTCAATATATTTCTCGGCTTATTTTCACATTCCATGTCGAAAAGAAGATGAAGTATTTTGGCGCCATTTTTGGCGGTGTGGCATTAACTTGCATAAGCTATTTTATTTTTATGAAGGGCCTAAAAGGGACCCCTTTTTACGGAGATTTTAAAGATATTGTCGAAGGGGATACTTGGACGATAATTGGAGTAAGCTTTATTATCTGGACCGTATTCTCGCAACTTTTTATGATGATTTTCAAAAAAAGTATTCTTATTATCGTAATTGCTGTGGGTACGTTTAGTCTTGCTTTGGCTTTTGCAGGTAATGATTTGGTAAACTTTATTGGAGTTCCAATGGCTGCATATCACAGTTTTATGGATTGGTCGGCCTCAGGAATTCCCGCCTCAGAATACAGTATGCACAGTCTGGCAGAGCAAGTGCCCGCAGAACCCATGTTACTTTTTATTGCAGGTGGTGTGATGGTGCTTACGCTGTGGTTTTCCAAAAAAGCAAGGACAGTTTCCGATACCGAAATTGATCTTGCCCGTCAAGGCGAAGGCCACGAAAAATTCAACCCCAATATGCTTTCTAGATTTTTGGTAAAATCAAGTACGCAAATTGCAACCTATTTTGAGTTTATAATTCCACAATCACTACAACAAAAAATAGACAAGCGTTTTGAAAAACCGGTTGTAAACCTACCAAAGCATAAAACCTATGAACTTCCCGCTTTTGATATGATACGCGCTTCCATAAACCTGATGGTCGCTGGTATATTGATTGCTACCGCTACATCTATGAAACTTCCACTTTCCACAACCTACGTTACCTTTATGGTTGCCATGGGTACATCATTAGCAGATAGAGCTTGGGGCCGTGAGAGTGCTGTTTACAGAGTTGCGGGAGTGCTAAATGTAATTGGCGGTTGGTTCTTTACTGCCTTTGTTGCCTTTGCCGCTGCGGGAACTCTAACCTACTTGATTTATATAGGAAGAGGAGCAATGATTGCCGTATTGTTGCTGCTCGCTATTTTACTGTTGGTGCGAAACTATCTTTCACATAAAAATAAAGTGAAGATTAAATTGAACAAAACCGGCCTAAAGAAAACCGAAAGCAAAACCGTTCAGGGTATTATTCAGGAAAGTGCTGAAAACATTAGCAATGTTGTTTCTCGTTCCAACAAAATTTACAGCGACATGCTTCGTGGCTTGGCCAAGCAGGATACCAAAAAACTGAAAAAGAGCAAAAAAGGTGTAAATAAATTGAACGACGAAGTAGAGGAATTACGCGACAATATTTTCTATTTCATAAAGAATCTGGACGAGACCAGCGTCCGCGGAAGTAACTTCTATATAACTATTCTTGGCTATTTGACCGATGTGGTGCAGTCATTGGAATTTATTTCAAAAGCGAGCTACAAACACGTGAACAACAATCATAAAGCACTTCGATTTAACCAAATAAAGGATTTACAGGAAATAGATCAACATTTGGAAGAACTTTTAAATGAAATTGAAGATATATTCCATAAAAAGGAATTTCAACGAATTAAAAACGTGCTCAATAAAAAGGAAGAAATCTTCGCCAGCCTTTCAAACAAAATTGAAAAACAAATAGCCCGAACCCGCACAGAGGAATCAAGCCCAAAAAACACCACTTTGTATTTCAGCCTATTGCTTGAGACCAAAGATTTGGTAACCGCTTTGATGAATTTGATGGAGGAATATTACTCAAGTTTTAAGAAAGCTTAATTGATTTATCTTTTTTATATTCCCCAAAATTGTATAGGGCATTTGCCTTATTTTGAGGGTTTAGGAGATAATTTCCTGCTGAAGAAATTCATCTTTCAAAATTAATGTTGGAATATTGCTATAGAAATTACTAAAACCAAAAATTATGAAACTAAAATTTTTATCCATTCTATTTATAATGGCTTGTAGTTTTGCTTTTGCCCAAGACAAGGTAAAATATACAGACGAAGAGCGCGATATGCTAAAAGCATATTATTTTAACGAAGGTTTTAACCAACCAGCCACTAAAAAAGTGTCAACCGTTATTATGAAAGATGGTTCAGAGCACAAAGGCTATTGTAAAGGCGTAGTAACCAAAAAAGGGCAGATTGCTCAAATTGTTTTTAAAGATAGCGTTACCGACAATAAAGAAACCTATGACGCATCACAGATTGCAGAAGCTTATCTGTATGCAAGCGGTATGGAAAAGTTTGGAAAAATGTCGCAAAAAATTGGCAACTATGGCATGGGAAGGAGAAATAGCGCAAAAAAATTGACGAGCAACGATCAGATTTATTTCATAAATCAAAAAGTTTCCCTGAAAAACAAAAAAGACGAACAAGAATTTTTGATGCAGCTTATCAATCCAGATTTTAGCAATATAATCTCGGTATATCACGATCCATTTGCTAAGGAATCAAAAGGGTATTCTTTCGGTGGAGCGCCAGCTATTGGCGGTGGTGTTGTAAAATCATATTATGTGCAAAAAGGTGACAAAATAATCTGGTTGCCCAAAAGTGATTTTGAGGAGAATTATGAATTCCTATTTGGAGATAACGCTGAATTTATGGCAAAATATCCATACAAATCAATCAATTGGGATTGGTTGAGCGCCCTCGTTTTGGAATATACCAAAATGTCCACGCCGAAAGATCAGGAGTAACATAAATTCAATTTAAAAACTAAAATGCCGTCGCGTCTAAATAAACGTTGCGGCATTTTCGCTATAAAAATAAATCCCTAAATGGATCATTCTGGAAATAATAATAATCAATCATTAAAACCAATAGGTTGTGTATAAAATGTACCATCATACCCAGCCAAAGCGTTTTATAACGATATCTTAAGTAGCCCAAAACCAGTCCGAAAGGAAATATCCACAAAATGGATAGAAAGGAAAAGTGAACAAGCGAAAAAATAAAAGCCGTAGCTATAATGGTCACCCAAGGATTGGCGAAGTTTCTTAACTGATTGAATAAAAATCCCCGAAAAGCCAATTCTTCAAAAATTGGTGGAAATATCACTGTGAATAGCAATGCCCAAAAAATTGAATTTTCATAGCCCGCATATTCGTAAAATATATTGTCAGATTCTTCAAATAATAGATCATTAATGCCTTCCACACCTACATAAACTACCACTGCCGTAAAAATTGGAAAAACAATCCCGAAAACCATACTTTGCCATGAAATGTATTTCACATTGTAAAGTCCAAGTATTTTTTTAAGGTCGAAGAAACTGAAAACTAATGTGAGGACAATAAATATAGATTCAATTATAATTTCAGTTGTGAGGGAAATCTCTTCTTCTTTATAAATAAAAAAAGCAATTATTGAATATAGAAGAAAAGTGACATAAAAGGCAATTACAAGTTGTACGCTCTTGCTTTCAATTCCGTGGTTGTTTTGCTGGATAGCTTTACCACAACCCCCACAATATTTCGCGGTTTGAGTAATGGGGGCAGCACAATATTTACAATTCAGCAACATCTATTTAAGCATTGCGAAGTTGTAATGCGGAATTAATTCCTTTCGATAAATAAACAATTATAAAAACTTTGATTAAAATGCCCTTATAAATTGTTTCGGGCTCAATCAATCCATTCAGAACTAAGGTGGTTAAATAAACCAGCAATCCTAAAATCAAAGCCACCAAAGGACGCTTTTGTGACCAAAAACCCAATAGTAAATAACATATTGCAAGAATTGAATTTACTATTAAAATTGATGAGTCATCAAGTTTAAAAAAATAATATATCCCAGACAAAAAAGCTATTGCAGCAACTACAAAAAGACTGTTTCTGCCTTTTTTAATTTGGGATGAAGCTTCAGCCTGACCTCTCTTTTTCATCACTTGTCTTGCATGAAAACCTGATTGTTCCTGCTCTGTTCCTCCTTCAGGGTATCCACAATCATTACAATATTTTTGTTCCAACTGTATTTCAGAATTACATTGGGAACAGGTTTTCGGGGCAATAAGTAGGTCTTCCATATTTCAGTTTAAAAAAAGCTAATATAAAATAATCCATAAAAAAAGGAAGACAATTGCCTTCCTTTTCAAAAATTTATGCTTTTGTCATTAAGAACCGCACATCAGACAGTCATCGTCCGGTGCATTTTTGGATTGCGCCAACATTTCCCGCAATTCCTGCGGTGTCATTGGCTTTGTTGATACATCTTCTACTATATTGGCCTCAACTTCAGCACCAACTGTTTCCTTTTTCTCTTCTTTTTTAAGAGTGAATTTAATCGCATCCACGGCACTCTTTGTTCTTAAATAATACATTCCTGTTTTTAGACCGCTCTTCCAAGCATAGAAATGCATCGAAGTAAGTTTCGCCATATTAGCGTTTTCCATAAATAGGTTCAACGATTGGCTTTGGTCAATGAAATAACCACGTTGGCGGCTCATATCTATAATATCTTTCATAGAAAGTTCCCAAACGGTTTTGTAAAGTTCCTTCAAATCCTGCGGAATTATTTCCACATCTTGAATGGAGCCGTTGGCTCGCATGATTTCTTCTTTTAAATCCTCGTTCCAAAGGCCGAGTTCCACCAAATCTTCCAACAAATGCTGGTTTACGACAATGAATTCTCCTGAAAGAACGCGGCGCGTGTAAATATTTGAGGTATATGGTTCAAAAGCCTCATTGTTTCCAAGAATCTGCGAAGTTGACGCAGTTGGCATTGGAGCTACCAAAAGGGAATTTCTTACGCCATGCTTCTTCACCTCTTTACGCAGTTTTCCCCAATCCCAACGACCGCTCAATTCCTCGTCTTTTATTCCCCATAAATTATGTTGGAAAAGTCCTTCGGAAATAGGTGAACCTTTGTAAGTTTCGTAAGTTCCGTCTTCTTTTGCCTCTTCCATGGAAGCCGTAACCGCAGCAAAATAAAGAGTTTCAAAAATTTCTTGGTTCAGTTTTTTCGCTTCATCACTTGTAAACGGCAAACGAAGCATAATAAAAGCATCCGCCAAACCTTGAATTCCCAAACCAACCGGACGGTGGCGGAAATTTGAGTTTTGTGCTTCAATTACCGGATAGTAATTTCTGTCGATTACGCGGTTTAAGTTTTTGGTTACACGTTTTGTTACTTTGAAAAGTTCCTTATGGTCAAATTCTCCATTTTTCACAAACATTGGCAAGGCGATGGAAGCCAGATTACAAACCGCAACTTCATCTGCAGAAGTGAATTCCATAATCTCAGTACACAAGTTTGAAGATTTTATGGTTCCCAAATTTTTCTGATTGCTCTTTCGGTTTGCTGCGTCTTTGTAAAGCATATAAGGCGTCCCGGTTTCAATCTGCGATTCAAGGATTTTCTCCCAAAGTTCGCGTGCTTTTACAGTTTTTCTACCTTTTCCTTCAGCTTCGTATTTGTGGTAAAGTGCTTCAAATTCTTCACTATGGCATTCAAAAAGTCCGGGGCATTCGTTCGGGCACATCAATGTCCATTCCGCATCGGTTTGCACGCGTTCCATAAATAAATCTGGAATCCACATGGCGTAAAAAAGATCGCGGGCGCGCATTTCTTCCTTTCCGTGATTTTTTTTCAAATCCAAAAAGTCGAAAATATCAGCGTGCCAAGGCTCCACATAAATTGCGAAAGAACCTTTTCGCTTTCCACCGCCTTGATCAACGTAACGTGCGGTATCATTGAAAACACGAAGCATCGGCACAATTCCGTTTGAAGTTCCATTGGTTCCACCAATGTAAGAACCGGTTGCGCGAACGTTGTGAATTGACAATCCAATTCCGCCAGCTGACTGCGAGATTTTTGCAGTTTGCTTCAATGTGTCATAAATTCCATCGATGCTATCATCTTTCATTGCAAGCAAAAAGCAGGAAGACATTTGCGGTTTTGGTGTTCCACTGTTGAAAAGCGTTGGCGTTGCGTGTGTGAAGAATTTCTTCGACATCAACTCATACGTTTCTTTCACCGCAGCCAAATCATCCAAATGGATTCCAACGGAAACACGCATCAACATATGTTGTGGGCGCTCCGCAATCTTTCCGTTTAACTTCAGCAAATAGGAACGTTCCAAAGTTTTAAAGCCGAAATAATCATACCCAAAATCACGGTTGTAAATGATGGTTGAATCCAATTCCTCGGCATTGTTTTTTATCACTTCAAAAACCTCATCGCTCAGTAAAGGCGCTTTTTTTCCCGTACGCGGATTTACATATTCATAAAGATCCGTCATCACTTCAGAAAATGATTTTTTAGTGTTTTTATGAAGATTGGAAACAGAAATTCGAGCCGCCAAACGCGCATAATCCGGATGCGAAGTGGTCATTGTTGCAGCAATTTCCGCAGCCAAATTATCGAGTTCACTTGTGGTTACTCCATCATAAAGCCCTTCAATAACGCGCATCGCGACTTTCACGGGATCAACCAATTCGTTTAAACCGTAACACAATTTGCGCACACGAGCCGTGATTTTATCAAACATCATAGGCTCTTTACGGCCGTCTCTTTTTACTACATTCATAAGGTTTTGTATTAGCCCCCTAACCCCCGAAGGGGAACTGGGAGAGTGGGTTACTAAAAAATTTTATTTGATAAAGTGGCAAATATCAATTCTTTGCCCTTTTGGGTAAACTATGAATTCCCCCTTCGGGGGTTAGGGGGCTTTAAAAATCTGCGTCGAAACTGATTTTATTGGATTCTTTGTCCTTGTTGGTAACACCTGCTTTTTGGTATTCGCCAACTCTCTTTTCAAAGAAGTTGGTTTTTCCTTGAAGCGAAATCATATCCATAAAATCGAACGGGTTGGTAACATTGTATTCTTTTTCGCATTCCAATTCCACCAAAAGTCTGTCCGTCACAAATTCAAGATATTGCGTCATCAATTTTGAATTCATCCCAATCAAACTTGCGGGAAGCGATTCGGTAATAAATTCGCGCTCAATATTTAGAGCATCAACAATTATCTCGCGGATGCGTTCTTTAGAAACTTTGTTCACCAAATGATGGTTGTGAAGATGTACCGCAAAATCGCAGTGAACGCCTTCGTCACGGGAAATTAATTCGTTTGAAAAGGTAAGTCCAGGCATCAAGCCACGTTTTTTCAACCAAAAAATAGAGCAAAATGCACCTGAAAAGAAGATTCCTTCCACTGCGGCAAAAGCTATCAAACGCTCTGCAAATGAATCGCTTTCAATCCATTTCAACGCCCAATCAGCTTTCTTTTTAATAGCCGGAAAAGTTTCAATGGCATTGAAAAGTTGATCTTTTTCCTTTTCGTCTTTTACATAGGTATCAATCAAAAGCGAATAGGTTTCACTGTGAATATTTTCCATCATAATCTGAAACCCGTAGAAGAATTTTGCTTCGCTGTACTGAACTTCGTTCACGAAATTTTCGGCAAGATTTTCATTCACAATTCCATCGGAAGCAGCGAAAAATGCTAAAATATGTTTTATGAAATAACGCTCGTCGTCGTTTAATTTGGAAGTCCAATCGGTTAAATCTTGGTGCAGATCAATTTCTTCGGCTGTCCAAAAACTAGCTTCGCTCTTTTTATACCAATCCCAAATATCGTGATGTTGGATCGGGAATATTACGAATCTGTTTTTGTTTTCCTGTAAAATTGGTTCAATTGCACTCATTTGTCCTTTGTTTTTAGATTAAAAAATTGCCGTTACTCGGGACTAACAAATATGTAAAAATTAAAAGGAAATTTGGGTGAAACCTTTATTCGTTTTTTAACAAAGTTTTCAACATGGAAAAACCAATTGTTTACAAATTTTTTGGAAGTGAAATTTAAAAAATATTGATTAACAATTACTTATAAAATTTTCAGTAGCTTCGCAAGGGCAAAAAGTTTACAAAAAATGAAAACATTAAATCACTTTTTGAAGTAATTTTAAATTCATTGGAAAGCTTAAAAAACATCGGCTTTTAGAAAAGATTTGAACCCATACTTTGTAAGAAATCAAAAAAATCAGCCAATTGAAGGGAAAGAAACCTTAAAGGTGGTTTTATCTTCGGAAGAATCCAGAGCAATTGTGCCGCCATAGGTTTCCACAATATTTTTTACCATTCCAAGACCCAACCCCATTCCGCTGGTTTTTGTTGTGAATTGCGGCTCAAAAATGCAACTTCTGTTTTCTTCCGGAACGCCAACGCCATTATCTGTAACCAAAATGTTTACCCAATCTTCCGTATTCTCAACTATTACGTCAATTCTTGGGTTTTCAGGATTTTTCTGCTCAACGGATTGTATGCTGTTTTTTACCAAATTGGTAACCACCCGTATTAATTGTGTTCTATCAAAACGGGCTCGAACCACCTCTTTTTCGGAAAAGAAATAGATATAATCCTCATTAAAAATATCCAATGCCAGTTTTGTAATTTTTACCACATTTAGGGTTTCATCCTGTTGTGCTGGCATCTTTGCGTAGGTTGAAAATGCTGAGGAAATAGAACTCAAGGTGTCTATTTGCTGAAGCAAGGTATTGGTGTATTCCGCCATTTTTTTATCAACATCCGGATCGTTGCAGTCAAACTTTCGTTGAAAGCTTTGCACGGTAAGCCGCATGGGCGTCAGCGGATTTTTAATTTCGTGCGCAACCTGTTTTGCCATTTCACGCCAGGCAGTTTCGCGCTCGTTTGCCGCAAGCTGTACAGCACTATTTTCAAGCTCATCAATCATCCCGTTATATGAGTTTACGAGCAAGGAAATTTCCTGCGGTGTATCGCTGATAATAATTTTTTTGTTGCGGGCATCAAAACGTGTTTCGGAAAGCTTTTCACTAATCTCTTTTAAGGATCGGGTAATGAATTTTGAAAGAAAATAGGAAAGTATAATCGCCGCAAAAAGCATAAAGAAGTAAGCCACTCCCAGCCGATACAGATATTCCGTGAGTTCATTTGTTATAAACCCATCATCTTCAATGTAGGGTAAATTAAGGATTGCCAAAGGTTTGAAATAATTATCCGTAATGTAGGTATAGGATGATTGGTATTTTTGACCGCCCTCCTCAAATTCCTTTATGTAGCTTTTTGTGGGTGAATTTTGAAGCGCTTCCAACGCAAATTCGGGCATTTTTGGCGAAACGGTATCCTTAAAAAAAGAAGGTTTTGATGATTTTAAAAGATTTCCATCAAGGTCATAAAGAAAAATCTCAAGCCCGTGAATGTCCTTAATTTCATAAATTTTATCTTTAAAAATCAACGGGATCTGTTCCGTTTCAACAGGATAGGTAGTTGTCTTTAAAATGTAGTTTATGTTTTCGCGGATGGCAGCTTCCTTTCGCAAAAGCCTATCGCGGTGATAATCCTGCGCTTCCTCTTTATACTGAAATACGGTAACAATAGCAATTAGAACCGAAGCTCCCAAAACCAAAAGGAACATAGAAAGAAAGATTCGGGTGCGAAGCGATTTTTTGTAAAAGTACATTTACATTTTTTTTTGACGAATGAAAGATAGCAATAATCGAACCTAAACGGAAAATTCCAAATAACAAATCCCAAATTCCAAAAAACGAAGTTATTTTTCCCGAATTCTCTTGTAAATTTTATAGCCCATCATCAATAAAATAGCAAAGATAATAATGCCCACGGTGCCATAAATCCAATTAGTTCCATCTTTTAGAATGACCAAAAAAACTACGGCAAATAGAATAATGGTGGGCACTTCGTTGAAAAGCCGCATATAGTTTGAGGAATGTTTAACTACGCCATTTTGGAGCTGTTTAAAAATTTGATGGCATTTAAACTGGTAGATTATCAAAAGCACTACAAAGCCTAATTTTACTTGCATCCAAGCGTCGGCTAAAAAAAACATGCGCATGTAGATGAGCCAAACTCCGAAAAAAACAGCCAAAATCATACTTGGCCAAGTAATGATTTTCCAAAGTCGTGAAGCCATTATTTTAAGCTGGGCACCCAAAATTTCTTTATCGGGAGATGGTTTTTGAGAAGCTTCAATTTGATATACAAAAAGACGAACAATATAAAAAAGCCCCGCAAACCAAGTGATTATAAATATTAAGTGAAGTGATTTTATGTAGGGGTAATATTGTTCCATTAAGTGATTCTGAAAATCTTTATAAAATTATGATTTTATATTTACTCTTTTAACGTTTTCCGAATTTCCCGATTCAAAAAATAACCCGTTACAATGGTTGAAAGCACATCTGCCGCCGGAAAGGAAATCCATACTCCAAGTTCGCCAAAGTAATGTGGAAGAATAAAAATAAGCGGAATAAAGAAAAATCCTTGTCGCGTTAATGTTAGCAATAAAGCGGGAACTGCCTTTCCGATAGCCTGAAAATAGGCCGAACCAATTAACTGGATAGCAATAATTGGTGTTGCAGCAAAAACCCAGCGCATATAGTGCGGCGTTTCTGAAAGGATATCTGCATCTTTTGTAAAGACCGAAACAATTTCCTCAGGAAAAATCATTATTACTGCAAAAATTACAAGTCCCAAACCGCCAGCATATAAAATGGCTTTGTTGATACTTTCCCGAACCCGCGGAAATTTATGTGCCCCATAATTGAATCCGGCTATGGGCAAAAATCCTTGTGTAACACCCAAAACTGGGAAAAGTGCAAACATCAACATCCGCCCGATAATTCCATATGCAGCAACCGAAGCTTCACCCCCAATATTGAAGAGAATATTGTTCATCAAAAGATAGGTAACGCTAACAACAGCTTGCCTTGCCAAAGTAACAAAACCAAGTGCCGACATTTCTTTTAGGATTGGTAAATCAAGCCCAAAATGCGGAAGACTTATTTTAAGTTCCGATTTATCGCTTAAAAAGAACCAAAGTACATACAGAAAACACAGTCCATAAGAAATGGTTGTTGCCCAAGCTGCTCCGGCCATTCCCATATCCAAAAGGTTGATAAGAATATAGTCCAAAATTAGATTCCCAACAGAAGGAATAATCATAGCAATCATTGCAAATTTTGGCTTCCCCTCAGCGCGGATCACGTTGTTTCCCATCATACAAAGCGCCAAAAGCGGCACTCCGTAAAGCACAATTCTGTAATAGATTTTCGCGGGTTCAAAAATGTCACCCTTTCCACCGAAGGCTGGAATAATTTCATTTATAAAAACCAGACCAAAAACAACCATAGCGGTTGTTAGCAGTAAAGTAACGGTGATTTGATTTCCGAAGGTCTTTAGGGCGCGTTCTTTGTTATCGGCTCCCAAAGCGCGCGAAATTATGGAAGATCCACCAATGCCGATCGCCATTCCGAGAGCTGCAATAAAAAACGAAACCGGTAAAACTACATTTATGGCTGCAATAGCGATGGAACCAATCCAGTTGCCCACAAAAATGGTGTCCACCAAAATGTTCAGTGACATAACCAAAATCCCGATGGAAGCTGGTACGGCTTGTTTAATCAGTAAACTTCCAATGGAATCTGTGCCAAGTGCGGCGGATTTATTGTTCATTAAAAATATTCTCTATTGTTATTATTTATTTTTAAAAAGCGACGCATTTCTATTTCCGATTAATTTTTAGTTAATAAAAAATAGTAATAGAAAATAAAAAATAATCAAGCGATTGCAGTTTTTACATCCACAATTCGCCATTTATCAATCCAGCCTGTTAAAACCTCAGCCCAATCGTCACGATCATTCAAACAAGGAATTACGGTAAAATCCTTTCCGCCAGCTTCGTGGAAAATCTCTTGGCCTTCCATTGCAATTTCTTCTAAAGTTTCCAAACAATCACTAACGAAAGCAGGAGTAACGATTGCCATTTTTTTAGTTCCTTCAAGTCCTAAACGCTCTATAGTTCTGTCTGTTGGCGGTTTTAACCAAGGATCAAAACCCAATCGCGACTGAAACGATGTTGAATAAGTTCCAGGTTGTAAATTCAACTTTTTTGCAACTAAATCAGTTACTTTCAAACATTGGTGGCGATAGCAAAACTCGTGGGCGGGAGAAGGTGTTACACAACAACTCCCATCTATTTTGCAATGGCTCTTTGTGATATCCCGCTTATAAATATGTCTTTCCGGAACGCCGTGATAACTGAACAAAAGATGTTCATAATCAAGGTTTTTAATCTTTTCAGAAATACTTTTCGAAAGCACTTCAATATATTCCGGTTTGTTATAAAATGCAGGAAGCGAAGTGATTTGTAACTGCGGAAAGAATTCGTTTTTAAGCTCTTCCACTTTCACATCTATAGTCTCCGTAGTCGCCATTGCAAACTGCGGATAGAGCGGAATAGTCAAAATTTCATCCACGCCTTTATCTACCAATTCCTGTAGGCCTTTTTTTAAAGTCATGCTTCCGTAGCGCATTGCCAAAGCAACGGGAACAGTTGTTTTTTCTTGAATTTTTTTCTGAAGTCTTTCTGAAATCACAATCAGCGGTGAACCCTCATCCCACCAAATTTTTTGATAGGCTTCGGCAGATTTTTTTGGGCGCGTATTCAGAATAATCCCCCGAACCAAAAACGAACGGAACCAAAAAGGAACGTCGATAACGCGAGGATCCATCAAAAATTCATCGAGGTATTTTTTTACGTCTTTTGGGTTGGTGCTGTCCGGTGAGCCGAGGTTTACAAGGAGAACTCCTTTCATAACTGTTAAAAATTTAAGGCAAAATTACTCTTTTAAAATTCAAAAATTACTTGAGGCGGTACTTAAAAACAATGAAACTATTTTTATTATTTATGAGTTTAACCCCATCAAAAACTTCTTAGGAGTAGTGCCGAATTTCTTCTTAAACGCTGCAATAAAATGACTCGCGGTACTGTAGCCTACCTTTAAACCTACTTCATTCACATTGTGGGAACCCGTTGCAAGTAGTTGGCGCGCGACTTCCATTTTATAGTCAAACAAAAAACTGAACACCGAATCTCCATAAATTTGTTTAAAACCTTCCTTCAATCGGTTGATTGGCAAATTAATTTCATCAGCCAATTCCTGTAAAGTCGGGGGTTCCGCCATTCTTGAAACCATAATCTGTTTCGCCTTTTTTATTTTTGAAACTTTATCTTCATCTGCCAAAAAAGGGCATTGCTCAATATCTGCATCAGCCGGACGGTTAAAATAAAGGCTTATCAATTCATAGGCCTTTCCCTTAAAATACAAGGGTTTTATGGTTGGATGCAGGTTATAATTCATCAATTGGTTTAGCACAATGGCCATGGAAGGCGAAATATGGGCGTCTTTATAATATTTTCGATCTTTGTTTTCCTCACTTAAAAAAGTGATATAATTTGCTTCGGTGGAAAAAAGACCGTGGAATTTATTGATGGGAAGCAAAACCGAAAGCATCCACGAATGTTTGTTAAGCACTAAATTTATTGGCAAATCGCGTTGTGGATTGTAGAGCAGCAACGAATTTTCTTCCTGTAAAGGCAACGTGTAATTTCCTTCATTAAAAATAAAAGAAGCCGACCCTTTTATGCAGAAATGAAACTGAATGAAATTAGAGCTAACTTCTCTTTTAAAAGTTTGATTTTCATCGGTTTCGTTGTTGAATTTCAATATAAAAAAACCAGGTTCAATTAAGGTTTCTTCATAAAAACTTTGAGCGACATTTTTTTGAAAATCCATAAAGCTTTTGAAATAATTTTATTTAGAATAGTTCTAAATAATTTTATGGTGAATTATACTTGAAACCGCGAATTTAGGGCATTAAAATATGACAAATATCATATTTAGACGAATTTTAACAGCCATCGACATAAAAGATACCGCTAGCGTTGTTTTTTAAAAAACAATGCTCTTACATTTGCTCCTGTTTTATATGGAAAACTTGAAAACATATTCTGGGCAGTCGCTTGAAGGCAATTTTTACGCCATCGGCCTCAACTACAAAAAAGCAGATGCCGAAATCCGTGGACACTTTAGCATAAACGATAGTGCGAAGGAAAAAATCCTTTTACAGGCCAAAGCTGATGGAATTCCTTCCCTCACGGTTATTTCCACTTGCAACAGAACTGAACTTTACGGTTTTGCGCAGCATCCTTACCAACTTATAAAATTACTTTGCGCACATACAAATGGCACAGTTGAAGAATTTGAAAAAGTAGCCTATATTTATAAAAACCACGATGCCGTTTCACATCTTTTCACTGTGGGAACTGGTCTTGACAGCCAAATTTTAGGTGATTTTGAAATTATTAGCCAATTGCGAAACGCTTTCCGCGAGTCAAAAAAACACGATATTATCAATCCTTTTATGGAGCGGCTTGCCAATGCGGTTATTCAAGCTAGTAAACGCATCAAAAATGAAACAGGAATTTCTTCCGGCGCAACTTCCGTTAGTTTTGCTGCGGTTCAATATATTATGGCGCGCGTTCCCTATATTTCAGAAAAGAACATTTTACTTTTCGGAACAGGGAAAATAGGTAGAAACACCTGCGAAAACTTAATAAAACACACCAAAAACGACCATATTACCCTTATAAACCGCACCAAGGAAAAAGCTGAAAAAGTTGCTGGAAAATTCAACTTGATCGTTAAGGATTACGCCGATATTCAAAGTGAAATTGCCCAAGCAGATGTACTTATCGTAGCCACCGGCGCGCAAAAACCAACCATTTCAAAAGACCTTTTATATTTAAAAAGACCTTTGCTTATTTTAGATCTTTCTATTCCAAAAAATGTTTCTGAAGATGTTTTGCAAAATGATTTAGTGACTTTGGTACATATGGATCATCTTTCTGCTGTAACGGACAATACTTTGGAACAACGTGCGGCACAACTTCCTTTGGCGAAAAAAATTATTGCTGAAATAGAAAAGGAATTCAATCAATGGGCAGATAATAGAAAATTTGCCCCAACTATTAAAGCTTTAAAAAGTAAACTGATCGAAATTAAAGCTGCCGAAATTGATAACCAGCGTAAAAAAATTGAAGGTTTTAACGAAGAGCAAGCTGAAATAATCAGTGACCGACTTATTCAAAAAATAACTACACATTTCGCAAACCACCTAAAAGGCGAAGAAGGCTCCGCCGAAAGTATAGAACTCATACGAAGGGTTTTTCAACTTGAAACTGCCTAATCTTGAAAAAAACAATCCGAATTGGCACCCGCGACAGTGAACTTGCCCTTTGGCAAGCCAACACCGTAAAATCCAAACTTGAAAATTTAGGATATACAACCCAATTGCTTCCCGTTAAATCTGAAGGCGATTTAGTGCTGGACAAACCACTTTACGAAATGGGCATTACCGGTATTTTTACAAAAACCTTGGATGTTGCAATGATAACCGGAACTGTGGATATTGCTGTACACAGTATGAAAGATGTGCCCACACAATTGCCCAATAGCATTGTGCAGACTGCAGTTTTGGAACGCGCTTCTTCTGAAGATATTTTAGTGACAAAAGGTGAAACTAATTTTGAAACTCCTTGTACGATAGCCACGGGAAGTCTGCGCAGGCAGGCACAATGGCTTCACAGATATCCAAACCATAAGGTTGTGGATTTGCGAGGAAATGTAAATACAAGACTTCAAAAGTTAAAAGATAATGATTGGCAAGGCGCTATTTTTGCGAAAGCAGGTTTACAAAGAATTAACCTTTTGCCAGCAGATTTTATAGATTTAAATTGGATGCTTCCCGCTCCCGCCCAAGGCGCAATGGTTATTGTTGCTCTGGAAAATGATGAGTTTTGTATAGAAGCTACTTCAAAATTAAATGATTCCACTTCAGAAATTTGCACACATATTGAACGTGAATTTTTACGCACTTTAGAAGGTGGCTGTACCGCGCCCATCGGCGCTTTTGCTGAAATTATTGACAATGAAATTCTTTTTAAGGGATGTCTTTTTTCACTTGATGGCAAAGCCAAAATAGACATTGAAAAGAAAGTTTTAACGTCACAATACAAAGGCTTTGGGAAAGAATGTGCTACATTTATTCTTCAAAATGGTGGATCTGAGCTGATGCTTTCCATAAAAAATGAAATGAAATGAGTCCTTGGAAAAGAACAAGCCCAACAGATATTGTGGTTTGGTTTTTAGACCTGGGCTTGTTGGCATTTTTGGTTTTTGACTTCGGTTTTGAAAATTTCAAAGATTTTCGGCAGTATAAACTCATCGTTCTTCCATCATTATTGCTGGCTTTAATAGCCTTCAACTTTTATAAATATCATACTTATAAAAGAGACAAAGAGGTTACGCGAAGCAGCAGGATAAGTCTGTTGATTTTGCTTTTGTTGATTGTGCTGGAAGTGATAATGATTCTCGCCAACTATGAAACATCGCTGGTTGAAACATTCTTCAACGCGCGCTATGTTATTGAATACGGCCTCCTCTTCTATTTTTTCATTCGTCTTACTTTTTTACTCAGAATAATTTACAGCCTCTATTTTAATCCAGCAATTCTCTTTGTGGGCAGTTTTGCAATAATTGCCCTTGCGGGAACTTTTTTACTATTGCTCCCAAGTGCGACCACACACGGAATCACTTTTACCGATGCGCTATTTACAGCTACAAGCGCCACGGCCGTTACAGGCTTGATTGTGGTTGATACCGCAAAAGATTTTACTCCTTTCGGGCAAACAATTATTATGATTTTGTTTCAAATAGGAGGTTTGGGGATGCTAACATTCACTTCATTTTTTGCTTATTTCTTTAAAAGTGGCGCTTCATTCAAGGAAAGCCTTTATATGAAAGATATTTTGGGACACGAAAAGTTAAACAGCGTTATGCGAACCGTAATGCAGATTGTGGCTTTTTCAATTATTTTGGAAGCAATTGGCGCTTTTTTCATTTATCATTCGCTAGCACATATAGATTCTTTTAAAAGCAGAGGATTTTTTGCAGTTTTTCATGCTATTTCGGCTTATTGCAATGCAGGTTTTTCGTTAGCATCAGATGGCCTTTATGACACAGGTTTGCGTTTCAATTATTATATGCAATGGGTTGTCATGGCGCTTATTGTTTTTGGTGGTTTGGGATATCATATTGCCTATAACATAATTCAATATTTCAGAAAATTCGTTTCAAATCTGTTCAGTAAAAATGATCGTGTTTTTATTTCACGAGTCATTAATCTGAATACCAAAATTGTGCTTTACACCACCATTATTTTAATAGTGGGAGGCGCGGTTTTTTTCCTTTTTTCGGAACAACAGACCAATCTTTTACAGCACGAAACGGCATTTGGGAAATTTACCACAGCAATGTTTTCTTCGGTAACATCACGAACGGCTGGGTTTAATACGGTTGATATGTCCAATTTCACCATTCCCGGAATCTTGTTTATGATTTTTTTAATGTGGGTCGGAGCATCGCCTGCATCAACCGGAGGCGGTATAAAAACTACTACTTTTGCCCTTGCAACGCTTAATATTTTCGCTATAGCACGCGATAAAAAATATATTGAAATCGGCACCCGAAGAATAGCCACAGAGGCCGTACACCGTGCATTTGCCATTATTTCAATTTCATTGGCAAGTATCGGGACGGGTATTTTGTTAGTGCTCATTTTTAACCCTGAATTTTCACTAATACAGATTGCTTTCGAAGTATTTTCGGCATTTTCCACAGTTGGCCTTTCCCTGGGAATTACTTCACAGCTCTCTGAATATAGCAAATATGTAATCATCTTTTTAATGTTTTTTGGGAGAATTGGATTGCTGAATTTAATGATTGGTCTTTTGAAAAGTGTTGGAAGAACAGAATACACTTACCCTGAAGAAAATATTTTGATTAACTAAGAAAGCGGAACTTAAAAAAAGAAGCTTATGAAGATAGTAGTTATAGGACTTGGAAATTTTGGAATGTCGCTGGCCATCCATCTTTCAAACACCGGAAACGAAGTGATTGTTGCAGATCAAGATCTCGAAAAAATTGAGCAAATAAAGAATAAAGTCGCTCACGCGGTTGCTATTGATGCAACCAATGAAAATGCTTACAACTCACTGCCTTTAAATAATGCAGACTTGGCCATCATTGCCATTGGGCAGCGAAATGGCGCAGGAATAATGAGTACTGCGATTGTTAAAAAATTGACCAAAGCAAAAATTATTTCGCGTTCTGCTTCAGCTTTGGAAGACACTATTTTGGAAGCGATGGGCGTGGACCAAATAATTCACCCCGAACAGGAATATGCAGAGCGTTTTACCAAAAAAATCAATCTAAAAGGAAGCATAGACAACTTTGAAATTGATGATGAATATTTGGTTTCAGAAGTTGAAGTAAGCCAATCTTTGGTTGGTCAAACCCTTCAACAATCAGATTTTCGGAAGAATTTCAATTTGAACATTATTACCATTATTAGAAAAAAACAACACACCAATTTACTGGGAAGAGCCATTGAAAAGCGCGAAGTTGTTGGTTTGCCAAAACCGGATATGGTTTTTCAAAGCGGCGATATTTTAGCTGTTTTCGGAAAAGATGCTGACATTAAAAAATATTTAAAAAACCATGCCCACGGTTTTATCAACTAAAAAATTAACGGAAAAGCAAAAAGAATTACTGCAAAATGCGGGCGTTTCGCTGGTTGAATACAATGCCATAAATATTGATTTTGTGTCTTTTAAAGTTCCGTCAATAATTGAAAACGCAATTTTCACAAGCCAAAATGCCGTAAATGCTTTGTTTAAAAACGAATGTCACCCTGAGCGCAGTCGAAGGGTCTTTGGCAATTGTTTCTGTGTAGGCGAAAAGACAAAAGCACTTTTGGAAGAAAACGGCATAAAAGTGATTAAAATGACTGAATACGCTTCGAAATTGGCAGATTATTTAGTGAAAAACCACAAAAACGATTCTTTTCACTTTTTCTGCGGAAACATTCGAAGTGATGAAATTCCTTCAAGATTGAAAGAAAATAATATCACTTTTAAAGAAATAGAAGTTTACAAAACAACTCTGAACCCAACAAAATTTGAAAGACAGTTTGATGCGGTTCTATTTTTTAGCCCAAGCGGGGTGCGAAGTTATTGCGAGGAACGAAGCAATCTCACTGATAACAAAGCAATATTTGTTTGCATTGGCACAACAACTGCTTCCGAAGCAAAAAGATATACAGAAAATGTGGTTGTCTCAAACGCCACAACCGTAGAAAGCGTAATTGCAAAAACGGTGAAAACATTAAAAATATAAAAATTATAAACCTAACAGGTTTTAAAAACCTGTTAGGTTTAAACTAAAACTTATGATAAAGAACGATTTATTCCTAAAAGCCCTCCGCGGCGAGACAGTAGAACGCCCGCCCGTTTGGATGATGCGCCAAGCAGGAAGATATTTGCCCGAATTTCAGGAAATAAAACAGAAATACGACTTTTTCACGCGGTGCCAAACACCAGAACTTGCCAGTGAAATAACCGTTCAACCCATTAGAAGATATGGAATGGACGCTGCTATTTTATTCAGCGATATTTTGGTAATTCCACAGGCAATGAACATTCACGTAGAGATGAAACCTGGCATTGGCCCGTGGTTACCAGACCCAATCCGTTCGGCAAAAGATTTGGAGCGCGTAATAGTTCCGGATATTCACGAAACCCTCGGTTACGTAATGGACGCTATAAAAATGACGAAAGAAAAACTCAACGACGAAATTCCGTTGATTGGTTTTGCGGGTAGTCCTTGGACTATTTTGTGTTATTGTGTTCAAGGTCAGGGCTCGAAAAATTTCGATATTGCAAAGGAATTTTGTTTCACACAACCTGTTGTTGCGCATGAATTGCTTCAGAAAATAACAGACACAACAATTCTTTATTTAAAGGAAAAAGTAAAGGCTGGCGTAAACGCCGTGCAGGTTTTTGACAGTTGGGGCGGGATGCTTTCGCCTACGGATTATCAAGAATTCAGTTGGCAATATATGCAGCAAATTATTGATGCCCTTAAAGATGAAACGCCTGTAATTGCTTTCGGGAAAGGATGCTGGTTCGCTTTGGACACGATGGCAAAAAGTGGTGCTTCGGCTTTGGGTGTGGATTGGACTTGTTCACCAAAAAATGCTCGTTATTTGACTGGAGGAAAAATCACCTTGCAAGGAAATTTTGACCCAACGCGACTTTTTAGTCCGCCTTCTGAAATAAAGAAAATGGTGAAAAAGATGATTGATGAGTTCGGAAAAGACCGCTATATCGTGAATTTGGGCCACGGAATTTTACCAAACATTCCATTGGAGAATGCGAGCGCTTTTATTGAAGCGGTGAAGGAATACAAACAAGAATAGATGCTTTGGCAGATTTTAAAGAAACTTGATTTTAAGCAACTTTTCGGGTTGTTTTGGATGTTTTTAAAAAATCCGATGTATGTTCTTCCTACCGTTCTTGCCACAAAAGAATGTATGGATATTGCGCAACGGGAATTTGGAAGCAAGCACCATTTAAGCAATCCGGCGAACGCATTTAGGCATGCGTTATGGGTTATTTTGATAATTCGGAAATGCCTAATTTGGAAGAGAAACGAGGAAAAAGCAATTTTGTGGGCAAAAAAATTCACCGATTGGCACGAAAAGTTTTCGCCAAACGAAGCTTTGGAAGAAGCGATGGATCTGCACAACAACCAAATGGGCATTGTTTTTTTTGAAGAAATAAAATATAAAAATGAAGTGGAAACCATTTCGTTTTTGAAACAAAAAGCTTCGGAAGCGGTTAAAATTGAAACTGTTGAAGAAGTTGAAAATTTTAAAACTAAATTAGTTTATATAGAATAATTGTCCGTTCGAGCGCAGTCGAGAACTTCAAATTAGGTCTCGACCGCGCTCGACCAGACATTTAACGGCAATGATTAAAAACATTCTAAAAGGCATAAAAGCATACGCAGGAACTTTCAAGCTCATTGGCCAACTTGGGCTTTGGAAGTATTTTGGTGTGCCAATGGCAATTAGTTTTTTTACTGCAGTTACGATTGGTTTTTCCGCTTGGGGACTGAGTGATAACCTTGGCTCCTTCATTTCAAAGATCTGGTTTTGGGAATGGGGCGCAGAAACTTTTAGAACCATCAGCGATTTTATTGGAGCACTAATTATTATTGCATTGGGAATTATTCTCTATCGGCATATTGTAATGGCCTTGAGTGCGCCTTTTATGAGTCCCGTTTCAGAAAAAATTGAAAAGCACCTTTTTTGCGAAAATCATTCCCACAGAAACACTTCAAATGTTGAACAACTTTGGCGCGGCATTCGAATAAACGTTCGAAATTTATTGATGGAGCTATTGCTAACCATCCCCATTATTTTGATTGGTTTTATTCCAGTTGTTGGAATAATTTCTTCAGTATTTTTGTTTTTGGTGCAGAGCTATTACGCAGGTTTCGGAAATATGGATTACACCTTGGAACGGCATTATAAATATTCAGAAAGCATTCAATTTGTTAGAAGAAATCGAGGTTTGGCTATTGGCAACGGAATAGTTTTTATGCTGATGCTTTTAATTCCCATTGTTGGAATAATATTGGTTTTGCCGCTTTCGGTAACTGCTGCGAGTACTGAAACTTTAAGGGTTTTGGAAAACGCAAAATCACTTCAGAAAAAATTACAATGAAAGAAAAATTTGTAGCATATATAAAGAATTTACAGAACGAAATCACTTCCGCATTAGAAGAAATTGATGGTTCAGCTAAATTCAAAGAAGATAAATGGACTCGCGCTGAAGGCGGCGGAGGAAGAACCCGCGTAATTGAAAACGGAGCAGTTTTCGAAAAAGGCGGCGTAAACATCAGTGAGGTTTTTGGGAAATTGCCAGATAGTATGCAGCAATATTTCGGCGTAAAAGATGCTGACTTTTTTGCTTGCGGATTAAGTTTGGTGCTTCATCCAAAAAGTCCGATGGTGCCAACGGTTCATGCCAATTGGCGCTATTTTGAAATGTACGATTCCGAAGGTAAAATCGTGGACAGTTGGTTTGGCGGCGGACAAGATTTAACGCCCTACTATTTGTTTGAAGAAGATGCCAAACACTTTCATCAAGTATGCAAAACTGCTTGCGATGGACATAATCCGGATTTTTATGAAACTTATAAAAAACGTTGTGACGAATATTTTTGGAACGCCCATCGCGAAGAAGCACGAGGAATTGGTGGTTTGTTTTTCGATTATTTGAAGAAGACTGATGAAATGGCGATGCAGGATTGGTACAATTTCGTGACAGAAGTTGGCAATAGCTTTTTGGATTGCTATCTTCCCATTGTTCAAAAAAGAAAAGATATTCCCTATACCGAAGAAAACAAAACTTGGCAGGAAATACGCCGTGGCCGTTATGTGGAATTCAATTTGGTTCACGATAAAGGAACGCTCTTCGGCCTAAAAACAAATGGCCGAATTGAAAGCATTTTGATGAGTTTGCCGCCCCACGTTCAGTGGCGCTATGATTTTCATCCCGAGAAGGGAAGTGAGGAAGAAAAGCTTGTTGAAGTTTTAAGAAAGCCGAAAGATTGGATTAATTAATTTTAGATGTACGATTTTAGATTTATGAATGAAATAATCGTAAATCTAAAATCGTAAATCACAAATCAAAAATAGCTATGTACCCATTAAGAAGAAACCGAAGATTGCGAACCAACGAAAGTATGCGAAGCCTGGTCCGTGAAACCATTATAAGCCCCAATGATTTTATCGTGCCACTTTTTGTGGTGGAAGGAAAGGGCGTGAAGGAGGAAATTGCCTCGATGCCGAACTATTACAGGTTGAGTTTAGATAATCTTCAAAAAGAAGTGAAGGAGCTTTGGAAACTCGGTTTGAAATCTGTTTTACTTTTCGTAAAAGTGGATGACAAATTGAAAGATAACAGCGGAAAAGAAGCATTGAATGCTGACGGATTGATGCAGCGCGCCATTAAAACCGTAAAAAACGCGGTTCCGGAAATGATTGTAATGACTGATGTTGCCTTGGATCCTTTTTCAGTTTATGGCCACGACGGAATAATTTCCGAAGGAAAAATTTTAAATGACGATACAAATGCTGTTTTGGCAGAAATGTCGTTAAGCCACGCCATTGCTGGAGCAGATGTTGTTGCGCCTAGCGATATGATGGACGGCCGGATTTTTGAAATCAGAACACTGTTGGAAGACGAAGGGTTCTGCGATACGGGTATTATTGCATACAGTGCAAAATATGCCTCGGCATTTTACGGACCATTCCGCGATGCCTTGGATTCTGCGCCAGTGGATTCAAAAGATATTCCTAAGGATAAAAAAACCTATCAAATGGATTACGGAAACCGCGAGGAAGCCATTCGCGAAACCTTGATGGATATTGACGAGGGCGCTGATATTGTGATGGTAAAACCCGGACTTTGTTATTTGGATATTGTTCGCGAAATTAAAGATGCCGTGAATGTTCCCGTGGCTGTATATCAAGTGAGCGGTGAATATGCAATGCTAAAAGCGGCGGCCGAGAAAGGTTGGTTGGATCACGATGCGGTGATGCTAGAACAAATTACAGCCATAAAACGCGCCGGAGCTTCCTTGATTGCGAGTTATTTTGCGAAGGATGTTGTAAAACTGATTAATTAGCAAAATTTTATCTTTCCGAATTCATTTTTCACATACATTTGCGGCGTGAAACATGTTGAAAAACATATAGGTAGGTTGCTGGTCTCGATTGCCATTTTGTTGGTTTTCGGGAATTTGGCTTTTGCTGGAGAAACGGTAGTTAAGAACAAAACCACCAAAATTTCGGCTTTACAACACAACGATCACGGCAAGCCTTTTGTTTTTAATGAAATCTCTATTGGCGAGGCTTCACAAACGGTTTCGCAGAATGAATATTTGGGGCTCGGATTGTTTGGAACTTTTTATTCCAATCAAGATTTTTCGTTTGCCAATGTTTCTTCTTTATTTAATTCTTCTTATTCTGTAAAAGACAAACGGGAGCTCATCTTCCGGCATTTGTTTCCCTTCCACTTTTTTTGGTGATTTTTTGATGATTTTTTGGCTGTGTTTGAATTGATTTTCAAACGCTTATCTATTCAAAATTATTCATCTTAAAAATTATTCATTATGGAATTCAGTGCAACCCTTGTGGGAATTATTATTACGTTAGTAATGTTGGCGCCAGTGGCTTATTTAATTATAGCCTCATCTGGCAAGGACAACAAAGTGAAGAAATCTGTAAAACAGCTTTCACAGACCAATGGTATTCAGTTAAAAAACATTGATGTTATTGGCAATTGTGTGATTGGCGTGGATGAGGTTTCAAAAAAATTGGTTTATACTTCGAAAACAAATCCTTCCGCAGATTTTAAAATTGTAAATATGGAAGATGTGAAGGATTGTCGCGCAAAAAGCATCAAACAAACCGATAAAACCCTGGATTGGGTTGGTTTGGAAATTGTGGAAAAAGCTGGCAGACGCGAGATATCTTTTTACAATGAGCACGATGAAAACGAGCTTTCCAAAGATGCATTTGTGTGTCTTCAGGATGCGAAACGTTGGGAAAGTACACTACGGCCACTTTTAAAAGCCTCGTAGTAATATAAAAAACCGCCCACTGTGGCGGTTTTTTTTATGCAATTAACAAAGTGTTTCGACTTTACCAATTTGTAAATCTTTATTTTAGAGGAAAATTATTTTATCACTATGACCTTACTGATTGTTTATGCGGTGCTTTCCATTTTCTTTTCGTTTTTATGCTCCATTTTGGAAGCCGCTTTGCTGAGTTTTACCCCCACTTATTTGCGTATGAAGGCTCAAGAAGGGAAAGCCTACGCAAAAACTTTGACGAATTTTAAAAAAGACATAGACAAACCACTGATTGCAATCTTGACCCTTAACACGATTGCACATACTGTAGGAGCAATACTTGTGGGGGTTGAAGCGGAAAAACTACCCTATAAATTAGAACTTTTTGGAATGAACATCGTTGGAATTGTTTCGGCGATAATGACGATGCTTATTTTAGTAGTTTCAGAAATAATCCCAAAAACCATTGGCGCTACTTACTGGAAAAAGTTAGGGTCATTTACTGCGATGTTTTTGAACTTTATAATATTCCCCTTAAAATATACTGGGATTTTATGGCTGTTAATGTTAATTACACGAATGGTTGGAAAATCTGCACACGTAAGCACCATGAGCCGCGAGGAATTTATCGCCATCACGGATGCTGCGGAAGAAGAAGGCGTTTTTGAAGAAAGCGAAACAACAGTAATAAAAAATCTTTTGGTTTTTAAAAGCGTGCAGGCAAAAGATGTGATGACGCCCTTTACGGTGGTTACGCTGGAAGACGAAACCATGAATTTGGAAAATTTTCATCAAAGCCACAAAAGCTTGCGGTTTTCAAGAATTCCCGTTTATAAGGGGAAAAGCCACAATATTACTGGGTTTGTACTGCGGGATGATATTTTGGAAGAAATTGTGGAAGACCGTGGCGATAAACTGTTAAGCGATTTGAAGCGGGAAATTTTTGTTGTTTCTGCAGAAAAACCGATTCCGGAACTTTTTGAAACCTTTATAAAACAGCGTGTGCACATTGCTTCGGTGGTTGATGATTTTGGAAACACCATAGGCGTTGTAACAATGGAAGATATTATTGAAACCCTTTTGGGACTTGAAATTATGGACGAAAGCGACAGCATTGAAGATATGCAACTACAAGCCAGAAAGAACTGGGAACGTCGTGCAAAACGTATGGGAATACAATTAAACGAGGTTTTGGAACCCAAACAAGAAGACGAATAATGAAAACCGCATTTATTAACACTCCCGTGGGAATTTTAGAATTGAAAGGAGATGCAGAGGGATTGGCATCGGTGCTTTTTAAAGACGAAGAAAATGATGTGGTTTCTGAAAAAATACCAAAAGAATTAAAAGATGCGGCTTTACAACTTCAAGAGTATTTTGAAGGAAATCGGAAGGAATTCAACTTAAAACTTTCCCCAGAAGGAACCGATTTTCAGAAGCGTGTTTGGGAAGAATTACAAGAAATCCCTTTTGGAAAAACGACCAGCTACCAACAAATGGCAAACACTTTAGGCGACCCTAAAGTAATCCGTGCGGCAGCTTCGGCCAATGGAAAGAATCCAATTTCTATCATTATTCCCTGTCATCGGGTTATTGGTAGTGATGGTTCGCTCACTGGTTATGCTGGCGGATTGCATCGAAAAAAATGGCTTTTGGAATTTGAAAATCCGTCACCACAGCAATCCTTATTTTAGATGAAAAGGCTCAAAAAATTCTTCAAATGGGTTTTTATTCTACTTATCGTTTCGGTAATTGGATTTTATGTTACGGGCTACGGCTATATTTTAAAAGGCGTTTGGGTGGTCTATCTTCACGGGCACACCACTGCCTATATTGACGATTTTAAATTTTTTGAAGTTGAAGAAATTCCTGCAAGCATCAATCCGCAGCCTTGGCCAATCCATAAAGATTACAATACGGTTGAAGCCACCAAAGCACTTTCAGAAATGAACGATACCTTGGGGACAGTTTCTTTTTTGATTATAAAAAACGACAGCATTTGGTATGAAAAATATTTTGATGGTTTTTCGAAAAACTCTCAAACCAATTCCTTTTCCATGGCGAAAAGTATTACCTCAGCCTTACTTGGAAAAGCCATCGACGATGGTTTCATAAAAAGCTTGGAACAACCCGTTGGTGATTTCTATCCACAATATGCAGGAACTGGAATGACGGTTGGCGATCTTTCCTCGATGGCTTCGGGCTTGGATTGGGACGAATCCTATTCCAATCCATTTGGAATGACGGCGAGAGCTTATTATGATTCTGATTTGGCGGAAACTATTTTGAAACTTAAAGTGGTTGATACGCCTGGGGTGCGCTACAAATATTTAAGCGGGAACACCGAACTTTTAGCGATGGTGATTCAAAAATCCATTCAAAGGGCAAGTATCAATTTAAGTGGTTATCTGCAAGATAGCTTTTGGCAGCCCATGGGTTTTGAGCAACCAGCAATTTGGCAAATTGATGATGATGAAAACAGATTGGTGAAAGCATATTGCTGTTTGGGAAGTAATGCACGGGATTTTGCACGTTTCGGAAAACTTTATAAAGATTACGGCAAATGGAACGGACAACAAATTTTGGATTCGGCTTTTGTGGCAAAATCCATCAAACCGCGATTTGCTGAAAGTGCAGAATACGGTTACGGCTTTTGGTTGAGTGATTTTATGGGAAAGAAAATTTTTGCAATGCGTGGTA
Organism: Aequorivita soesokkakensis; assembly: GCF_001641085.1. Lineage (GTDB taxonomy): Bacteria > Bacteroidota > Bacteroidia > Flavobacteriales > Flavobacteriaceae > Aequorivita > Aequorivita soesokkakensis. The sequence continues at coordinate 221,976 of NZ_LXIE01000023.1, read as the reverse complement.
TTTTGGGTCAGTATGTTATTGTTGTTCCAGAGGATGATTTGATTATTGTTCGGTTGGGCCATCAGCGTGGCAATAAAACAGATTTACCTTTTAGTAGTGATTTTTATGTTTATGTGGATGAAGTTTATAAAATGCTGGAACAAAACCAATAATTTTTTGTAGCTTTAATTCTCTCCCCGATTGAAAATTTCAAAATATGATTAAGCGAATAAACTTGGAACATATCCTGTTTTTGGATATTGAGACCGTTCCGCAGCACGAAAATTTTGACGAATTGGACGATACTTCAAAAACGCTTTGGGAACTGAAAAGCCAATACCAAAGAAAGGATGAAGTTTCAGCAGAAGACTTTTATGAACGTGCTGGAATTTGGGCAGAGTTTGGAAAAATTGTCTGTATCTCCGTAGGCTATTTTGTATTGAAAGGCGATATTCGGAATTTTCGCGTAACAAGTTTTCATGGTGCTGAGGTGAAAATTCTGAAGGATTTTAAAACACTTTTGGAAACACATTTCAATAAACCTCATCATGTGCTTTGCGCACATAACGGGAAGGAATTCGACTTTCCATACATCGCCCGAAGGATGATTATTAATGGAATTGACATTCCTTTCAAACTTGACCTCTTCGGAAAAAAACCTTGGGAAGTTCCGCATTTGGACACACTGGAGCTGTGGAAGTTTGGCGATTATAAAACCTTTACCTCCCTCAAGTTGATGGCTCATGTCTTGGGCATTCCTTCGCCGAAGGATGATATTGATGGCAGCCAAGTGAGACAAGTTTTTTACGAAGAAAAAGATATTGACAGAATCATTATTTATTGTGAAAAAGACACAGTTACAGTCGCCCAGATTTTCTTGCGACTTCGGAATGAGGAAATTTTAAACGAAGACGAAATACTTTCTGTGTAGCATTTTTCTGGAAGAAATCTCTAAATGTGGATTTCTATTTTATTTTTAGTAGATTTATCAATCATAATAAAATAGCACATCTATGATAATTCCAAGATTCAATCCAAAATCATTTTTAATAGTTTTACTTGCTTCGGCTCCACTTTTTATTTCCTGTAAGGATAAAGAAACTGAAGTGGAAACACCTAATACAGTTCAAGAAGCAACCCTGGAACAGAAAAAACAAGCTTTGCAAAATGTAGCGCCTACTTCATCCCAAACAATAAACAATTCCGCTACTGGTGATGTAGCTGTAAATCCACCACACGGACAACCCGGTCATGATTGTGCTATTCCTGTTGGCGCTCCATTGAATGGTCCAGGAAGTGCTACTACACCTGGTTTAAACAAAACCAATTCGGTTCCTCCCACAATTTCAGGTGGTGGTGTAAATCCACCGCACGGGCAGCCTGGGCATAGATGTGATATTAAAGTGGGGGATCCCTTATAAAATTTTCAAAATATTTAAAAAGAAGAGGCCCATTTCAAAACGAAATGGGCCTCTCCAATTTTCAATATTAAATAACTATTCTTTTACAAAACGTTTCATTAGTTTGTTGTTTTCAGTATTTACTTCGATGATGTAAATACCACTTTGTAAAGAAGAAACATCAACGTTTTCAGTATATGCTCCTTTGCCCACAACTTGGCCAACGGTATTGTAGATCACGTAATCTTTGCCGGCAGCATCAATTAGCGAAATATTCAATGTGTGTTTTGCTGGGTTTGGATACAATGTCATTTCAGCATTGCTTAAAGAATTATTTCCGCCGTCAATACCTTGAACAGGATTAGTGCCTATATTAACTGTATAGTCTTCAACTTCACCATAGCTAAAAGTTTCACAAGCTGATTGTGAACTGCTATATTTCATAGAAACTCTCATTCTTGTTGGTCCTGACAATGCTGAAGTAGGTACGGTGAACGATGAACTCAACGTTCCGCTGCTTGTTGAATTTCTATTAACCATCAATTCATTGGAATCAAAAGTTCCATTGTGATTAAAATCTATCCAGACTCTCCAATATTCACGATAGCTACCGCTTGAAAAACCGGCACTATACTGTATAGTGTTTGAACCGTAGCCCACATTTGCGCTCAAGCTTGTATTATCTTTATAACCACCATCATTTCCTGAAGATTTATTGAGGTTATTTAATTTCACAAGATCAATCCATTCATAGCTTGAATTGTTCCCTTTTGAAGCACAATAAGTAATAGAATTAGACTGAGTAGTGAAATTCACCGTATTGCTAAAACCAGAATTGTTTCCGGCTGCATCATGAGCCCTAACTTTAAAGGAATATGCTGTAGAAGCAACTAAACCTGTAATATTTGCCGAAGTTCCCGTAACAGTGCCAATATTTGTACTTCCTTGGAAAACATCATAACCGGTTACGCCAACATTATCAGTGGAAGCATTCCATGAAAGTGTTGCGGTGGTTTGCGTTACGTTTGAAGCAACCAAATTGGTTGGGGTTGAAGGAGCTTGTGTATCTCCTCCAGTTCCTGCTTCAATACAGAAAGCGGTTGTTTCAGAACTTCCGAAACTACCTCCACTGAAAATAACTCCAGCATCACTGGATAAAGTATAAGAACCATTTCCATAAGAACAGCAAATACCGTCACCATAAGCATCAGTAATTGTGAATGTATAATCCCCAACAGCTAAACTTGAAAAAGTTCTGGTAACTGTTGATCCATCTGGGTTTGCAGAAGTATAACTTGCAGAATCTATGGTTGTGCCTGAAGAGTTTTTCAATGTCCAGCCAGTTTCTTCTGGGTAATTGTCAAAAGTAATTGACAGGTAAATATCCCCAGTTTGGCAATCTCCTGGAGGTGGATCTCCACCGCCATCATAAGCACTACCTACCCCAACAGCATACCAAGCGTTGGTTACAGCTTCTTCCTCGGCACTGCCAGCGCCGTATAAATCAATGGCTGCTTGAATAGCTCCAGTTCTAGCATTTGCATATGTAGAATTTGCAGATAAATAGAAACTTAAAGTTCTATATGCAATATTGGAAGCTTTTGTCATTCCTATTCCAGAAATGTTAAATGAATTTCCAATATCATTTGTTCCGGATCCACCTACAACTGTACGGTAAAACCAATGGTTTAAAACACCGGAATTGGTATGCACACCGCAGTAATCATTGTATTGTGTAGGAGTTCCACAATTTGGATTTTGCCAGTATTGGCCACCATAAGTATCCGGTTGACCTTGTGAAGTAGGATTGCTCATAGAGCGCAATGCGGCCGACCCGCTACGGCGATCAATTTCATCACCAATCAACCAAACGGCAGCTGATGGATTTGTGTCGCTTCCGTTTCCTTTTGCGAAATGCTCAATAGCAGCTCCCCAAATATCAGAAAACCCTTCGTTTAGACCCCCTGATTCTCTTTGGTAAGCCAAGTTTGCTGTATATGTTGTAACGGCATGTCCAATTTCGTGAGCCGCAACATCTATAGATGTCAATGCATCAAACCCATTACAGCCTTCGGAAACACAAGAGCCATCACCGTAAGACATTACAGAACCGTTCCAGAAAGCGTTGTCATAATTAGTGCCAACATGTACATAACTTCTTATTTGGGCGCCGTTACCATCATAACTATTTCTACCATGTTTTTGTTGCCAATAATCATAAGTCATCATAGCTCCCCAATGCGCATCAAGCGCTGCATTGTCTTTATTTGCACTGTGCTCAGCCGTCGTCCAGTTATTATCGTTGTCTGTAAATTGTTGATAATTGTTTACATAAGGATAAGGACTTGCTGCTGCTTGATGTAAAGCGTCACGGGTATAAACCTTTCTGCCTGCATCACTTAAAATATAGCTTCCGCCGCTTAGTGCTGTTTCAATTGTTCTTGTGCCGCTGTATCTGGTTTGTGCAGTTCCGCTTGCCAATACAACAGGTAATTCTTCAACTGCGATTCGCTCACAAAATTCCGTTTCGGTTTCTACGGTTGCTTTTGCTTTTCCAACGAATCCCATATCTGTTGCGTGTTTTATGATTGCATCATAAAAAAGAGGTTGTCCATTTTTTGCGTCTATATATAGGTAACCGCGACTTATTGGGTTTGTAGCAAAAATATCAAACTTATACGCCAGCTTATAGGCATTTATCTCTTTAATATTATCAGCACTTGAAAAATCTGGCAAAATTACAAGTTCGCCTTCCGGTTTTGTGTAATTGTCCATTTCTTTTGCTGCATCTGGATATTCCCACATATAGTTTTGAGCACCTATATGATTTATGGCTTTATTGAATGCTTGCGATTTGCTGATTGTTGGAGTTACGTCAAACTCATTAATTCTGTAAAATTCACTGCTTAATGATTTTACAGAGCCTTCTTTACTGTGCAATACTACTGTGCCAAATTCTACCTTAACACCTTTATAGTATTGTTGCATTTTTTGGTGTGTAAACCCTAAAGGGTCTTGTTCTTGTTTTAGCGTTGTGAATGAAGTTTCTGAGGAGGGATTTAAAACTTCTTTAAAAATTTGGGAGGAATTTTGAAGGGAATAGGATTGCGAAGCATCAAAAACCTTCAGACTTGGGGGTTGCTTAACGTTTCTCTTTTCATCGTTTTTGTTTTGGGCGGAAACGTCCGCAGAAAACACAAAGATTATTAACGAAAACAGAAAAACGAACTTGTTAATTTTTTTCATAATAATGTAAGATTTAGTGAATAAATAGTTTGTTATGTTTTTAAAAACACTTAAAAGAACGAAAAAATTCGATTAAACGAAATTCTTTTCGATGAACTGCAGTTAAAATATTATTCTCTTGTTTGTTATATCTTTGAATATATGAATAGCAAAAGCCTACTTTCAGCAACCAACCTTTCAATTTCTTTTGGCCATAAAGGCAAAAGCACAGAAGTTTTGCGCGGCATTTCTTTTGATGTTTTTGAAAATGAAATTTTGGGCATTGTTGGAGAATCCGGTTCGGGCAAATCGGTTACCTCACTTTCCATTATGGGCCTGTTGCCGAAAAAGCAAACAACGTTATCGGGGAATATTCTTTTTGAAAAAAAAAATCTGCTGAAAATTGATGAAAAGGAATTCCGAAAAATCCGCGGTAGTGAAATAGCCATGATTTTTCAAGAACCGATGAGCGCGCTGAACCCTTCGTTAAAATGTGGTTTTCAAGTTTCCGAAATACTGCGACTTCACTTAAAGATGAATCCTTCCGAAGCGAAAAAAGAAACCATCTCATTATTCGAAAAAGTAAAATTGCCGCGGCCCAATGAAATTTTTAATAGCTATCCACACCAAATAAGCGGTGGACAGATGCAGCGAGTTATGATTGCAATGGCCATTGCATGCAAACCAAAACTGCTCATTGCCGATGAACCTACAACTGCACTAGATGTAACGGTTCAAAAAGAAATTATTTCGCTTTTAAAATCAATCCAAAAAGAAACGAAGATGGCGATGGTTTTTATATCGCACGATTTGAACTTGGTTTCAGAAATTGCCGATAGAGTCGTGGTGATGTATAAAGGTGCCATTGTAGAAAACGCAACCACTGAAGAAATTTTCAAAAATCCACAGGCAGAATACACAAAAGCACTTTTAGAGTCGCGACCATCATTGAAAGTTCGCTTGGCCAAATTGCCCACCATTGCTTCCATTGCCGATAAAAGTTTTGTGGCACGGGAAGTGAAAGCGGCCGAGCGCGCAAAAAAACATAAACAAATTTATACCCAAAACCCAATTTTGGAAATCACCAATTTAGAAAAACAGTATTTCAGCAATGTTGGCATATTTGAGAAAAAAGAAATTGTAAAAGCGGTTGACAACGTTAGTTTTTCAGTTTTTGAAGGAGAAACTTTAGGACTTGTGGGCGAATCCGGTTGCGGAAAATCTACTTTAGGAAAAACAATTCTGCAACTTGAAAAGGCAACTTCCGGAAGCATAAAATACCGAGGAAAGGAACTTACAAAACTTTCAAAGAGTGAAATCAGAAATCTTCGGAAAGAAATACAGATTATTTTTCAAGATCCCTATTCTTCTTTAAATCCGCGTTTAATGATTGGCCAGGCATTGATGGAGCCTATGGAAGTGCACGATTTGGGAAAAAATAAAAAAGAAAGAAAAGAACGAGTTCTGTCCTTGCTTGAAAGAGTTGGATTGGATGAAAGTTATTTCTATCGCTATCCACACGAACTTTCTGGCGGGCAACGCCAACGGGTGGGAATAGCGCGAACCATTGCCGTGGAGCCAAAATTGGTTATTTGTGATGAATCTGTTTCAGCTTTGGATATTTCTGTGCAGGCGCAGGTTTTGAACTTGCTGAATGAACTGAAGAATGATTTCGGGTTTACCTATATATTTATATCACACGATTTGGCGGTGGTTAAATATATGTCTGATCAGCTTTTGGTAATGAACAAAGGAAAAATTGAGGAATTGGGCGATGCGGATGAAATCTATGCAAATCCACAAACGGAGTATTCAAAAAAACTAATTGAGGCAATTCCGAAAGGAATTTAGAAACACTTAAGAATAAGCAATAAAAAACCCGTTCTAACCTCACTAAGAACGGGATTTTTTTTATCTGCTTCACAACAGATTTGGGGCATAAACAACCATAAAAAAAGATTAGACCAATAAAAACACTTTCTTAAAAATGAAAAGCACGTTTACTAACAATTCTCTGGTGCTTTTAAAAGATCTAATTACTTTTTCCATATGAGGTTAAGTTGGTAAGATTTGGGTCTGCTAAGATGAAAACAATTTTCAAACAAAACGATAAAAAGCATATAAATTCGATGAAATGCATTAAATTTTAACATTTGATTGCTTTTAGACCTTTTTTTAACATAAAAAAACCATGAAAATCATGGTTTTTAAAACTTTTGAGATTGATATTATTCTTAAAATTCCATCTCTTTTATGGTTCCATTTACTATTAAATCACCTTCCGTAGCTTTTATAATTTCTTGCACCGAAACCCCCGGTGCACGTTCAAGAAGGTGAAATTTCCCATCCACGATTTCCAAAACGGCAAGATTTGAAACTATTTTCTTAACACATTTAACGCCCGTAAGTGGCAAACTGCATTCTTTCAATAATTTAGACTCGCCTTCACGGTTAGTGTGCATCATCGCGACGATAATATTTTCTGCGGAAGCAACCAAATCCATGGCGCCACCCATTCCTTTCACCATTTTCCCGGGAATTTTCCAATTGGCAATGTCTCCGTTTTGGGAAACTTCCATTGCCCCAAGTATCGTTAAATCTACATGCTGCCCACGAATCATCCCGAAACTCATGGCCGAGTCAAAAAAAGATGCACCAGGTAGGGCTGTTATAGTTTGTTTTCCTGCATTAATCAAATCTGGGTCTTCTTCGCCTTCAAAAGGAAATGGACCCATTCCTAGAATTCCGTTTTCACTTTGAAATTCTACGCTTATATCGTTACGTACAAAGTTGGCTACCAAGGTTGGAATTCCAATTCCCAAATTAACGTAGTAGCCGTCTTTTACTTCTTTTGCAATTCGCTGTGCTATTTGTTCTTTTGAAAGTGCCATTAGTTTCTTTTTCTTACAGTTAATTGCTCAATACGCTTTTCATACTTTTCCCCTTGAAATATTCTTTGGATAAAAATTCCTGGAATATGGATTTGATTTGGGTCTAATTCGCCAGCTGGAACTAATTCTTCTACTTCCGCAACGGTAATTTTTCCTGCGCCACACATGGCTGGGTTAAAATTTCTAGCGGTTCCCTTAAAGATGAGGTTTCCGGCTTCGTCACCTTTCCAAGCTTTTACGAAGGAAAAATCTGCTTCAAAAGCTTTTTCCATAACGTACATTTTTCCGTGGAATTCTCTAGTTTCCTTGCCTTCGGCCACTTCTGTTCCATAGCCCGCGGGAGTATAAAATGCAGGGATTCCGCTTCGAGCGGCTTCACAGCGTTGTGCTAAAGTTCCCTGTGGCACTAGTTCAACCTCCATTTCACCGCTTAACATCTGCCGCTCAAACTCTGCATTTTCGCCTACATAGGAAGAAATCATTTTTTTTATTTGGTGCTTTTTCAATAAAAGTCCAAGGCCGAAATCATCAACACCCGCATTGTTTGAAATACAAGTAACATTTTGGATATTTCTATTAACCAATTCCGAAATAATATTTTCGGGAATGCCACAAAGCCCAAAGCCCCCGAGCATAAAAGTCATCCCGTCTTTAATGCCTTCACAGGCCTCGCGAACGTTTGCAACTGTCTTTTTTATCATTTTTTAAATTTTCTGAAAATTACAAAATTTCAACCTATAAAAAAACCTCACATTTTCCTAAGATCTGTGAGGTTTTCATTTATAAGAATTTTATTAAATACCAAATTCATCAGGCATTTCCTCTACATCGGGATTGCCTTGGCGCCATTTGGAACAATCGGTTTCTATGGAAAGATTTGCGGGACGTGTAAAACTTCCCGTTGAAACATCCAAATCTTTATCGGCATAGCAGCTTTTCATATACATTCCCCAAATAGGCAATGCCATTGTAGCTCCCTGTCCGTAGCTTGTGGAACCAAAATGCGTAGCGCGATCATCACCACCAACCCACACACCAGTAACCAAATTTGGAACCATCCCCATAAACCAGCCATCGCTATTGTTTTGGGTAGTTCCTGTTTTACCAGCAATTGGGTTTTTAAAATCATAGGGATAACCTGTTACTGCATTTTTATAGACTGGAGAATTTACCGCCCATGTTCCTCTCAGGCGAGCACCCGATCCGGATTGTGTTACGCCTTCCATTAAACTTACCGTTACATAGGCCGTTTCATTGCTAATAACATCTTTGGTTTTTGGAACATTTTGATAAAGAACCGTTCCGTTTTTGTCCTCAATTCTTTGAATTAGTATTGGTTCAACATAAACCCCTTCATTTGCAAAGGTGCTATACGCGCCAACCATTTCATAAACCGAAACATCAGGTGTTCCAAGCGCTATGGAAGGTACGGCAGGCATATTTTCGGTATCAACGCCCATTTTCTTAACTAAATCAATTACTGGTTCTGGACCCACGCGGTCTATCAACCTTGCCGTAATAGTGTTTATGGAATTTGCGAGTGCATATTTTAAAGTTACCATTCCTCCATAACCGCCGCCAGCATTTTTAGGTGCCCAAGGTTTTATTAAATTGTGTCTTCCCGCTGGAATGGTGTACATTGTGTTTGGCAATGTATCACAGGGCGACATATGCATTTGGTCTATTGCCGTGGCATATACAAATGGTTTAAAGGTGGAGCCTATTTGACGTCTTCCCTTTTTTACCATATCATATTTATAATGTTTATAGTTAATGCCTCCCACCCACGCTTTTACTTCACCTGTTTGCGGAGTCATGGACATCATTGCTGCCTGCAGAAAAGATTTGTGGTAGCGAATGGAATCCATAGGTGTCATTATAGTATCAATATCTCCTTTCCAGGAAAAAACACGCATTGGGATTTTCTTTTTGAAGCTTTTTATAATTTCTTCTTCGTCTTTTCCTTGTTTTTTCATCTCCCGCCAGCGGTCACTTTTTCGCATAGCGGAATTTAGAATGCCTTCAGTTTCTTTTTCAGTAATGTCTCTAAAAGGAGCGGTTTTATTTTTTTTATTCTGTTCATCGAATGCTTCCTGAAGATGCGCCATATGCTTCTTTACGGCTTCTTCTGCATATTCCTGCATTTTGCTATCAATGGTTACATAAACTTTTAATCCATCTTGGTAAATGTTGTACTTGCTGCCATCTGGTTTTGGATGCTCCTTTATCCAGTTTTCCATAAAGGCACGCGCATATTCGCGGAAATAGGTAGCACTTCCTTCATCGTGGCCTTGTGGCGTAAATTTTATATTTAATGGAAGCGCTTGTAACGAATCCATTACTTTTTCAGAAATATAATCGTACTTCTCCATTTGGGAAAGCACCACATTTCTTCTGTTGGTCACGCCTTCTGGATTTCGAATAGGGTTGTATAATGAAGCATTTTTGAACATCCCCACAAGGGTAGCTGCTTCAACCGTACTCAATGCTGATGGTGGTTTGTCAAAATAAATGTTTGCGGCAGATTCAATGCCTACTGCTTGGTTCACAAAATCGTATTCGTTAAAATACATTGTGATTATTTCTTCTTTTGTGTAACGGCGCTCCAAACGGGTGGCGATGATCCACTCCTTTATTTTTTGCAAGCCCCGCTGTACTTTGTTTCGGGAAACCTGCTCGGTAAAAAAGAGTTTTGCCAATTGTTGGGTGATGGTACTTGCGCCACCGCGACTGCCCAAAAAGGCAAATGCACGAATGGTTCCCCTTCCGTCAATTCCCGAATGGTCATAAAAACGCACATCTTCAGTAGCTATTAAAGCATTTACCAAATGGTCCGGCAATGAGTCAAATGGAACGGGGGTTCTGTTTTCTTTATAAAATTTCCCGATGGTTTTCCCGTCGGAAGAAATGATTTCGGTGGCGAGGTTTTTTTCAGGGTTTTCAAGACTTGTTTCATCCGGAAGACTTCCAAAGACTCCCCACGAGGCCAAGAGAAAAAACAAAATAACCACGAGTATAAACCCAGCAAAAATTTTCCAAAATGTTTTGATATGATGGCTTACATCATTCTGGTTTTTCTTTTTAGGAGCTGCTTTTTTTGTTGCCATAATTTTTACTGTTTGGAGGCTTCTTCAACGCTGAAACCAACATCTGTAATACCTTCGAGTTTTGTAACGCCTTCCACCTCGCCATTATTGCGCATTGCTTGGGCAATTGTTATGGTATAAATACCGTCTTCAAAAAAACTGACGTGTTCTTTGTAAAATAACTTATTTTCCTTTACATCACCAATTCCCTGGCCCATCCATGAACCATCCGGATTTGCCATTCGGTATTCAAGTGTGTCGGTTACTGTTTTGCCGTGCGGAAAATTCATTGAAACAATCAAAAACAGATTGTTGAACTTGTATTCGTTTGTATTTCTAATATTTAAAAAGAGATTGTATTTTTTAATAGAATCCAACTCTGGGAGTTTAAATTCCACTACTTCCTCAGCGCCCCAAAACCCGTCCATAGCACGTGTTTCGCTAAAAACCGTATTGGATTCGCAGGATGTGAATATTCCAATTAACAAAAAAAATGCCAGTACTTTATTCATTCTTCGGCGGCTTTCTATTTCTGTTTTGATTCCCGGATTTGTTCCTCGACTTTTTTGGAGCATTGCCCTTCGGGTTATTTTTAGGAGCATTTCCAGCCGTAGCTTCAACTTTGCCTTTATTTCGGTTTTTATTTCTGCGTTTTTTGTTTTTTTGTTTTGGTTGGTCAAAACGGGTCAAACTGTCTTGGCCAACAACGTTGCTGAACGGCTCCTTTTCTGGTTTTGGAGTTTCAATTATATATTCCTCCAGCGCCATTGGCTTTTTGCCTTTTGTGTTCAAAGCTATTATTTCATTGGCTTTTTCAGCGGTAAGCTCGTGCCAATTCATAAATTCCTTTTCGTAGGCATACCAAAGCAAGCCTTTAAAAATGTCTATTTTTTGGCAGGTTGCATATCCTTTTTCGGTCTGTAGTTTGGTTTCTGTATTTGGAAATGATTCCAAAGCCTCCAAATAGGTATCCAATTCATAATTTAAGCAACATTTCAACTTTCCACATTGCCCAGCAAGTTTTTGCGGATTCAAGGAAAGTTGCTGATAGCGCGCTGCGGAAGTATTCACCGAACGAAAATCCGTAAGCCAAGTAGAACAGCAAAGTTCGCGGCCACAACTGCCAATCCCACCCAAACGTGCCGCTTCCTGCCGGAAACCAACCTGTTTCATTTCAATACGGGTATTGAAGGTGCGGGCAAATTCCTTTATCAATTCACGGAAATCTACACGCTCTTCAGCCGTGTAATAGAAAATAACTTTTGAAGCATCGCCCTGAAATTCCACATCGCTAATCTTCATTTGAAGCCCCAAACGAATAGCGATTTCACGGGAACGTTTTTGCACATCAGCCTCTTTATCGCGTACGCCCTGCCAAATGTCTATATCTTTTTGGGAAGCTTTTCGGTATATTTTGGGCAAAGCCTCCACTTTTACTGGAATTTTTTTCTTTTTCATTTGAACCCTAACGAGTTCGCCTGTTAAAGTAACCATACCAATGTCATGCCCTGGCGAAGCTTCGGTAGCAATTGTATCGCCTATACTTAAAGTAAGATTTTCAGAATTTTGGAAGAATTCTTTCCTTCCGTTTTTAAAGCGCACTTCCACCGCATTGAAGGGTTCCATATCGGCAGGAAGTTGCATATTTGAAAGCCAGTCAAACACCGTTAATTTGTTGCAGCCATCGGTTCCGCAAGTACCATTGTTCTTGCATCCCTTTGGCTGTCCGTCGGCGCCTGTGGCACAGCTGGTACAGCCCATAAATTTTATATATAAAGCCCTTTTCAAAACGAAGAGGGACGAAAATTAAACAAACAATTTAATCAGTAAAGATACCAATAATTAATTATGAATGCGGAATTCAAAATTCGGAATTTTTAAATCAAGAATCGAATATCATATTTAGAAGTGCCTAAAGTTGAAAGTGCGCTAAAGTTAAAAGTTCTTCCCCAGACTCAAAACCATAAATTTGCTAATTCCCCCTTTGGGGGCTAGGGGGCCTTTTAAACTTCAGCTTCTCCGAACGCCCTTTCTTAAAAATCTTGTTACTATTCGGAATGCCTTGGCGTAGGCGTTTCTGCTCTTCGTATGGCAAGTGGATTATTTCAATACACTCCTCGCTACAGCAGTTTTCCATGGCCACGGCACATTTCTCACATTGAATAAACAGCAAATGGCAAGCTTCGTTTGCACAATTGGTATGCGTATCGCAAGCTTCGCCACATTGGTGGCAGTGGCTTATTACCACGTCGGTAATACGTTCGCCACGGCGATGGTCAAAAACAAAATTCTTCCCCAAAAATTTATTTTCCAGGCCTAAATTCTCAACCTGTCTGGCATATTCAATAATACCGCCCTCAAGCTGAAACACATTCTTAAAACCCTTGTGTTTATAGTATGCGCTGGCCTTTTCACAACGTATGCCGCCCGTGCAGTACATAACCAGCTTCTTGTCTTCTTTATGGTCTTTTAAATCTGCTTCTATAATATCCAGCGAATCCCGAAACGTATCAACGTCTGGTGTAACGGCGTTTTTGAAATGGCCGATTTCACTTTCATAATGGTTTCGCATATCTACCAAAACCACGTTTGGATCTTCAATAAGTTCGTTGAATTTCATCGCATCAACGTGAATTCCTTTGTTTGTAACGTCAAAAGTTTCATCATTCAAACCATCCGCCACAATTTTATCGCGCACTTTTACTTTCAGTTTTAGGAAGGATTTCAAATCCTGTTCAATGGCAATGTTCAAGCGAACGTCTTTCAGAAAATAAATCCCGTCCAGAAATTCCTTAAATTCCATAAAACGCTTTGCTGGAACTGAAAGTTGGGCGTTAATGCCCTCGTGGGCAACATAAATACGCCCCAAGACATCCTGCTCATGCCAAGCGATAAACAAATGATTTCGGAAAAGATGCGGATTGCCAATCTTGGCATATTGATAAAAAGAAAGGGTAAGCCGTTCCTCGCCGGCCTGTTCCAAAAGTGTTTCCCTCTCTTTTGCACTTAATTTATTGTACAGTTGCATGCTATACTTTTTTAGGTGAAAAGAATCGATTTTAATAGATTCGGCAAAAATAATCATTATATTTATTGTTAACAAAAATCGTTTCTCCCCATATTTTACTTTTGTCCCAAGCACAAAGAAATAGTATCTTAGCATACTCATCCACCAAAGCATTTTTTTGCGGAGGAGGATTAAAATTCCATCATAAAAAATACTGAAAATGAGCACTGAAAAAGACGCAAAACTAAAAGCTTTAAAGCTAACTTTAGATAAACTTGACAAAACCTACGGTAAGGGAACCGTAATGAAAATGGGCGATAGCGCCGTGGAAGATGTAGATGTAATTCCAACAGGTTCGCTTGGTTTGGATGTTGCTCTCGGCGTGGGCGGTTATCCGAGGGGAAGAGTAATTGAAATTTACGGTCCGGAATCTTCGGGTAAAACAACCCTAACACTTCACGCAATTGCAGAAGCCCAAAAAAAGGGAGGAATCGCTGCTTTTATTGATGCAGAACATGCTTTTGATAGAGGCTATGCCGAAAAACTGGGCGTTGACATTGAAAACCTTATCATTTCACAACCTGATAATGGGGAACAGGCTTTGGAAATCGCCGATAACCTAATCCGAAGTGGTGCCATTGACATTGTGATCATTGACTCCGTTGCCGCATTAACGCCAAAAAGCGAAATAGAAGGCGAAATGGGTGATAGCAAAATGGGTCTGCATGCGCGATTAATGAGTCAGGCTTTGCGAAAACTTACAGGTTCCATCAGCAAAACAAAATGTACAGTAATCTTCATTAACCAGTTGCGTGAAAAAATTGGAGTGATGTTCGGAAACCCAGAAACCACAACGGGTGGGAACGCTTTGAAATTTTACGCTTCGGTACGATTGGATATTCGCCGTTCCACACAAATAAAAGATACCGATAGCAACGCGACCGGAAACAAAACCCGGGTTAAAGTGGTGAAAAACAAAGTTGCGCCGCCTTTCAAACAAGTGGAATTTGATATTATGTATGGCGAAGGAATCTCCAAAGTTGGTGAAATAATAGACCTCGGCGTTGATTTCGAAATTATTAAAAAAGCTGGTTCTTGGTTCAGCTATGACGATACAAAACTCGGGCAAGGGCGCGATGCCGTTAAGGCACTTCTTCTGGACAACCCAGAATTAATGGACGAACTGGAAAAGAAAATTAAGGATGCAATTGTTGCTATAAGTAAATAATTTTCAGCCAACCACGCAACCCTTTTGATACAGTGGTATCTACAAAATGTAGGAACCTTGATTATTACGGTTGCCCTCTACAATAAAGGAGGTATTTACAACGGAACAATAATTCACGGTACCGCATTTGACTTTAGACGAGCTCATCATACAATGTAAGAAGCAGGATGCAAAGGCACAGGGCGAATTGTACACACAGTACAGCAGGATTTTATTCGCCATTTGCCTTCGATATTCTCCTAATTATGCAGAAGCAGAAGACAACCTGCAAGATGCGTTTCTTACTATTTTTAAAAAAGTTGAGCAGTATAATGGCAAAGGTTCTTTTGAAGGCTGGATGAAACGGATTACCGTGAACACCGTCCTTCAGAAATACAGAAAACAGCGCACCTTTGAAATTGTTGATGAAGGACAGATTGAAGATGGGGAAGATGATTCTGAAATTGAAAGCGAGGAAATTCCACTGGATTTTTTGCTGAAAATTGTGCAGGAACTTCCGGATAGATACAGATTGGTTTTCAGTATGTACGTGATGGACGGCTATCAACACAAAGAGATAGCAGAAATGTTAGGAATCAGCGATGGAACGTCTAAATCAAACCTGGCCCGTGCCAGAATGATTTTGAAAAATAAAATTGAAGAGTATAATGCAAAAAATAACACTTAATAGCATTATTTGATTATTTAGATTGAACAAAAGAACCCCTGCTCTTTGCGGGGGATTCCCAATGAAAGAAAAGAAAAACATAGACAACATTTTTAACGAAGGCTTCAAAAATTTTGAGGCCACACCTTCGCCGCGCGTTTGGGAAAATATCCAATCAGAGCTGAAAAAGGAGAAAAAAGAACGCAAGGTTATTCCACTTTGGATAAAACTTGGCGGCGTTGCCGCGCTGATCGCTATTTTGCTTTCAGTGGGCAATTGGGTTTATAACCCTACAGATATTGGAACGCCTTCAATAACTGATGAAAATGTTATAAAAACAGAAAAAAACCAACAAGAAACTAATTCTGAAATAGTAAAAGAAGCAAATGAAACACAAGTTGCTTCGGAAGAAAAAACGCTTCAGAGTGATGCGGTTCAGAATTCTGAAATTTCCCAAAGCAATTCTTCAAAAAATAAAGGAGAAACAAAAATTTCGAATAAATCCTCAAATAAAAGTTTAATTAATTCTTCCGAAAAAGAAAACCGCACCATAATTGCTTCAAACAATTCTGAGAAGAAAAATTCAAACGACAAAACAAACGCCAATGCCAACTTCTTGGAAAAAAACATTTCAAAAAATGATTTGAAGGAAGATGTTGCAGTCTCAAAAAATAATTCCGAAAAAATAAATTCAGACAAAAACGCAAAAGAAGCAACCGAAAATTTCCTGAAAAAGGACAAAGATATTTTCGACAAAAACCCACAAGGTAAAGAAGGCATTGCCATAAACGATAAAACTGTAAAGGAAAGCACTGAAAAAAATTCAGTAAAAACCGACACGGAAGTAGCCCAGGAATCACAAAACAAAAAATCAATCTTTGATGCAATTGCTGAAGAGAAAAAAGAGGATGTGGCTACTGAAAAAACAAAAAAACAAAAACCCGAACATCGCTGGAATGTGGCGCCCAATGTAGCCCCAGTTTATTACAGCAGTCTTGGCAATGGCTCTTCCATAGATCCAAGTTTTGCGGACAATCCACAAAAAGGAGAGGTAAATATGAGTTATGGTGTGCAAGTTAGCTATGCTTTGAACAACCGTTTAAGCGTTCGCACCGGAGTTAATAATGTAGATTTAAGTTATAGCACTTCCGGTATTGAAGTTGGTACGGGTCCCGTAGCTGTGGCTTTACGCTCTGTAGATTACGGCTCTAGGCAAGTAGTTGTTACCGCTGCCGATAAAGGCTCTTTTGCGAATGCAAGTCCTTCCAATGGTTTTGGTGATATTATGCCAAAATCAACTCAGGGAGATGCGCGGCTTATTCAAAATATCAATTATTACGAAGTGCCCGTAGAACTTAAATACGCTGTAATTAACAACAAATTTGGCGTTAATTTAATTGGAGGTGTGAGTACTTTACTTTTGGGCAACAATGAAATTTCAGTAAAAGCAGATAATTATAATACCGTGCTGGGAGATGCCAACAATCTTTCTTCGGTAAGTTTTTCAACTAACGTCGGGCTGGGATTGGACTATAAACTGTCCAAAAAATTTACGTTTAATATTGAGCCAATGTTTAAATACCAGCTCAACCCATATACAGATTCTTCTGTAAGCTTCAAGCCATACTACTTGGGAGTTTACAGTGGATTTAGTTTCAAGTTTTAGGTTAGTTTTTAGTTGGATGTGTTTGATATACTTCAAACAAAATGATTGCCAAAAACCGTTCTTTCGCCATAGGACGGTTTTTTTTATTCAAAAAAAATTTCAAACCGTTGGAGCAAGCAATTCATTCAAAATTACTTCCCTTGTTTCTTTTTTCAATTCCTTTCTGCTATCCAAAGTCAAGGTTGCGGTTGGTATAAGTTTGTGGACTTTTACCCGCATTTTGCCGGGGCCACCAATGAAGAAAGAATATGGAAACCGTTTTTTATTATCGTGAAAGGTCATTGGGGCAATAGGAATTTGATGTTCAATAGAAAGACGAAAAGCGCCGTCCTTAAATTCATCCAACAAAATAGAAAGATCATCCGGCACGCCACCTTCGGGGAAAATACAGACGCTTAAACCTTCATTTAAACGAATTTCTGCTCTTCGGAAAGCTTCAACGCGACTTTTCGTGTTTCCGCGATCCACCAAAATACAGGTGCGCTTATAAATATATCCGAACAGAGGAATCTTCGCCAATTCCTTTTTTCCGACGAAAACAAAAGGGTTTTTAGTTGCATAAAACATCAACATAATATCCGTCATTGACGTGTGGTTGGCAACAAACATATAACTTCTGCCCTTTTCATACTGTATGTCACGTTTTATGATGGGGTAACAACCAATTCCATAAATTATTAATGCAGACCAAGTTCGAGCTACTTTGAAGAAAAATGGATACCAAGAATGTTTCAAAATACTTATCAGCAGAAAAGGAAAAAGCAGAATAGTAGCAATTGCTACAATGATATAAAACCAAATACGGTAAAAGGTGGTAAAAATGTAATTAAATATTTTCATCGAGTTTCAAAAGTAACAATTTGAACGATGCGAATAAATCAAAAAAAGTACCTTTGCTGAAAATTTTTTAAAACAATGTCCAGAATACTCACAGGAATACAAAGTACAGGCACGCCACACTTAGGAAATATTTTAGGCGCAATCGTTCCAGCCATTGAAATGGCAAACGATTCTAAAAATGATTCTTTCCTTTTTATTGCAGACATGCACTCGTTAACGCAGATAAAAAATGCGGAAATACTTCGCGCAAATACTTATAGCGTTGCCGCAACATGGTTGGCTTTTGGGCTGGATATTGAGCGGGTGGTCTTCTATCGTCAAAGCGATGTGCCACAAACTGCAGAGCTTACTTGGTATTTAAGCTGCTTTTTCCCTTTTCAGCGGTTGACATTGGCGCATTCCTTTAAAGACAAGGCAGACCGCCTGGAAGATGTAAATGCTGGACTTTTTACCTATCCAATGCTTATGGCGGCTGATATTCTTTTGTACGATGCCGAAATTGTGCCCGTGGGAAAAGACCAAATGCAACATATTGAAATTACGCGCGATGTAGCTTCCCGTTTTCATGCGCAGATGGGCGAGACTTTTGTGTTGCCCGTTGGAAAGGTACAGGAAGAAACGATGTATGTTCCGGGAACTGATGGTACTAAAATGAGCAAATCGAAAGGAAATTTCATCAATATATTTTTGAATGACAAACAACTTAGGAAACAGGTAATGACTATTGAAACGGACAGCACTCCGCTGGAAGAACCAAAGAATCCTGATACTTGCAATGTATTTGGACTCTATAAATTATTAGGTTCCAAAGAAGAAGTTTCACAAATGCGAAAAAATTACGAAGGTGGAAACTATGGTTACGGTCACGCCAAGCAAGCCTTGTTTGAATTGTTAACAGAAAAGTTTTCCGAAGAACGCACTCGCTATCATTATTTTATGGAAAACCTTCCAGAAATAGATGCTGCACTCGCTACGGGAGCCGAAAAGGCCAGAAAGGTTGCAGATGGAGTTTTAAAAAGAGTTCGAGAAAAAGTAGGTTATTAAACTAACTGAAACAATTTTCCGGGTAAAGGCCGAACAACTCCTTTCAATTCCATATTCATTAAAATGCTGGCGGTTTTATAGGCTGGAATGTTACATTCCAAAGCGATGATGTCTAAAAGTTCTTTTTCCTTTTCCTTTAAAAAACGGAATACTACTTTTTCTTCTTCATCCAATTCCACAAAAAGTTGGGTTTGTTTTGGTTTTTGAGCTTCTTTAAGCTCCCAATCCAACATATAAATTATATCTGCAGCGCTGGTTAGCAATTGAGCTTTTTGCTGTTTTATCAAATTATTGCAACCGCGACTTTGACTATCGGTGGCCCTTCCGGGGACTGCAAAAACTTCTCTGTTATAAGAGTTCGCAATATCTGCAGTTACCAAACTTCCGCCTTTCTCTGCGGATTCTATAACGATAGTAGCTTCGGAAAGCCCCGCGATTATTCGGTTTCTTTTTAGAAAATTATTTCTATCGAAGGCATCATTGCTCCAAAATTCTGTAATAAAACCGCCATTCTCCTCAATTTTGGCAACGTATTTTTTATGGTCTTTGGGGTACATTTGATTTAATCCATGCGCCAAACAAGCTATGTTTTGCAAGTTGTTTTCTATTGCAGCTTTGTGTGCACAAATATCAACCCCATAAGCCAGACCCGAGACTATAACAGGGTTTAATGGCGAAAGTTCCTCAATTAAATTTTGGCAAAAAGCATTGCCGTAACTCGTAATTTTTCGGGTGCCCACGATGCTTATTATTTTCTTTCCAACTAAATCTATATTCCCGCGATGGAAAAAAAGAATTGGGCCATCTATGCAATGTTTCAGTTTTTCGGGATACGTTTTATCTTTGAAGTAGCTATATTCAATGTTGTTTTTCTCGATAAATTCCAATTCGGCATCGGCTTCCTCCAATTGTTGTTTCAGATTTATTTCCTTTAATCGCAGCAGTCCGATACCATCAATTTTGGCGAGATTGCTTTTTTTCTCATTGAAAATAGCTTCCGCAGAACCCATTTTCCGAAGCAATTTTTTTGTTGAAATATCCCCTAAATTTGGAATTCGCTGTAAAGCAAGTGTATAGCGCAGTTCGTTTTTTGAAAGCATGGTCTTAAAAATTAAAACCGGGGAGAACATTAAAAATACAACATTTTAAGTTGTTAATAAATTCCAAAAACAAAAATTGGATAGCCCTCAAAAAAGGCTAACTTTGTTTTTATGCAACTTACAACCTACATAGCAGACCTGCTTTACCGATACGAATGTGTGATTATTCCTGGTTTTGGCGCATTTCTTACGCGTTATAAATCTGCACATATTGACGATGCCACAAACACTTTCAACCCGCCTTCAAAAATTGTTTCTTTCAATAAACAATTGCAGGCCAATGATGGTTTGTTTGCAAATTATGTGGCTTCGGTTGAAAAATGTAGTTATGAAACTGCGTTGCAACAAATACGGAAATTCACTGCTGAAATTTCAACTGCGCTTTCTGAAGGGAAGACTATTTCTTTTAAAAATATAGGTGATTTTTCATTGAACGAAGAGAAATCACTTCAGTTTGAACCATTCCACCAACAAAATTTCAGCACCTCGGCATTTGGGCTTGCTTCTTTCGTTTCACCAAAAATAAGCCGTGAGGTTTACAAAGAAACCGTTGAAGCTTTGGAAGATAAAGCTCCAATAATTTTCACCCCAAAAAGAAAAGAAGCAAAACCCTATCTTAAATATGCCGCAATAGCCGTTATTGCCCTTTCTGCGATAGGTTTTGGAAGTTTGAAGCTTTATGAAAACCAAGTTCAGCAATTCAATTATGCGGAACGGCAAAAGGCAAACTCGCTTGTTGAAAACCAAATTCAGGAAGCAACTTTCGTAATAGAAAATCCGCTTCCGGTGCTCAGTCTTCAACTTCCGAAGCATACCGGAATGTACCATATTGTTGCGGGAGCTTACCGCGAAGAAGCCAATGCCGATAAAAAAATGCAACAATTGCGCGATAAAGGATTTTTACCTTTAAAAATGGAACCTACCCGTTACGGTCTTCACCAAGTTTTATATGCAAGTTTTGCAGACCGTTTGGAAGCGCAACAAAAACTTCACGAAATCCAAAGGACCGAGAATGCTGATGCGTGGTTGTTGGTACAGGATATTCAGTAATTAGTTTTCAGTAGTCAGTACGCAGTATTCAGTAAACAGAAAGTTGTTTAAAAAACTCTGAATTTTCTTTTTTCTCTTTTCTTTTTCCCAACTTGGGTATCTTTGCAAAAAAATAATTCAAAATGCAATCCAAAACACCCCAACAATCCTTAACCATTTATACAGATATGGTGCTGCCAAGCGAAACCAACCCCATCGGCAATATGTTTGGCGGGGAACTTCTTGCAAGAATGGACCGGGCTGCAAGTATAGCCGCGCGTCGCCACAGCAGAAGAATTGTTGTTACCGCTTCCGTAAACCACGTGGCCTTTAACAAGATGATTCCTTTGGGAAGTGTTGTGACCGTTGAAGCAAAGGTTTCAAGAGCATTTAAAAGTTCTATGGAAGTTTATATGGATGTTTTTATTGAAGACCGTGAAAGTGGGGAGAGAAGCCTTTCCAATGAAGCTATATATACTTTTGTAGCCGTTGATGAAATGGGAAACCCAGTTAGGGTTCCAGAGATTGTTCCGGAAACAGAGCTTGAGAAAAAACGATTTGTAGCTGCACTTCGCAGAAAACAATTGAGCTTAGTTCTTGCTGGAAAGATGAAACCCAATGACGCTACTGAATTAAAGGCTTTGTTTCAATAAATATAGTTTATTCTTTCTAAAATATTGATTTACTGATTCTTCCCAAAAGATGGATTTTTGTTAAATTTCCTTTTTTTCGTTTTTAAATAACTTGTTTATGGATTCAAATAAATATATTTGAGAAGATATGACGGTGTTTTATGCCGTTTTTTTTAACCCATAACCCATCTAAAACAAGTCAATTATGGCAAAAATTACTTTCTCAAAAATTAAAATCTTTTCGTTTTTGACGCTTATGTTAGTTTTTTCACTAACGTTTGCGCAAAATTCAAATGACATCCGTTTTCAGGGTGAAACTTATGAAATGCCTGAAAACATTGCAACTTTTCAGTGGAATCAAATGCCTGAATCTGCTAGACTGAATAATGGCTATGTTGGCTGGATTCAATTTTACGAAACCCCAACACAACAGGTTCAGGATTTGTTTAAACAGAACAATTTGCAATTATTGGAATATATTCCACACCAAACTTATCTGTTTTATTTTCCAGAGAACACTTCCATCACCTTGCTAAAAAACAACGGGGTGCGCACCATTGTTCCGGTTGATGGCAATGCAAAACTTTCGGCAAAATTAAAAAGCGGCGATTATGATTATTGGGCAATGAACGGCGACAATATTTTGGTAACGCTTCAATACCATAAAAATGTTACAGATACTTATGCCATTAATGAATTAGGCAGGCAACAAATAATAGTAAAGCAAAATTACAAGGAACAGCATATATTGGATCTTTCCATTCCAAACAATTGCTTGGAAACGCTTTCAAATCTTTCTTTTGTTAAATGGGTTGATCTTGTTGTAGCTCCAGCTGTACCTGATGATACTCGAGGAAGAAGTCTTCACAGAGCCAATAGTTTAGATACACAAACAGGGGCAGGTAGAAATTATACAGGCGAAGGTATTGGGGTAATGGTTCGCGATGACGGCCGCGTAGGGCCACATATTGATTTTGAAGGAAGACTGACAAACCTTACCAATGTTGCGAACCAATCCCACGGCGATGGTGTTGCCGGAATTATGGCAGGAGCAGGAAATTTAATTCCTTCAAACAGAGGTATGGCTGCGGGCTCAGATGTATATGTTGTTAATTATCAAAGTAACTTTTTGGATAATCCAACCCTAAATTTGATTAATGATGGCTCTGTTCAAATAACAAATTCTTCCTATAGCAATGGTTGCAACGACGGTTATACCAGCATTACAAGAACAGTGGACCAACAAACATTGGATACACCTACATTGCTTCATGTTTTTTCGGCCGGAAATTCAAACGGAAGTAATTGTGGCTACGGTGCAGGAACCCAATGGGGAAATATTACCGGAGGCCATAAACAAGGTAAAAATGTTATTGCAACTGCTAATGTATTTTTTGATGGATCTTTGGTAACCTCTAGTAGCCGTGGGCCAGCTCACGATGGAAGGATAAAGCCAGACATCGCTGCAAATGGTCAAAACCAAATTTCAACCAATGAAAACAATACCTATCAAACCTTCGGAGGTACTTCTGGCGCAGCTCCGGGCATTGCTGGAATTTCGGCACAGCTCTATCAGGCTTATGGAGATTTGCACGGGGGCGATTTTCCTCCTTCGGCCTTAATAAAAGCAACCCTTTTGAATACTGCAAATGAAGCAGGAAATGTGGGCCCCGATTACAAATTTGGATGGGGAATAGTGAATGCTCTTCAAGCCGTAAAACTTATTGAAGATGGCCGTTATCTTTCTGATGAAGTTTCACAAGGCAACACAAACACTCATACCATCAACGTTCCCTCTGGAACTACCCAAGTTCGTTTTATGGTTTATTGGAGCGATCAAGCTGCGTCACCTGGAGCAGATCCAGCTTTGGTAAACGATTTGGATTTGGTTGTAACCGATCCTTCAAGCAATACGTATGAGCCATGGATTCTTGACCCAACTCCAGATCCAGTAACGCTTAATAATCCTGCAACCAATGGCCCAGACCATTTAAATAATGTGGAGCAAGTTTTAATAAACGATCCAGCAGTAGGTAATTATGAATTAGATATTACTGGCTTCAACGTCCCCGTTGGACCACAGGAATATTACATTGTTTATGAACTTATTTCTGAACATGTTGTAATGACGTATCCAAATGGAGGCGAACACTTCCAACCATTTATAGCGGAAACAATTCATTGGGACGAAGTAAATACCACAGACGATTTTGTTTTGGAATATTCCAATAACAATGGAAGCAGCTGGAACAACATTACAACTGTGCCAAACGATACTCACTTTTACACTTGGAGCGTTCCGGATGAAGTGGGTGGAAATTTGCTCATTAGAGTAACCAGTGGCTCTTTTCAAGATGTTAGTGATGCAACTTTTAATATTGCCAGAAGTCCGCTTGTGATTAATGTTATTCAAGTTTGTGAAGATTCTGCCACTTTTGAATGGAGTGACATAGATGATGCAGATTCGTATGATTTGTATATGTTAGGCGAAAAATATATGGAAGTAGTTGGAACTTCAAGCACCAACTCTATAACAGTTCCAATTACAAATCCTGATGACCCAATGTGGTTTGCCGTAAGTGCAAAAAATGATACAGAAGGATGGGAAGGTGAACGTAACCGAGCCAAGTTTTACGCAGGAGGCATTTTAGATTGCTTGATAGGTGTTTCTGAAAATGAATTTGACAATGCTTTGTCGTTATATCCAAATCCCGCTACCAGCGAAGTTTATATTAGTCTTTCAGACAAAACATACAGTAATTTTGATATAACTATCGCCAACAGTTTAGGACAAGTGTTACAAAACAAAACAAATATTGATAACACTTCCATTGCAACGATAAACGTTTCAAACTATGCCTCTGGAATTTATTTTGTAACTATAAAAGCAGGTGAAAGTATTGCAACTAAAAAATTGGTAATTCAATAAATTTTAAAATTTTTTAAAATGAAAAGGGAGCTGTTGTGGCTCCCTTTTTTTACATTCTATAAATCCAATCTGCCGGATTTATTTTTGTCTTGTTTTGATAAATATAGAATTTCAAAACTGTCTTTCCTTCCGTTGGGCTTTTTGCCACAGTTCCTATATTTTGTTTGGTAGAAACCTTATCGCCTGTTTTCACTGAAACAGTAGCCAAGTTACTGTACACTGAAATATAATCTCCATGTTGGATTAGAACAACTTTATTGGCTCCTTTTATAACTTGAATTGACAAAACCTGCCCTTCAAAAATGGCGCGCACGGCAGCATTGTCTGCAGTAGCTATTTCCACCCCGCTACTATTTGTAGTAACATTAGGAAATTGCGGATGTTGGTGGGTTCCAAAACTTTTTATAACCATTCCTTTTTCAACTGGCCAAGGTAGTTTTCCTTTATTGCTTGTAAAGCTGGCCGCAAGGGCTTTATCTTCAGCCGTCATTGCAAACTCTTCCTTAGAGGCTGGTTTTGTTATTTCGTTTTTAGTAGTTGTGGCAGTATTGTTTGTTGTATTATTCGCGTTTGCCTTCGCTTCTGCTAAAGCTTTTTCCCGAGCTATTCTGTTTGCTTCTTCAATAGCTGCCTTAATCAATGCATCTATCTGTCGGTCTATTTTGTCAGCCTCTTTTTGTTTGTCCCTTATTTGGGTTGTAAACTTGCCTTCATCTTTCTTTAAGGTTGCCACCAACGCTTGCTGATCTTTCCGTTCTTCAGTCAAGTTGGTTTTGGCCAGTTCATTTTCAGCAATCAATTTTTGTTTTGTCTTTTTCTGTGCAATTAAATCTGAATTGAGTTTTTGCAATTCCTCGGTTTTAGCTTTAATGCCCTCTCCCTGCTTTTTTCGGAACTTGGCATATTGCTTCATATATTGAACGCGCTTGTAAGCCTGTAGAAAATTCTGTGAAGACAACAAAAACATAACCCGGCTCTGTTGACTTTTACTTTTGTATGATTTGCGGATCATTTCGGCATAATCCGCTTTCATTACTTTCAGTTCTTCGCGAAGACTGCTAATTTTAGTAATATTATCGTTTATATTTCTGCTAAGCAGGTTTGCTTGCTGATTGGTAACGCGGATTAAATTTTCAGTTGCACTAATGCGCTGATTCAAGTCTTCAACTTGCGAAAGCACAGATTTTTCCTCCTTTTTTGTTTTGAAGAGAAGCGAGTTTATCTGCTTTATTTCTTCCAAAATAGCCTGCCTTTTTTCCTCCAATTCCTTTTGTTTATCCGGTTGGGCAAAAGCGTTTGAAACTGTAACTAAACAGACGAATAAAAAAAGATATGTGCGGAATGGCTTCATTTAATTAAGTTGAATTTCTTCATAACCTGCTGGAATATCAAACGGAAAACTTACGTCCACGTTCAAATCGATTTTTTTATAATTGATTTCAATTTTCGTTTTTGAGCCTTTTTCCGAAGTATCTATCAAAATAGTTGAAGGATAAAACTGGTTTTCAATTTTTTGATAATCGCCGTAGCGAATGCTCAACAAACGGTCATCTTTTGGCTGTGATAACGTTTCTGAAGCAACCTTAAAATTATCGGGGTTCAAAAAAAGCGAATGTATAAAATTTTGCGGTTGTTGCTTCGGCTGTACTTTGAATTTATTCTGAAAAACGGCTGCCGAATATTCCGAAGGATTTAGCGTGAATATAGACTGGCCCAAAAGCATATTCTGTGCCTGCTGGAAGTTTATTGGCGTGCCGATCCATTCTCCCAAAAGTGCAAAATCGCCTTCAAAATAAGTGTTTCCTATGGTTTCGTAATAGCTGACACTCGTTGGGGTAATCAAAACTTTTGCAATAGTAATTCCTAAAATTGATGCTTTTATCCAAATGTTTTTATCCTTTTCCATCCGAAGACTTACGGTAATACTCTGTGATTTTTCATCGGTTTCATAAACCAGTTGCACACGTCCAGCCAAGGTTTTAAAATCAGGGCTTGCGGCTTTGTGCGAAGAAATAACTTCCTTGGCCGAAGCATTTTCAAGATTTGAAATATTTTTGGTGCTTCCGCAGGATGCCAACACCAGTAATAATAGAAAATATAATGATTTCAGTTTCATATTTTTTAGTTCGGCATTTTGGTTGCAGCGGCTTTATCGGCATACATTTTTGCCTTTTTGGAATCCCCTTTTGTTGTGTAAGCAAGACTTAATTGTTGGTAAAAATCATGCTGCATTTTTGGGTCTTCAAGTATAAAATCCAAACCGGTTTCAAGACTTTCAATTGCGACATCGCTTTTTTGAAGTCCGTTGTTGGCCACGCCATTCAGCAAATATAAAAGTGCCTGCGCGGGAAAAATCTCCAAACCGTCGGAACTCAATTTTGCGGCAGCTTCATATTTTTTAAAGTCAATTTGAAACAGCAGTGTGTTCTTCAATAGGTTGTAATTATCTGCGTCTTTTGCAATTCCTTTTTCATAGGCAGCTAATGCGTCTTCTTTTCGATTTTTGGCTGCGTAATAATCGCCCAGTTTTTCATAAATGCGTCCATTTTCAACAGAAAATTGATTTACGATTTCAGCCAAATCTGTTTCATACTGCGGGTTTTCATTCACAAACTGGATGAAATCGCCCAGCACTTTATATTTTGTTTCCTTATCAACTTCTTCCGAAGCAAAAACTATTTTCATGGATTTTATAGCTTCCGAAGCATTGCCTTCATCCAAATAAAACTTGTAAAGCGCCAAATGCACCAACTGCGATTTTGGATTGTTTTTCAGCAAATCCTTAGCAGCGTCAAAAGCTTTTTCTTTGTTACCCTGCTCGCTATAAAGAAAAATTAGGTTTAGGTATTCTTTTTCATTTTTTGGGTTGCTGTCAATCTTTTGTTCCAAGTTTTCAATAGCACCTTCGGTATTTCCGGTAGCGCGGTAAATTTGGGCGCGCAAGGCATTTCGGATATCGCTTTCACCCCAAACATAATCCAATTCATCTAACTGCTCCAAAGCCTTGTCATATTGCTGGGTGAGTGTGTAAAGATTTGCCAAATCCTCTTTGTAATCTTCATCAAAAGGAATGAGTTTTTGAACTAACGGAATGGATTTTTCGTATTCTTTTTGCTGATAATAAAGTTCATAAAATTGCTCCAAAACATCCAACCGATTTCCTTGGCTTTTTAAAACCTTATTGAAATTTTCTTCCGCTTGGGCGTATTCTTTTAAATAGGTGTGGTTTTTGCCCATTTCAAAATATACAACGGCTTTGTTCTCTTCGCTTTTCGCAGCTTTTTCGGCTTTATTTAAAGCAGTTAAGGCCAATTCATAATTTTCGATTGCTTTTTGTTTCAAAGCTTCAAAAAAGTTTTCCTGAAAAGCATCTGTAACCTCACCCAATTGATCCATTGGATTTTGGATAGAATCGCTTTTAATTTCTTGTGCGCAGAGTTGCTTCGGAAGAAGAATTCCGAAGAGAAGAAGAAAAGTATATAAGAGTTTAAATTTCAAACTTAATGTCAGGTCGAGCGCAGTCGAGACCTTTTTGATTTAAAAAACCCCTCGACTGCGCTCGGGGGGACATTTGCTGTTATTTCAATTCAGAATAATCGCCAATGCTCACGTTGGTGAACTTGCCATCAAAAGTAGCATGATTGCCAATCATTGCGTTGTCCAAATTCGCGTTTTTTATTTTTGAATTGGTTTGAATGATACTGTTTTTAACCGTACTATCTTCAATTACCGTGCCTTCGCCAATTGAGGCGTAGGGGCCAATAGTACTGTTTTTTAAAATTACATTTTTACCGATAAAGCAAGGTTCAATAATTTTTGAATTTTCATTATTGATGTTTTCAGCAATTAAAGGGTAATTGGCTTCAGAAAGAAAACCCAACATTTTTTGATTGGTTTCCACGGTAACCTCTTTGTTTCCGCAGTCCATCCATTCATCAACCGTTCCGGTTTTGAAAATTTTTCCAGCGGCCATCATCCTTTTGATTCCGTCGTTAATTTGGTACTCACCACCGTTGATGATGTTATTGTCCAAAACGTATTGCAATTCATTTTTTAATTGCGAAACATCCTTAAAATAGTAAATACCTATAACGGCTTGGTCGCTCACATATTCTTTTGGCTTTTCAACGAGCTCTATTATTTCGTTCTTTTCGTTGAGGTTTACTACGCCATATGCTTCGGGATTTGCAACTTTTTTGGTCCAAATTACGGCGTCCGCTTCTTTATCCAAATCGAAATCTGCACGAATCAAAGTGTCTGCATAAGCAATAACAGCTGGTCCGGAAAGTGAATTCTTTGCACACATAATGGCGTGGCCCGTTCCTTTAGGGTCTAGCTGACGATAAATAGTAGGCTTTGCATTTAAACTTGTTGCAAGTGCTTTTAAACTTTCAACCACATCATCTCCAAAAAAAGCGGGATCGCCGAGAATGAAAGCAATTTCGTCAATATCTTCGTTAAGAACGCCAACAATGTCTTCCACCAAACGGTGAACAATTGGTTTTCCCGCAACGGGAATCAACGGTTTTGGAACTGTAAGTGTATGTGGGCGAAGACGGCTTCCGCGGCCTGCCATTGGGACTATAATCTTCATATTTACGATTGTCGATTAACGATTTTAGATTTTTTTGAATTGCTATTTTTATTTTGTGCCCGTTGAACCAAAACCTCCCGCTCCACGTGAAGTATCGGTTAATTCTTCAACTTCTTCCCAAACGGCGCGTTCGTGTTTTGCGATTATCAATTGTGCAATGCGCTCACCGTGCTCGATAGTGAAATCTTCATTGGAAAGGTTTACCAAAATCACCCCGATTTCTCCGCGATAATCGGCATCAATTGTTCCGGGCGAATTTAAAACTGTGATTCCCTTTTTTGCTGCCAGACCGCTACGGGGACGGACTTGTGCTTCGTAACCAATTGGTAATTCTATAAACAACCCGGTTTTTACGATGGCTCGCTGCAAAGGTTTTAAGGTTGAAGGCCCGTCAACGCAGGCGCGTAAATCCATTCCTGCGGAAGCTATTGTTTCGTAGGAAGGCAATGGGTGGTTTGATTTGTTGATTATTTTAATTGTCATTGAAATTATTTTCGGATGATTTTTAAAAATTCCTTCTTTTCAGAATAGAACATAATTACGGCAAATACAATTAACAACGCAGTTCCTATCAATATATTTCCGTTGAAAGCGTAAAAGGAAATTGCCGAAAAACCAATGGCCAAAAGCAAATACCCGCTTATTTTTTTCGCTTCGTAAGGCACGTCATAATACTTGCGGCCGTAAAGATACGAAAGCACCATCATACTGCCATAGGCGGCAAGCGTTGCGATTGCGGAGCCCATATAACCGATAATTGGGATTAAAACATAGTTGAGCACTAGCGTTACAATTGCTGCGAAAACTGAAATGTAGGCCCCGAACTTTGTACGGTCCGTAACTTTGTACCACACTGAAAGGTTATGGTAAATTCCCAAAAAAAGATTCGCCAAAAGTATCAGCGGAACTATTTTTAAAGCTTCCCAATATTGACTGTTTGGGATTAAAATTCTTTTAAAAACGTCAATATACACAACTACTACCAAAAGAATCAAGCATCCAAAAAGCGTGAAATATTTTGTAATTGTAGCGTAGGTATTTTTTGCGTTTTCGTGACCGGAATGGTTAAAGAAAAACGGTTCAATCCCCAAACGGAAGGCCATTACGAAAAGCGTCATAAACATTCCCAATTTGTAGCAAGCGGAATAAAGCCCAACTTGTGTTTCGGCTACATTTTCGGGCAAAAGATATTTGAGAAGAATCCTGTCAAAAGCTTCGTTTATACTGAAAGCAATTCCTGCAATTAGCACTGGAATGGCATATTTCATCATTTGTTTCCAAATGTTTTTGCTGAAACCGAAACCAATTTTCACATAAAGCGGAAGCAGAACCAAAAGCGTTACGGCACTCGCAATTAAGTTCGCTATGAAAACATAAGCCACTTTATTATCGGGAAACCAAAGGGAATTCCAATAGCTACTGCTTTCGGCAAGTTTCGGAAGCATTAAAAGGAAAAACAGATTAAAGAGAAGATTAATAACTACGTTGAAGATTTTGATAGTAGCATATATCATCGGTTTTTCATTGGCGCGAAACCATACAAAAGGCAACACCACTAAAGCATCCAAAGCTAAAATTAAAAGTCCGTAGGTTACGTATTCGGGCTTAAATTCTGAAACCTCAGCGATATAATTTCTGAAAAGTAAAGTAATTCCCAAGAAAAATAATGTGGAAACCGTGAGCGATGTAAGCGTTGTAGATTGAACGATTTTTTGTTGCGATTTATCTTTTGTAACAAATCTGAAAAACGCCGTTTCCATTCCGTAACTCAGTAAAACATTTCCCAAAATAAGGAAAGCCATAACCGTGGAATAGATTCCATATTCCTCGGGCAACAAGACTTTCACATAAAGCGGTACTAAAATTACCGAGAGCACTCGCGGCAAAACCGTGGCAAGGCCATAAATAAATGTCTGTTTAAAAAGTTTTTTGAAAACGCTCAATGCGGTGCAGTTTTATAGCGCAAAAGTATTGAAAATAATAGTTTTGAAGGCTACTTCCCTAACTTCATATTTTAAATGAAAAGGTTTGAAATTTCCTCCGTAATTTTTGTGGGGCGAAATGTTTTCGCATCCAAAAAGCACCAAAGCGTGGTAGCTTCAACGATAATTTTTCCGTCAGTGGGACGGATTATTTTATAATGCCGTTCGCTTTTTACGCCTTCGTAATTGTCAATCCACGTTTGCGTTTCAAGTTCTTCGCCTAAAAAGGAAGGGTTTTTATAGGAAATAAAATGGTTCAAAACCACCCAAACATTTTGTTCGCGCTGCGCTTCCGAAGTTTTTGAAATCCAATGTGCTTCCGCGGCATCCAAACACCATTGCAAATAAGTTACATTATTTACGTGATTCAAACCATCAATAGCTGAAGCGGGAACGGTGAAACGCTGTTTGAAAATTTCAGATTTCAAAAGCCTAAAATTAATTTCGCAATAAGAAAATAGGTAAGTATTCCGAAAATATCATTGCTTGTGGTTATAAACGGTCCCGTTGCTACGGCAGGATCAATTCCTCTTTTATCTAAAAGAATGGGAATGAATGTGCCAATCAAAGCTGCAAGAATAATAACAGTTATAATTGCGATACCAATACTAATGGATTCGAGATAAGAAGTAAAGAAAAGAAAATGGCTAATAACCAAAACAACCAAAGCGATGGCAATTCCGTTAACGAGCGCTAGCAAAGATTCTTTCAATAATCGTGTTATAATATTTCCTTTTATGGTATCATTCGCCAAACCCTGTACCACAATGGCGCTGGACTGTACGCCAACATTTCCTGCGGTTGCTTGAATTAGCGGTACAAAAATTATGATTTTTGGAAAAGTGGTCATCATGGATTGGAAACCTGTAATGATGCTAGCAGCTCCCAAACCGCCCAACATTCCAATCATCAGCCAAGGTAAGCGGGCTTTTGTAAGCTTAAAAATACTATCATCCGCCTCAACGTCCTGCGAAATACCGGCAGCCATTTGGTAATCTTTTTCGGCTTCTTCTTTAATGAAATCTACAATATCATCAATGGTAATTCTTCCCACCAAAATTCCTTCGTCATCAATTACGGGAATGGCTTCCAAATCGTATTTCTGCATAATTCGCGCAACGTCCTCGGCATCGGTATGTACGTTTACATAATCTACCTTTGGAATATAGATATCGCTGATGTGCGCACGTTCCGGCGCTGTAAGTAAATCCTTTAGGGAAAGTCTTCCCTTTAATTTTCCGTGTCTGTCGGTAACATAAATGGAATGTACTCGGGTAACGTTTTCAGCCTGGCGGCGCATTTCACGAACACAACCAGCAACGGTCCAAGTTTCTTTAACGCGAACCAATTCCTTCGCCATTAAACCACCCGCAGTATCTTCGTCATAGCGCAACAGATCCACAATATCTGCGGCGTGCTCTTCATCCTCAATATGGTCGATTACCTGTTTTTGAATATGGTCGTCAAGCTCGGCGATAATATCGGCCGCGTCATCGGTGTCCATTTCATCAAGCTCGTCAGCGATTTCAGAAGGGGAAAGATTGTCGAGAATGCGTTCCCTAAAATCGTCATCCAACTCCATTAACGCCTCACTGGTAATTTCGCTGTCGAGAAGTTTTACCAAATAGGTAGCTTCTTCGTGATTTAGTTCTTGAAGCAATTCGGCAACATCGGCAAAGTGAAAATCGTCCAAGAGCCCTTTCAGCGCATCGCCATCATTGTTGGCGATGTACTGTTCAACTTGCTCTATAAACTCTTCAGTCAGTTCAAATTGCATCGTTTTCCAGTTTTTGTGTAAGGGCTATAAATTGCGAAACGGAAAGTTGTTCCGGGCGTAGGCCAAAGATAGCATCTTCTTTTATTTTATCGGAAAGATTGAAGGATTTTAAACTGTTGCGAAGTGTTTTTCTGCGTTGCTGAAAAGCAGTTTTTACAACTTTATAGAGCATTTTTTCATCACACGGAACCGAAAAATCTTCTTTTCTTTTTAAACGAAGCACGCCGCTGTCCACTTTTGGTGGCGGATTGAAAACCGAAGGCGGCACCGTGAAAAGATATTCCGCATCATAAAAGGCTTGTGCCAAAACCGAAAGAATTCCATAAGCTTTGCTGCCTTCCTTTTCACAAATGCGCTGGGCAACCTCTTTTTGAAACATTCCCGTAAATTCTGGAATTCGCTCTTTCCATTCCAACATTTTAAAAACAATTTGGGTTGAAATATTGTACGGAAAATTACCTGTAATGGCGAATTGTTCCTCCCCGAAAAGTTGTGAAATATCGTACTTCAAAAAATCCGCTTCAAGGATTTTAAGATTTTTATCGGGATAATTTTCCTCCAAATATGCAATGGATTCCGTGTCGAGATCCATCGCGATAACTTCTACATTTTTTTGAATTAAATATTTGGTGAGCACGCCCATTCCGGGACCGATTTCCAAAACGTTTTTATAGCCTTTCAGCGTCAAGGTATCGCCAATTTTTTCAGCAATAGTTTCGTCTTTTAGAAAGTGTTGGCCTAAGTGTTTTTTGGCACGTACTTCTTTTCCCATCAGTGTTCGCTTACAATTTCAAGTTCGGTGCGGAATGCTACAAATTTTCCCTCAAAAGGTTTGCTTTGCGCGCGAAGTTCGGCTGCATTTTCTGCATAATATTTTTGAAGTGTTTCCTTGCTGTCGGTTGTATATTGAATCGAATAGGTAATTCCGCCCATTTCTTCCTTTATAACTACACGTGTCATCAAAGCCTTGCTGAATTTTCCAGTGGCGAGCATGGCGGGAATGTGTTCGGTTTTCATCCACTCAAGCCAGCGGTCGTGGATGGTTTCTTCTATGTTTATGGTTACGTTGTAGATGTACATGTTTTTTTAAATTCCAATTTTCAAGTACCAAATTCCAAAATCATTTAATCCAAATTTGTATTCCGATTTGGAATTTGGTATTTGAAATTTGGTGCTTCTTAGGTTTGGTGCTTTTTTTTAATTTATAGCATCCCCCCGCAAAGCACGATACTTTTTCCGTGCATCCACAAAATAAATACTGTCCGCAAAGTTGAAAATGATCGCTTCGTATTGTGACTTTGCTTTATCGGGCTGGTTTAGCTTTTCTTCGTAAATTTTTGCCAAGCGGTAATGGGCGTCGTCGGCTAAAATATCTTCGTTGTAAAACTCTATTATTTTAAGGTAATTGGCTTCGGCTTTTTCGTATTCACCTTTCTTTTCATAAATCTCTCCTTGCTTTAAAAGAGCTTCATCCTCTATCTTTTCGCCTTTGTTATTGGTTAAAATATCTTCTAAAATAACGATAGCATCTGCGTGTTTGTCCTGAAATTCCAAAAGATCAGCACGCGCATATTTCTTTAAAGCAGTTTGGGTGGAATCTTCCAAGGAATTATCGCGAATAAGCAAACTGAGCTGCATGGCATCATTCGCCATCAGTTGTGAAGTAGATTTTTTAAGTACGTCAAGTTGCACCTGTGCCCATTCAAAATCGCCTTTAAAATAGCTGGTGCGTGCCACTTTAAAACGGGCTTCCTGCGCAAGTACATCGCTCTGCACTTTTTTCTGTATTTGGGAATAATAAATTAAAGCTTCGTTGAATTTTTCATCAAAAACCAAAATATCTGCCAGCTCCATTTTTACCCGAGCCTCTTGATAGACGGTTAAATCTTTTTTTGCTAATGTTTTCAGGTTTTCAATAGCCAGTTCTTTTTTGTTGTTTTGAAAAGCCAAAAAGTGGTTGTAGTCAATCTGAAGCAAATATGTTTCACGGTTTCGGCCAAACTCATCGAGCAGCTTTTCAAACTTTTTTTCAACTTCAGTATATTCTTTAGGTTTGGCAGTTTTCACCTCCGTCTTCATCAAAATTTGATTGCCCTGCAGTTTGTTTTGTGGTGTAAAGGAATTTTCAATAATGTAATTTACTATTTCCCTTCCTGTTTCGTAATCTTCATCAGCAATAGCAATATAGGCCAGGTCCGTTATACCACCAAGATCTTCGCCAATTCGCTTGTAGATTGCTTTTTCCTGTGTAAATGCTTTTTTGTATTCCTTTTGCTGAATAAATAACCAACTCAGCAATTCGTTATAAAGCACATCCGGATTTTGCTGGGAACGTTGCAACAAGGTTTTTTTAAGAAGTAAATTGGCTTCATTG
This sequence comes from Aequorivita soesokkakensis, assembly GCF_001641085.1. Taxonomy (GTDB): domain Bacteria; phylum Bacteroidota; class Bacteroidia; order Flavobacteriales; family Flavobacteriaceae; genus Aequorivita; species Aequorivita soesokkakensis. The sequence goes on along the minus strand of NZ_LXIE01000023.1, from coordinate 186,547 downwards.
TTTGGATCTTCAGTAGTGTAAAGACTGAAATAACGCTGTGCCGTGCCCTTGAAAGCAACATTTTTTTCTACCAGCCCGAGGTAGCTGTCAAACATTTTCTCCAATTTTCCTTGCTCGCCGTAAATCTGCGCAAGTTGCATGTTAAAATCTATTTTATCGCTGAGTGCCATTGCTTTTTCATAAGCTATTACGGCTTCGTCTAAGAGGCTGTATTTTTCAAAAGTATTGCCAATATTGTATGCAAAATTTGGATTTACATCAATTGCCGATATGGCTTTATTGAAATTGGTGGTGGCGAGTTCCGTTTGGTTTTGAAGTGAATAATTATAGCCCAGTTCCACATAAAGTTGGGGGAAATTGCGCCCATCTGCCAATTTATTTTTTAAAAGCGTTTCGGCTTCGGTGAAATTTTCAAGTTGTTGGTTGCTTTCCACCATTCCTAAGAAGTAATCCAGTCTATATGGACTTTCTTTACTCAGTTTTTCATAAATGCGCAAGGCTTTTTCAAACTGGCCCTGTTCAAAATAGTTTTTGGCCAAAGCATCGCTTTGCGAAAAGCCCGCAGTAACTACAAAAAAGAATAAAATGAAAAGAAAATTGCGCATGCCGTAAATATAAACAAATGACGTGACTGCTATTGGTTTTTATAGAAATTTATCAAAAACAAAGCCGCAATTTTTACTTTTCAATATGTTTTATCACTAAATTTTTTAATAAAAAAAGGGAGCCGCTTTAAAGCAACTCCCCTCTTTTCAACATCAAACAATCTCCTCTTATTGTTTAATGAATTTGTATGTGGCCGATTGGCCATTTACGGCTAATTTCAATAGATAAACCCCCGGAGAAAGGCTCGCAACATTTATTGAGCCTTTATTTTGGTTGATGGAAGTTTCCATAACTTTTTGGCCCAGCAATGAATAAATTGCAACATTCTCAATTGTATTATTTGCTGAAAGGTTTAAGGTTTCACGGGTTGGATTTGGATAAAAAGTGAAGCCTTCAAAGCTGTTTTCTTGGTTTCCAAGGATTACTGCCTTGGCATCAAAATACAATCCATAGCCAAAAGAGCCCCCGCCACTGGTTCCTGCAAAAGCCATACAAGGCAACTCATCATTTGTTTCAGCAATAGCTGAAGCAAAACCATCGAATACATTCAGTCCTGTGTCACCCACTCCTTCAAAAGGACCAAATCCAGTACCATCATATTGAAAAGAACGGTTTAGGTCATTTTCCGAATCATCAATATCATCGCGAACGTAAGCTGTTTCGATAACCTCATTATTGTTTATTTTTCGCATCCATGTATCAATATGTGCAATGTTGGCATCTGAACCTGCACCTATATATGATATTGGTGCGAAGGCAGCGCCACTTTCTCTTCGATACCCTTGGCCAATATAGGAATCTGAGCTTCCAGCAGTGCGGGAAGATGTAATTATCAATACCTCGTCAGTTGCAAAATCTTTACGTGCAGCCCTAATTGTAGGGTTTAATGATTCTGTTGATGCTCCAGGCGCAACAGTTTCGTTGGAACTCCACGATGCAGGATCATTATAATTTGAATTTGCTGCTGCGTATAAGCTTCCCGAAGATGCTCCAGTAAACGTTGTATAACATCCACCATTTAATCCATAGGTAAATTCAACTTGCTGACCGCAAAGGCCTAGGGTTACTTCATCAATCCAATCAAAACCATAACTGCCTGAGGTGCTTCTGGCAGAATGTACTTCGGTACAACTAGTTGTTTTTTCATAGGTTGCAAAACTGCGCTGTGAAGCGGTACTCACAGGATAATTACGATCCACACCAAAATCTGTAACACTGGAAGCTATAACTTGGGCATCAAAAGCACCTGTAGCCATATTCCAACGCCAAGCCTGAAAATTTTCTGAATCGGTTACTAGATAAGCAAGTAAATAATCGTCGCCATCCCCATCCATGGACATTATTTGCATTTTGCGCATCGGTGCGGTTACTCCAACTTTCTGCCATTCTTGAAATGTAACACCTGCATCTACTGATCTGTATAAAAAGATAGAATCAAATGTTCCTCCAAAGTCAATGATGTTTTCATACACTCCAATATAAATATCACCATCAAGGGTAACATCCATATCTACGGCATCAATATAATCATCTCTTAAAAGTCGGTCTGTATCCCAATCTTCCGGATAATCTGGCGCTCCGTCTCGCACCAATATTTCAGAAGGAGTATAGACTCCATTTATGGGAAGGTTTTCAACCGTTTCCGGCAATTTATTGGTAACAATAGGTTTGTAGAGCGTAGCTACATTAGGGTCAATGTCTTGCCAAGCGTTTTTGATGGCAAGTCGGTTTGCGTTAATTTCTGCCGCGGTTCCGTTCTGTTCAAGAGCTTTTGCCTCTTGGTACAAGGCTTCAAGTTCGGGTGTTCTTTCAGGAACAATAGTTGTGTTCCCGCTTAAATCTGATTGTGCAATCCCTGTGATTATACAAAGTGAGCACATTAAAAAGGTAATTACGTTTTTCATGATTACATGTTTTTAATTAATACTTGTTTATTTCACTTTATAATTGGAGGAGTTTTGCTAATAAGTGAGTTAATAATCTAAGGCAAACTTAAGGCACGTATTCGCGAAGTGATATAAGCATTGTATCAAAATCTATAACATATGTAACACAAATGAAAAAAGCCGAAAACACTGGCGTTTTGGGCTTTAAAAGATAATTTTAAAGGAGTGTTTATCCTAACTTTTCCAAATCTAATTCATCAATTGCATCCCAAGTTTCATCAAGATCCATGTTTTTTCCGTTGGCTTCAAGATAGAAACGGTTTCCTTCCATTAGCTGGATTTTACTGTTATTATTACCGGATCGATATTCCTCAATAGCTTTTTTCCCGTTCTTGGTAACTGTCTTGCGGGAGCCGTTCTCATCTTCTTCCTCAAAATCCTGTGACATTACCATTCTCAAACCAGCCGTAGCTGCTGCGCCCACTTGTCCTGCGCCATCAATAATATTAATTGTAAATCTTTTTGACTTGTCTTCGTTTGCATAAGAAGCTTCAATAGAAGAGATATTCATCATTCCCGCTTGGCCAGCTTTATAGCTTATACGCTTCATACCTTCAACTTCCTCGGGCAGCCAAGACTTTAATTCTTCGTTGGTGAGTGGTGTGGTTTCTTGCAGTTCCTTTATATCGTCCTGCATTTTGTTCATTTCCTGCACCGCATTTGTTGAATTTGAAACGGCGTCTTTTGTTTCCTTTATTTTTTTACTCACGGGATTGTCTTTACAGCTTACCAAAGCCGAAAAAACAAATAAGGCCAATACATACTTTTTCATAATTTAAAAATTTAGTTTGTTGAATATTGAACACTAATATAGTCAATATCAAAAAATTATACCTGAAAATTAAAAGAAGATATGATGAAGCATTACATTTCCGAGGCTACTTTTTCAAGCTCGGCATACCAGTTTTCACCAAATTTGCGAATAAGGGCAGTTTTCACAAATTTATAAACCGGCACTTTTAGTTCTTTTCCTAAAGTACAGGCATCGTCACAAATGGGCCAACGGTGGTAATTTACTGCAGCAAATTCACTGTAATCCTGCACGCGAACAGGATATAAATGGCAAGATATAGGTTTTCTGAAATCAATCGCGCCCGCATTGAATGCGTCTTCAATACCACAACTGGCTATACCTCTGTCAGTAAAAGTAACGTAGGCACATTCCTTTCCGTCAACAAGTGGGGTTTCCAATTCGTCAAGATCCGTCTTAATGTAAGTGCCCTGTTTTTCAATTGCCACTATTCCTTCAGGTCTAAGAAAGGGTTTCACTTTTGGGTAGATTTCTTTTAAAATCTCCACTTCCTCTTCGGTTATAGGGGCTCCCGCCTCACCTTCAATACAGCATGCACCCTTGCATGCGTTGAGGTTGCACACAAAATCTTTTTCGATTAAATCTTCGGAAACTATAGTTTTACCCAATTGAAACATGCTGCAAAACTATGAAATTCCAACGTACAAGCACCAAATTCCAAATAAAAAGAGGGCGATGGTTTTACAAATAAAACTTCCTTCGGAATTCTTCTATAGAATGCAACATTAAACATATTTTTGCATCCTTAATGAGAAGCTATGGTTTTAAATTTTAAGGAAATCGTTACGGCCACGATGGTGCTTTTTGCGGTTATTGATATAATCGGCAACATTCCTATTATTATTGGGCTTCGCGAAAAGGCCGGCCATATCAATTCTGGAAAAGCTTCCATAATTGCAGCCATAGTGATGATTGTTTTTCTTTTTTTGGGCGAAAGTATTTTAAAACTTATTGGCGTAAACGTAAATGAATTTGCCGTTGCAGGTGCGTTGATACTTTTCTTTATCGCGTTGGAAATGATTCTTGGTGTTACACTATTTAAAGAAACGGATACTAGCCCAGATTTGGCTACCATTTTTCCATTGGCGTTTCCGCTCTTGGCCGGGCCGGGAAGTTTAACAACCTTGCTTTCACTAAGGGCGGAATATGCAATACAAAACATTATTGTGGCTATACTGGTGAATATCGTGATTATTTATGCAGTATTAAAGACTTCGGGAAGATTGCAACGCTTTTTGGGAAAGAACGGAATTGCTGTTATCCAAAAAATATTTGGTGTAATTTTGTTGGCGATTGCAGTGAAGCTTTTTACTTCAAATATTCAAGAACTTTTTAATTAGAACGCATGAAAATTTTTATCTACATTTTGATGGCACTCTCCTTGGGATTGGTTGTTTTCAATTTGACCAAATTGGATTTTGACCATTTGCTGGGAAAAGACAGCTCGGTAGCAGTTATTGGTATTTTGGCGGGATTATGTGCAATTTTGATGCTCGGCATTTTGCTTATTTCTAAGAAAATTGCCGCAAAAACAAAAAGGTAAATTCCTATTATTTGTCTAAATGGTTATTGGCTTCCAGCTCCAAAACCTTTAGTAGCATTGGATCGGTTTCATTTAGGATTATTTCGTATTCGTTAGGCCCAAAAAGTTGCTGGGCAATGTTTGCTTTCAAGGTTCTTTTCAATTCTTCGGTATAGTTTGAAAGATTTATTTGCGCTTCGTTGAATTTTGCATATTCTATAAATTCTTTGGAAAGATTATCGTCCACTTTAAAATTCTTTCTAAAATCGTTGAATTTAATTCCCTTAAAAAGCGATCTGTTTTTTTCGAGATATTCAAAAATGAAATAACTCATAAACCCGCTTCTGGATACATATTGAAGCGTTTCATTTTCCACACTTGTGTCTTTCGGCACAAAAACATCGGGGATAATTCCACCGCCACCGTAAACAATTTTCCCTTTTGGGGTAACATATTTTAGGGAATCTGCAACTTTGATGCTGTCTGCGTGTATCAGTTCGCCGTTGCGGTACCGTTTTTCGTAATCGCTGTAATAGGTATCATTCCCATTCCCATAAGGCCTTTGAATGGAGCGACCTGTTGGGGTGTAATATCGGGCAATTGTGAGGCGTACGGCACTGCCATCGCCAAGAGACATTTCGCGCTGCACCAATCCTTTTCCGAAAGAACGGCGCCCGATTATGGTTCCTTTGTCATTATCTTGAAGCGCTCCCGCAACAATTTCACTGGCAGATGCTGAATTTTCATTAATCAAAACATACAATTTGCCATGTTCAAAATCGCCTCGGCGCGTTGCATAACTTTTGTTGATGTCACCGCTTTTGTTTTTTGTGATCAAAACCAACTTATCTTTTTCCAAAAACTCATCAACTACCCTTTCGGCTGTTGAGATATACCCACCAGGATTGTCACGAAGGTCTAAAACCAATTTTTTTATGCCTTGGTCTTTTAGATTGTCAAGTGCGTTTTCAAATTCTTTAAAAGTGGTTTCAGAAAAACGGTTCAGCTTTATATATCCCAAATCGTCATCCAATTTATAGGAAGCATCTACACTCACAAGTGGCACTTGCTTTCTTCTCACTTTTATTTCAAGAACTTTCTTTTCGCTCGGGCGGTAAACATCTAATGCTACTTTGCTGTTTATTTCACCTTTTAAATAATTGGAAATGCTGTCGCGCTGCACCAGTTCGCCAAAAAGCTTTTTCCCGTCTGCATATAATATTCTGTCTCCGCCTTTAATTCCAGCTTGGGCGGCAGGTCCGCCTTCAATGGATCTGATTACGGCAATGGTATCTTTATAAATGTAGAAGCTTACGCCAATACCAATGAATGCACCCCGCATATCGTCCGCATTATGCGCATATTCACTTTTAGGAATATAGACTGAATGTGGATCAAGATTTTCTAAAATTCCGTTTACGGTAACGTCAACAATACTGTCAGTATTCACGTTATCTACATATTCGTAATCTATGTAATCAATAAGCTTGTTGAGTTTATCTTTTTTTGATTTTGTGGCGAAGATTTTTTCAGTGTTATCGTCAAAATTGAGTTTTGACCCAATAAAAACACCTGCGGCAAGCGCCAGTCCAATCCACAAAGGCAAGTATTTTTTTTGATTTCCCATTATTCTATATCCAAATCTGAAATGTGCTGTATGCTCACGCCCGCTTTTTCAAGAAAAGCAATTCCGGAGTTGTCTTTATATTCATTGTAATAAACCATTCTTTTTATACCAGCTTGGTGAATTAATTTGCTGCATTCCTTGCAGGGCGACATTGTTATATAAAGCGTTGCACCCTGACACGCCTGTGTTGACGATGCTACTTTTAAAATTGCATTTGCTTCGGCATGCAGCACATACCATTTTGTGTAGCCTTCGTCATCTTCGCAAATGTTTTCAAAACCAGTGGGAGTTCCATTATAGCCGTCGCTGATAATCATTTTATCTTTCACAATAAGTGCGCCAACCTGTCTTCGCTTGCAATAAGATAATTTGCTCCATTCTTGGGCCATCCGCAGATAGGCAATATCGTACTTGCGTTGTTTGCTGTCCTTCATACTTTTAAATAGACAACGAAATTACTTTGAAGTTACGCCACTGCCAAAAAAAATGTTGTTAAGTTATTGCCAAATGAGTTTATGCGTTGAGAAGTCGATTGGTTGAGGAGTTGAGGGGCCAAATAAGAAATTAACAAATAAAAAAATCCAAAGCGCTCTACCCACTAACGAAAACCAGTTCTTTAAAAAATCCAATTGTTGATGAGCATCGGGATAATCATACCTATAACCAATGAAGAAACCACCAAAACCCAATCGCGTTTGTTAAAGCGGAAAATGGTTTGGAATATGAAGGCAATTATCAAAATAATAATTACAACTATTATTTGTGCAGTTTCAATACCTAAGGCAAATTCCAGCAATGACAGAATTCCACCACCGCTGTCCAGTGCAGTGAAAAAAGAGGCAAATCCCAACCCATGGATTAATCCGAAGAAAATGGTGACTATATAAAAAATGCCCATTTTCTCCATTTTTTTCTCTTTCCCAGCAGTGAAAAGATTAAAAAGCGCCGTAACCAAAATTGTTACAGGAATTAAAAATTCAATAAGCTTTCCTGAAACAGTTACCACATTATAGCTTGCCAACAGCAATGAAATTGTGTGGCCAATGGTGAACATAGTCACCAAGAGCAGTAATCTTTTCCAAGAAGAAAAAGTATAAGCGGCGCAGAGCACGATCAAGAATAGAATGTGGTCATAGGCTTTCCAGTCCAGCACGTGGTGGAGGCCAAGGTTAAAATACAACCAGAAATCAGACATTGGGGATAGTGGTTTTTCAAGGTTTGCCCAAATATAGTGATTGTGGGGAAGATTTCTAATTAATTAGAAAAATAAAAACCCCATCATTTCTGATGAGGTTTTGCTTTGTACTCGAGGTGGGAATCGAACCCACACTCCCGAAAGAACTGGATTTTGAATCCAGCGCGTCTACCAATTCCGCCACTCGAGCAAACGGGAGGCAAAAATAAACAAATATTTATAATTTCATTAATTTTTTATGAGGCTATTTTTTTAAATATCGCTTGCTATTAATTTTTACCTTTGCTACCTAAATAAACCAAAACCACAAATTATGTCAACCGCTGTTCCGGAACCAAAGATTTTTGCCTGTAAACAAAGTGAAGCGCTCGCGCAGGATATTGCGAATGCATTCGGAATTTCATTGGGAAATGTAATCACCGCCCATTACAGCGATGGTGAATTTCAACCTTCCTTTGAAGAATCGGTCCGCGGAAGCCGTGTTTTTTTGATTGGCTCCACATTTCCGAACAGCGACCATTTAATGGAACTTTTGTTGATGATTGATGCCGCAAAACGAGCTTCAGCACGACACATTACAGCAGTACTTCCTTATTTTGGTTGGGCGCGCCAAGACAGAAAAGACAAGCCTCGCGTTCCCATTGCCGCAAAATTAGTTGCAAAAATGTTGGAAACGGCGGGAGCAACTAGAATCATTACAATGGATTTACACGCTGACCAAATTCAAGGATTTTTTGAAAAACCTGTGGACCATCTTTTTGCCTCCACAATATTTTTGCCTTATTTGAGAAGCTTAAATTTGGAAAACCTAACAATCGCTTCCCCAGATATGGGCGGTTCAAAACGTGCCTATGCCTATTCAAAGTTTTTGGAAAGCGATGTGGTAATTTGTTACAAACAACGTGAAAAGGCAAACGTGATTTCCTATATGGAATTGATTGGCGATGTAAAAGGGAAAAATGTAGTGCTGGTTGATGATATGGTAGATACTGCGGGAACGCTTACAACAGCTGCAGATTTGATGATGGAGCGTGGCGCACTTAGTGTTCGCGCAGTTTGTACACACCCGCTTCTTTCAGGCAATGCTTATGAAAGGATTGAAAAATCACAGCTTTTGGAATTGATTGTTTCAGATTCCATTCCCACAAAACCGCATAATAAAATCAGGGTTATAAGCTGTGCAAAATTATTTGCAGATGTTATGTTGAGCGTTAACGCGAATAAATCTATCAGTTCTAAATTTTTGATGTAGAATTTTTTTCATAAGAAAAAATCAAATTTCCTAAACTGATAATCCAAAATAAAAATTATCTTTGCACTCCCTAAAAAACAGCTTTTTAGGGAGTTTTTTAATAAATAAACAATTCAAACAAAATGAAATCTATTACAATTAAAGGATCACAAAGAGAAAGCGTGGGCAAAAAAGCAACGAAAGCCCTACGTAATGCTGGAATGGTTCCTTGCGTAGTTTACGGAGGGGATGAGCCAATAAGCTTTTCAGCAGAAGAAATTGCATTTAAACATTTGGTTTACACTCCAGACGTACACACGGTTGTAATCAACTTAGGTGGCACAAAAATCAACGCCATCCTTCAGGATATACAATTTCACCCAGTGACTGACAGTATTCTTCACATCGATTTTTATCAAATTTTTGATGATAAGGAAGTAACTATGGAAATTCCTGTCCGTACCACAGGAAATTCCCGTGGTGTTCGTAACGGTGGGGTTTTGCGTATTGTTAACCGTAAGCTTCGCGTAAAAGCATTGCCAGAAAATCTTCCAGATTTTATTGAGGCTGACATTACCGAAATGCGTATTGGCAACAAAATGTACACCAAGTCTCTTAAAACAGACAATTACAAAATTATGCACCCAGAAAACACTGTTATCTGTCAAGTTAGAACTTCACGTACTGCTATTGCAGAAGTGGAAGAAGATGATGCTGAAACAGCCGAAGGTGCAGAAGGAGAAGAAGTTCCAGCTACAGAAACCGATGATGTTGCTGCAGTAAAGGAATAAATTTCTTTTTAAGAAGATTACCCAAAAGCATCCCGTTAATTCGGGGTGCTTTTTTTATTTTTACCGAAGAAAAGCCGAAATTCCAAATTACAAGTACCAAATTCCAAATAGATTCCATTTTTTTGAAAAGTGAAGAGAGGAATTTTAAAAAATAAAATTTTGAGATAAGATGAATATACTTTCAACTTTTAGAAAATTATTTTCGGCAAAAAGAGAAAATTCCATCATTTTAGAAGTAGCAGATCCCATGAAAAAATTTCTTATTGTTGGCCTTGGCAATATTGGCCCCAAATATGCAAATACCCGCCACAACATCGGTTTTAAAGTGGTCGATTTTTATGCTGAAAAGAATTCACTTACGTGGGAAACAGCAAAGTTGGGTGATGTTGCATCACATAAAATTAAAGGAAGAAACTTGATTTTTCTGAAGCCGAGCACTTATATGAATTTAAGCGGAAAAGCCATAAATTACTGGCTGGAAAAAGAAAAAATTCCACTTGAAAACCTACTTGTAATTACGGACGATTTAAACTTGGCTTTCGGAACAATTCGAATAAAAACCAAAGGCAGCGATGGTGGCCACAACGGTTTGAAAGATACTCAAAACACATTGCAAACCACCAACTACAACCGCTTCCGTTTTGGAATAAGCGATGCTTTTGCCAAAGGAAGACAAGTAGATTACGTTTTGGGCGAATGGGAAAGTGAAGAAGAAAAACAGCTTCCCGAACGGCTGGAATTGAGTTGCAACATAATAGAATCTTTCGCTCTCGCAGGAATAAACATTACAATGAATACCTTTAACGGAAAATAATTTTGAAGAAATATTCCTCAGCTTCCAACTACAAAAACGAACGCCAAAGTGTTGTGACCATTGGCACTTTTGACGGTGTGCATATTGGCCACAAAACCATTTTGAAACGTGTTGTTGAAACTGCAAAGAAGGAAAACCTGGATTCTGTTGTGCTTACTTTTTTTCCACATCCGCGAATGGTGCTTCAACAAAATTCAGATATAAAACTTTTAAACACCATTGAAGAACGCACCCAATTGCTAGAAAAAACTGGGCTTGATCATTTGGTGATCCATCCGTTTACCCACGCTTTTTCACGGTTGACCGCTTTGGAATACGTGCGCGATATTTTGGTAAATAGCCTAAAAGCAAAAAAAATAATCATCGGTTACGACCATCGTTTTGGAAGAAATAGAAATGCCGATATTGAGGATTTAAAGGAATTCGGGAAAACATATAATTTTGAGGTTGAAGAAATTTCAGCAAAGGAAATTGACGACGTAGCCGTGAGTTCTACAAAAATTAGAAAAGCTTTGGATGCGGGCGATGTTGAAACCGCAAACAGTTATTTGGGCTATAATTTTATGATTTCCGGTGAAGTAGTTCGGGGAAAAGCTATTGGACGGACCATCAATTACCCAACTGCAAATTTAAAACTGAAGGAAAACTACAAGCTTGTTCCAAAAAATGGGGTTTATGTTGTTCAATCACAAATCAATTCAGAAAAAATCTTCGGCATAACAAGCATTGGCACAAATCCAACTGTTGGTGGAAAAGAAAAAACCATTGAAACCCATTTCCTGAACTTCAACAAAGATTTGTACGGAAAGGAAATCACCATCGAATTCTTAAAATTCATTCGGGACGAAGAAACTTTTGATTCTGTGGAAATTCTTCGACAGGAAATTATAAAGGACGAAAAATTCGCAAAGCAATATTTACAGGAACGTGAATAAATTTCTATTTAAACAAATAGACAATATTGGGCTTGTTCTTTTTAGGGCGGTCTTCGGACTTTTGATTGCTACGGAAGCCTTTGGTGCCATTTTTACGGGATGGGTACACGACGTTTTGATTGAGCCACCCTTCACCTTCAACTTTATTGGCTTTGATTTTTTACAATATCTTCAAAATGACATACTGTATATTTATTTTACATTAATGGGCATCTTCGGCATTTTTGTGATGTTGGGCTACAAATATCGCTTGAGTATGGTTGCTTATGCCATTATGTGGACTTGCGTTTATTTATTGCAGAAAAGTAGCTACAACAATCACTATTATTTAATGATGCTTTTGTGCTGGATAATGGCCTTTCTTCCCGCCAATCGTTGGTTTTCAGTAGATGCTAAAATAAATCCTAAATTGAAAAATCCTTCAATGCCGCGTTGGGTACTTTTGGTTTTGATATTCCAAGTTTGGATTGTTTATACCTACGCTTCCGTGGCAAAAATGTATCCAGATTGGCTCGACGCCTCCATGCCCGCTTTGTTAATGAGCAGTAAAAGTGATTTTTGGCTGGTTGGGGAATTGTTGCAAAAAAGTTGGGTGCATTGGTGCATCGCTTATACGGGCCTTTTTTTCGATTTGCTCATTGTGCCTTTAATGCTTTGGAAACGCACACGAATGTTGGGTTTTATCATTTCAATATTTTTTCATCTTTTCAATTCGTTTATTTTCCATATTGGTATTTTTCCCTATATGTCAATCGCTTTTGCGTTGTTTTTCTTTTCGCCGGAAATACTTCAAAAACGTTTTCTTCCGAAGAAAAAATTATATACAAAAGGCGAAGTAATTGTTCCGAATTATAAAAATGCACTAATAGCAGTCTTCGGAATTTACTTTGCTTTTCAAATTGGTTTGCCGGTGCGCCATTGGTTCTTTAAGGATGATGTGCTTTGGACCGAAGAAGGCCACAGGCTTAGTTGGAGGATGATGCTGCGGTCCAAAAACGGAAGCCTTACAGTTTGGATAAAGGATAAGGAAACAGGCGAAAAATCGCGTTATAATTACAGTGAATTATTGGGAAACAAGCAAGCGGGAGCCGTTAAAACCAAACCGGATTTAATGTGGCAACTTGCCCAAAAGATTAAAACTATTGAAGCCGAAAAAGGTAAAAACGTTGCCGTTTATATGGAATCCATGGTTCGTGTGAATGATGGCATTTATCATCCCTTTATCGATCCAAATGTAGATTTGGCGGCAGAGGAATGGAGCCATTTTAAACATAGTGAATGGATTTTGCCTTCGCCGGAGGATTATAATGAAAAGCCTACTGAAGAATAAGGTGATTTTCCTAACTTTGACTTCTCAAAATAAATTAGGAAAATGCTACAAGTAACCGACATTCGCGAAAACAAAGAAAAATATATAAAAGCCCTTGCCAAACGTGGCATTGACGCTGCTTCCGTTTTGGAAGAAGTTTTAAATGTTGATGAAGAACGCCGCAGTTCGCAAGCACAGTTAGATGAAGTTTTGGCGCAAAGCAATTCCTATTCAAAGGAAATCGGGAAACTTTTTCAGAGTGGCGAAACCCAAAAAGCAAACGAGCTTAAGGGAAAAACAGTTGAATTGAAGGAATCTTCAAAACAATTGAACGAGCAAATGGTTAATGCTGCTGAAAAATTACAGCAATTGCTTTACACACTTCCAAACATCCCAAATGATTTGGTGCCAGCGGGAACTGATGAAAACGATAACGAAGAGGTTTACAAAGAAGGCGAAATTCCAAAATTGGTTGAAGGCGCGCTTCCACATTGGGAACTTGCAAAAAAATATGATTTAATCGATTTTGAACTTGGTGTGAAAATAACGGGCGCAGGTTTTCCTGTTTACAAAGGTAAAGGCGCGCGTTTGCAACGTGCTTTGATTTCTTACTTTTTGGATAAAAATACTTCCGCTGGTTACACCGAATACCAAGTTCCGCATTTGGTGAACGAGGCTTCGGGCTACGGAACTGGGCAATTGCCGGACAAAGAGGGACAAATGTACCATGTTGGCATTGACGATTTATACTTGATTCCAACAGCCGAAGTTCCCGTTACAAATATGTTCCGTGGCGATTTGCTGAACAATTCAGATTTGCCAATTACTTGCACGGGTTATACACCTTGTTTCCGACGTGAAGCTGGAAGCTACGGCGCACACGTTCGCGGCTTGAACCGTTTGCACCAATTTGATAAAGTGGAAATAGTTCGCATTGAGCATCCCGATAATTCATACACGGCTTTGGACGGAATGGTGGAGCACGTAAAGGATATTCTTCGCGAATTGAAATTGCCGTACAGAATTCTTCGTCTTTGCGGCGGTGATTTGGGTTTTACTTCTGCATTGACGTATGATTTCGAAGTATTTTCAACAGCGCAGGACCGTTGGTTGGAAATTTCCTCAGTTTCAAATTTTGAAACTTTTCAGGCGAATAGATTGAGACTTCGTTTTAAAGATACTGACGGAAAAAACAAACTCGCGCACACATTGAACGGAAGTGCTTTGGCATTACCCCGTGTTTTGGCCGGAATTCTTGAAAATTACCAAACTGAGGATGGAATTAAAATCCCCGAAGTTTTGGTTCCGTATTGCGGGTTTGATTTTATAAAATAATTTTTTGTGATGTGGACAAACATCACTCACATTTAAAAATATATAAAAATGAGTTACCAAAACATACTTTCGGAAACCGAAAACGGTATCACTACAATCACTATTAATCGCCCTTCAAAATTGAACGCATTGAATCGTGAAACAATTCAAGAATTGCACGATGCCTTCGAAGAAGCCGAAGATTCGTCAAAAACGAAAGTTGTAATTATCACCGGAAGTGGCGAAAAAGCATTTGTTGCTGGCGCAGATATTAGTGAATTCGCAGATTTTTCAGTTGAAGAAGGTGGAAAATTGGCAGCAAAGGGACAGGAACTATTGTTTGATTTTGTAGCGAATTTTTCAAAACCAGTAATTGCAGCGGTAAACGGTTTTGCCCTCGGCGGCGGATTGGAACTGGCAATGGCGGCACATTTCCGCATTGCTTCAGACAACGCAAAAATGGGGCTTCCCGAAGTTTCATTGGGCGTAATTCCAGGTTACGGTGGCACGCAACGTTTGCCGCAATTAGTTGGAAAAGGTCGCGCGATGGAAATGATAATGACCGCCGGAATGATTGATGCCAATCAAGCGCTTCAGTACGGTTTGGTAAACCATGTAACAACTCCCGAAGAATTGATTGAATTTACTGGAAAAATAGCTGGAAAAATAATGAGAAATTCTTCCGTTGCTATTGCATCTGCAATTAGAGCTATCAACGCAAATTTTGAAGATGGCGAAAACGGATTTGAAGTAGAGATTGAGCAGTTCGGAAACTGTTTCGGCACCGAGGATTTTAAAGAAGGTACACAGGCTTTTCTTGAAAAGAGAAAAGCGGATTTTCCGGGGAAATAATATTTAAAATAAAAGATGAAACATGTTTTAGTAGTATTAATGCTACTTCCGTTATTCTCATTTGCTCAAAAAATAGATCAAAATTATTTTATAGGGAAATGGGTAGCTGAGGCTAAAGGAGAGGGTAAAATTGAGGTTGGCTTTATAACATTCACTGAAGATGGTTTCGCTTTTATGGAATTGGATGGCCAGATTTTAGGTGGAAAAGAGTTCATTACTTTAAAGGAAGAAAAAGCATCCTTAACCTATGAAGTAAATACAGATGCAGAACCTATAAAAATTGATTTTATACTTACAGTATTATCAACCCAAGAACAACGCAGCTTATCCTGTATAGCAAAGCCTATAGATGATAACACTATGTGGTTTACAGTTAATTCTGAAGAGATAGAGATTACAGATTTTACTGATAAAAATTCCATAGTATTGATTAAGGTTTAATAACTCTTTTACTTTCTGAAAAAATAAATTCTTTAGTTATGAAAAAATATATTCTATTAAGCTTCATTTTCGCTTTTACGTTGCAGCTAATCGCCCAAGAAAAAGCAGAACCTTGGTTTAAAGATGGAGAAGCCCAAATTGTTCCCGCTTTTGAAAACCAAAAAGATTGGATTAGAACTGATCTGTGGGTTGAAACCACTTTTGACACAGACAGCGACGGCAAACCAGACCGCATGCACGTTGACGTTACAAGACCAAAACAAACCGAGGATGGATTGAAACTTCCCGTAGTTTATGAATCCAGTCCCTATTTTGCGGGCGTTGCTCCCGAAGTGGAAGGTGCCTTTCACGACGTGCACCACGAACTGGGAGCGGAAGAAAAAGAGATTGTGCATCCTTCAGTAAAAAGGCTTGGGGAACGCCCCATAATTTCAAATTCCCAAATTAAAACCTGGGTGCCGCGCGGTTATATTGTTGTGCATTCCTCCTCTCCCGGAACGGGGCTTTCACAAGGCTCCCCAACCGTAGGCGGCGATAATGAATCCCTCGCGCCAAAAGCGGTGATCGATTGGCTAAATGGCCGCGCAAAAGGCTACACAACTCCCGATGGAAACGAAGAAGTAAAAGCATATTGGACTACAGGAAAAGTTGGGATGACGGGAACTTCCTATAACGGAACCATTCCGCTGGCTGCTGCAACCACGGGCGTTGAAGGGCTTGAGGCAATTATTCCCATAGCACCAAATACTTCCTATTACCACTATTACCGTTCAAACGGATTGGTTCGCTCGCCCGGCGGATATTTGGGGGAAGATGTTGATGTACTTTATGATTTCATAAATAGTGGCGACGAATCAAAACGTGCACATAACAATGAAACCTATCGGGATGACGAAATAAAAAATGGAATAGATAGAAAAACCGGCGATTACAACGAGTTTTGGGCTGGGCGTGATTATTTAAATGATATGAAACCGATGAAAGCCGCCCTGTTTATGTCGCACGGTTTTAACGATTGGAACGTAATGCCCGAGCACAGTTACCGAATTTATAAAGCTGCTGAGGAAATGGGATTGCCCGTAAAAATTTATTACCATCAATACGGCCACGGTGGTCCGCCGCCGTTTACCATGATGAATAAATGGTTTACGAAATATCTCTTCGGAATTGATAACGGGATTGAAAAAGGTCCAAAAGCATGGATTGTCCGCGAAAATGATAAAAACGACAACCCTACACCCTACGCAGATTATCCAAATCCGGACGCTGAAAACGTTACGCTTCATTTAAATTCTACCTCACCAAATGAAGGGGTTTTGGCTATAAAAAAGAAGAGTACTGTTCAATTACAAGCTATGTTGAGAGATGATTATAATTTTTCTGGCGATTCACTTGCACAACTTTCAAGTTCCATTCATAGATTATTATTCACAACTCCTATTTTAAAGGAAGATTTACACCTTTCGGGTCTTTCTAAATTGAACATCAAATTAGCAAGCAGCAAACCCGCGGCAAACCTTTCCGTATATATGGTTTCCTTACCTTGGAATACAGATAAGAATGCAAAAATTACCGATAATATAATTACCCGAGGCTGGGCGGACCCTCAGAATTCCAAATCCATTTCTGAAAGTGAACCTTTAAAACCGGGTAAATTTTATGAACTATCGTTTGATCTTATTCCCGACGATCAAGTAATTCCCGCAGGACAGCAAATTGGGCTGATGATTTTTTCTAGTGATAGCCAATTCACGCTTTTGCCGGAACCGGGAACTATTTTAACCGTTGATTTGGACAAAACTACACTTGAAATTCCAGTTGTTGGCGGAAAGGAAAAATTTGAAAAAGCAATAAATAAATAGGATTATTTCCAATTATAAAAGGATTATTTCCAAATAATAATTAACTTTGAAGAAATCCAATCTTCAAAGTTTTTTTATGTCCGCTGATTTTCTAAAAGGCCGTGGCGCCCAGAAAAATGTACACAACCGTTTCTTCGAAAACAGTCACGAAGTGCTGGATGAATATTTAAATTTCTGTGAAGTGGAAGGCGAAGAAGCAGATAAAAACAAAACAAACTATATTGAAGTTTTTCCAAAAACATTTGTGAACAAAGTGGAAAGTCCAGACGTTGGGATGGGTTTTTCTGCAAATCCGTATCAAGGTTGCGAACACGGCTGCGTTTATTGCTACGCCCGAAATAGTCACGAATATTGGGGTTACGGCGCTGGTTTGGATTTTGAGAGAAATATTCTCTTTAAAAGAAATGCACCACAACTTTTGGAAGAAAAAATAACTTCGAAGAATTGGCAGGGAAATACCATCGTTTTTTCGGGAAATACGGATTGTTATCAACCACTGGAACGCAAGCTTGAAATCACCAGAAAATGCCTTGAAGTTATGCTGAAATGGAAACACCCAACTGGCATCATCACCAAAAATTCTTTAATACTTCGAGATCTCGATATTTTGAAGGAAATGGCAAAACTGAATATTATTTCCACGAATATTTCAATTACTTCCCTTTCTGAAGATACGCGCCGATTGCTGGAACCTCGAACTGCGAGTATCAAACAACGGCTAAAAACCGTGGAAACGCTTTCAGAAAACGGAATTCCTGTACGGATAATGATGGCTCCAATTATTCCGTCTTTGAATAGCCACGAAATTCTTCCTTTGGTAAAAAAAGTAGCAGAACTTGGCGCAAACGATGTTGGTTATACAATTGTGCGACTAAACGGTCAAATTGCTGAAATTTTCAAGGATTGGGCGCACAAAACCATTCCCGATAAAGCGGAACGAATTTTAAACCAAATTGCCGAATGCCACGGCGGAAATCTCAACGATAGCAATTGGGGACGACGAATGAAAGGCGAAGGGACAATAAGCGAGCAAGTTAAGAACACGATGACAATAGCCAAAAAAAGGTATTTAAAAGACAGGAAAATTGAGGCTTTGGATGCTTCGCATTTTCTGCAACTTAAAAATCCGCAGATGAAATTGTTTTAAAATTTCTCTGTAAATCTCTGTGTTTTCTCAGTGTATCTCTGTGGAATAGCTATTACACAGAGTGACGCAGAGAGACGCAGAGTTGCACGAAGGCTTATTTCTTTCCATTCCATTCCGCATAAAACTGTTTCAGAAAAGTTTCCATAAAAACGTGCCTTTCTTCAGCAATTTTTCTCCCAGTTTCGGTATTCATTCTATCTTTTAAAAGAAGTAATTTTTCGTAAAAATGATTGATTGTTGGTGCATCCGAAACTTTGTATTCTGAAGGCGTCATATTCAAATTCGGCTTAATTTCCGGATCGTAAAGTTTTCGGCTTTTAAAACCTCCGTAGTTGAAAGTGCGCGCAATTCCTATAGCTCCCAGCGCGTCCAGCCTATCTGCATCCTGCACTACTTCCAATTCTTTTGAATGAAATTCCTGGTTTTTATTTCCGCCTTTAAAGGAAACATTTTCAATAATTTTCACAACATGGTCGATTGTTTCTTCGGAAATATTTTGTGATTTTAGAAACTTTCGCGCTTTTTTTGGGCCAACGGTTTCATCGCCATTGTGAAATTTGGAATCGGCTATATCGTGAAGCAATGCGCCGAGTGAAATAATAGTTTTATCAACTTTTTCACTTTCTGAAATGAGCAATGCATTTTTATAGACCCGTTCAATATGAAACCAATCGTGGCCGCCTTCGGCATTTTGCAATTCCTCTTTTACAAAATTGATTGTGTTTTGAATAATTTCTTCCGAAGAAAATGAGTCCATCATTTATGGATTTTTGAAATGATGATTTCTTCCACTTTGTCGATCAGCATTTCAACTTCGTAATCAGCTATTTTTATTGCGGGATGCACGGTCATTTCCAAACGGACGCCCATTTGCATCGGGAACATTCCCCAACGTTGTAACTTCCAGGAATTATTAAAGGTAACGGGAATAACATAACCATCGGGTACTTTTTTGAAAAGCGTTTGCAATCCTGTTCTTCGGAAAGACTTGGGCACACCTGTTTTACTGCGCGTTCCCTCGGGGAAAATAACGCCGCTTCGCTTAAACTTCTGAAGGTATTTTGAAAACTTCACCATTTCTACAATGGCTTGCCGTGGATTTTTTCTGTCGATCAAAATAGAGCCGCCGTGCCTCAAATTATAGGAAACGGAAGGAATGCCCTTACCTAATTCCACTTTAGAAATAAACTTAGGATGATATTTCCGTAAATACCAAGTGATAGGCGAAATATCCCACATACTTTGGTGGTTTGAAACAATGATTATTGGGACATTATTCGGGACGCTGGTGTTAATGTCAATATGGAATGTGGTTCCCAAAACATTTAAACAGCGAAGCAATGTCAAGTTTAGATAATCAACACTTTTTTTATGTGCTGTGTACCCAAACCAGTTAAAACAAATCCATTGAATGGGATGAAATATGACAATTGTAATACCAAAAAACAGGTAAAACAATACCGTAAAGGGATAACTTATTATTTTAGAGAATGCCTTCATTTCCTTTCAAAAGTAAGAAAACCGCCCTTAAAAAGACGGTTTTTCCTGTTCGACAATTTTTGTTTTCAAAATTGAAAAATTAATTTTTCGATTTCAATTTAGATTTTGGTCTATTTTTCAGTGTATTTTGTTCTATGTAAATATAATTGTAAACACAAACACCAACGATCAATAACCAAAACGCTCTGTAAAGCCAATCATTTATTTCCTTTCCGAATAAATGTGAAACCTTCGGGTTCATATAAATGTTGACAATTAGTGCGCCAAGCGCCAAAATTCCAATAACGATAGTAAATGGCTTAGTCATTCTCATAACTACAGATCTCTAAAGTTTAGCAGTATTCGTTATAGGCGCCTTTTAAGTTTTCGGCAATCATTTGTGCTGGACGGCCCTCAATGTGGTGGCGTTCCAACATATGCACCAATTCGCCATTTTTGAATAAAGCCATTGATGGAGAACTTGGTGGAAACGGAACCATATTGGCTCTTGCTGCATCTACAGCTTCGCGGTCAACACCTGCAAAAACAGTAACCAAATGGTCTGGTTTTTTATCGTTTTGAATTGACATGGCCGCTCCTGGGCGAGCATTTGCAGCTGCACACCCACAAACAGAGTTTACAACAACTAAAGTTGTTCCTTCTTTTTTTAATGCTTCTTCAACATCATTGGCTGTATGTAATTCGGAAAAACCTACTCTTGTAAGGTCTTCGCGCATTGGTTTTACTAGTTCGGGTGGGTACATAAATATTTATTTTAATTATTATAAAATGTGGCTGTAAAGATACTAATTTTGAAGGGGAAAAATTCCAAATAACAAATTCCAAATAACAAATTCCAAATTCCAAAAAAAATCACAAATAACAAATCATAAAACTCAAATAACATCTTAAATTCAAAAAAGCTATTTACAGTCCCTTTTTGATTTTGGTAATTGAATTTTAGTTTTTATTTGGAATTTGGTGCTTGAAATTTGGTATTTTAAATACTTACCTTTGTCGGCTCTTAAAAGAAAAATTACAATTTTATGCTTCGTTGGTTATTGGCCGTTCTAGGTTATTTTATATATCGTTTTCCCGGTGCCATTGTTGGTTTTGTTTTAGGAAGCCTCCTCGATAACCTAAGTGTAAAAGGTAAAACATTTCAGACCTCTTTCGGCACATCACAGCAACAAGTTACTCCTGCAGATTTTGAGCTTAATTTACTTTCTTTGGCTTCTTTGGTTATAAAAGCCGATGGAAATGTAAGCCAAACAGAATTGGATTACGTGCGTCAATATTTTGTGCAAGCTTATGGGCGGGAACGTGCAAATGCCACTTTTAAGGTTTTTAATGAAGTAATAAAGAAGCGCGAAATTTCGGCTCAAAACATTTGTACTCTTTTGCAACAAAGAACACGTTATGAAAGTCGTTTGCAGATTCTTCATTTTCTGTTCAGTATTGCGAATGCAGACGGAAGTGTTTCAACTTCCGAAGTAAATGAAATTAACAAAATTTCAGGTTTTTTAGGGGTTTACGCTCGTGATTTTGAAAGCATAAAAGCAATGTTTTTCAAAAATCCGGACAGTGCATACAAAATTTTGGAAATTGAAAGAACTGCAACTATTCCAGAAATAAAAACAGCGTACCGAACCATGGTAAAAAAATACCATCCCGATAAACTGCAGCATATGGATGAAGCCCATCAAAAAGGAGGTGAGGAAAAATTCAAAAAAGTGCAGGAAGCTTATGAGCAACTTCAGAAAGAACGCGGGTTTTAAATAAAAATCAATATTTACTTTCCGAATTTCAATTATCATTTAATCAATGATTGATTCAATTTTTATATATTTTTAGTCAAGGCTAAAAATAAAAAATAGGTAAATAGAAAAATATTTTTACTTTTGTACCTATGTTTACATTAGCCGAAGAAAATTATTTAAAAGCCATTTTCCACCTTGAACATGACTTTCACGGAGAGGTAAGTACCAACGCCATTGCCGAAAGCATGGAAACAAAACCTTCTTCAGTAACTGACATGGTTCAAAAACTGGGCGAAAAAAAATTGCTTACCTACAAACGTTACAAAGGCGTTAAATTGACCGCGGAAGGCAAAAAGGTTGCTACAAATGTTATTAGAAAACACCGTTTGTGGGAAGTCTTTTTAGTTGAAAAGCTAAATTTTCATTGGGATGAAGTCCATGAAATAGCAGAGCAGTTGGAGCATATTCAATCTGAAGAGCTAATATTACGTCTCGACAAATTTTTAGGAAGCCCAGAATTTGATCCTCATGGCGACCCAATTCCAGACAAACACGGGGTTTTAAAACGCACAGAGAAAAAATTGCTTTCAGAAATTGACAAAAATCAAAAAGGCGTCTGCGTGGGCGTAAAAGAATCCAGCCCAGAATTTTTACAATATTTGGATAAAAAGAAAATCAGCATAGGCACCAAGATAACAGTTCTTGGGAAGGAATTCTTTGATGGCTCAATGATAATCCAAGTTGGAAGAGAACAGTTTTTCATTTCACATAAAATAGCCGAAAACCTTTACGTTCAAACGCAAGAATAACGATGGATAGAAGAAGCCACAAATCATTGGAAGAAGTCCACGGAACTATTGAAACCGCTGGTAAAAAATCACCGTGGAAACGGCTCCTCGCATTTTTGGGCCCGGCTTATTTGGTGAGTGTGGGCTATATGGATCCAGGAAACTGGGCTACGGATATTGCGGGCGGAAGCCAGTTTGGCTATAAACTGATTTGGGTATTGTTGATGAGTAATATTATGGCGCTACTGCTTCAAAGTTTATGTGCGCGTTTGGGCGTTGTCCGCGGACGGGATTTAGCACAAGCTTCCCGAGAAGCCTACAATCCATTTGTAAATTTTGTACTTTATATTTTAGCCGAAATTGCCATTGTAGCTTGCGATTTAGCCGAAGTTATTGGGATGGCAATCGGATTGAATCTTCTTTTTGGGTTGCCGATGGTTTGGGGAGTTACTATTACGGCATTGGATACTTTTTTACTTCTTTTCCTTTTGAACAAGGGAATGCGAAAAATGGAGGTTTTTATCATCGGTCTAATTTTTATTATTGGTGGTTCTTTTGTGGTTGAAATGTTTTTTGCAAAACCAGATATGGGCGAACTTATGGCTGGTTTTATTCCTTCGCTTCCAGATAGTACAGCGCTTTACATTGCTATCGGTATTATTGGGGCGACCGTTATGCCACATAACCTTTATCTGCATTCCTCTTTAGTACAATCCCGAAAAATAGAGCGAACTAAAAAAGGAATTAAACAAGCTCTGAAATTCAATTTTATAGATTCTGCAATCGCACTCAATCTTGCCTTTTTTGTAAATGCTGCAATTTTAATACTTGCCGCAGCAGTTTTCCATAAAAACGGAATGTTTGAAGTGGCTGAAATACAAGATGCACACGCATTATTGGAACCACTTTTAGGCTCAAGTTTGGCACCTACTTTTTTCGCAATAGCATTGATTGCAGCTGGACAAAGCAGTACGCTTACTGGAACACTTGCAGGGCAAATTGTGATGGAAGGGCATTTAAATTTGCGTATCCAGCCTTGGGTCCGAAGATTAATCACACGTATGCTCGCCATTGTTCCAGCCCTTTTTACAGTTATTTATTTCGGGGAAAGTGGCACCGGAAAATTGCTTGTTTTAAGTCAAGTAGTATTGAGTCTTCAACTTGGTTTTGCAATAATTCCCTTAATTCATTTTGTAAGCAGCAAAAAGCTTATGAACGGTTTTGAAATTAAATGGCCTTTAAGAATCGCATCTTGGTTTATCACAATTATAATTGTGGGACTGAATGGAAAATTGGTTTATGATGAAATAACTGGCTGGTTAACTACTGCTGAAAACCCAATCTACATTTGGACTTTGGTAATTCCAGCAGCAATAGGAGCGGCAGTTTTACTGATTTACATAACTTTCAAAACTACTGTAAAGGATATTAAATCAGAAAAACGAAAAATGGTTCCGCATATACTGGATGCCAAAGTAGATGAGCTTGCGCAACCGCTTTCCTATAAAAAAATTGCTATTCCTGTAGATTTTTCAACTTCGGATGAAAAGAGTATTTCAGCAGCATTGCAACTTGGTGGAAAAGATGCCGAATACACCTTAATTCATATTGTAGAAACACCCGGAGCAATGATTTATGGCGATGAAATTGATGATTACGAAACTGAGAGCGACGAGGCATTCCTGAATAAGTATAAAGAAAAATTAGATGCAAAAGGCTTTAAAGTTTCGGTTGAATTAGGATTTGGTTCTCCAAAGAAGATAATTCCAAAAATCGTGAATGCAGCTGATTTTGATTTGTTAGTTTTGGGCGGTCATGGACATTCAGGCTTAAAAGATTTATTGTTCGGAACTACTGTTGACAGCGTTCGGCACAGAGTAAATATTCCCGTTTTTATTGTTTAAAAGGAATTTTGCACGCTGTCTTTTGTGCTGTGTAATTTTCTGGCATTATTTTTTAATGTATCTTTAAAATTGAAAAACTTACTACAATGAAAAAATCACTTTTAGCCATTATAATTCTTTTTTCAACCTTTGCTTTTGGGCAGAATGATTCAGTTGAAACCCCAAAAATTGCCATAAAAGTTCCCAAAGGGGAAACTGTTGTTGTGAAGGGTGTTTCCATAAAATTTTTGGAAGTTTTGGAAGATTCCCGTTGCCCAACCGGCGTTACTTGTATTTGGGCCGGACGTGCAATTGTAAAAGTTGAAGTTACCAGTAATGGCAATAAACAGGAAAGAACTTTAACTTTTGGCGAAGTAAAACGCGGGGAAGAAAAAAATACAAATCTTTATAGCTCCGCTGAGTTTTCAATAAACGGATTAACACTCAATCCATATCCAACTTCAGAAAGCACCGGTAAAGATAAAGGTTATGTATTGCTGATTTGTGAAGAGAAGAACAACTAGTTTTAGTGACAACCACAATCTTTCTTGCCACATTTTGTTTTCCCTCCATCTAATGTACCGCCTGAATTTTGGCGCGATTCAAAAATGGGATTCCAAACAAACTTTTTAAGCAAAAAGCCTGCAGCAAGCGAAAATGTTATTAAAACCAATATTGTTTGCATACTGCAAAGATACCCTAAAGAAAATCAAGTTACAAATATTGCATTTCAGAAAAAAGTGTACCGTGACCCTGTTTCATTACATCAATGAAAACTACATTTGCTGCAGTCTGAATGATCTCCGGGTTTATTTCTTTTTTTCGCTGTTTGGAATGGATTCCAAACAAACCTCGTTATAAGAAAGTACACCGCAAGTAAAAATGTTATTATTACAAGTAAAGTTTGCATACCCAAATTATATCTATTCTACTTCAAAAATTGATAGGCAGCCAAAGCAACCACATAAGCAATGGCACTCATTACAAATAGTTGCCACATTGGCCATTTCCAACTGTTCGTTTCTTTTTTTACAATTGCCAGTGTACTCATGCACTGCATCGCAAAAGCATAAAACAGCAATAGTGAAACCCCACTCGCAAAATTGAAGAGTGGGCCGCCCAAAATAGGGTTTATCTCTGCCGCCATTCGGCTTTTTATGGTTTGTTCGTCTTCACTGCCAACGCTGTAAATTGTAGCGAGAGTTCCAACAAATACCTCACGCGCGGCAAAAGAGCTCACAATTGCAATCCCAATTTTCCAATCGTAGCCCAAGGGCCTAACTGCAGGTTCAATGGCGTGCCCAACATGCCCAATATAGGAATGTTCCAGTTTATAGGAATCCACATGCATCGCAATTTCCTCTTCGGAAAGATTTTGCGAAGCGTATTGGTTTTGAATAATTTCTTCGGCATTATTAAAATCGCCCGGGCCGTAGGATGCCAAAACCCAGAGAATAATTGAAATTGCAAGTATTATTTTTCCCGCACCAAAAACGAAAGCTTTTGTTTTTTCAACCACGGTAATCAATACATTTTTAGGAAGTGGAAGTTTGTAATTGGGCATTTCAACCACAAAGAAACTTTTGGAACGGATTTTTAAAATTTTGTCTAATATATAAGCCGAAAAAATAGCCGCACCAAAGCCCAATATATACATAAACATAAGCGTTAGCCCCTGCAAACTAAAAATACCGAGCACGCGCGTATCTGGAATTACCAGTGAAATAATTATCAAATAAACTGGCAAACGCGCCGAACAAGTTGTGAAGGGCGTAACCAAAATTGTAATTAAGCGCTCTTTCCAGTTTTCAATATTACGGGTTGCCATAATCGCGGGAATGGCACAAGCAGTTCCGGCAACCAATGGCACAACGCTTTTTCCGCTGAGCCCAAAACGACGCATAATACGGTCCATCAAAAACACTACCCGGCTCATATAGCCCGTTTCTTCCAAAATTGAAATAAAAAGAAAAAGAAAGGCGATCTGTGGAATGAAAATTACGATTCCGCCAAGTCCCGGAATAATTCCTTCGGCAATCAAATTCGTAAAATCTCCTACTGGAAGTGATGTTTTGGCCCATTCGCTGAGGGAAGCGAAAGTGCTGTCAATAAAATCCATTGGGTAACTGCTCCAATCAAAAATTGCCTGAAAAATTAAAAGTAGAATTGCGAAGAAAATCACATATCCCCATACTTTGTGCGTTAAGACCCTATCCAAACGGCTCCTTAAATCCTTTGCATTTGCAGTATCTATATGAAGTGTTTCTTTTAAGGTTTCGTTTATAAACTGATAGCGGGCCACGGTTTCCTTTTGTTGGAGCCTTTTCAGGTTGCTCACGGATTCCGTTTGAAAAGAGGCTACGCCTTTCAGCTCATTTCGGTCCAATTTCCCAAAATTTACATCTTGCGTTATTACCAACCAAAGTTTATAAAGTTCTTGGTTTGGAAAGGCTTTTCGCAAACGGTCAAAATATTCCGGGGAAATACTGGAAGCGTTCAAACTGGGCTTGGTGGAAAGTTGGTTGTAGTTTTCAATCAACTCCTTTAAATAATCAAAACCAAGATTTTTACGTGAGCTAATAAGCGCAATCTTGGTGTTTAATTTTTCCTCAAGTTTTGGAACATCCAGATAAATAGCCTTCCGTTTCATTCTATCGGCCATATTGATAGCAAGAATAACAGGAATGCCCAAATCTTTTATTTGTGTGAATAAAAGAAGGTTACGTTTAAGGTTTTCTATATCTGCAACAACCACGGCAACATCTGGAAAGTCTTTGTCGTTTTTGTTAAGAAGCAGTTCAATAACCACATTTTCATCAACCGAAGAAGCGTTTAAACTATACGTTCCGGGCAAATCGAGCACATGCACTTTACAGCCTCGACCAAATTTACAGGTTCCCTGTTTTTTTTCAACAGTGATTCCCGGATAGTTGCCCACTTTTTGGTTCAGCCCCGTTAAGCGGTTAAAAACAGAGGTTTTTCCGGTATTCGGGTTTCCAATTAGAGCAACATTTATGTGTTTTGCCATTGCTAAACTATATCAATTCAATTTCAATCTTACTGGCTGTTTCCCTGCGAATGGCGAGATGGCTTCCGTTGATGTTCAAATATAATGGATCGTTAAATGGAGCTGTTTGCACCAAACATACTTCATTTCCGGGAAGGCAGCCCATTTCCAAAAGTTTCAGCGGTACTACTTCCACCGAAAATTCCTTGATAATGCCCCGTTGCCCTTTTTTCAGTGAAGCGATAGTAACGACCATTTTTATTTAGATTGATTTTAAACAAGGCAAAAGTAACGGAAAAAAAGGACGTGGGAAAAGACCTGTGTTATTTTTTTACTTTTGAAAAAAGAGACCTATATTTCAATCTTCCTTTTCCAGAATTTTTATGTCTGTCAATAATTTTTCAATAGACTCTGGGTCTGTGCCATCATAAAAACCTCGAATACGTTTCTTTTTATCTACAAGCACAAAGTTTTCGGTATGGATAAGATCATAATCCTGAAAAGGAACATCCTTTGCGGCGAGGTAAGATTTTCTGGCGAGGTCATAAATCTCCTTTTTATCACCCGTTACCAAATTCCATTTTGCATCATTTACCCCTTTTTCCAAGGCGTATTTTTTAAGTTGGGCAACAGTGTCAATTTCAGGAGTTACGGTATGCGAAAGCAACAAAACCTCATCATCATTTTTAAGTTTTTCCTGAATTTCCGCCATATGGCCTGTCATTATTGGGCAAATGGTCTGGCAGGTAGTAAAGAAAAAATCAGCCACATATATTTTGTCTTTGTAATCGTCTTGGGTTATTGTTTGCCCATTCTGGTTGGTAAGGCTAAAATTTGCAATGGTGTGATATTTTTTTACATACTGAAGCGTGGTATCTACCAATTCCGTTGAAACATCTGCAGGCTGATAGATTTTCAGCATTACTTTAGGCTTCATAATTTGATAAATTACGGTAATAATTATTGCCGAAAGTACCACCAAAACAATAGCAAAGAATTTATATTTCTTGAAAAAAGTAAGCATTGCGTTAAATTTTAGACTGAAAGCACATATTTGGCGGCAAAAATAAGCCCTAATACTAACAAAATGAATACATTTAACATCCTAATTTCACGCTGAAATGTGTCTTCTTATTAATTACATCTTCTACTTAAAAAATTGGTCAGCAAATTTCAGCAAAACAATCATTCCATAAATATGAACCAATGAAAACATTAGTACTCCCCTTTTTATTTTTAACTTCATTATTCACTTTTTCACAAAATTTTCAGTCAGAAAACATCAGCGAAGCGGAAGCCAAAGCTGCAACAGGTTGGTTTGGACAAAGCGTAAACATGAATACCGGAAATTATGACCTAAAATACCAACGTTTGGAGTTAACCGTAGATCCGGCACAACCTTTTATTTCCGGGAAAATAACTTCCCATTTTATTGCAAAGGAGAATTTGAATACGGTAACTTTTGAATTGGTGGACAATATGACGGTTTCACAAGTTACACAACGCGGCACACCTTTGAGCTTTACACAAAATAGTAATGACGAAGTGGTAATTACGCTGCCGCAAATGCAAAATCAAAACGTTTTGGATTCGCTTTCCGTAAGTTATTCCGGTAACCCTATTAGCTCGGGGTTTGGCTCTTTTGAAGTGGATACCCATAATGGCGATCCCGTAATGTGGACGCTTTCGGAACCTTTTGGCGCCAAAGCTTGGTGGCCTTGCAAACAGGATTTGAATGATAAAATTGACATGATTGATGTTTACATTACCACGCCACGTTTCAATTCTTCAAGTGAAGAATATATAGCAGTTTCCAATGGTTTGGAATTAAGCCAAACCGTTAATGGCAGCAACAAAACCACCCATTACAGGCATCAATACCCCATTCCCGCATATTTAGTTGCCATTGCGGTAACCAATTACACTGTTTATTCGCATACGGTTGACAATAACGGCGATCCTTTTGAAATTATAAACTATATCTATCCCGAAGATCTTTCCTATGCACAATCCAGAACTCCGGTTACTGTGGATATCATGAATTTATATGCAGATCTTTTTGAGCCTTATCCTTTTGCAAATGAAAAATATGGCCATGCCGAATTTGGCTGGGGTGGTGGAATGGAGCATACAACCGTATCATTTATGGGCGGGCTTAGCCGTGGCTTGATTGCACATGAACTTGGCCATCAGTGGTTTGGTGATAAAGTTACTTGCGGCAGCTGGCAGGATATTTGGCTTAACGAAGGTTTTGCAACCTATCTCGCAGGAATTGTAATTGAAAATTTTGATGGAAATACCGATTTCAGAAGCTGGAAACAAGACCAAATTTCTTCCATAACACAAGAAAATGATGGTTCGGTATATATTCCTGCACAAGACACTACTTCGGTAAACAGAATTTTCAGCAGCAGACTTACTTACAATAAAGGTTCAATGGTGTTGCATATGCTTCGCAAAAAACTAGGCGATGCCGTTTTCTTCCAAGGATTAAAAGATTATCTGTCAGATCCTGCGCTTGCTTACGGGTATGCAAAAACAGGAGATTTAATTAGAAACATGGAAGACGCAAGTGGCGAAGACCTTAATGAGTTTTTTCAGGATTGGATATACGGCCAGGGCCATCCACGCTACACAATTCGTTGGAACCAAGTTGATGGTCCGGCTAACCTCAACATAAAAATTTCACAGACACAAAGCCATCCCTCGGTTTCCTTTTTTGAAGTTCCCGTGCCCTTAAGACTTATTGGCACACAAGGCGAAACATTGGACATAGTATTAGATAATACAACAAATGACCAAACGTTCCAGCCAGCAGTAGGCTTTACGGTTCAAAGTGTACAATTTGACCCAGAAAAAGATATTATTTCAAGGAGCAATAATGTTATTTTGAGCACTGAAGATTTTGCTTTGGATACCCAATTGGTTTTATATCCCAATCCAACATCCGGGGTTATTAATCTTCAAAAACCTGATGCTTTACAAGTAACCCAAGTGAGAATATACAACGCTTTGGGGCAATTGCTTTATGAAAAAAATTATTCAGAAACAGTAGATGTTTCAAAATTTTCCAAGGGCATTCTGTTTTTCCAAATTGAAACTGAAAAAGGTGTTATTAATAAATCAATAATTAAGGAATAATCTTTTTTAGCTATTCTTAAAAACAAAAATAAATCACAAATAAGCGGGAACAAACCCGCTTATTTTTTTTGCACGTTCTAAAAGATTACTTTTGTGCGATTTTTTTCTGAAACCGCCACATTGGCAAACCATTTCATTTTAGGCTCGATTTTGGTAACAAACAATTTTTAATTGAGACTAAAAAAATATAAAAGACACTATGAGTCCATTTTTTGTAAAAGCCATTCAACTTCTTTTAAGCTTATCCATATTGATCGTGCTCCATGAACTGGGGCATTTTATTCCTGCAAAACTTTTCAAAACCAGGGTTGAAAAATTCTACCTTTTCTTTGATGTGAAATTTTCCCTTTTCAAAAAGAAAATTGGCGAAACCGTTTATGGAATCGGCTGGCTTCCTTTGGGAGGTTACGTAAAAATTTCGGGAATGATTGACGAAAGCATGGATAAGGAACAAATGGCTGGTCCACCGCAACCGTGGGAATTCCGAAGCAAACCAGCTTGGCAACGACTTATTATTATGCTTGGTGGGGTTACGGTAAACATTATTGTTGGCTTTGTAATTTATATGGGAATTCTATATTTCTACGGAAGAAACGTTACAACCAATGCAGACATTCCACAAGGTTTTTCGGTTACGGAACAATTTAAGGAATACGGTTTCCGCGATGGTGACCATATTCTAAACGTTAACGGTGAGCCCTTGGACGATGTGATGGACATCAACAGATATATTTTTCTGCGCGATGTTTCAAAAGTTGAAGTAAAGCATAATGACGGCACCGTTGAAACCATCAACGTTCCAGAAGATGCTGGCACCCAAATGTTTAAGAATGATACACATTTTCCCTTCGTTCCAAGACAATCAGCCACTATCGATACCCTGCTTACAGATTATCCCGCAATTGCGGCCGGCTTTCAAAAAGGCGATAAAATTATTGCCGTTAATGGCCAAGCTGTACAGTATTACGATGAATTTCAAAATCTGGTAAAGAAAGAGGCAAATACTGAAAACACGATTGTTGTAGCGCGAGGAAACCAACAAGATACCTTAAAAGTTACTTCAAACAAAGAAGGAAAAATAGGGGTAAACACTTTTGGAAAAGACATAATTTCACAACTGGACAAAACAGAAATTAAATATTCTTTAGGCGAAAGCATCATCGGCGGGTTTAGCTTTGGTTACAATACGTTGAAAGATTACGTAAAACAATTCAAATATGTTTTCACCAAAAAAGGAGCAACACAAGTAGGTGGTTTTGGCGCCATTGGCAATCTGTTTCCAGATTCTTGGGATTGGCAGAGTTTCTGGGCAACAACGGCTTTAATTTCGATTATTCTTGCATTTATGAACATTCTGCCCATTCCAGCTTTGGACGGCGGGCACGTAATGTTTCTACTTTATGAGATTGTGACAGGCAGAAAACCGAATGACAAATTTATGGAATATGCCCAAATGGTCGGTTTCTTCATTTTAATAGCATTATTGCTTTTCGCCAACGGGAATGATATTTATCGTTGGTTATTTGAATAAAAGCAACATAGAATAGCTTTTTTAAAAATACTTCGGGCAAAATCCGAAGTATTTTTTTTTGAAATATTGTGATGACATTTCAATTACTTCCCCGATGTGTTTAAAATAGCAAAATGGAATATTTATATTTTGAAGTGAAATAGAACAATTGCTTCATTTCAACGAAAAAAAATATCCATACACCTTAAGTTGCGCAATTTTTTTTAAACGATTGCGTATATATTGTATCTTTCTGTATTGTTTCAACCATAATGCGGAAAATAAGCAACGAAAAAATCAAGGATTTGCCATTTAAGGAAACGGTAGCGCTCATCAAAAAAAATGATGCGGCTACCTTAAAACAGTTGTATAAAACAAATTTCGCAAAAGTGAAACGCTACGTCTATAAAAACAGTGGCGATGAGCAACAGGCAAAAGATGTTTATCAAGAAGCGTTTGTTGCAATGTGGCGAAATATAAAAGACGACAAATTTTCTGCTGAAAGTGAAACCGCCATCAATGGTTATCTTTTTCAGATTGCGAAATATAAATGGTTGGACCACGTGCGCTCGGCAAGATATAAAAATACCACGTTTATAAACCGTGAACTTGAATATGACGAGCCAGAAATAGAGGAAAATGAAATGCAAAATAGAAAAATTAAAATCATAATGAATTCCATAGACAATCTGGGCGAACGCTGCCAGTTGCTGATGAAACTTTTCTATTTTGAACAAAAATCTTTTAAAGAAATAGCCGAAATAATGGCCATGGACGAGGCCTCTGCCCGCAATGCAAAATACAGATGCCAAGAACAGTTAAAAAAAATGACCCAAATTATCCCCAATGGACCCAAATAAAGAAATAGAAAACAATCAAGAAACCCAAGAGTTGATAGATGCCTATCTATTAGGCAAACTTGATGCAACTGCCTTGACTGATTTTAATGAGCGCTTAAGCATATTTCCGAAATTTCGCGCGATGGTTGAGGAACAACGTCTTCTTTTTAAAAGTGTTGAAGAATACAATTTGAAAAGTTCTTTGGATGAATACCATTCAGAAATAAAGGATGAGCCAGAAAAAAAATGGCTAAGTCCAGGTTGGTTGGCCCTTGCTGCATCTTTTATAGTACTTATTGGAATTGCGTCATGGGCTATTTTCAACAATGGAAATTCTCCCCAAAAGGTTTTTGCGGCAAATTTTAAACCAGACCCAGGCCTACCAACCTCTATGGGAACTTCCTCAGAATATGAATTTTACTATGGAATGGTAAATTACAAACGAAAGGAATATGCGGAAGCCATATCCCGTTGGGAACCCATTTATGGCGCCAATCCTGAAAATGATACCTTGGTTTATTTTCTGGGAGTAGCAAATTTAGCAAATGGCAATGCCCGCCAAGCAGAAAAATATTTAAAAATGGCTAATGAAAAAACGGAAAGTGCATTTTATGAAGACGCAAAATATTATTTAGCCTTGTCACTTTTAAAAGAACACAAAATAGAAGAAGCCATAGAAACACTTTCAAACAGTAGCTCACCAGCAAATACTTCCCTTCTGAAGCAGCTTAAAGACTTATAATTATTTTAAAATTTTCAATGCTTTTTGAAATATTAAAAAACAGAAAATTCATAAAGTTTTATTTTGATGGAATTAAAAAATAGGTATATTTGCAACCGCTAATGCAAAATTCCTCCTTAGCTCAGTTGGTTAGAGCATCTGACTGTTAATCAGAGGGTCCTTGGTTCGAGCCCAAGAGGAGGAGCAAAAAGCCCAACTTTACAGTTGGGCTTTTTTGTTTTTACTGCCCACCAGATAAGGGATTTAGTCCGCTTCAACCTTTAGAATTCCCTTTATTAAATATCTTAAGAAGAATATAATTTTTACTTGAAAATACAATTTTGTTTTACATTTAAGATAAAAATGCTATGTATTACAGAAAACTACACGGAAAAGGGTTTACCTATAAAGATGAAAATGGAAAAACGATAAAAGAGAAAGAAACACGCGACTGGATTAAATCACTCGTAATTCCACCGGCTTGGACAAACGTTGAAATAAGTGAAAACCGAAAAGCAGATCTTTTGGTTACCGGTCGGGATGACAAGGATCGCAAACAATATCTTTATCACCCTAAATATACAGCCCGTCAAAATTCCAAAAAGTTTGACAGAATTATTGATTTTGCTGATCAATTGGAGCATATGCGCCGAGTGACTGGCCAACATATGCGCAAGCAGAAATTGAATCGTGAAAAAGTTATGGCCGTAATGCTGCGATTATTGGAATCTGCTTTCTTCAGGCCCGGAAGCGAAACATATTCCAAAGAAAATGCAACTTATGGCCTAACTACTTTAAGAAGCAAACACCTCACCATTGATGGGGACGAAATAATCTTTACATATAATGGAAAATCTGGGCAGGATCAGGAAAAACATATAGTCGATAAAAAATTAGCGAAAATTGTACAGGAAATTGACGATATGCCCGGCTATGAAATCTTTAAATATCTTGATGAAAACGATAAAATTGTTGATGTGAAAAGCGACGATTTAAACGCATATATCCACGAAATAATGGGCGAAGAGTTTTCTGCAAAAGATTTTAGAACTTGGGCGGGAACCATGATTGCCGCAATAGCTTTGGACGAACTGGGAGTGGTAGACAAAAAGGATCAAAAGCTTTTGGACCAAAACATAAAAGAAGCCGTAAACCGAGTTTCGGAAAGATTGGGCAACACCCCTTCGGTTGCGCGGAGCTCCTATATTGATCCAAGGGTTATAGAAGATTATACCCAAGGACGTACTTTAAAATATTTTGAAAAGGAAATTAACAAGCTGCTCAAAAAAGCAGAAAATCTTTCCAAAGAAGAAATTGGGGTTTTGTGCTTGCTTCGCAATCGTCTAAAAAAGAAATAAGAGAATTGTGGCACGTTTAACAATCGTTTAAAAATAGCTAAATTTGCCTTCCATAATAAAGGCCTCATAGTTCAATGGATAGAATAGAAGTTTCCTAAACTTTAGATCCAAGTTCGATTCTTGGTGAGGCTACCAAAAAGTTTTATATCCAAATTCCCCCGACGCCTCGGGGTTGGTGAGGCTACGAAGCAAGATGAGAAGTTTACCCTGAGCGAAGCCGAAGGGATTTTTGGTGAGGCTACGAAAAATGTGATTTTACTTATTTTATACTAATTTTAAGGAGAACAAATTATTTTTTCCATAAATTATCAGTTATTTAATTTCAGGAAGCTGAAAATAATTAAACCTTAATAGTATTGTCTTTTATGAACGAAAACAAAATAGCTTTTTGGATAATATTTAGTGTATTGGCCTTTGTGGGTATTTTGTGGTATGCTTTTGAAAATCCCGCGTTGAATCCACGTTTGGAAGAACAGACATACAAGATAATCCGCAAATGGGACATGCCTGTGGAGCTCAATGAAATTTCCGGCATAAGCTGGATTTCAGAAAACAAAATAGCCTGTGTGCAGGATGAAGATGGTATAATTTATATATACAACCTTTCCACCTCTCTGGTTGAACACCAAACAAATTTTTCGAAAGCTGGCGATTATGAAGGCCTTGTTGTTGTGGATAGTACTGCTTATGTATTGGAAAGCAATGGTGAAATATTTGAAGTCGAAAATTTTATGAGTTCCAATTTCACTGTTAAAAGTTTCAAGACTTTTTTTACAGGGAAAAATAATATGGAGTCTTTGGGCCTAGACCTTAAAAACAAAAGGCTTTTGTTGACTTCGAAGAATAAGGACCCACAAGGCAATGATTACAAAGGTATTTACGCCTTTGATCTTGTTACGAAAACAGTTTCAAAAAATCCTGTTTCAAAAATTTCACTTACTGACCCTATTTTTAAAGTTAGGGATGTTGATGACGATGCAGATAAAACTCCGTCTTTTTCACCATCAGACATAGATATAAACCCAGTCAATGGAGACATTTA
Source organism: Aequorivita soesokkakensis (assembly GCF_001641085.1). Lineage (GTDB taxonomy): Bacteria > Bacteroidota > Bacteroidia > Flavobacteriales > Flavobacteriaceae > Aequorivita > Aequorivita soesokkakensis. The sequence goes on along the minus strand of NZ_LXIE01000023.1, from coordinate 150,616 downwards.
TGTTTTACAGAGCAATGTTCCCCAGGTTTTGATTATGGATTCCTTGAGCAAGCCGAAAATTATTCATAATTTCCACAGTGATGCTTTCCCCCAACCTGAAGGAATTACATTTTCTCCTGAAGGAACGCTTTATATTTCCAATGAAGGAAAAAATGGTACAGCGAATATCCTTGAGGTAGAGTTTGATGAATAATGATTATTTAGAAAACACTAAAAATAAATATGTACATTACTTGAAATTAACCTTTATGAAAAAAATAGTACTTCTCCTTTTATTTGTTTCTAGTTTTTCAAGTGCGCAAATAGTAAATATTCCAGACCCCATTTTTAAAGCCGAATTGATAGCGGATGGAGTTGATACAAATATAGATGGGGAAATACAGGTAAGTGAGGCATTGGCCACAACAAGTATTTCTTTATGGAGTTTTAATATTACAGATCTAACTGGAATTGAAGCTTTTATAAACCTAGAATCTTTTGAATGCCTAAGTATTATGATTACGACCTTGGATCTCACGAGCAATATAAACTTAATTCAAGTGGATGTCATAACTCCTATGCCCAGTCAAATGACATCCATTGATTTGTCTTCCTGTATTGCACTTGAAAGCCTTTCAATATCAGAATCCTCTATAACTACATTGGACTTAAGCTCAAATGTAAACTTAACAGCTTTATACATTAGTAGAAACCTATTGTTAGAAACAGTCTTTATCAAAAATGGCAGTGATGAAAGCTCAAATATGGATTCAGGAAGTTGGATGGAAAATTGGTTAACGAGCAATAACCCAAATTTACAGTATGTATGTGCAGATGAATTTCAAATTTCAGAAATACAGCAATTTGCAGGGACTGATTATCCTGTAAATTCTTTCTGCGCAATCGCCCCCGGAGGTGATGTAAATACAATTACTGGAGTAACGAAATTTGACAATGAAGGAGATGGATGCGATTCAGGAGATAGCCCTATTCCCTATACAAATTTTAATATAGAGTTTAATGGCACACCTACCAATGCAATAATCTACAGTAATGCCCAAGGAGTTTATGATTTATTTGTTGGGCAGGCAGGCACCTATACTTTATTGCCAACTATGGAGAATCCTGATTATTTTAATGTTGACCCGCCCGCCGCAGATATATTATTTCCAGTAATTGATAATAGTACTGTAACCCAAGACTTCTGTGCAGAAGCTAATGGAATACATCAAGACCTAGAAGTAATGATTGCTCCAATAATTCCAGCAAGACCTGGATTTGAAGCCACCTATTGGCTAGTATATAAAAATAAAGGAAACCAAATCCTTTCGGGTGATGTTCAATTTAACTATCCGGAAGATCGCATGGATTATGTGTCTTCAAGCACAACCCCAGATACCCAAGGATCCGGGACCCTGACTTTTAATTTTACAGATTTGCAACCATACCAAACAGTGACTGTTGAAATAGTTCTTGATGTAAATGGCCCAATGGATACACCTCCCGTGAACATAGACGATGTTTTGGTTCTTTTTACGGAAATTAACCCAGTTGTAGGAGATGAAATGCCAAATGATAACTTTTTTACCTTAGACCAAAAAGTTGTTGGTTCCTACGATCCAAATAATATTGTTTGTTTACAAGGAGAAGAAGTACCTACAACATTTATTGGAGATTACCTTAATTATATTATAAATTTTGAAAATACCGGAAATGCCCCAGCTGAGAATATTGTTGTAACGATGGAAATAAATCCAGCTGACTTTGAGCCCAGCAGTCTTCAAATTCTTAAGTTATCACACGATGCACAAATTGTGATAAATAACAATGTAGCCGAGTTTCATTTCCAAAACATAAATCTGGGGACGGGAGATCACGGAAATATTCTTCTTAAAATGAAAACCAATAGCAACTTAACATCCGCTGATGATGTGAGAGCCCAAGCCAATATCTATTTTGACTATAACTTCCCAGTAGAAACGAACGAGGCAATAACTTCATTTAGGGTTTTGGGAGTTGAAGAATTTGATGCCTCGCAAATTTCAATTTATCCAAATCCAGCAAACACTTTTGTAGAAATTCAGTCGATTTCAATTATTAAAAATATTACGGTCTATGATCTTCAAGGAAGAAAGATCCAAGTTTTTCAAACTGAAGCCCAACATGCAGAGGTGAATATTTCCGCATTAAAAACTGGGATTTATCTTTTCTCCATAGAAACCGAAGCGGGAAAAACTATAAAAAAGATAATAAAACGCTAAATTAGATTTATAGTTAATCTTTAACTTTTGCAGCCTATTTTTTACCTAAGTTCTCAAGCATAATATTGGTCATTTCATCCAATTCAATTTTATGCCCCCAACCCCAATCGTTTCTAGCATCACTATCATTTATGCTCTGGGGCCAACTATCTGCAATGGCTTGCCTAAAATCTGGCTCGTAGCTAATTTTAAATTCAGGAATATGCTTTTGGATGCTTGCCGTAATTTCCTCTGGATTAAAACTTATTGCTGCAAGATTGTATGAACTGCGTATCTTAATATTTTCAGCCGGAGCTTCCATTATATTTGTAGTCGCCCTAATGGCATCGTCCATAAACATCATCGGCAAGGTAGTTTCAGAATTTAGGAAGCAAATATATTTTTTATGCTTTATGGCTTTATGGTAAATATCAATCGCATAATCTGTCGTACCACCTCCCGGGAGCGTTTTATAACTAATTAAACCTGGATAACGGATGCTGCGGACATCTACTCCATAACGGTTAAAATAATACTCACACCAGCGTTCGCCAGTTTGTTTGCTTATTCCGTAAACAGTGCTTGGTTCCATCACGGTGCGCTGCGGGGTGTCTGTTTTGGGCGTTGTGGGGCCAAAAACCGCAATGCTTGAAGGCCAGAATATCTTTTCAATTTTTTTGTCCTTTGCCAAATTTAAAACGTGAAAAAGCGAATTCATATTCAGGTTCCAGCCTTTCATAGGGAATTTTTCAGCTGTGGCGGAAAGCATGGCGGCCATTAAATAAACATCCGTAATTTCGTGACGCATTACCACTTCTTCAACGGCGTCATAATCCATGGCGTCCAGAATTTCAAACGGGCCACTTTTCATCAATTCCTCATCGCCTTCGCGAATGTCGCTGGCAATCACTTTGTGTTTCCCGAATTTGCTACGTAAATAAACCGTTAATTCCGTCCCAATTTGTCCGCAGGCGCCAATGATCAAAATTCGTTTTTTCATATTTTACTTTTTCAAAAATGAAGTGTAAATATACGGATTATCACTTCTTTTAAAGTTAAAAAATATTATGCGCCATTTGGTTAATAACCAGTATCTTTGTGCGCCTTTTAAGATTTTTATGAGATTTATAATTTTACTTTCTGTTCTCTGCGGATTTATTTTTTCCTGCGGGAATTCTTCCGAAGAAAACCAAAACCCAGAATCTGCCAACGATTCTTCCATTATTTTCGGTTACAAAGATTATAATTTCCCCGAGCTTTCGGCCCCTGCAAAAGAACAGGCGGTGCATTGGGGCGTGCTGGAAGATTTCTTTTCTGAAGCAAAAAACGTAAACGGTAGCAATTACGAAGCGTTGCGAAACCACTCTGAGCGCATGAAGGAATATTCAGATTCGCTTTTCAAAAATATTCCCGACACTTTGAACACAAAACCCATAAACAGTAGGTTATTGGTTTTAAAAACCAGAACGGAATTGCTGTTCCAAACAGCGCACCAATCTATTATTGATTCTTCCAAAATCCAAAATTCAGTGATAGAGATGAATATTGCCGTAAAGAATTTAATAACACAACTGAACGAAAAATTCCAGAAAGACAATATAGATTTCCAAAGAAAAGAAGACGAAGAAACCGAACTGAAAAAACAACAGCGGTACAAAGATTCAATAATGAATTTAGAACTTCAGGACAAAAACAAGAAAAAAGTGTAACAAACACAGGAAAAAAGTTACTTATAATTTCTTATAAATTCAAACAATAAATACAATAATCAAAAACCATAAAATGAAGACTAATTTTTTAAAACCTGTTCTGGCTTTTGCAGTCATTGCAGTAGCCGCAACCGCTTGTAAAGAAAAAACTGATGTGGCTGTTGCTGACACTGAACCACACGGGATTATTCTTGCAAACATGGACACCACGGTAAGTCCAAAAGCAGATTTTTACAATTATGTAAATGGGAACTGGATGAAAAACAATGAGATTCCAGATGACCAAACCAGTTGGGCTGGATTCACCATCCTAAGAAAAAAGACGGATGCAGATATGCTTAACATTTTGTCAAAAGCAAAAGAAAGCGGAAAATACGCTCCAGACACAGATCAAGCAAAAGCTTTGATGATTTATGAATCACAATTGGATTCTGTTTCTAGAAATAAAGCGGGCGTAGAGCCTTTAAAACCCATACTTGAAAAAATTGCTGCCGTACAAAATATGGAAGATTTTCAAAAATTGATGAGTGAAGATGCCGTTGCCGTTTCACAACCGTTTTTGGGTCTTGCTGCTTTTTCAAACCCAAGTAACAGCGCGATGAACTCGGCATATATCACTCCAGGCGGTTTAGGCCTTCCTGACCGTGATTTTTATACTAATACAGATCCAGCTTCTGTAAAAATCCGTCAGCAGTATGTGGATTATATTACCCGTATGCTTCAATTTTTAGGCGATTCTGAAGAGTCTGCCCGCAAACAAGCTGAAACCATTCTTGCTTTTGAAACAAAACTTGCAGAACCAAGATTAGATAAGGTTGCGAGCCGTGATTTTAGAAACTTCAACAATCCACGAAGCATTGCCGAATTACAAAAAATGCTTCCACAACTCCAGTGGAAAGAGGTTTTCAAAGGAATGGGCGTTACCAAAAAAATGGACACCGTTATCGTGATGCAACCAAAATATATGGAAACATTGAAACAAATGTTTGCAAAACCAGATTTTGAGACTTGGAAAACCGTAATGCGTTGGTCAACCTTAAACAGCGCTACCGGAATGTTAACAACCGATATTGACAGAGCTAGTTTTGATTTTTATGAAACTACGCTTAAAGGCACCAAAAAACAAAAACCCGCTACCGAACGTGCCCTTGCCACCGTTAACGGAAGTGTTGGCGAAGCTTTGGGTAAATTATATGTAGATGAAATGTTCCCGCCGGAAGCAAAACAAAAAGCGGAAACAATGATTGATAATGTAATTGCAGCCTACAAAGACCGCATCAACGCTTTGTCTTGGATGAGCGACAGCACGAAAGTGAAAGCCATCGAAAAGCTGGACAAATTCACTGTGAAAATTGGATATCCAGACAAGTGGAAAGATTATTCTTCTATGGAAGTGAAGCCAGGCAATACCTATTATGACAATATGGTTGCGGTGCAAACATGGAATTTTAGGGATAATCTTGATAAAATTGACGAGCCTGTAGATCGTACAGAATGGGGAATGAGCCCACAAACTGTGAATGCATATTTCAATCCATTTAATAACGAAATCGTTTTCCCAGCAGCAATTCTTCAACCACCTTTCTATGATTATAAAGCAGACGAAGCTGTAAATTATGGTGGAATTGGCGCAGTAATCGGTCACGAGATTTCGCACGCTTTTGATGACAGTGGTTCGCGTTTTGACGCAAATGGAAACTTGGTGAACTGGTGGACAGACAAAGATCTTGAAAACTTTACCGAACGCGGCAATAAACTTGCCGATCAATACAGCAATATAGCGGTTTTAGATAGTGTTTACATCAACGGAAAATTCACTTTAGGTGAAAACATTGGTGACCTTGGTGGCGTGCTTGGTGCTTATGATGGTTTGCAACGTTTTTACAAAGAAAACGGACGTCCTGATAACATTGACGGTTTCACGCCAGAACAACGTTTCTTTATGAGCTGGGCAACGGTTTGGCGTACAAAATCTCGTGAAGAGGCGCTTCGCAACCAAGTGAAAACAGATCCACATTCTCCTGGAATGGTTCGTGCTACACAACCCTTGCTGAATGTTGATGCATTCTACGAAGCTTTTGATATTAAGGAAGGCGACCCAATGTACCTTGCACCAGAAGACCGAGTGCGTATTTGGTAGTTTTCCAATTGTCACATTGAGCGCAGTCGAAATGCTTTGTATTTCAAATCATTCGGCTTCGACTGCGCTCAGCCTGACATTTTCTAGAAATTAAAAGGAGCTGTAAAAGGCTCCTTTTTTATTTATATAGAAGTTTTAAAAGTATAATTTAAAACAGCTTTCAAATTCTCAGAATCTACTTGTTTGAAAATTTCGTTTGCATCTGCTTCCGCAAAAGTCGGCGGTTGCAAATTAAGCTCTTTTGTCTTTTGAATATAATAATCCGCTTTTGTGGGGTGGTTCGGATTTACTGCGTTAAATACTTTCCCGACGGCATCCTGTTTTAAAATTTCAACTAAAATTGAAATGCAATCATCCCGATGAATCAAATTTACAGGAGCGTTGCCATCTGTCAAATCTTTTCGCCCCGCTAAATACTTTGCAGGCTGTCGGCTACCGCCAATCAAGCCTCCAAAACGCACAATTGTAGTCTGTAATCCTTCCGAATTGAAGAATAATTCTTCCACTTGCCGCAATTGTTTTCCAGAAATGGTTTCGGGCTTTGGGACGTCTTTTTCGGTTACATTCCCCTGTAAATCATTATACACCGAAGTACTGCTTACCAAAATAATTTTTGAAACCGAAGATTGCTTTATTGCTTCCAGCAAATGCACCATTTTCAAAACATAATCGGCTCCCGTATTTTTCCGAAGTCCCGGTGGAATCATTATTATTAAGCAATCCACATTATTTAGTAACGCATTGATTTCGCCGTCAATTCCTTTTTCCGAAATTTCCAAGGGATAGGTTTCAAAACCATTTTGTTGGAGCAAAGTTGCCTTTGCAATACTAGTTACCGAGCCTTTTACGGTATAGCCCAAAGTAACTAATCTGTACGCTAAAGGCTGTCCAAGCCAACCAAGACCAGCAATGGCAATTGTTTTATTAATCATTCAAAATAATTTCTGGATTGGTATTAATTGTATCTACAATTTTCATTCTCAGGGAATCTACGGAAAATGTACGTTTCACAGCAACCGCATCTGTAATGACGAACGGTTTTGGCATCGTGTAATCTGTCCTTTTAGAAATATTAAATTGTGGATCGGTCATTAAATCGAATGAATATTCCATCACTTTAAAAGAAACCGAAACATTCTTTTCCACAGAAAAATGCACTTTCAAGGAATCGTTTTCTGAAACGTAATAATTGATAAGCGCATTATTTTTTGTTCCGCGGTAATCTTTGGATTTTTTAGCGTAAAGTGGTGCTTTTAGCCCATTGAATTCCAAAGAATCAAAAGAAATAAATTGATCGCTGTATAAATCAATTTTGTTTACATTTCTTTTTGGAACAATAGTAAAATTCACATTTCGAAGGTTTGCAACCACTGTATCTTTTTCCAAAATAACTTCAAAATCTGGAATGTTCTTTTCGGGGGCTATTGCCCAATAACTGTATTGAGAACCATATTTATTATAAGGCGCTTCGGCCAATGCAGGAGTTGCGGTTTCGGGATTTTCGCCTACGTATTGTTGTGTCCAATCGTCAAGTTGTTTGTCGTAGGTTAGCCAATAGGTTTTGTCGGTATCGGCATCTTTATAGTAAACAAGGCTGTTTGGTTTTTTTCGTTCTTCGGAAAAATCACTTTTTGAATGCGCTTTTATGAAGAAAAAAGCAGCGAGCAATAAACAAAGTACGGAAAGCAAGCCTTTCATTTTATAATATCCGAAAACAGGCCATAATAATCCAAAAAGCAAAACTGTGAAAGCACAACTAACCACAAGCATTTTTAAACCAAGTCCCACGGGGAAAAACTGGATAAGAGGCGCAAAAACAAACAATGCCGGAGCCGCCAAAAGCGCCATTGCCAAAAGATTGGGCCGTTCCTGCCGAAGCATTACAAAAAATGACAAAAGCCCAAAAAATACAGGAATGATGAAAAATGCCGCACCTTTCAAGATTATAAAAACAGCAATGTTTATCAATAACCAGAATAATAACGGCGCCACATAAAAAGATGGTTCTTTGAATTTTTGGGTGAATTTTTTATAAATAGCAAACGTAATTGTCAACGAAAGAAAAACGAAAAAAGCAATATACCAATGACCATTATAAGTGAAACCTTGTTGGATTTCGGCATATTGCGGATAAAGAATTAAAATCAATTTCCAGCAAAATAGCCCAATAAGTCCGCAAACAATCAAGGAAAGCGAAAACGGCGCAAAACCCAACGCCATCATTTTCCCGTTTAGTTTTCTTCTGTAAAGTCCGTAATAAATTAGAAATAAAAAAAGTAACGTTGCCAAAATAAGCATGGGCAAAATCCACGAAAACGGATAGCTTATCATTTTCAACAACGGGAGGTTTACATAAACATCGTCCGTTTTTGACTTCAATTTTGAAAGATCAGCATTTGCAAAATAATGGATTAGCGGAAGCAGATAGCTACCTTGATGGGCGAGGCTGTTTCGGCTTAAATTATGAAAAGTATCGTTGGCAGTATGATAGTTAAAATGACTGTCAATAAAAGCAAAGAAAAAACTTTCAGCATTGCCATCTTCCCTAAAAATCGTAGAATCGGTATCGTTTGGCAACATTTTGTAAACGCTGTACATCAACGAAGAAGCCACCGGAAAATCTGGATTTGCTTCAATGAATTCCTTCACTAGTGCAGAATTTCCTCCATTGGTTTCCAAAATCATATTGCTTGCGCCACTGCTTCCGCGCGCTTCAAAATTGAGTACCAACCCTACATTTTTTGCCCATGGATGTTGGTTCACAAAAAGTTTGGCTCCGTCCAATCCAATTTCTTCGGCATCGGAAAAAAGAATTATAATATCGTTTTTAGGTTGTTCCGTTGAAGCCAAAAAAGCACGGACACTTTCTAAAATTGTAACCAAGCCACTTCCGGCATCGCTTGCGCCAAAAGATGGAACCAGGGCGCTATCGTAATGTGAAAGCAATAACAATGCTTTTCCTTCCCCAGTTCCTTTTATTCTGGCAACGATGTTGATTGGTTTGTCCAGTGTTTTCGATTCTGGGTTGAGGCTAAACCCTTTTTGAATGTGTGGGTCGAGACCTAATTTTCGCAATTCCGAAATCAAAAATTCACGAACTTCTTCGTGTCCCTCAGAGCCTAAATAATGAGGTTTCTTTGAAATTTCGCTTAAAGGCTGCAGTGCTCTATCTACAGAAAATTTAGTGGCGGGAGCCGTTTCATCTCCATCGTAATGGGGCGTCAATCCGAAAAAACTGTAAAATACCAATGCAATAATCAGCAAGAGCGAAAGGACAGCGCCAAGTTTTTTCATGGTTGGGAAGTTTAAGTTGTTAAAAATACAATTTTAATCGGAAGGAATTTTTCTGAGCAATACATAGATTTCTGCGGTTTGATAAAATTGTTTATCTTAGAAGTTCGCAAAAATTTGATATTATGGGAATTAAAAGTTTTATTGGCAGAAGGGCAAAGCCCCAAAAAGGTTCTTCGGAAAAAATAAAGGTCTCCGATTATATGACTCGTAATCTAACCACTTTCAGGCCAGAACAGTCTATTTTGGAAGTTATGGAAGTGCTTTTAAAGAAAAGGATTTCTGGCGGCCCCGTAGTTAACGATAAAAATGAATTAGTCGGAATTATTTCCGAAGGTGATTGTATGAAACAGCTCAGCGATTCCCGCTATCACAACCACCCCATGGAAGATGTGAAAGTAGAGCAGCATATGATCAAAAATGTGGATACCATTGACGGTGAAATGAACGTGCTGGATGCTGCAAACAAATTTTTGGAATCTAAACACCGTCGTTTCCCAATTTTAGAAAATGGCAAATTAGCTGGGCAGATAAGTCAAAGTGATGTGTTGCGCGCAGCTATGGCACTAAAAGGGCAAACTTGGTAATTATTCGTTTTCCCTAAAAATAATTTCTATCCTTTTATCGGGAATCAACCATATTAAAGCCACTAAAATATAGAGTGCTCCAGCGGTCCAAGGGCTATAAAAAGAAGCAATAATTGCTACAATATAAATTATTGGCGAAGCTTTTCCTTTTATATCTTTTCCCAATGCTTTTGCCAACAACGAATCTTTTCCCTGTAAGGCTAAAATTCTATTCTGAAGAATAAAATATGCAATTGCCGCCATCAGAAGCACAACTCCATAAAGCGCCATCGGAAGCTCTGCAAAATGATTTTCACCTACCCAACCCGTCACGAAAGGAATAAGCGATAGCCAAAACAACAAGTGAAGATTAGCCCAAAGAATTCCTCCGCTTACCTTTTCTACGGCGTGCATCATATGATGGTGGTTATTCCAATAAATTCCCACATAAATAAAACTAAGAATATAACTTAAAAACACGGGTAAAACAGGTGTTAGCGATGCCAAATCGGTTCCGTGTGGCACCTTTAGTTCCAAAACCATAATTGTAATTATAATGGCGAGCACGCCATCGCTAAAGGCTTCCAATCTGTTGCTGTTCATAAGTCAAGCTTGTTAAAAATTACTCTTCAGTAGTTGAAAGTACGAAAATTTAAAATATGAACCATTATATGTAAACTATTGATTTGCAAAATTATACTCGTTTTCAAACGGTTACAAACAACTATAAACGAAAGTAAATATGTAACAACCAACTAAAGTTTGGAAGCCAATGTAAGTTTGTCCTGTCGAATAAAATGAAGTTCGATAGTATCAATTGTTTAACAATAAAAATTAGAAATCATGAGCACACTTAGAAACAAAGTACAGTTGATTGGAAACTTAGGAAACGATCCTGAAATCATTAATCTTGATGGAGGAAAGAAATTAGCAAAATTCAGTATTGCTACAAATGAAACCTACAAAAATCAAAAAGGGGAAAAGATTACGGACACCCAATGGCATAATATTGTGGCCTGGGGGAAAACCGCTGAAATTATTGAAAATTATGTTACTAAAGGAAAAGAAGTTGCTGTTGAAGGCAAACTTACTTCAAGGTCATATGATGACAAAGAAGGAAATAAACGATATATAACCGAGGTAGTATGTAATGAGCTAGTCATGCTGGGGAGTAAATAAATGACTGGCTAACAAAGCCCCCGCTTCTGGTGGGGGCTTTTTAAATTTTAAAACTTTATTTTTACGAAAATGGAAACAACTGCCCAGCACCCTATTCAGGATCTTCTCAAAACGCATTTCGGTTATGAAACATTTCTTCCGAATCAAGAAGAGATAATAAAAAACGTTTTTGATCAAAAAGACACCATTGCCATTATGCCCACTGGTGGCGGAAAATCATTGTGTTTTCAATTGCCGGCTTTGGCTTTGGAAGGAACTACAATGGTCATTTCACCACTAATCGCTTTAATGAAAGATCAAGTGGATGCATTAAAAGCAAATGGTATTTCCGCAGAATTTTTCAACAGTTCCCAACCTTATGAAGAACAACAGCAGGTTTTAAAAAATCTTCAAAATGGAGATTTGAAGCTTTTGTATGTTGCTCCAGAAAGTCTACCGCAGTTAAACTTTATTCTGAATTCAATAAAAGTTAGTCTTTTTGCCGTTGACGAAGCGCACTGTATTTCCAGTTGGGGTCACGATTTTCGACCAGCATATACACAACTGAAAAGCCTGAAAGAACAATTTCCAAATGTTCCGTTGATTGCACTCACCGCAACCGCAGACCGAGCCACTCGGGAAGATATTGCAACACAACTTTCAATTCCCGAAGCCAAAACTTTTATAGCCTCTTTTGATAGACCCAATTTATATTTAGATGTTCGGCCCGGTCAAAACCGCAACAAGCAGATTTTAGATTTTCTGAAAAACCATTCCGATGAAAGTGGAATCATCTATTGTTTGAGTAGAAAAAGTACAGAAAAACTAGCAGCAACTTTAAAAACCAAAGGTTACAAAGCTGAAGCCTATCACGCTGGCTTGACTTCCGAAGAAAGAAATACGGTTCAAGATAATTTTTTGAACGATCGAACTCCAATAATTGTTGCAACAATTGCTTTTGGAATGGGCATCGACAAAAGTAATGTGCGTTGGGTAATCCACTATAATATGCCTAAAAATATCGATGGCTATTATCAAGAAATTGGCCGGAGCGGACGTGATGGCTTACCAGCACATACCATACTTTTTTACAGTTTTGCGGATGTTATTATGCTCAGAAAATTTGCCGAAGGCTCTGAAACAGAAACCTATCAATTAGCGAAACTCGAACGGATGCAACAATTTGCAGAAGCGCTGAGTTGTAGAAGAAAAGCTTTACTCGGTTATTTTGGGGAACATATCACAGAAGATTGTGGCAATTGCGATATCTGCAAAACTCCTCCCAAATATTTTGACGGAACTTTAATCGCGCAAAAAGTATGCTCTGCCGTTGCACGATTACAAGAACAAGAGGCATTAGGAATGGTTTTGGACGTTCTTCGGGGTTCACAAAATGCACAAGTTTACGACAAAGGATATCAGAAAATCAAAACCTTCGGCGCCGCAAAAGATATTTCGTGGCGCGACTTGCAGCAGTATGTCATTCAACTTTTAAACCAAGGCGTTTTACAAATTTATTTTCATGAAAACGGTCGATTATTGCTCACGCCATTAGCCAAAAAGGTTTTATTTGAAGGAAAAAAAGTACGATTGGCAAACATCATTAAAGAAGTGGAAAAAGTAAAAACCGAACGGGCTCCACGAAAACGCGCCGAGCTTTTTGACAAACTTCGGGAATTGCGCCTAAAACTGGCACAAGAAATAAATAAGCCAGCATTTGTGGTCTTTGGCGATGCCTCGCTGGAAGACATGGAATTCAAAAAGCCGAGAAATCGGGAAGAATTTGCGGAAGTTTCTGGAGTTGGACAGGCAAAGCTTGAGAAATATGCAGATGATTTTCTAAAAGTAATCAATCGACATTTAGATACTTTGGAAAATGATTTGCCAACACACGAAAGAAGCTATAAAATGTTTATGGAAGAAAATCTTTCTCCATCTGAAATAGCTGAAAAACGTGGACTTTCTGAAGATTCCGTTTATGGACATTTCATAAAAATGCACCAACTTGGTGAAGCTTTTGACTTTTCACAATTTATTTCTTCCGAAGAAATTCAGCAAATAAAAAATGCTGAAAAAACACTTGAAAACCCCGAAGTACTGAAACCATATTTTGAATATTTTGAAGAAAAATTGCCTTATTGGAAGATAAAACTCGGATTGTATTTATAAAATCCATTTGCTAAACATTTGGAAATTAGCCAAAAATTAACGCATATTTGCACCACAATGAAAAACACAAATTTACATAATGCACCAATAGGACTGATTTGTCAGTCTGAATATCGCAAAATGGTTGATCCATTTTTACGATACGGAGCGTTATGTAATTATTTTTTGAAGTGATTTAACACATATAAAAAGATATTTCAGGCGCTCGACACATCGGGTGCCTTTTTTTATGGATTTTTTTTAAAAATTAATTGTATTTGAAAAGCATCTAAGCCAAAATAGCAGTTGAGTAATAAGCAAATGATAGACAGCAAGTTGCGGATTATTTCAAAGTTCGTGAAAAACCGAACAGGAATTCTATATTCTAAATTCAGCATAACTATTTGATTATCAATAAAATAAATTGAAATTTTATTTGTGTAATTAAAAAATGCATTTAATATTTGCACCGCAGTTTTAGAGAAAGAAATTTCAACTGCAACAATAAAAAATAGAAATAATAATAAACAATAATTAAAAAAGCTATGTTTTACCTAACAATTACAAAAGGACAAAACTGGGTAGATGATTTACCAGAGAACCAGCTTCGGAAATTTTATAGTTAGAAAATAACCGCTACTATGAAAATCCGAAGCACGACAAACTGTTTCGGATTTTTTTATGTCAATTTTTGACGTATCCCTTTCCGTTACAGTGGAAAAAAGAATTCAGAATCAATTCTGAAAAAACAATTAATAACATACTGTAATGGACACAAATACACACAATATTTACTTGTTCAAGGCGCTGGACGCATATCCTTTCGCCTTAGAAGAAGCGATTGAAGCCTTAAACTACGCTTTGTCTTATGACGAAAAAAATGTGCAGGCACTTTGCTTAATGGCAAATTTACAAGCAGATCAATTAAACGATTTTGAAGCTGCCAAGCATTATTTTGAAGCCGCAGTTGCCAGCAAAATGGAGCTTCCAAGAATTTATCCGGATTACGTTTACACATTGATTCGTAACGAGGATTTTGAAGAAGCACAAAAAGTTTTGGACTACGCATTACTATTGAAAGGTGCGGACAAAGCATTGCTAAACCTGTTGCAGGGTCAACTTTTTGAAGCGCAAAAATGCAATAAAAAAGCGTTGAAAGCATACAAGTGCGGACTAAAATTAGGCCTGAACAATCACTTTATCACTTTCGCCGAAAACGAAATAGAACGAGTAAAGAAAAAACTTCCGAAGAAAAGGAAGGAAAAGAAAAAAAGTAAAACTAAAAGAAAGGAGAAAAAGTCAAACCGCTCCAATAAATAATGGAGCGGTTTTAAGGGAGTTCGCCGGAGTTGGAGAGCCGGGGCAGACTGTAAATCTGTTGCATATGCTGAATAGGTTCGAATCCTATCGCTCCCACAATAGTACCGTAGTTCAAAGGCTAGAACGCCCCACTGTCTATGGGGAAGGTATGGGTTCGAGTCCCATCGGTACTGCTAAATTGGTTTCAAGTTGAAGGTTTCAGGTTTCAAGTTTTTGGAATTTGGTTTTTGAAATTTGGAATTTAAGTTATCAAGCAAGTCTTGTTGCGTGTTTCTATATAGCACCATTGTATAAACCGTTGCAGAAATGCATCGCGGGTTTATATCCAACTTGATTTGAAGGATTGGTTGTTATCCAAAAAACGATCGCACTCTGTGTACGTGGGTTCGACTCCCACACTCAATTTTGGTTTGAGGTAGTTCAGTGGTTAGAACAACAGAAGTAGGTGTCACCGGTTCGAATCCGGTTCTCGATGCATAATCGGGATAGCTCAGTTGGATAGAGCACTGCTCTTTTAAAGCAGGATGTGGACTCATAATCCACCATTCAGAAAAGAAGGTCAACTTTTAAAAACAGACCACCAGCCTGTCACGTTGGAAAAATTGTGATGAAAAGAGTACATGGAAAATCGGTTGTTATTCTCCTGCAAGGTTTTCAAAACCTTGTAGGTATTAAACAACAGTCCCAAACGTACTTTGAAATACTGACAAATTTAAAAACAGGAAGCAGTTGCTTTTTGTAATCGGGTTCTTTTGAAATGATTTTTCGCTTTTTTGAATAATCTTTCGGCTGAATCCCTTCACATAAAACCAATTTATTTCCCTTTAAATTCCCAGTATTTCCGTGCCGGAAGGATGATTTTCCTTTACTGTTTTCTTTAATGAAAAATAGATGCGTTTCAGAAAACGCCCAAAATAACCTTACCCAAAAGCAGCACCGGTAGCTTGAAAAGTAAGTGGACATGCCTTGACGGGCGTTGTCAAATTAATGTTGAATTATAAAAATGTAGAAATCATGAAAAGAGTAAGAATCAACGCGGGAAACGTAGGTTTGGTTTTTAAAAATGGTGATTACCAAGGCGTAATCACTCAAGGAATCCACTGGTTGGGTTTTGGCAAAACGGTGCTGCAATGCAGCATGGCGGTTGCTTTTAACACGCCAAAGGAATTGGAGCTTTTGTTAAAAGACGAAAATTTGAAAACGATGCTTCACATAATTGAAGTGAAGGATAATGAATTGGTTTTGGTTTTCAAAAACGAACGTTTTAGCCAAGTTTTGAAATCTGGCAGATATGCTTTTTGGAAAGGTTTGGTTGAGTACGAATTCACCACTGTGGATTTGAGCAAAATCTACATTACCGAGAAAATTGATAAAGCGCTTTTCAGCAATACTGAATTGAGCAAATACATCAGAATTTTTGAAGTGGCAGCTTTCGAAAAAGCCGTATTTATTGTGGACGATGTGTATGTGAAAACTTTGGAAAGCGGTACCTACCGTTTTTGGAAGAACGACACTACCATCAAAATTGCAAAAGTAGATTTGCGTCAATTGCAACTTGAAGTTGCCGGACAGGAATTGTTGACCCAAGACAAAGCCGCAATCCGTATCAACTTTGATACTCAGTACAAAGTTATAGATATTGAGAAAGCGTTGCTGGAAAACAAGGATTTTGAAAAGCAATTGTACGTTTCATTGCAGCTCGCGCTGCGTTCCTACGTTGGAACATATACACTTGATGAGCTTTTGGAAAACAAAGCGCAAATTGCGAAAGCTGTGTTTGAAGACACAAAGACAGCCGCGGCCAAGTTGGGTGTAGCAGTATTGAACTGCGGTATCCGTGATGTAATTTTGACCGGTGAAATGAAGGATATTATGAACCAAGTTTTGGTGGCGCAAAAGAAAGCACAAGCCAACGTAATCACAAGGCGTGAAGAAACAGCTTCAACCAGAAGCTTGTTGAACACTGCCAAATTGATGGAAGAAAACGAAATGCTTTACAAACTGAAGGAAATGGAATTTGTGGAAAACATCGCCGACAAAATTGGTGAGATCACAGTTTCTGGAAACGGAGGTATGGTGAAGCAGTTAAAGGAAATATTTGCCGCTGGCAAATAACCTGCTACAAAAGGTCGTCCAAAAGGGCGGCCTTTCTTTTTATACATTATCAATTGTTTCGTTATTAAAAGACCTTTTCAACCACAGTTTCTTCGAATAAAAAGTAATTCGAATTCCGAATAAAAGAATAACTCCGCCCAAAATCATTTGTAAACTTACTTCTTCGCCAATAAAAAGCCATGCCAAAATAGTAGTCAAAACTGCCTGTCCCAAAAGACTAACGGAAACCCGCGTGGCGCGCATATGTTTTGTTGCATAGCCCAAAAGTAGCCACGCCAGCAATTGGCAAACCACACCTTGAACCACCAAAACAAACCATCCCATATTGCTGAATCCTGAAAAAGGTTGTCCAATAAAATAACTCAAGATTGCTAAGAAAATAGCCGACGAAAGTGTGCTGATGGTAATAAATGGTAATACTTCCACTTCGTAAAGCACATATTTGCTAAGCAACATATAAACGGCATAAAACACTCCCGAAAGAATTGCAAAAACAAAGGCCAGATCAAAATCTAGTTCTAAGAAAAATCCAAAACCAACCAATGTTACCATTCCGAAAATGGCAATTGCCGTGCCTATCCAAAAATTAGTAGTTGGCTTGTTTTTTAAGAAGAAAAACGCACCAACCCCTACCCAGACTGGTGAAAGATTGGTGAGTAACGTAGCTTGAGTTGCGGTCGATTCCTGAATGGCGATGTTCCAAACAGCAACATCGGCAGCAAAAATAAAACCGCACAAAACTGTAAGGCCCAACATTTTAAGATTGGGAATTTTTAGCTTCCCAGTAATAATACTGAATGGAACCAATAGTGCCGCGGCAATCGCCATTCTATAAAACGCTGAAATAACACCCGGCGACAAGCTAAGTTTTACCAAAATGGGGAAAATGGAAATACAAACTATTCCAATGACAAGGGCAATTCGGGGCTTTGTCATAAAAGTGAAATTGAGAAGATTAAAATAAAAGCCGCAAAATTAGGCTTTAAAAGCTATCTTTTGATGACTTAAGTCAATATTAAAGAATAATTAACGCGTTTCTAAATGGTGCAGTTTTAGTTGAATGCGTTTTCTTTCCACATCTACATCAAGCACTTTTACAACAATTTGTTGGTGCAAATGAACGTGCTCGTTTACATCCTTCACAAAAGAATCTGAAAGATTTGAAACGTGAATCAAGCCACTTTCCTTAATTCCAATATCCACAAAACAGCCGAAATTAGTGATGTTGTTTACAATTCCTGGCAATAGCTGTCCTTCTCGTAAATCGGTAATGTTTTTTATATTTTGGTTAAAAGTGAACACTTTTGCCTCTTCTCTAATATCCAAACCAGGTTTTTCAAGTTCCTTAATTATATCTTTTAAAGTAGGAAGACCAATTTTTTCGGAAATATATTTTTCTAAATCTATTTTCTGAAGCAGTGTTTTGTTTCCTATTAATTCAGAAACTTTTACTTTTTCATCCTTCGCCATTTTTGAAACAACTGAATAACTTTCAGGATGCACCGAAGAATCGTCCAGTGGATTTTCACCATTTTTTATGCGAAGAAATCCAGCAGCCTGTTCAAAAGCTTTTCCGCCCAAACGCGGCACATTTTTTATTGCTTCACGGGAAGTAAAAGCGCCATTTTCTTCGCGATAATTCACCAGATTTTCAGCCAATTTTGGACCGATTCCCGAAACATAACTCAACAGCGGAACGCTTGCAGTATTTATATTTACACCAACGGAATTCACACACAATTCCACAGAAGTATCGAGCGAGCTTTTCAATTTTGTTTGATCCACATCGTGCTGATATTGCCCAACGCCGATGGATTTTGCATCAATCTTCACCAATTCAGCCAACGGATCCTGCAAACGGCGACCGATGGAAACTGCGCCGCGAACCGTAACATCGTAATTTGGAAATTCATCACGTGCAATTTTTGAAGCCGAATATATAGACGCCCCAGCCTCATTAACCACAAAAACCTGCATTGGGTTTTTAAATTGAATTCTTTTTATAAATTGTTCCGTTTCACGCGAAGCGGTTCCGTTGCCAATGGCGATTGCTTCAATTTTATGTGCATCCGCAAGTGAACTTATTTTTTTCATCGCGGTTGAAGTGTCATTTTTTGGCGCGTGCGGAAAGATGGTTTCGTTGTGATGCAAATTTCCTTGTGCGTCAAGACATACAATCTTACAGCCACTTCTAAAACCTGGGTCGATTGCCAAAACGCGCTTTTCTCCCAACGGCGAACCAAGCAAGAGTTGTTTTAGATTTTTTGCAAAAACATTGATTGCACTTTCATCTGCTTTTTCTTTTGCCGCGGAAAGTGCTTCGTTTGAAAGTGCCGGAAACAAAAGGCGTTTGTAACTATCATCAATCGCAAGTTTTATTTGTTTTAAAGCAGAATTATTAGCTTTTATAATTCTCTCTTCAATTTTAAACAGCGCTTTTTCGTCATCAATTTCAATTTTTTGACGAATAAATCCTTCCGAAGTTGCTCGAAGAATAGCTAACAATCTGTGCGATGGAATTTTATTTAAAGCTTCGTTCCAGTCAAAATAATCACGGAATTTCTGTGCTTTTTCGTCATCTTCAAATTTCTTTACCACTTTGGTTGAAATCACGGCAAAACGCTCCAATCGGTTTCGAAGCATATTCCGAATATCGGTGCGTTCGTTTATCCATTCGGCAATAATATGGCGTGCGCCTTCCAAGGCTTCCTCTTCGGAATTTACTTCACCTTTCACATATTTTAAAGCAATTGAAGATATATCGGAAGCATTTTGGGACATTATAATTTTCGCCAAGGGCTCCAAACCGTTTTCGCGAGCGGTATCTGCTTTGGTTTTGCGCTTCTTTTTGTAAGGCAAATACAAATCTTCCAAAGCAATTAAATCTGTGGTTTCCTCAATTTTTTTCTGAAGTTCTGCCGTCAATACTTCCTGCTCTTCCAACGATTTTAGAATGGCAATTTTTCGCTTTTCCAGCGCTTCAAACTGCTCTTTGAATTTTACGATTTCGCCAATTTGAACCTCATCGAGATTGCCTGTCAGTTCCTTTCGGTATCGGGAAATGAAAGGAATGGTGCAATCATCGTTTAAAAGTTTCACCGTGTTTTCAACACTTTTTTGTGGGAGTTGGGTTTGGGAGGTTATGTATTTTAGAAGATGTGTCATTTATAGAGATTACTCTGAAAATTTAAAGAATTTATACACATTATCGATAGTAAAGTATCTACCATAAACAAAATAATCATCCATTCTAAACACCGTTTCTGCTTTGGCTTTAGGAAGGTTTGAAGTGTGGTTTCTTAACCTATTAAAAACATTTTGCGGAATTTCACCATCAATGTGTTCGAAATCTTCATTAAATAGACATTCAATGCGTTTGGTTCTATTCGCTTCGTTGTAGGGGAAACTTCCAAAAGAAAAAAAGGTTGGGTTGAATCCGCTTGTAACTACCATCCCACTGCTCGTGCTATTTATCATCATTCCATTTCCGGGCCCGCCAAACATCATTGGCCCTCCAAAGCCACCACCTCCTCTTTTAATAATTTCATTACCTCCCAACGTTAATTGGTAGCCAGTGCTCGTGGGATTTACCGCAACCCCACTATTTCCACCGTTGAATATTTGAAGAAGTAAATTAGTTTTATCCAATTCCTTCGTCTTTATAGATTGATTTGTAGCATATTCTTCAATAATGGCGCTATTTTTAAACGGAATATCTTCGTCTTTTGAAAGAACAAACCGTTTTAATTCCTTTTTTGTTGCAAGCTCCTTTACGGTAAGAACCATTATTTTACTGTTTCCGCCAATCTGGAATATTTTATCCTTATACAGATATGAATTGGTTGTATTAAATTTTTCATCTCCCATTCCATTCAATTTTTCAATCGCTGCAATTTTTACTGAAAGCTCTGGCACTTTAAACTCAAGTAGGTATGTAAATAAACCTTCTTTGTCGATTGATAGTATAAATGAATCGCCACGATCATAAATCTTGGAAAGATTGCTTGTGATTTGAAGTGAATTAGGGTTTGACTCCTCAATTTTAACAACAGAGGTCAAGCCATTAAAGCTATCATACAAAAGTTTATAAAGTGTGGTTGGTTCGTTTTTTCCATTGACAAAGACATTTTCGGTGAAGTCAAATGATTTCTTTTCAAACTTTCCATCGTGTTGAAAAGTATAGATGTTTAAAAGTGAACTTTTTTTGCTAACGGTGATTATATAAAGCCTGTCTTGGTAACTGTGCGACTGAAGGTAAATTTCATCTTCCAATTTAAAGCCAAATTCAGTTTCAATAGATTGTTCTCTGTAAAAATCAAAAAGCACGGCTCCAAATTTTTTATTGTAATATTCTTTAAAATATAAACGCACTTGCCCATTTTTAATGGTTTTCCCGATGATTTCATTATATCCTTCAGGCAAGCCTTTAGAAGCAAATTTAGAAATTGGCTCTAGTTCCTGTGAATATAAATAGGCGTTTATAGATTGCTCATTAACCATAAAAGTTGAAAAGGTTTTCTTTTCATTATCAACAACTACGTAAGCATTCTCAACGGAATTATTCTTTTTACTTAAATCATTTGGGATTTCTAAAAAAGGCGTTTGGGCAAATGTTGAAAAGACACAGAAAATCGAAAGAAATAGTATTCTAAAAAACATGAATCTAAACATTGAATGGTTTAAAGAAAATTTTAAAAGAAGTATCAAATTAATTGATGGTCGCCCCATTCTCAACCCCTTCTTCACCTGGATTCAGAAAAACCAATTTCCCATCCGCATTTTCCGTCATCAAAATCATTCCTTGGCTTTCCACGCCACGAAGCGCTCGTGGTGCAAGGTTTGCCAAAACGGTAACTTTTTTTCCGATAATTTCTTCGGGCTTAAAACTTTCCGCAATACCGGAAACTATGGTGCGAACGTCAATTCCGGTGTCAATTTTTAAAACTAAAAGTTTGTCAGCTTTGGGCATTTTTTCGGCTTCAATTATCGTTCCAACCCGCATATCTAGTTTTGCAAAATCGTCGTATTGAATCGTTTCTTTTTGTGGCGTAACCTTTTTGTTTGCTGCTTCGTTCATTTTCTTACTCGCTTGTAGTTTATCTAATTGTTGTTGAATTTGTTCGTCCTCAATTTTGCTGAAAAGCAATTCGGCTTTATTTATTTTGTGGCTTGTTTTCAATAATTCTGATTTTGAAGACACATCGTTCCAACCTAACGAGGTCTCGACAGAGCCTGTCCTGAGCGCAGTCGAAGGGCTCGACCTGACATTGAGCATATTTTTAAGTTTTTCTGAAGTAAATGGCAAAAACGGTTCACTTAAAACTGCCAAAGCGGAAGCGATCTGCAAAGCAACATACATAACGGTTTTGGTGCGTTCTTCATCGGTTTTTATGGTTTTCCACGGCTCTTCGTCTGCCAAATATTTGTTTCCAAGTCGGGCGACGTTCATCAATTCTGCCTGCGCTTCGCGGAAACGGTAGCGCTCCAACGAACTTGCGATTACGGCAGGATACGCCTTTAATTCACTTAAAACCTGTTCGTCAATTTCTGAAAAAGTTGCTGGTTCGGGAATAATTCCTTCGTAATATTTATCGGTTAAAACCATTACACGGTTTATGAAATTTCCGAAAATAGCAACCAATTCATTATTATTTCGGGCTTGAAAATCAGCCCAAGTAAAATCGTTATCCTTTGTTTCTGGAGCGTTCGAAGTTAATGTATAACGCAGAACGTCTTGCTGATTCGGGAAATCCTCCAAATATTCGTGCAACCAAACCGCCCAGTTTTTACTGGTTGATATTTTGTTGCCTTCAAGGTTCAAAAATTCATTTGCTGGAACATTATCAGGAAGAATGTAACTTCCCTCCGCTTTCAGCATTGCAGGGAAAATAATGCAATGGAAAACAATGTTGTCTTTCCCAATAAAATGAAGGAGTTTGGTGTTTTCTTCTTTCCAATAATCTTCCCAATTTTTGCCTTCTCGCTCCGCCCATTCCTTGGTTGAAGAAATATAACCGATGGGCGCATCAAACCAAACGTACAACACTTTCCCGTCCGCACCTTTTACTGGCACGGGAATTCCCCAATCGAGATCGCGAGTTACGGCACGTGGGCGCAATCCATCGTCAATCCAGCTTTTACATTGACCGAGCACGTTGGTTTTCCAATCTTTCTTATGGTCAACTAAAATCCATTCCCTTAAAAAATCTTCGTAACGATCCAACGGTAAAAACCAATGTTTTGTTTCTTTTAAAACAGGTTTATTTCCAGAAATTACGCTTCGCGGATTTATCAAATCGGTCGCGTTTAAGCTGGTTCCGCAGTTTTCACATTGGTCGCCGTATGCTTCTTCATGACCACATTTTGGGCAGGTTCCTATTACAAATCTGTCCGCCAAAAATTGATTGGCTTCTTCATCAAACAATTGCTCGGTAATTTCTTCAATAAATTGACCGGCATCATACATTTTCTTGAAAAATTCCGAAGCGGTTTTATGGTGGATTTCAGCCGAAGTGCGTGAATAATTATCAAATGAAATCCCAAAATCTTCAAAACTTTTTTTGATGATTGTGTGATATTTATCAACCACTTCTTGCGGTGTTATTCCTTCTTTTTTCGCTTTCAACGTAATGGCAACGCCGTGTTCATCGCTTCCGCAGATAAACGCAACGTCTTTGTTTTGAAGCCTCTGGTAACGTGCATAAATATCTGCAGGCACATAAACACCCGCCAAATGGCCTATGTGAACAGGGCCGTTTGTGTAAGGCAATGCGGCCGTAATTGTATATCTATTCGGGTTCTGATCCATAATTTTTTTTGAAAGCCTGTCAAAATGGGCAGGCAGGCACAAAAGTACACATAAATGTAGTAATTTGTGGTTTTAAATAGATTCATGATTACACCAAAAAAACTACAAAAGGGCGATACGGTTGCCATTGTTTCCACTGCTCGGAAAATTTCAAAAGAAGAATTGAAACCTGCAATCCAATTACTGGAAAGTTGGGGGTTGAAAGCCGTTTTGGGAAAAACCATCGGCGCCGAGGAAAACCAATTTGCGGGAAGCAATGCTTTGCGTGTGGCAGATTTTCAAGAAATGCTGGACGATACAAATATAAAAGCAATTTGGTGCGCTCGCGGTGGTTACGGAACCGTACGGATTATTGATAAACTGGATTTTTTTGCATTCAAAAAAAATCCGAAATGGATTGTTGGGTATAGTGATGTTACGGTTTTGCATTCGCACATCCATAATTTTGGGATTGAAACATTGCATGCACAGATGTGTTTGGAAATAGAAAACAAAACTGTGGAAACAGCCGAATCTATTCGGAAGGTTCTCTTTGGGGAAGAATATTGTATTGAGTTTGAGCGGACAGATTCCTTCGCTTCGCTCGGAATTTTGAAAGGAGAATTGATTGGTGGAAATCTTTCGGTGCTGTATTCGCTTGTTGGAAGTACTTCAGAAATGAAAACTGATGGAAAAATACTTTTTATTGAAGATCTTGACGAAATGCTGTATCATGTTGACCGAATGATGATGAATTTAAAACGAAGTGGTTATCTCAAAAACCTAAAAGCAATTGTAATTGGTGGAATGACAGAGATGAAAGATAATAAAGTGTATTTTGGAAAAACAGCAGAGGAAATAATAGTTGATTTGGTAAAAGAATACAATTATCCTGTAATTGCAAATTTTCCCGCTGGGCATATTAAAGATAATCGGGCTTTAATTTTTGGCAGAAAGGTGGAATTAGAAATTGAAACAAATAAAGTGGTCTTGAAATTTTAAGAAATTCCAAAAAAATAAACCCCAAATTCCAAAAGGCTTTTGGAATTTGGTGCTTGAAATTTGGTACTTTAATCTAATGGCTTCGCACAACGAACTCGGAAAATTAGGAGAAGAAATAGCCGCGCAATATTTGCTTAAAAGCGGCTATAAAATTCTGCGCCGTAATTTTTATTTCGACAAAGCTGAGATTGACATCATTGCCCAAAAAGAGGAAGATACTGTTGTAATCGTGGAAGTAAAAACCCGAAATAACTCATATTTTGGTGATCCGCAAGATTTCGTAACAAAAAACAAAATCAAACTTTTGGTAAAAGCCGCCAACGAATATATTGTTTCAAACGACCTAAATGTGGAAGTTCGTTTTGATATTATTGCTGTTCTAAAAAACCAAAAAGAGGAAAAATTGGAACATTTTGAAAATGCTTTTTATCATTTTTAATGCTCCGGAAGTCGGGAATCTTTTTCTTTTCTTACAAACTCCTCAATTTTATAAAGTAAAATAATCTGTAAAATCATAGCTGGAATTAAAAAGGTAAGCCCCAGCCACGCCATAAAAACAATTGCAAACAATATTCCGCTCACTACTTCAAATCCTCCAGCTATTTCGGGGATTTTACCGAAAGGATCCTTCAATCGCATTATTGCCAAACCAAAAATAATACTGCCAATTCCGCAGAAAATGGATTGTGTAGTCATAACATATTCAGTATAAAATGGTTCAAAGTAAAGCGAAGCCATATCATATCCATAAAATAAAATGGTTGTACCGATTAAAAAGAAAGCACCGATTTTCAGCAAATAATTATTAAAAATTTTGCCGCTCAAAACAAAGCCCCATAAAAAATAAATATAGGCAAGCATCACTATAAATTTCATACTGATGTATGCAGCTTTGGGGATTATCAATTCATCTTCAAAAAATCGGGCATAGTCAACGGCAAATTCCACAAATCCGGAAAGGAAATAAATGATACCGCAAATCCAAGCCAGTTTTATGTAAAAAACAGAAAAGCCAATTTCTTTTAAATTGAAATTTTCAAAAGGGGAAGTTTCGGGTTCTTGCAGATCTTCCAAATCTTCGCCCAAGGCATTCAAAATCGTTTTCAACGTAAAACTTCGGGGCGTTACTTCGCCAGCTTCAATACGCTGGATGGTCCGCACGTTAATGTTGCACTGCTCCACAAGTTCTTCCTGTGTTAGGCCTTTTTGTTTTCTTAGTTCTAAAATTTTTCGACCGAGTTCTGGTTGTTTCATTTGTCTATTATATTTGTTTCTAAAAAGTCAAATGGAACATCCTATTAGATATTTTGTCGTTGATTAGAAAAAATTAGCGGATGTTTCATTTTCTAAAAATTTATGAAGCAATAGTACGATGGCAGTAAAGATAGTGCAATATTTTCAAGTGAATTTCACCCGACATTTACCCGACATTCGTTGATTTTAAAGGGGTTATTCGCTACAGGGCTCCAAAGCCCGAAGCGCTTTGTCAACAGAAGAAATACCTTCAAAAGTAAGCAACAACCGCAAGCCATTTCGGGTCTGTTTTTCCTTCATCGTTACTTTTTGTGGATGGCTTTGTACATATTGCAGCACTTTGGTAAAAGCTGCGCTTTGGTAAAAAGCACTCTGCTGGTCTGCCACAAAATAACCGACCATTTTTTTCTGTTTCATCACAAGGCGTTCAAGGCCCATTGAAATTGCAATCCATTTTATGCGAACGCTGTTCAGCAAATCTTCCGCTTCTTTTGGCATTTTTCCAAAACGATCCAGCAATTCTTTTTCAAATTTCTGAAGCTCAGCTTCGGTTTTCAACTCGTTAAGCTTAGTGTACAGATTGAGCCTTTCGGTAATATTGTTTACGTAATCATCTGGGAACAACAATTCGAAATCGGTGTCGATGGTCATTTCTTTTACGAAATTCTTCTTCGGCCCTTCCGTTTCTTCATAAAGGTTTTTGAATTCCTTTTCTTTCAGTTCCTCAATGGCTTCGGAAAGGATTTTTTGATAAGTTTCAAAACCTATTTCGTTAATAAACCCGCTCTGTTCGCCCCCCAATAAATCGCCTGCGCCACGGATTTCCAAATCCTTCATCGCAATGTTGATACCGCTTCCCAATTCTGAAAATTGTTCCAAAGCAGTGATCCTTTTTCGGGCTTCATCCGTCATCGCAGAATATTCCGGCGTGATGAAATAACAGAACGCTTTTTTGTTGCTCCGGCCCACGCGACCGCGCATTTGGTGCAAATCGGAAAGCCCGAAATTATTGGCGTTGTTGATGAAAATGGTATTCGCATTCGGAACGTCCAGTCCACTTTCAATGATGGTTGTGGAAACAAGAACGTCGAATTCATTGTTCATAAATCGAAGCATTAAATCCTCCAATTTCTTTCCGTCCATTTGCCCGTGACCAATACCTATTTTCGCATCGGGCACCAATCGCTGGAGCATTCCGGCGACTTCTTTTATATTTTCAATCCGGTTGTGAACAAAGAAAACTTGTCCGCCGCGCGAAATTTCATAGCGAACGGCATCGCGAATGCTTTCTTCCCCAAAACGAATGACGTGCGTTTCTACCGGATAACGGTTTGGCGGCGGCGTTGTAATTACCGAAAGGTCGCGCGCGGCCATCAAACTGAACTGCAACGTACGCGGAATGGGCGTCGCGGTTAACGTCAACGTATCCACATTTTCTTTGATAGTTTTGAGCTTGTCTTTTACGGCTACACCAAATTTTTGTTCCTCGTCAATAATCAAAAGTCCCAAATCCTTGAACTCTACCGATTTGTTAACCAATTGGTGTGTGCCGATTACAATATCGAGTTTGCCGTTTTTCAATTCCTCCAAAACGGTTTTTCGCTCTTTAGCTGTGCGGAAACGGTTTAGATAATCAACTTTTACTGGCATATCAGCCAAACGTTCGGAAAAAGTTTTAAAATGCTGAAAGGCCAAAATCGTGGTTGGGACCAAAACTGCGACCTGCTTTCCGTTGTCCACCGCTTTAAAAGCCGCGCGAATGGCGACTTCCGTCTTTCCGAATCCTACGTCGCCACAGACCAATCGGTCCATCGGACGTTCGTTTTCCATATCTTTTTTTACGTCTTCGGTCGCGGTGCTTTGGTCGGGCGTGTCTTCGTAAATAAAGGACGATTCCAATTCTGCCTGTAAATAACTGTCCGGATCGAATGCGAAACCTTTCAAGGTGCGACGTTTCGCATATAATTCAATTAAATTGAAAGCGATTTCCTTTACGCGGGTCTTGGTTTTTTGCTTCAGTTTTTTCCACGCATCGCTGCCCAATTTGTAGATTTTGGGCTCTTTTCCATCCTTGCCATTGTATTTTGAAATCTTGTGCAGCGAATGGATGCTAAGGTACAAAATATCGCGTTCGCCGTAAAAAAGTTTGATGGCTTCCTGCATTTTCCCTTCCACTTCAATTTTCTGCAAGCCGCCAAATTTCCCGATGCCATGGTCAATGTGGGTAACGTAATCACCCACTTCCAGATTGGTGATTTCCTTTAATGTAATTGCCTGCTTTTTGGCGTAACCGTTTTTCAGTTGAAATTTGTGGTATCGTTCAAAAATTTGATGATCGGTGTAGCAAACAATTTTTAAATCGTCATCAATAAACCCCTGAAAGAGTGGAAATACAACGGCTTCAAACTGCTCAACATTTTGCTGGGCATCTTCAAAAATATCGTGAAAGCGTTTTGCCTGTTGTTCGCTGCTGCAGAAAATGTAGTTTTTATAGCCTTTTTCGGTATTCTCATTCAGATTTTCAATCAGCAAATTGAATTGTTTGTTGAATGAAGGTTGGGGTTTGGTTGAAAACGAAAGCCCACCCCCAGCCCCTACCGAGGGGAGGGGAGTTTTGTTATTTTTTAAATGAACCGTTGTAAATTCGGAAAGTTGAGCTTTCAATAATTCCGAAGTACAGAACAATTCCGAAGGTTTTGCGCGTTTTATTTCAGAATCGATTGCATTAAAAGCTTCAGTTGCTTTTTTGAAAAGGTTATCAATTGCGCTACTAAAAAGTTCTTCATTTTTTAGAAAAACCACGGTTTTGGATGCGATATATTTCAGAAAACTTTCACGGTTTTCATCCACCATTTTGTTTTCCACATTTGGAATGATGGAAACTTTTTTAACCTGTTCCAAAGAAAGCTGTGTTTCCACATCAAAGGTCCGAATACTGTCAACCTCATCGCCAAAAAATTCAATTCGGTACGGTTCGTCATTGCTGAAACTAAATACATCCAAAATTCCACCCCGCACTGAAAATTCGCCCGGTTCGGTAACAAAATCAGTGCGTTTGAAGCGGTACTCAAATAAAACCTCGTTTACAAAATCGATGGAAAGTTGGTCGTTTACTGCAATTTTCAGGGTGTTTCGCTCTAATTCCTTTCGAGTAACCACTTTCTCAAAAAGTGCTTCGGGATAGGTAACAATCAACGCCGGTTTTTTTCTGGAATTTATTCGGTTTAAAACCTCGCTTCGCAACAAAACATTGGCGTTATCAGTCTCTTCAATTTGATAGGGACGCCGATAACTTCCAGGATAGAAAAGCACATTTTGGTCGCCCAAAAGATTTTCGAGATCGTTTAAATGATAGGCAGCTTCTTCTTTATCATTAAAAATTAAAAGAAAAGGCAATTCCGAAGTAGAAAAAGTTTCAGCAATTACAAGTGAAAGCGATGAGCCAACGAGGCCAGAAACTTGAATTTTATTTTCGGATGAAGCAATAGAATCCCGCAGTTTTCGTGTTTGCGAAGACCGTGAATATAGCGAAGTAACGAGTGTTTTGCTCATCGGGACGGCAAAGATAGTACGCTTTATTATTTTTCAAACTGCAAAATTCAACTTTATCATTTTGCTAACACAAATAACTTGGGCGTTTCTCTATTTTCGGTTTATGGCTATAAAAGAATACGATGTTTTTGTAATAGGAACCGGAACCGCCGGAAAAACTGTGGCGTTTGATTGCGCTGCGGAAGGAATGAAAGTGGCGATTGCCGACAACCGCGAATTTGGCGGAACCTGCCCAAATAGAGGCTGCGACCCGAAAAAAGTTTTGGTGGGAATTACTGAAGCGATGCAGCTTTCAGAAAATTTAAAGGGAAAGGGAATCGTTTCCGTTCCAAAAATAAGTTGGAAAGATCTTCAAAAATTTAAATCAACTTTTACCGATGCTGTGCCTGCTTCCACTGAAAAGAAATTGAAGGAAGCCGGAATTGAAATGTTTCACCAATCGCCCAAATTTTTGGATGAAAATACACTTTCGGTAGAGGGAAAAACGGTGAAAGCGAAGAAAATTGTAATCGCTACCGGGCAAAAACCGATGGAACTGAAAATTCCCGGAAGGGAACATTTAATGATTAGTGATGATTTTTTGGAATTGGAAGAACTGCCCGAAAGCATTGTCTTTGTTGGCGCGGGTTATATCGGGATGGAGTTTGCGCATATTGCCGCGCGCTGCGGCGCAAAAGTTACGGTAATTGAGTTTGAGGATCGTCCGCTCGGGCCTTTTGAAGCCGATATCGTTTCGCACCTCACAAAAGCTTCGGAAGAACTTGGGATTGAATTTATTTTCAACGCAAAAGTTTCCGAGGTGGAAAAACTTCAGAAAAACTTTCGTGTTTCTTATGAAAAGAATGGTAAAATCGAATCCGTTGTCGCCCGAATGGTTTTCAATACCGCCGGCCGCGTGCCATCCATCGACGACCTGGATTTGGAAAAAGGAAATGTTGTTTTTGAAAAAGGCGGAATTTCGGTGAACGAATTTCTTCAGAATACAACCAATAAAAATGTGTATGCCTGTGGCGATGTTTCGGCGAGTGGGGCGATACCATTGACGCCCACTTCTTCGCAGGAAGCGCGGATTGTTTCGTTGAATATCAGAAATGGAAACCACACCAAAATGGATTTTCCACCCGTTCCCTCGGTTGTTTTTACAATCCCACAAGTTGCATCGATTGGTTTGACAGAGGAAGAAGTAAAGAAAAAGGGCTACGATTATGTGGTGGAATATAAAAGTGTTCCAAAATGGTTCAACGCAAAACGTGTAAACGAGGAGGTTTACGCATATAAAACCATTGTGGACAAAAAACGAAACATCGTTTTGGGGGCACACATTATTGCTTCCGAAGCGGGGGAAATGATCAATCTTTTCGTCCTCGCAATGTGCGGAAAACTCACCACAGAAAATATAAAAGCCATGATTTTTGCCTACCCTACTTGGGGGAATGATATTAAGGGAATGGTTTAGGTGAAATTCCAAATTTTCAAAACCCAAATTCCAAAACTACTTTTTAGAATTTAGATGTTCCTTTAATTTAATATTCGGGCTCGTCGCTCTATTTTTAAACCCGTGATAGGTACTGCTTACAAATAAAACCGCTGCAACAGCAATGGCGGCGTATGCAACTGTTTGGCTTACTTCCCAATTAGCAACAGCAATCGCTGCCAAAGCCCATGCTCCCACTAATGCAAATTCCCGCATATTTCTTCGCCAAGTAACAACCAGGTTTATTATTCCTGCAATTATAATCATTGTTACCGCCCAAGAAATTTCACTGTAACCCCAGGCGTTCCAGTCAATACTGGTTAAATATGCTGCAACATTAGCAATACTGGCAACGGTAACCCAACCGCTGTAAAAAACGAAAGGCCACCAAAGAAAAGCAATAATGGAAATTGGTGCATCCCAAAGTTCCATTCGGTTTTTGGTTACAATTTTTAAAAGTGAAAAGAGAAGTACGAAAATTGCCAAAATAGAATATTCCATAAATCCGTAGAGCCAAAAGGTAATCCACATTATATTGGCAAAGCACGAAAGTACAAACCACCAGCCTGTTTTCAGGATAAATTCATCGTCACGCACTTTTGTGAACAGGCTTCGGCTTTGATAAATTACAAATCCTAAAAGCATTAAATAAATTAGTCCCCAAATGGAGAAAGCATATCCGGCGGGTGTGAAAAGATTTCTAGAGGAATCTGAAATTTCGCCAATGGTGGTGTTATTTATTGCTCCCGTATTGGAAAGATAGTTTACGAAAACTGTTGCAACGAAAGCAATTATGTTTGCTATTTGTAGTGTTTTTTTCATAATGGCGAGGCACGAAGCCATCTTTTTAAAATTATTCTTTAATTTTCTTCGAAACACAAATAACTTCTCCCTCCACAATGGCAAAAATTTCATCTTTTTCTGAAGGATTTAAAATATGTTTTCCCGTAAAGTTACCAAAAGCTGGCAGAATAAGTTGAGTTTCAGTTTTATAAAAACACGGTAATTTTACAAATTGTCTGCCAACGCCTTTCATTCTAATTCCTGGATGAATATGGCCGGAAAAGTTGAACGTCCCTTTTATTTCTGTGGGATGATGTGTCAGTAAAAAGCCGTCCAGCAACAAATCATCAAATACTTTTACGCCCAAATCTTCGTATAAATATTGTGGAATTATGTCGTGGTTGCCAGAAATTAATATCCCTTCAGCCTTTGTGTATTCCACCCATTTTTCAAAATCCTGCCATTCCTCGTTTAATTTACTGTGGAAAAGATCGCCCAAAAAACAAATAATTTCAGGTTGAAATTGATTGCTAATCTCTGTAAGTTTTTCAAGATTTTTAAACGCCGCGTTTGCGGGAACAGGCGCTCCGTGTTTTCTGAAATGTGTCACTTTTCCCAAATGAACATCGGCAATCAATAACATTTTCTTGTCTTCCCAAAAGATAGCTCCGCTGGGGTGAAGAATAAAAAAGTTGTTTTTTATTTGAATATTTTGGATCAACTATTTGAATTTTGACAATTGTTCAATACATTTTTCGAAAGAAAAAAATTATGCAATACATTGGTAATCAGGAAACTATTTAAAAAATTTAATTTTTTTTGTTTCGTATTTGTCCCACAGTTATTATTTCAGATTTTCGATCTTCATGCGTTTTTAATATAACAAAATACCATTCTCTTGAACCTTCAACGTATTCCGCAAAAAATAAATCGTCTTTTTTGTGTGCTTTAATTGCAGACTCAAAAGAAGCAACCATTCTGCCTGAAGGAAACCAGCCTAAATCGCCTCCATTTTTTGCAGACGGATCGTCAGAATATTCTTTTGCCAATTCTGAAAAAGGAACGTTGGCCGTATATTTATTTTTGATTTCATCTCTCAAAGAATCAATTTTATTCTTTGGCATTTTACTTCCGTTCAAGTATATATAGCTTACCCTAAATTCTAATATTGAATCTTTTTGAAGCAGCTTTTCCGTAATAGTTTGTGATGCATTTTTAATTTCCCTCAATCCATTTGTATCATAATTCAAAGTTTTTGAATCATCGGGAGAATAGGTAGTTTGGATAATCATCCAATTTGGATGCGCTTTTTTTAAAGAATCTAATTGATGTAAGAAAGTTATTTTTTTTAGGGCTCTTTTTGATTCTTTTTGGGTTTGTCCAAAAGAGGTTATGCTAAAAAACGATATAATTATTATGTAGATAAACTTCATAAAGATTGATTTTTAGCAAATATAATATCCCTCATTTCATTAATTGCAATGTCATCTTTTTAATCCGATCCGCGAGTTTTTCCGAAGAAAGTTTTTCGCGAAGTCTATCCGTTATTATCGGAAAGCTGAAAGGTGTCGGCTTTTCACACTGTTTCCAAATTATTTTTTGCGAATTTATTCGTTCCAAGGCCAAGCGCAATCGTCCTTCTTCCAATTGGTGCTCAAAAGTTTCGCGGTAGGCTTGAAGGTACAAAAGATTGTCGGGCTCATAATCGCGGAACACGTCAAAAAGCAATTGGCTATTACTTTGCAAATGCTTCGTTTTAATCACTTTATTCGGGTAACCCTGAAAAACCATTCCGCTAATAACGGCAATATCACGGAATTTTCGACGCGCCAATTCCGTAGCATTCAAGCTTTTTTGGAGGTCGTCAAAAAGATATTTCGAAGAAAAAAGATTGTTGTCAATCACATTTTGAATGTCCAGAAATTGGTCGCTCAATAGTTCAAAACCATAATCGTTATACGCCAACGAAAATGTAATTGGCGATAACAAACTAATTCTATAAGCCAACAAACTGCTCATCGCTTCGTGCACAAATCGTCCTTCAAACGGATAAAAAAGTGCATGATAGCCTTCGCGGGTTTTGAAGGTTTCAATCAAAAATTCATTCTCTCCGGGGACGATACTTTCGCGTTCCTGTCTGTCAAAAATGTGGCTCAATGCTTTTAATTCCGGAGTGTTTCGTTTGTGGTCTGCCTCGCTTTGCAATTCTTCCCGAAGAATTTTACTCATTTGTGAAGAAAGTGGCAACCGCCCGCCCATAAAACTTACAACTTTCGCAGATTTTTTTGAAGACTTCCGAACTTGCGCCATCATTTGCCGAATACGAACCAATTCCAACGTTCGTCCAGCAAAAACAAAGGTATCGCCGGGTTTCATTTTACTGATGAACCATTCTTCAATCGTGCCGATAAATCCGCCGGAAACGTATTTTACGAGCATCATTGAATCGCTCACAATCGTTCCAATACTTAAGCGATGCATCATTGCAATCTGTCTGCTTTCAACTTTAAAAAGGCCTTCATCCGTAATTTCAACTTTTTTATATTCGTCGTATGCTTGCAGACTTTGGCTTCCCAAAGTGATGAAATTTAGGCACCAATTCCACTGTTCTTCCGTAATTCCTTGGAAACAAAAAGTGTTTTTTATTTCAGGGAAAATTTCCTTCGGAAAAAATCCATTGCTGATGGCGAGTGTTACCAAATACTGAATAAGCACATCGAAACTCAGCAAATACGGAATTCTATCTTCAACAACTTCTTCTTTTACAGCTCTTTTTAATGCTGAAGCTTCCACCAATTCCAACGCGTGCGTGGGCAAAAAATAAATCACCGAAGGCTCTCCCGGACGGTGATTGCTTCGGCCGGCGCGTTGCAGAAATTTTGCAATACCTTTGGGTCCGCCAATTTGAATTATGGTTTCCACAGGCGCAAAATCTACTCCCAAATCTAAACTCGAAGTTGCCACAACCGCCGTTAACGATTCGTTGCGAATTGCTTGCTCTACCCAAAGTCGTGTTTCTTTCCCAATACTGCCGTGGTGCATCGCAATTTCGCCAGCAAATTCAGGGTGTTTCTCTAAAATTTTCTGAAACCAAATTTCGCACTGTCCGCGTGTATTTGTAAAAATAAGCGTGGTTTTACTGTTGTTAATTATAGGAATTATTTCTTCCAAAAGATGCAATCCCAAATGTCCGCGCCACGGAAATGTTTCCATTTTTTTTGGAATTATCGAGCGGACTTCGATTTTCGACTTTTGTTTGGATTTAATTAAGACTGCATTTTTTCTGAATTCAGAATCCATTCCTAAAAGAACATCCTGCGCTTCCTCCAAATTGCCAATTGTTGCAGAAATACCCCAAATCCGAATTTTTGGTGAAACCGTTTTTAATCTTGAAAGTGCAAGTTCCATTTGCACGCCGCGCTTGCTTCCCAATAGTTCGTGCCATTCATCAACCACAATTGCGGTCAACGTTTTGAAAGTTTTATCATACCCTTTTGAAGCCAATAAAAGCATTAAACTTTCAGGGGTTGTAATCAACAAATCTGGCATTTGGCGTTTTTGTTTTGCGCGTTCACTTTGCGAAGTATCACCTGTGCGTATTCCAACAGTCAAACCTGTTCCCAAATCATCCGCAAAACGTTGTGCTGCTTGTTGAATTTCTACGGAAAGTGCGCGCAAAGGCGTTATCCAAATAGCTTTTAAACCTTTGGTATGCTTCGTTTTATAATCAGGATTTTCCTTTAAATATTGAAGAACAATTGGAACCCAAAGTGCATACGTTTTTCCGCTTCCGGTTGGCGCGTTTAAAAGTCCGTGTTTGCCATCTAGAAAGGCCTTCCACGTTTTTTGTTGGAAGGGGAATGACTTCCATTTTTTTGATTGAAACCAATCTTCGGCTATTGAAATTAGTTCAGATTGTTTCATTTTGGGATTAGCGCTTTTAAATCATCAAGTGTATTTGCTTCGGCAATTGGCTTATCTTTTCTCCAACGAAGAATCCGCGGAAAACGTGTTGCGATTCCACTTTTGTGACGACTACTTTCCGCGATTCCCTCGAAAGCGATTTCAAAAACGTGTTGCGGAGTTACACTTCGCACTGGGCCGAAACGTTCCAAAGTATTTCGTTTTATCCATGCATCCACTTGCCGGAATTCGGCATCCGTCAAACCGGAATATGCTTTTGCAAATGTGACCAATTCGCCCTCGTCCCAAAGCGCAAAAGTGTAATCTGTATAAAGATTTGCGCGTCTTCCGTGGCCGCGCATGGCATAAGTTAACACTGCGTCGATTGTGAAGGGGTCGATTTTCCACTTCCACCAATCGCCTTTTTTTCTTCCGACTAAATATGGGGAATCCTTTCGTTTTAACATCAAGCCTTCGCTTCGTTTTTCTCGGGAAAGGTCGCGTTCTGCCGCGGCTTGTTCCCAAGTTTCGAAATTCATTGTTTCACTTAAATAGATTCCTATTTCTTCGGAATTGATTTTTTGAATCATTTCATCCAAAATCTTTCTTCTTTCTGAAAATGGTTTTTGCCGAATATCCTCACCATTCCATTCCAGCAAATCATAAGCATTCAGAATTACAGGCGTTTTTTGTAAAAGTGCTTTTGAAATATTTTTGCGTCCAATTCTGGTTTGAAGTGTGTTGAAATTTTGAATTTCGCCTTCGCCAAAAGGCAAAATTTCCCCATCTATTACAGTTCCATTGGGAATCACTTTTAGAAAATCCTGAAACTCTGGATATTTATCGGTCACCAATTCTTCCCCACGCGACCACACAAAAACCTCATCATTTCTGATAATAACCTGACTTCGGATTCCATCCCATTTGTGCTCAAAACTCCAATTTGAAATCGGGCCTAAATCCTCTTGAAAATTATCCTCGACCGCATAAGCCAAATAAAATGGATATGGTTTGCTGAGATAATCTTCCTCGTTTTGTTCTAAAATCAGTTTTTTATACGTTGTTTTTTCCGGCGTCCAATCGCCCATTAATTTATATGCGAGAATATCTTCATCAATTCCTGTAGCTTTTGAAAGCGCGCGCGTCATTAACTTTTGGCTTACGCCAATTCTAAAACTTCCGGTAAGGATTTTATTGAAAACGAAACGTTCAAAATAATTAAGCGCCAACCAATTGTCGTGCAGATATTTCTTTTTTTCTTCTTCGGGCAGTGTTCGCAATTCAATAATTTCCGAAACAAATTCTGAAAGCGACTTTTCGGAATGTGCTGACGAAGTTGGTAAAATGAGTGCAATCGTTTCTGCCAAATCGCCCACAATGTGATAACTTTCCTCAAAAAGCCAAAGCGGAATTCCGCTGATTTCCGTAGCCCAAAGTCGTAAAAGCGTTGTATTTACAGGTCTTTTTGGTCGGCGATGTGAAAGAATGGCGATTGTCCAAAGTTTATCTGCATCGTTCGCATTTTGAAAATATGCGGTGAGCGCCGCAACCTTTTCATTGGTTTTGTTGGTGCTATCGAGCTTTTTTATGAGTTGGGCAAAATCTTTCACAGCTTAATCCTCATTTTCAATTTTCTTATCAATTTCGGCACTTTCTTCTTCGTATTGGGTTTTTTCGGTTCGGGCGTCGTAGCCCAATTCTTCCCTTAAATAGCGCGCAAAAATATCTGTATATCCATGGGTGGCGATTACTTTTTCGCAACCTGTGGCTTTAATTGCGGAAAGCAGGCCTTCCCAATCTGCGTGGTCGCTTAAAACAAATCCGCGGTCGATTGCCCGTCTTCTTCGTGCGCCACGAAAGGTCATCCAACCGCTCGCTGAAGCTGTTACAAAAGGCACAAAGCGTCTAATCCAAGTGCTTCCGTGGGCGCTCGGTGGGGCAACAATTATGTTTCCTTTTATTTCTTCTTTGGAAGTATCGCGCGTAATTAAAGTAGTTTCGGGTAGTTTATAATTTTCCCTAACTACTTCCGTCATATTTTCAACGGCGCCGTGGGTGTAAATTTTTCCGATGGAAGTGTCCAAATGTTTCAGTAACCGCTGGGCTTTTCCCAAACTATAACCAAAAAGAATCGAAGTTCTACCTTCACTTTTATTGGTTGCCCACCAATTGTTTATATCCTTGAAGACTTCCGCTTGCGGCTCCCATTTAAAAGCTGGTAAACCGAAGGTGCATTCTGTTATAAAAGTGTGGCATTTTACCGGTTCGTAAATTTCAGCCAAGCCGTCGTCTTCGGTTTTAAAATCGCCAGTAAAAACCCAAACTTCCCCTTTATATTCCACGCGAACTTGAGAAGAAGCAATAATATGACCCGCGGGATGCAGTGAAAATTTCACTCCATTTATAGTAAATGTCTCGTTCCAAACTTTGCCTGTTACTGAAATTTCACCCAAACGATGTTTAATGATAGGAACATTGTTGGTTTGGGTAATATAGTGCTTATGCCCCCACCGACTATGATCGGCGTGGCCGTGGGTGACAATGCATTTATCCACAGGGCGCCATGCATCAATGTAAACATCGGCTTTTTCACAATAAATTCCTTTTTCGTTAAAGACGAGCAGTGGTTGTTTCATTTTTCTTTCAGTAGCAGTTTAAAAATAAGAAAAGGTTGCTTCGCTTGGGTTTCAATTAAGAAAAGTTTAGGTTGAAATGGTTTCAAAAGAAAATGGTGAAAAACTTGAACAGATTGCTTCGCTTTGCTCGCAATTCGTTTTATATTTGCACAATAAAACCAAATTATGTCATTTACAGATTTATTCGAAAGTGGGGAGCATTCCCGAAATTTAGGGCACTTTGCATCTATTGCAAATATTGCTTCGGTTGATGGAGAAATTAACAGTGAAGAAGAAAAAATGTTAAAACGTTTTGCCCGTAAACTGGATATAGAAGAAGACGAATACAATGAAGTTTTGAAAAATCCAGGAAAATACCCAATCAATCCTCCCAATGATTCCGAAAGACGTTTAGAGCGCATTCACGATCTTTTCGAAATGATTTTTGCAGATCACGAAATTGATGATCACGAACGTTTTTTGATTGAAAGATATGCCATCGGCCTAGGTTACTCTGCTGAGATTGCGCAAGATTTGATAAAAAGATCTATTGCAATATACAGTGGCGGCTTAAGCCTGGAAGATTACCGTTATTTGCTTAACAGAAAAGAGTAGTTTTTTTAAAAGAAATTAGAAACCCGATGTGAAAGCTTCGGGTTTTTTTATTTAGCACTAGCCATAAATTCCTCTGCTTTTTCAACCATTTTTTTACTTCCAGTGAAAAAGGGAACACGCTGGTGCAATGAAGTTGGCTGAATTTCCAAAATTCTTTGAAAACCATTACTGGCCTTTCCTCCCGCCTGTTCAGCAATCATCGCCATCGGGTTACATTCATACAAAAGGCGAAGTTTTCCATTCGGATCTTTTGATGTATTTGGGTAAATATAAATTCCACCTTTTATCATATTTCTGTGGAAATCAGAAACCAAAGACCCTATGTATCGCGAAGTATATGGGCGATCCTCTTCTTCTTTTTGGCAGTATTTAATATAATCTTTTACGCCTTGCGGAAAGTGAACATAATTGCCTTCATTCACAGAATAAATATTTCCATTTTCAGGAAATCTCATGTTTGGATGTGAAAGATAGTATGTACCGATAGCTGGGTTCAGCGTAAAACCGTTTACCCCATGGCCCGTTGTATAAACTATCATTGTTGAAGTTCCATAAACAATATACCCAGCAGCAACCTGATTGATGCCCGGTTGAAGAAAATCTTCAATTGTAACAGGAGTTCCGGAAGGTGTTATTCTTCTGTAAATTGAAAAAATGGTGCCCACGGAAACATTTACGTCAATATTTGAGGAACCATCCAAAGGATCCATCAAAACCACATATTTGTTATCGTTCTTCTCGTTTCTGCCTTTGATTGTGATAAAATCGTCTTCCTCTTCACTGGCAATTCCGCAGACAATTTCACGATTTGTAAGTGTATTAATAAAAACTTCATTTGCAAAAACGTCCAGCTTTTGTTGGTCTTCACCCTGCACGTTCATATCGCCCGCAGCGCCTAAAATATCTACCAGTCCAGCTTTATTCACTTTATGGTTTACCACTTTTGCCGCCAAACGGATGGAATTGATAAGCCGCGACAGTTCTCCGGAAGAGTATTTGAATTCGCTTTGATTTTCAATTATAAACTCGCCGAGGGATTGATTTATTTTTGCCATTGGGTTGAAGATATCCTGAATTTGTGGCAAATATCGGGATTTTTAAGAAATTGAACCGATATTTGCAATTCTAATTAATTTTCAGAAAGATGAAGGTACGTGAAGCGCTAAAAAAGGACATGCCACAAGTTTTAGAACTTATAAAAGAACTTGCCATTTTTGAAAAAGAACCTGATGCAGTTGAAGTTACCGTGCAGGATTTAGAAAGGGAAGGTTTTGGTGAGAATCCACTGTTTACCTGTTTTGTTGCAGAACTTGACGATGAGATTGTTGGTGCGGCATTGGTATATTTCCGCTTTTCAACCTGGAAAGGAAGAACACTTCATTTGGAAGATTTAATTGTTAAAGAAGCCAAACGCGGCAAGGGAATTGGCGAAGCACTGTATAAAAAAGTGATGCAATTTGCTTTCGATCGGGGTTTAAAACGGGTTGCTTGGGATGTGCTGGATTGGAATACTGGTGCAATTCGCTTCTACGAACGTAGCGGCGCCAATGTTTTAAGCACATGGCGTGTTGTCCATATGGACGAAAAAAGTCTGAAAAATTATATAAATTCATAAAAAAATAGTCTGAATGAAAATATTCAAATTCGGAGGAGCTTCAATAAAAGATGCGGACGGCGTAAAAAATGTTTCTGAAGTACTGAAAATAACCAACCAAAAAAATCTGGTAATCGTAGTTTCAGCGATGGGAAAAACTACCAATTTACTTGAGAAAGTGGTTGCAGAATACCTAAATGACAATCGCAATAAATGCAAGGAATTCGTTTCCGAATTTAAAGAATATCACCTTGAAATTTTAGAAGGTCTTTTTGAAAATAGGAATCATCCTGTTTATGAAGATGTTTCAAAACTGTTTGGGAAAATGGCTTCATTTTTAGATGTCAACAAATCCAAAAATCACGCTTTTTTATACGACCAAGTGGTGAGTTTTGGTGAATTGGTTTCCAGCACAATTGTTTCCGCATATCTTTCAGAAATTGGTTTGAAAAATGAATTTTTGGACGTTCGCAAATGCATCAAAACCGATGCTAATTACCGCGATGCAAGTGTAGATTGGGAAGCAACCCAGAAAAAAATTCAGAAAAAAGTAAGTGCGAACGGTATCACAATTACACAAGGGTTTTTGGGTTCAGAAACCACGAATAATTTCACCACAACCCTTGGCCGCGAGGGAAGTGACTATACGGCGGCGATTTTTGCATATTGTTTAAATGCTGAAAGCGTAACCATTTGGAAAGACGTTCCCGGCGTGCTGAATGCAGATCCGCGTTACTTTACACAAACTATGCTCCTGAACCACATAAGCTATCGGGAGGCAATTGAGCTTGCATTTTATGGCGCATCGGTAATTCACCCAAAAACGCTTCAACCTTTACAGCGAAAGGAAATTCCTCTTTTCGTGAAATCATTTTTAAATCCGACAGCGCCCGGAACCTGTGTGGGCAAAGGCGTAACGCTGGATCCGCAGACTTCCTGTTTTATTCTGAAAAAGGATTTGGTGCTTATTTCACTTTCGTCTTTAGACTTTTCGTTTATGATGGAAGACAATATTGGCGACGTGTTCAAATGGCTTCACAAGCACAAAATGAAGGTTGAAATGATACAGAATTCAGCCATTAGTTTTTCGGTCTGCGTTAACGACAAGTTCAACAATTTAGAGGCATTGCTTGCAAAGCTTCGCGAGAAATTCAGTGTAAAATGGAACGAAAACGTTACGCTCTACACCATTCGGCATTTTAACACTGCTGAAATAAAGGCACTTGCGGAAAATAAAAACGTGCTTTTAAAGCAGGAAAGCAAGGAGACGGTACAGCTCGTAATTAAGGAATAGTATCAATCGGTTTCGTTATATTTGTTGGATACAAACAATCTAAATATTTCATGGGATTAGTCAATGCAAAGGAAGTTGCAAAAGCCATAAACGTCGATAAATTCGGCTTTCTGGGCACTTTTATGGGCTGGTCTTTAATGAAAGTTCTGAACATTACCACTCTCAACAAAATTTACGATAAAAACAAGCATCTGCACGATCTGGAATTTATAAATGCGCTGATTGAAGAGTTTGAAATAAAGTTTGAAATTCCAGAAGAAGACCTTCGCCGAATCCCAAAAACAGGTGCTTTTATAACTATTTCAAACCATCCGTTGGGTGGAATTGACGGCATTCTTTTGCTTAAATTATTGTTGGAACACCGTCCAGATTTCAAAATTGTTGCGAATTTTTTACTACATAGAATTGAACCGCTGAAACCTTACGTTATGCCCGTAAATCCTTTTGAGGACAGGAAAGACGTTAAATCAAGCATTACAGGATTTAAATCAGCGCTAAAACATTTACAGGATGGCCATCCTTTAGGTATTTTTCCTGCAGGTGAAGTTTCAACTTATAGGGACGATAAATTATTGGTTGACAAACCTTGGGAAGAAGCCGCGATGAAATTGGTTAAAAAAGCTGAAGTACCAATAGTTCCCATATATTTTCACGCAAAAAATAGCAAGTTGTTTTACCGTTTGGCAAAGATGAGCGATACGCTGCGCACCGCCAAATTGCCTTCAGAATTGTTGACTCAAAAAGAGCGATTGATTAAAGTGCGAATTGGAAACGCAATTTCTGCTGAAGACCAAAAGGAACACGAGTCGTTGCCCATTTTTACTGAATTTCTTCGGAAGAAAACCTATATGCTTTCCAATGCTTTTCAGAAGAAAAAATTGTTGGACAACATTCCGAAAACACTAAAATTTCCGAAGCCACCGAAGAAAATTGCGGGTCCAATTCCATTGAAAGCGATGGAGGCGGAAATAGAAAAACTTCGCGAAAATGATAAGCGATTGCTTGTTAGTAAAAATTACGAAGTGTTTTTAGCCCAGGCAGATACCATTCCCTACATTCTGCAGGAAATAGGAAGACTTCGTGAAATAACGTTCCGTGAAGTGGGCGAAGGAACCAACAATAGTACGGATCTTGACAAATTTGACAGCTATTATCACCATATGTTTCTGTGGGATAATGACGCCCAGAAAATGGCGGGAGCATACAGAATGGGGCTTGGTTCAGAGATTTTTCCACGATTTGGGATTGATGGTTTTTATTTACAGGATCTGTTTCGTTTTGAGCCCGAATTGTATGAAATGATGAGCAAATCCATCGAAATGGGACGCGCTTTTATTATTAAGGAATACCAACTTCGCCCGATGCCTTTGTTTTTGCTTTGGAAAGGAATCGTACACACAACGCTTCGCTATCCCGAACATCGCTATTTGATTGGTGGCGTGAGCATCAGCAATAAATTTTCAGAATTCTCGAAAAGTTTGATGATTGAGTTTATGAAATCGAATTATTACGATCCGTATGTGGCTCAATACATCAATCCGAAGAAGGAATACAAAGTAAAATTGAAGGACGCCGATAAAGATTTCATTTTTGATGAAAGTGAAGCGGATTTAAACAAATTCGACAAAATAATTGACGAAGTGGAGCCGGGAAGTCTTCGTTTGCCCGTGCTTATCAAAAAATACATCAAACAGAACGCAAAGGTTGTGGCCTTCAACGTAGATCCACTTTTCAATAATGCGGTGGATGGTTTAATGTACATCCGTATCGCAGATTTACCGGAAAGTACCGTAAAACCTGTTATGGAAGAGTTTCAGGCGGAACTTGAGAAAAAATATTCAGATTCCCAAAACGGCGATAAATAAATTCGGTTTTCTTTTCCCTTTTTTCAAAAAAAGCTTCAAAAAAGTATAACTTCGTAATTGCTAACTATTTAAATATGTTGCCCAAAACCATAGACGAAGTAATTTCCGCACTCGATGTAATTATTGAAAAGGAATGTACTAACAATTCCTGCATGGCATATTTTCCTATACTTTACAGAAAAGTAACCGTTCGCATAAAAGAGGGAATTCTAAATAATGAATTCGAAAATAATCCCCGAATGGAAAAACTGGACGTGCTTTTTGCTAACAGATATATTGATGCGTATGAATGTTCGGGATTCAACAAACCTTTTACGAAAAGCTGGAAAAATGCTTTTGAAGCAGCAAAAACAGGAAAGTTGCTGATTATGCAACATTTGCTTTTGGGGATTAATGCACATATAAATTTAGATTTGGGAATTGCCGTTGCGGAAACCGTTGGCGATGATGGCGAGTTGCTGGATTTTGAAAATGATTTCAATAAAATAAATGAAATATTAGCATCGATGATTGCAAATGTGGAAGCCAAAATTATTTCGGTTTCACCTTTGTTTGGATTGTTGGATAAATTCGGGAAAGGACGCGAGGATAAATTGGTCAGTTTTAGTATAAATGTTGCACGGGACGGCGCTTGGCTTTTTGCAAACCAATATCATATTTCACCAAATAAAATAAACGAGTTAAACAACCGCGATACAGTTATTGCAATGCTTGCAGAAAAATTGATAACCCAAAAAAGTTGGCTACTGAAATATTTGGTAAAAACCATTTATTTCTTTGAAAAGAAAGATGTGCCGCAAATTGTAGCAGTGCTTAAGAAGGATTAAAAAAGAATCAAACTTCCACCGTGGGTAGTAAAAATCACGAAAGTGCCGAGAAATAAAAGAAGGTCATAATGCCAACCATAGCCTTTATCTTCATAAAAACCCGTTTTCCAAATAAAGATTTTTTTATACATAGCTCCAAGCATTGCTCCCATAATTAGCAACGCACCTATTTGGGTGAAAATTCCAAAAGCAATGGAAATTGCGCCAACTATTTCTGCCAACCCCAAAACTGTGGTTGCCGTTGGAGACATTCCTATACTTTCGCCGCGTTCTTTTGGCTTTTGAACGTGACTTTTTCCACTAGAGAAAAAGACAATCGCAATTATTATCCGAAGAAATAAAAGAGCGAATCCAGCAAGAAATGCGGTGTCAAAAATCATAGTTTTTTATTTTGATTCGTAGGGATTATAACTTCCAAAACTCCAAATATTTCCTTCGGGATCTTTGCAACTGTAACCACGGCCGCC
The DNA here is from genome assembly GCF_001641085.1 of Aequorivita soesokkakensis. Lineage (GTDB taxonomy): Bacteria > Bacteroidota > Bacteroidia > Flavobacteriales > Flavobacteriaceae > Aequorivita > Aequorivita soesokkakensis. Next base: position 105,918 of record NZ_LXIE01000023.1, on the reverse strand, counting down.
GTAATCTTCGTCTTTAATATCCATTACTATTTTGGCGCCATGGGCTTTTGCATTTTTGTAGTGATTGTCCACTTCATCAATAATAATATATGCAGTTTGGGTATTCAAACCATTGGCCTGTGCTGGTGTTCCGGTCATTTTTCCGAATTCACTTTCTTTACGCTGTGGGCCAATCATAACCATCGCATTGCCTAATGAAAGCTCTGCGTGATGAACCATATTTTTTTCATCCCTATAAACGAAGTGTTCCTTAAATCCAAAAGCATTGGTTAAAAAATCGACAGCTGCGTTGGCATCTTTATAGCTCATTGCGGGTATTGCTCCATACTTGCTCATATTATTTCTCATTTAAGTTTATAAAAAAAGCCTTTGAAAAATCCAAAGGCTTTACATATTTAGAACCATCCTTTTTTTCCTACTTGATAGGTTTGGTAGAATTCTTCATCGCTTTTGGTTAGGTAAATAATTCCTTCAATAATTCCAATTATCCCAGATATTCCAGAGGTTATTCCACACGTTAAAATTCCCGATAATCCGATGACCAATAAAATTATTCCCTCAGTATTATAACCCAATATAAATTTGTGTATTCCTAACCATCCAAACAAAAGAGCCAAAACTCCGGCTAATAGTTTTTTATTTTCTTGTCCCTGGGTTACTTTGTTCCACTCTTCTTTAAACTCATTTGCGGTATGTTTTGCTTGTTGTTCAAAATTATCGGTGGCTTCATCTATCCTTTTTTTTGTACTGTCGTAGTCAGAGTTTTGTTCTTCTTCCATAGTTTAATTAGTTGGTTTTTAATGAGTAATAAATGTATAAAAAATTATAGAAGTGTTTCGTCAGCGGGTTCCCAAAGTTCAATTTTATTGCCATCGGGATCTAGGATCCATCCAAATTTTCCATAATCATAAGTCTCCATTTCGCCCACAATTGTTACACCTTCTTCCTTTAAGACTTTCAACAATTCTTCAAGATTTTCTACGCGATAGTTCATCATAAACTCTTTTTCACTGGGCGCAAAATATTTGGTATCATCTTTAAAAAGGCTCCATTGTGTTGTACATTGTTTACCGTTTTCATCTTGCCAATTGAAACTGCTGCCGTACTCATTAGTATCAAAACCCAAGTGATTTTTGTACCATTCCCTCGTTTGCTTCGGATCTTTTGTTTTGAAGAAAATTCCGCCAATTCCAGTTACTCTTTTTTTCATAATTATGAATTTTTAAAATTTTGAATTATTTTTTCTGCAATAACCGTTGCCAATTTCTCTTTGCTTTCAACGGTCCATCCAGCAATATGCGGACTTAAAATTACATTGTCCATCGCGAAGAGTTCTTTCAACGAATTGGGTAAATTATCTGAATCAAAAAGTGTTTCAAAAGATAGTTTTTCAAATTCCAAAACATCAAGTCCAGCTCCAAAAATTTTTCCGGATTTTAATGCCGAAACCAAATCTGCGGTTACAACACTTTTTCCGCGCGCGGTATTGATGAGCCAAAATGGTTTTGCAAATGAATTGATAAATTCTGAATTCACCATTTTATCTGTCAAAGGCGTCCACGGCGTGTGAAGACTTAAAACATCAGCGTTTTGCTGAAGTTCATCCAATGAAGCTTGTTTAGCGTTTTCATCACCCACATTTTCTTTTATATCGAAACAAATTACTTCGCAATCAAAACCTTTCAATTTTTTTGCGAAAGCTTTGCCCATATTGCCGTAACCAATTATTCCAACGGTTTTTCCCTCCAGTTCAATTCCACGGTTTGCTTCACGGTTCCAGAGACCGTTTTTAACCTCGCTATCGGCTTTATTCAGCTTGTTGAATAGCGAAAGGAGCATTCCCAAAGCATGTTCACCCACGGCGTTTCTATTGCCTTCAGGCGCAGCGATTAGTTTAATGCCAAGTTTATCTGCATAATCGGTGTCGATGCTTTCCAAACCGGCGCCAACTCGGGCTATAAATTTCAGATTTTTTGCAGCCTCGAGAAATTGTTTGTCAATGTTGAAACGGCTTCTTATGACGATTCCTTCGTAATTTGAAATGATTTCCTCAATTTCAGATTTTGAAGATTTGTAGTTTTCTTCATTTGAAAACCCTGCTTCCATAAGCATTTTCAATAATAACGGATGGTTGCTATCGAGGTGAAGTATTTTCATACTTTAAATTTTAGGGTAGTCGGAAACAGTTTTTTCCGAAGTTACATTTCCCGTGTGTTTTGTAGTGAGTTTTTCAAAAAGAAGCACGTGTACTTCTTCGCCATTTCGGGTTTTTGGGCAATGCTCAACGCCTTTTGGAACAACAATTATTTCGCCTTCGGAAACAATTTCAACTTTATCCCCACCTTCGCCATCGGCTTCGTTGGGCGAAGGCCGAAAATGCATTTCCAAAGTTCCCTTCTGTACAAAAAACAACTCATCTTCCTCTTCATGTTTGTGCCAGACAAATTCATCCTTCAGCTTTGCCAAGAGCACTTGCATATTATCCACAACCGTTATTTGGTGCGGGTGCCAATGGTTTTTGAAAGTTGAAAACTTATCTTTAAGATTGATAGTTTGCATAACTATTCGTGCGAATTTGGATTCGCCTGTGGATATGGAATCATTTCCTTTTCAGTAATATTGGAAACCTTGAAATAATTCTTTTTCCCTTCAAACCAATATTCTATAACCGCTTGATTATTTTCCAACTGGAACGGAAATACTTTCGGCGGATTATTTTTCGCCTCTTTGATAGGGTCAGCGTCCATAACAATATCACGTTGGGCATCATTTTTAAGATAGCCAACAAATTGATTTGGTTCGTTTATATTGCCTTTTGCCTCCAAAATTTGGTTCCTGAAATAGATATTTTGGATAACAGCATCGGTATTCTTTTCACTGAAAGTAATATAAATATTTGTTCCAGAGCCACCTTCCTTTACGCCAGCAACCCAGTTTTGGTAGTATACTTCACTAATTTTGAAAGGAGGATTTTGATTAAATGCTTTTTTGTTGCTTGAATCCTGCGCACTGCCACAGTTGGAAAAACTGAGTAAAACCATTGGCAAAGTTATAAGTCCAAATATTATTTTTAAATTTTTCATCATTCACTAAAATTACAAATATTATGCAACAAAAAAGCCTTCCGAAAAACGAAAGGCTTTTTTTAAATAAATTTTAAGATATTTTATCCGGCCAATGCCTCTGCACCACCAACAATTTCAAGGATTTCGTTAGTAATGGCAGCTTGACGCGCTTTGTTGTATTGAAGTTTCAATGCATCGCGAAGCTCGGTTGCGTTGTCTGTTGCCTTGTGCATCGCCGTCATACGTGCGCCGTGCTCGCTGGCAACACTATCGCGAAGACCTTTGAACAACTGTGTTTTTAAACTCTTAGGAATTAACGCCTCAACAATTTCTTCTTTTGAAGGTTCAAATATGTAAAAAGTTTCGGTAGTTTTTGCTTCTTGACCTTCAATTGGTTTTGGAGGCAAAATAGGCAAGAACTGCTCAGTCATTACTACCTGTGTAGCAGCATTTTTGAAATTGTTGTACACCAAAATGATCTTGTCATATTTTCCTTCGGAAAAAAGAAGCATCAGTTTTTCAGCAATTTCTGCAGTAGTATCAAAAGAAAGATCGTCAAAAATACCGTTGTTGTTTTCTATAACATTTCCGGTTTTTTTCAGAATATCATTTCCTTTTTTACCAAGGGTCATAAAATCCACTTGTTTGCCAGCATACGTATTTGCCGCCAAATTGCGTGATTCTTTTATGACGTTTGTATTAAAAGCTCCCGCCAAACCACGGTTACTGGTAATGGCAACCACCAAGACTTTGTTCACTTCGCGCTGTTCTGAATACTTGCTCCCGGTATCGGCATCAAGCGTGGCGCTTAGGTTTTGCAAAAGTTCAGTAAGTTTTTCAGAATAGGGACGCATTGCAGTAATTGCATCCTGCGCCTTCTTCAACTTTGCGGCAGAAACCATTTTCATGGCACTAGTAATCTGCATCGTTGAACCGACGGATGATATTCTGTTTCTAATTTCCTTAAGATTCGCCATTCTTTTATAGAATTGAGTATTTAGTATTGAGTATCGAGATATATTTTCTCAATACTCAATACAGAAATCTAACTACTTTTTATATTTCGCTGAAAGATCAGCAGCAACCGTTGTCATCACATCAATTGCTTCATCAGTAAGTTTACCAGCTTTAAGATCGTTAAGCGTGTCTCTGTGCTTTACGTTTAACATTTCTAGGTAATCTCTTTCAAATTCTTTTACTTTTTCAACAGGAACGCTACGCATCAAGTTTTTGGAACCTGCATAAATAACTGCAATTTGATCTTCTACCGTGTACGGATCGTTTTCAGATTGCTTTAATATTTCTACGTTACGCTTTCCTTTTTCAATAACATTCAAGGTTGCAGCATCCAAATCTGAACCGAATTTTGCAAACGCTTCCAATTCACGGAAAGCAGCCTGATCCAGTTTCAAGGTACCTGCTACCTTTTTCATCGATTTAATCTGAGCGTTACCACCCACACGAGATACCGAAATACCTACGTTAATAGCTGGACGAACCCCCGCGTTGAACAAATCTCCATCCAAGAAAATCTGACCGTCGGTAATCGAAATTACGTTTGTTGGAATATACGCCGAAACGTCACCCGCCTGTGTTTCAATAATAGGAAGTGCTGTTAATGAACCACCACCTTTTACTAAACCTTTTAATGATTCTGGAAGGTCGTTCATTTCCTTTGCAATATCATCATCGGCAATTACCTTAGCGGCACGCTCCAACAATCTTGAGTGAAGGAAGAAAACGTCTCCAGGATATGCCTCACGTCCCGGTGGACGACGAAGCAAAAGTGAAACCTCACGGTATGCTACCGCTTGTTTAGATAAATCATCATAAACAATCAATGCTGGACGACCAGTATCACGGAAGTACTCACCAATTGCAGCACCTGCGAAAGGAGCATATACCTGCATTGGCGCAGGATCTGATGCGTTTGCCGCAACAATGGTTGTATAGGCCAATGCACCTTTTTCTTCCAAAACTTGTGCAATGTTCGCTACGGTTGAAGCTTTTTGCCCAATCGCTACATATATACAATATACAGGCTGACCTGCATCGTAAAATTCTTTTTGGTTCAAAATGGTATCGATACAAACGGTAGATTTACCTGTTTGGCGGTCACCAATAACAAGCTCACGCTGGCCACGGCCCACAGGAATCATTGCATCAATAGACTTAATACCAGTTTGAAGTGGCTCAGTTACCGGCTGACGGTAAATTACACCCGGAGCTTTACGCTCCAATGGCATTTCATAAGTTTCACCGGTGATTGGACCTTTACCATCGATAGGCTGACCCAATGTGTTTACCACACGACCAACAATACCTTCACCTACTTTAAGTGAAGCAATACGTTGTGTACGTTTTACGGTTGAACCTTCCTTAATTTCTTTTGAAGGACCTAAAAGTACGATACCTACGTTGTCTTCCTCAAGGTTCAATACAATACCTTCAAGACCGCTTTCAAAGGCTACCAATTCACCGTATTGTGCGTTTGAAAGTCCGTATGCACGAACAATACCGTCACCCACGGTTAAAACAGTTCCTACTTCGTCCAGGGAAGCAGTTGCTTCAAAGCCTGTAAGTTGTTGCTTTAATATTGCTGATACTTCAGCTGGTTTTACTTCTGCCATTTTTATTTGTATTTATGATTTTACCCTTCGACTGTGCTCAGGGTGACACAAAAATTATATTGATTTACTGAATTCTCTTTTTAAATTTCCAAATTGGTTCGCGATGCTTGCGTTGTATTGAATATCGCCAACGCGAAGGATAAATCCTCCAATAATCGCTGGGTCAACTTCGTTTTTAAGCGTTACTTTTTCGCTTCCGGTCAATTCTTTTATTTTGGCCATCACTTTGCTTTCCAATTCTGAAGAAAGAGGAACGGCTGTAATTACGGTTGCTACTTTTACGCCTTGTTCTTCATTGTAAAGATCAACATAGCTTTTAGCCACATTTCCTAATAATGAAGTACGTTTATTGTCAACTAAAATATTGATAAGCGAATGTGTGATTTCTGATTGTCCGTTGAAAATTTTCAATAAAGCTTCCTTTTTATCGTTGGCTTTTATTACAGGACTTTGAAGCACTGTTTGCAATTCGCGGCTACCTTCAATAGTGTTGTAAACAGATTGCATATCGCCAAAAACAACAGCTTCTGTGTTGTTCTCGTTTGCTTTCTGCAAAATTGCTTTCGCGTATCTAATCGCTGCTCTGCTCATTGAATATTAGTTTAATTTGGCGTCGCCCAACATTTCGTCAACAAGTTTTAATTGCTTGTCTTTATCGGAAAGTTCGTGTTTTACTACTTTTTCAGCAATTTCCAGAGAAAGGCTTGCTACTTGTTGCTTCAACTCAGCGATTGCTGATTTCTTTTCGCTTTCAATTGCAGCTTGTGCTTGGGCAACCATTTTGTCTGCTTCTGTTTTAGCTTCCTCTTTAGCGTCTGAAATCATTTTTGCTTTAATCTCGCGAGCTTCCTTCATCATCACCTCACGTTCTGCACGTGCTTCTTGCAATAATTTTTCATTATCTGCTTGAAGATTTTGCATTTCAAGTTTTGCCTTTTCGGCAGAATCCAATGCGTTTTTTATTCCTTCTTCACGATCGTTCACCGCGTTCAAGATTGGTTTCCAAGCAAATTTTCTTAATAAAATAAGCAACAGTATAAATATAACTGCTTGCCAAAAGAAAAGACCTATTGAAAATTCATTTATTAATTTTTCCATTTTTTACAATTGTATACTAAACAATATTCCTTTTAAAAATTGTAACAAACAGCTATAACCAACCGTTACAGCCGTTTGTTAGTTTTTTTTGATTACGATGCGAAAATCGCTGCGAAACCAATACCTTCAATAAGCGCCGCTGCAATAAGCATTGCTGTTTGAATTTTTCCGTAAGCCTCAGGCTGACGTGCGATAGCTTCCATAGCTTTCCCACCAATCATACCGATACCGATACCGGCACCGATTACTGCTAAACCTGCTCCTACAATACTTGGAATTGTCATAATATATATATTTAAAAATTAAACACTCGTTATTATAAATGTTGGATTTCGCCCTCGTGCTCTTCAGCATGCTCGTGTGTTTCACTTGCAAAACCGAAATACAACGCTGCCAACATTGTGAAAATATATGCCTGTAGCAATGCTACCAATATTTCAATTAATGAAATTGCAAAAGCAAGTCCGAAAGATAATGTTCCGCCCAACCACGTTTGGAAAATGTAAATCAAACCAATCAAACTACCCAATACTACGTGCCCTGCAGTCATGTTTGCGTACAAACGTATAAGTAGTGCGAAAGGCTTGATGAATATTCCTAAAATTTCAATAGGAACAAGAATTATATAAATAAATATTTTTCCAGCCCAAGGCATACCATCGCCCAATGGATCAAAAATGTGTTTCCAGTAATCTTTGGTTCCTGTAAAGGTTGTGATTAAAAAAACTATAATTGCTAAGCATGTAGTAATAGCAATGTTTCCCGTTACGTTAACACCAAGCGGAGTTAAACCGAACATATTTAAAAACCATATAAAGAAAAATACAGTCAATAGGAACGGCATATATTTTTTGTATTTTTTTTCGCCAATGTTTGCGATAGCAATATCATCACGAATGTAAAGCACGATTGGCTCGAAGAAACGGCCAATTCCCTTTGCGATATTGCCATTTTTTGCATAGCTTTTGGCCAAGCTTCTAAACAAAAGAATCATTAAAATAGTGGTAAGCAACATCATAAAAACACCTTTTGTTATGGAAATATCTAAAGGTTTTACATTTGTTGCATGTTGGTGCTCATCATAATTGATGGTTCCCGCGGCGTCTGTTTTGTATATTTTAGAATGGTCAATTTTATAATAATTACCATCAACCTCTGCAACAGTTTCACCATGATGAAATTTTGAAGAAGAAAATATTTTTAATCCGTTGTCCCATAAAATAACAGGTAGCGGAAACCCAACGTGATGCGCCTCGCCATTTTCATCTTTGTAGGAGTACAATCCAAAATCATGAGTGTCAGAAAGGTGATGTATAACATATTCTCTTACATGCTCCTTTCTTTCCGCTTGTGTGTTGCCACCTTGTGTCTCTTCTTTTGAATTCTCATTGGCAAAACCCGAAATAGAGGTTGCCAACAATAAAACTGAAAGTATTCTAACCAATGTTTTTCTTTGCATCTTTGAACAAATAACGGTGTCCTTAAAATCGGTGCAAAAATACATTTCTTTCTGAGAAAGAAAAAACTATTTTTTGTGTTTTTTTCTTCGGAAGAAATCTGCTAAGAATCCTGATTATTAAGCTGTTTTGAAAGAAATGCCACTTCTAAAATCAAACAGGTGGCGTAGGGCACAAAAAAAGCAGCAAATTCCGAAGTTGACATCGTTCCGTCTTCCCGATAAAAAGGATAGAAAACTAGAAAGAAAACCAAAAATTTAAGTCCGCTGCCAGCAAGAAATATAAAACCTGTTTGTGAGGATTTCTTATTAAACTTTGATTGAATGAAGATTAAAATTGCCGCTGCCAGGGTATAATTAACTATATAGGAAAGCAAGATTCGGTCTGCAAAAATTGGCAATTCCATATTTTGAAGTATAAATAGGTGCGCAGCGAAAACAGCCATTATTACCAATAAAAGAACCGTCAAAAATTTGAAAGTAGTTTTTTTCATTAAAAAATCAGGAATTCAATTTATTAGTCTGTTTAATCACCAAGAATAGTGATGCGCCAACACCAACAAGTGTGCAGATTATAAGAAACGTTTTTCCGCCGTCAGAATATTTGCCGTCCAGCCATTGGCCCAATTTCACAAAAAGATAAATGATTACGCCCATCTGTATTCCGATACCGGAAAGGATGGCCCATCTTTTTATCCCATTGTCCTTTTTGTCGGCCATTTTAGAGAAGTTTAATCGTCAAGATCAGTCTCAACAGCTGCTTTTTTAATTCGCTGTTGGCGGTCAAAAGGATGCACTTTGGAGTTTTCCGAAATTGGTAGATTTGCAGTTGCGTTTTTTGGCTTTCCATCCTGCATAACGCAAGAGGCATTCATGGTAGCACCTGGCTCTACAGCCAACTTACCTACAATAACATCACCTTCAATAATTGCGGTGGAGCGCAAAGAAAGCGTTCCGGAAACCTGAAGATTTCCTTCAAACCTACCTTCAATGTCGGCGTTTTCACAACTAAGTGTTCCTATTATAACTCCCGATTTTCCCAAAACTACTTTTGAAGGGGTTTTTACATTGCCTTCAACAACACCGTCAATTCTAAAAAATCCCGTGGAGGAAATATCTCCTTTAAGTTTCGTTCCTTCGTTAATCCTGTTTTGGGCACTTCCCGGTTCGGAGGCAACGTTCTTCTCTTTTTTGTCTGAAAACATAGCAGTTGGTTTTAAAGGTTACTATTCTGTTGTTCGGTTTGTTAGTAGGCTATTGTTCGGTTACATCTTGCTTGAGGTAATCATCTAGGTTTTTATGAATCTGAATTATTTTATAATTTGGGCTTGAAATTTCGAAGAATGGATACTTAATTTTATATTCCTTATTCTCTTTTAAAACTTCGCCAAAACCACGGGCTCCAAGCTTCGTGTTTAATCCGTGAACAATTACAAATTGGGTTTGCGGATTGTAATAATCTATAGAGGTAACCATATTTGTATAGCGGTAATTTTTAATGGCTTTGTCCAGTTGTTCTTTCAGTTTTTGGGCGGCTTCGCCTTCCTCATTTGTGAATTTGTAAACCAATTTCCAACTATCAGACTCTGCTTCTGGTGCAAAATCCTTCACCGCAAGTAAAGGCAGTAGATTGCTGTAAATCTGCTGTGCTTGCTTACCTTCTTCAGTACTTGGATAGTTTAGCGAAACAAAATTCAGGGCTTTTTTGTAAGCCTCAAAACCTTGCTGGCGCCCTATGGCAGTGGCCTTCAACATTTCAAATTTTGGAACAATATCATTGCCATTGTACACCATCATGTATTCATCACTTTTCTGAATAACCTCAGCATATTTGGCGGCTTCAAATTCTTTGTACAATTGTTTATACTTAAATTCTGGGCTTGATTCGTCTGTTGGCAGCTGTGAATTTGGGTTGCGGAGTATTTCAGCATAACGTGTGTCAGCATGATTTGTCAACACATCATTTCTATATTTATCTGCTTGGGAAGGGTTCTCCAAAATTTCATAAATCTTCACCAAATTGTATTTTGCAGGCACGACCAAACGTTCTTCAGGATTGTATGTAAGCAGTTTTTCAAGTCTGTTTGCCGCAAGGTTGTATTCTTTGAATTTTTCTTTGTAAATCAATCCTAATTGGTAATAAGCAAAGTTTCGGTCTTTCGCCAAACTATCTATTACTTTTTCGTCAGTTGGTATTCTGGCGATATAGGTTTGTGGTTTGTAAAGTTCGTTTTCGGCAATTGGGGTCACGGTTACAAGCTCATCATCATTATTGTTCAAAGATGTTTTTTTGCTGGAAAGTCTCCAATTGTCTTCCAACTTTCGGTCGCCCCATATTTTTCTGAACTCTCCTTTTCCGTAGGCTACCGTGGAAGTATTATAAAAATAGAAAGTACTTCCGCCCTTATTAGGGCCCGAAACCTTGTTGCCTTTTTCATAAAATTCCTTATTGGCTATTTTCTGTTCAATTTTGATGGCTTCCAAAGAATCTTTTATTGCCTGTTCCTTCAGTTTTGAAGTATAATCCGTAAAATAAGCAAGCTGTTCGGCCTCGCTCATATTTGTTAATTTCAGGATGCTATCATTAGTGGTGGCAATGTCTTCATATTTTATAACATCGTCAAGGTTTTCACGCTTCTTTGTAATTCTGCGCCACTGGCGGCTTTTTTCTTCAAGGTAGGTTAAAGTACTGTCATAATAAGCGCCAGCAGTTTTGTATTTAGCCTTTTCAAAATTTATTTCAGCCAGCGTTTGATAGTTTACAGATTGTAGCACTCTATCCTGTTTAAACGCTTTGATGGATTTATTGTAATATTTAACGGCCGTTTCTGTACTATCACTGTTTCTGTAATAATCCCCAAACTGATTGTAGATTTTATCCAAAAACGGACGGTTTTCGCGATTTTTTTCAAGGTCCTGCAACAATTCCAAAAAAGCGGTGCGGTCTCCTTTTTCGTAATCGAAATTTTTGCCTTTTTCCAAATAGGCATTAATCATATAAGCCCGCGAAGTCTTGCGGTTCATTTCAATAACCTCATCAAAAGCGATATTAGCGCTGTCTTTTTGATCCAAACGATTGTAAAGTTGGCCTTTAATGAAAGTGTATCTTCCCTTCAATTCCTTATCCTTCACATTTTCAGTGGCCATTTTTATGTAATCAAGCGCTGGCTGCAAAGAATCCAAATTAATAAAAGCTTGGGCCATCATTGCGGCACCGTCTGCAATTTCCTCTTCCTTCAAATTAGCTGTCTCAAACATCTTTTTGAGGTTTTCGATAGCGTATTCTTCATTCTTCAAACGGATATTGGTTTTTGCTTTCCAAACTTTCGCAACATTAATATTGTTGCTGTTTGGATAACGGTCCAAAATAAAATTGAAAGCATCAAGAGCAGGAATAAAGCGCCCGTCGTAATAACGCGCTTTGCCAAGCAGGATATAAGCCTCGTCAATCTGTGGGTTGTATTCCCTGCCGTTTATGTACATGGAATGTTTTTGGATTGCCTTCGCGGCTTTTTCCTCCGCGCGGTTAAAGTCGGCATTTTTGGAGGCACCGGGAGATTTTGTTTCCGCTTCTTCAACATCAATGCGTTCTACGGGAAGTATTTCCCAAAAATTGTCTCGATACCCAGCGGCCAATTGCTCCTTTCCATTGGTAAATGCAAGATTGCCATTGTAAAGCGTATTGAATTCTGTAGTAACCGCATGAACGTTGCGGTTTAAAAATGTATTCTTTTTACGTGAACACGCTGCCAAAAAGACAACAGCGAGAATAAATAGTGTAATTTTATATGTGCCCTTCAAAATGGTTTCGGTTTATATAATATTCAAACTTAAAAGGTTCTATTTTAGTATGTAGAATCACTAAAGAGCGGTAAAAATACATTTCTTTTTAATATCTGCTTAATGAAACGCCCAAAAAATGCTTCACTTTAAAGCTTTTGAAGCTTTGTTTCCTTGATTTCATTTGTACTTTTGCAAAAAAAAATTAAGATTATGAGCGAATTTCATACGCTTACCGTTTCCGAAGTAAAAAAAGAGACCCCAAATTCAGTTTCCATCACATTTTCAATACCCGAAAACTTAAAAAATCTTTTTGCTTTTAAAGCAGGGCAATACATCACCATTAAACATCAAAGCGGCGGCAAAGATTTACGCCGAGCCTATTCTATTTGTTCTTCTCCAAAAAGTGGGATGCTAAAAGTTGCAGTGAAAAAAGTGGAAAAAGGTGTTTTTTCCGAATATGCGAATAACGATTTGAAAGCTGGCGACACGCTGCAAGTAATGCCACCAACGGGAAAATTTATTTTGGAGCCAAACTTAAAAAACTATGCGGCTTTTGCCGCTGGAAGTGGTATAACTCCTGTACTTTCTTTAATAAAAAGCACTTTGGAAGAAATGCCCCAAAGTTCGTTTTTACTTATTTATGGCAATCAGAATAAAAAGGAAACCATGTTCTATGACGAAATCGTTCAGTTACAGGATAAATTTCCGGAGCGGTTTGATGTTGAATTTGTCTATAGTCGAGAAAAGTTGGACGATGCTCAATTTGGAAGAATAGGTCGCTCCCTGGTTAATTTTTACCTAAAAAATAAATACGGCCAGATTACTTTTGAAGCCTTTTATTTGTGCGGTCCCGAACAGATGATTGACGAAGTTTCCGCAACTTTGAAGCACAACGGCATCAATTCGAAACAAATTCACCACGAGCTTTTTTCTACTGCCGAAAAAGGACTTTTGGTTGAAAAGCACGACGGAAATACCAGCATTACCATAATTCTTGATGACGAAGAGGAAGTTTTTGAAATGCCACAAACAAAATCCATTCTTGAAGCAGCTTTGGACGAAGGTTTAGACCCGCCGTATTCCTGCCAAGGTGGAATTTGTAGCACCTGTATTGCGCGATTGAAAGAAGGAAAGGCCGAAATGCGCAAAAATCAAATACTCACCGAATCTGAAATTGCGGATGGATTAATTCTTACTTGCCAAGCGCATCCCACCACTGCGAAAGTTGTTGTGGATTATGATGATGTTTAAATAATTTTTTGAAGAAACTTAAAGCAATTCTTGTGCTTTTTGAACAACTGTTTCAGGTGAAATAGTTTTCATTGCATCATCGTATCCTTTTGGGAACTTGTTTCCATAAATTGAAGTTGGAATCAATGCATATTCTTTGCGGTCTGAAAGAAGCTGATTGTTATCAGGCTGATTGAAAGGCACAAAGCCAGCAAACGGATGCGTAACTCCCCAAAGCGTAATTACTGGAACGCCGTACATAGCCGCCAAATGGCCATTGCCGCTATCCATGGAAAACATTAAATCCAGATTTGAAATTAAAGCAAGTTCTTCTTCAAAGGACAATTTTCCAGCAACGTTGGTCACATTTGCAAAAGGGATTTCCATTTCCTTTAAAAGTTTTATTTCTTTCTTTCCACCACCAAAAAGAAAGATTCGGTATTTATCGGTTTCATCCAATTCACGAATTACCTCAGCCATTAAACTTAAAGGATACATTTTGCTTTGATGGGCTGCAAAAGGGGCAATACCAATTAATTTTTTTGGCTCTATACCCAAAAGTCCGTTGAGTTTTGGCGACAATCTTTTTTTGGGCGGGGCAATATGATTTTCTAAATTTAAAGGAAATCCGAGTTTTTCAAAAACATCAGCATAGCGCTGATGTGTAGTTTTCAATTGAGAAATATTTTCGCCTTTGGCAGCAATCAAAGCTTTCTTTTCCGCTCTGCCTTTATCAATAGTAGCGGTATCAATTCCCTTAAACTTTAAATACTTCGTAATGATTTTTGAACGAATTACGTTGTGAAGATCTGCAACGGCGTCAATTCCTAAATCCCTGGCTTCGTTTGCTAATTTAATCAGTCCGAAACGCTTGTGTTCCCCATAAACATCAGCTTCCAAAAAATCAAGGTTAGGGATTTCTTCAAAAAAAGGTTTGAAAAAGGGACGGGAAAGTACCGTGATTTTTACATCGGGATACGTTTGCGAAAAAACCCGAAGCACAGGCACTGTCATAGCCACATCGCCCATTGCGGAGAGACGGATTACTAATATGTGATCAATTTTGGGCATCTTGAGATTCCCCTTTTGGGGGTTAGGGGGCTTTATTTCCGCGAAGCACTGGGTTTAGCTCATCGTCATTGTACATTTTCATCTGCTTATAGACTTTCATATATTTTCTGCCTTGAGCAATATCATCCAGCAATTGGTTGATGGCGGTGCTTAAATCTACACGTTGTTCCAGCAAGATATTCAACTTCGCTTTGCAGGCCATCAAGTGTTCTTGGGAAGCATCCGTACGGGTAGCTTCTTCGTTCATATGATATACTTTCAAAGCTAAAATAGAAAGCCTATCAATACCCCAAGCTGGGCTTTCAGTGTTGATGGTTGCGTCATCATTCACCTTTACATCCTTAAATTTTTCGAGGAAATAACTGTCAATGTATTCCACCATATCTGTACGGTCTTGGTTTGAAGCGTCTATTTGGCGCTTTAACTTTAGGGCAGCAACGGGGTCAATATTCGGATCGCGGATGATGTCCTCATAATGCCACTGAACCGTGTCTATCCAGCATTTTCGATACAACAAATGTTCAATTAAATTACTGTCTTTATCATACGGATTGCTGAAATTTTGGTCCACAGTATTTATTTCGTGGTATTTGTCAATCACTTCTGCGAAGATTTTGTTGGCTTTGTCTGAGAACATAGTTTTATTTTTATTTTGAAATCTTAAGTAGGTTTCGACTGCGCTCAACCTGACATTTAGATCATGATTTTTCTAAAATGTGTAAATATTCAAAAGTCTCTGAGGCTTTGTGGTTTCTGTTTTCGGTTTTATCTGCTTTGAAACGTTGGTATTTTTTGGTTTTCAAAGTGTATTTTCCGAAGCTTTCCATCACCGTTTGCACTTCCTTTTGGCTCATTAATCCTTCGTTGTTATAACTTAGGAAAATGTAGGGAAATTGTGCTTTTTCAATCAATTCCCCAAAACTTTTCAGTACTTCTCCGGTTCTGCACCAATCGCTTTTATAGTAATCGCGCAGGCCCGTTTTCCCCTTTGGCACAAAGGTATCATATTTTGCGATAGTATTCAGCAAATGATAGTTGGCGCCGTACTGACGCGCATTGTAAGGCGGATCCAAATAGAGAATATCGCCTTTTATCTTTTTAATCAACTCGTTGCTATCCTGCTGAAATACTTGATGCGAATTCGTCGTTTCTTGAAAAACGGCTGGTTTAATAATGATTTTTTTTGCCGCGGAAGTCTTTATGTGTTTTAAATAAGCACCATAAACCGAAGCCGTATTTGCTACTTTATCAGCACTTTCAAGCAAAGAAGCAAGTAGAAAATAATATTGGTCTTCCGTAATTTTTGATGCTTTTTTCCATTCCTCAATTTGGGTGCGAGCAGCATCTATTTTTTGTCCGTTTTCTGAAGTGAAGTAATTTCTTCCAGCTTTTCCGCCTTCGGAATAATTTTGGAAAATGAAGCCTTTCTTTCCGTTGAGCAAATTCAATTCATTTATGAATTCTTCGTAATCAAAAGCAATATGATTGCCGATGTAGTTTCGGTTCAGTACATAACTGTAATATTCCACATCATTGGCTATCACTTGTTTTACGTGTGGTTTAAAGTTTCGGCCTACGATTCCAGTTCCCGCAAAAAGATCGCAAAATGTTTTTTGTGAAAGATTGTCGCCGCAAGTTTCGGCAACCGTTTCAAAAATGAAATTGGAGAGTTTATGTTTCGAGCCTATATAGTTCATTTAGAAACCCAGATAATATCGCTTAACGTTGTTTGTCCGTCAACAAAAGTAAAGGATTGCAATTGCTCTGGCCGGAAAGATGCCGCATATTTTTGAATAGACTTTTTAAGAAGGGAAATTTCAGCCTTCAGTTTCCAATGTTCACCGTTCCTTTCAAAAACCACAATAAAAAGACGGTTTTTAAAGTGATGCCGCTTTTGGGTGCTTTGGTTTTTGTAGAGCCATTCAATAAGTTCGCTTTTATGGTTTTGGGCATATTCAAAAGTTTTGTTGAATTGCTTCGGAAAAACAGAAGTTTTATGGTCAAAAGGAATTCCGAAGAGATAAAAATCCTTTTCGGAATCTTTTGTTTCGGCTACTGGTTCAATTCCGTCAATCTCAGTG
The DNA here is from genome assembly GCF_001641085.1 of Aequorivita soesokkakensis. GTDB lineage: Bacteria > Bacteroidota > Bacteroidia > Flavobacteriales > Flavobacteriaceae > Aequorivita > Aequorivita soesokkakensis. Next base: position 89,504 of record NZ_LXIE01000023.1, on the reverse strand, counting down.
AAAATCTGTTCCACAGCCTGTGCGCTCCAGAAATTATACCACCTATTGGCGGCATATTGAAATATTTGCTGCTTGTCCACTTCCTGTGATTCTGCAACAATTGCAATCTTCCGAACTAATGCTTCCCAATTGGGAATTTGGTAGATAAATTGGGTAAAACGATCCCACTGATCATTCTGTTTCCGAAACCATTTATAGGGAAATTGGCATCTTTTTTTAAGTTCCTTTTCAATATTTTCTAAATCCAGCGCGCTCATAAAAATAAAAATACAAAGGGCAAAACAACCACTAGCCAAAGCATAATTTCCTTGAACCAAAATTCGGCAACATCTTTTTCAACATAGCGTTCCGTTTCAAAATTTTCAATATAATTGGTTGCTATAATCGCGATGGGTGCCAAAACAAAAACTATCTCGGCTCCCGTTTTTTCAGGTCCCGCCAAGGCAACAAACAATGCGGTAATGCTCACGTAAAGCAGTAAAAGATAATTGGGCCGCTCCTTTAGGGGAATTGCGGAAAGTTTCAAAAACCGATACACTCCTGCCCAAATAAAAAAAGCAAGTATTACGGTTATCGGCACCAAAATGGAAGCCGAGTTGTATTTTGAAAAGTCAAAACTTATGGTTTCCTGCCAGTCTGCAAACCAAAAGAGGGAATCGTTGGTCAGTAATTGATATGCCGTATTAATAATCAAAACCGCCACAAAACCAGTAAATGGAATAAGGATTTGCTTGTAATTTGTATTTGGTTTTTGAAAAACCGCAATAAATAGCGGAATGAAAAACAAGAGGCTCCAAAAATAGAAAAGGGAAGCCACGGTAATCCAAATACTGGCATCCAGAATTTTCTTTGAGGAATTTTTATCGCTTCGAAGGCTCATTATCCTTCTCAAGGCCAATAAAAGAAATGCGTTTGCCAAAAGTATTTTATGCTGAAGAAAAATAACCGGAAGCATTACCAAAAAACACGTAAAAAAAAGAATCGCAAAAGTGTTGTTTTTTGTTAAGTGGTTTTTTCGGATAATGAAATCCAACAGCAACATAATCAACACATTGAGAACAATAAAAAATCCGTGGTCAAGCACTAAAAAAGGCGTAATTACAATTGAAGACCCCGAAATTGCACCCAATAAATAGCCCACAACAATAAAAGCGCCGAGAATTAAATAATTTATTGGGTTAGATTTTCCGAAAAAGCTTGTAAGCATATGGGGTAATTTTATATTTTTGCCTTCTAAAGATTAAAGATATGACTTGGAAAGGTTTTTGGGAAGGAATAGCTTCTCTTTTTGAAAATGTGCTTTTTAAACCTTATGACTGGCTTACTAGCATCCAGTTTGATAGCTGGTGGCTTGCAAATATTGTTTCCTGGATTTTCTTAACTATTGGAGCTGTTGCTTTTATTTATTGGCTGATGAAACTTAAGGATTTCAACGAAAACACTGAAAGCACCTATACTTTCGACGAAAATCCTTGATTTTTTAAAGGTCGAAACCTATATCACTACGATACTGCATCCTATCAAAATTTAGTTTTTCTATGTTTTGATAGGATTTTTTTAGCGCTTTTCTGAAATCATCATCCAACGAAGTTACGGCCATAACACGCCCGCCATTACTCAATATTTTTCCGTTTTCAGATTTTGTTCCTGCGTGAAAAACGATGGAGCCTTCCACATTTTCCAAGCCTGAAATTTCCTTTCCTTTTTCATAATCTTCCGGATATCCGCCGGAAACAAGCATCACGGTTGTGGCGGCCCTTTCGTCAATTTCAATAGTGATGTTGTTTAAAGTTTGGTTGTATGTCGCTTCAAATAAAGCTACCAAATCGGTTTTTATACGTGGAAGAACAACTTCTGTTTCGGGATCGCCCATGCGAACGTTGTATTCTATTACGAACGGTTCATCGTTCACTTTTATCAACCCGATGAATACAAAACCTTTGTAATCAATGTTTTCTTTGGAAAGGCCATTCACCGTTGGTTTCACAATACGGTCTTCAATTTTTTTCATCAAAACTTCGTCTGCAAAAGGAACTGGGGAAATGGCTCCCATTCCGCCTGTGTTCAAGCCCGTATCTCCTTCGCCTATGCGTTTGTAATCTTTTGCCGTGGGCAGGATTTTGTAATTTTTACCATCTGTCAATACAAAAACACTAAGCTCAATTCCGTCCAAAAACTCTTCAATAACCACTTTAGAACTTGCTTCGCCAAATTTGCTGTGCGCAAGCATATTCTCAAGTTCCTGCTTTGCTTCCTCTAAATCCTTCAAAATCAAAACGCCTTTTCCTGCCGCAAGTCCATCGGCTTTTAAAACATAGGGTGGATTCAATTTTTCCAAAAAAGCTTTTCCGGCTTCCAAAGATTCCGCAGTAAAACTTTCATAGGCCGCCGTTGGAATGTTGTGTTGCATCATAAACTCCTTTGCGCGCTGTTTGCTGCCTTCCAGCAATGCACCGCGTTTTGAAGGGCCAATGAGCATTACATTTTTTAATGCTGAAGTCTCGGCAAAATAATCTGCAATTCCGTGCACCAATGGATCTTCCGGGCCAACAACAACCATTTCAATATTATTTTCAACAACGCATTTTTTCACCGCTTCAAAATCGGTTACCTTTAGTTCCACATTTGTTGCTATAGCTTCGGTACCAGCATTTCCAGGAGCTACAAAAAGTTTTTCGCAGCGATTGCTCTGTGAAATTTTATAGGCAAAAGTATGTTCGCGACCGCCGGAACCAAGGATGAGAATATTCATAATTGAAATGTTTTGTTTCGGTGTCAAAAATAATTGTTTGTACCTTGAACCGCTAATTTATTTAAAGCGAATTTTGTTTTAAATAAATTCCTTTAGGTTTAAGTGAAATATAAAAATCAGCTTTGAAAATCTTCAACTTTTCCCTTTTTCTGAAACGTTTCCCTATTGAAAGGGCGAAGGAAGAGTTGCTTCAAATTTCAGAAATAAAGGAAGCGGATTACGAAGCGTTTTTGAATTCGAAAAAAGCTGAAATCGTAAACTATCACTTAAAAAACAATCCTTTTTATCGAAGTAAGGTAAAAGATGGCTTTTCAACTTGGGAATCGCTTCCTATCTTGAAAAAGGAAGATTTTCAAATTCCGCTGAAAGAAAGACTCTCCGAAGGATTTTCAGAAAAAAAAGTATATATAAATAAAACGTCGGGATCCAGCGGCAACCCAATTCGTTTTGCAAAAGACAAATACAGCCACGCGATGACTTGGGCGTACCACATGGAACGTTTTGGCTGGCATGGCATAGATTTCAACAGCTCGTTACAGGCGCGTTATTATGGAATTCCTTTAGATTTAATCCAAAATAAAACCGTGCGATTAAAGGATTTTCTGGCCAAGCGCCATCGGTTTTCAATATTGGATCTTTCTGAAAAAGCGTTGGAAGAAATGCTGAATGTTTACAAGAAAAAGCCTTTTAATTATATAAACGGTTACGCAAGCAGCATCGTTCTTTTTGCGAAATTTTTAAAAGGAAAAAATATAGTTTTAAAAAATGTTTGTCCTTCGCTGAAGGTTTGCATCGTTACTTCCGAAATGCTTTTTGAAGACGATAAAATCCTGCTCGAAAAACAGTTGGGCGTTCCAGTTGTCAATGAATACGGCTGTTCGGAAGCTGGGGTAATTGCTTTTACCAATAAAAAAGGCGAATGGGAAGTTGATTCCAAAACGCTTTTTGTTGAGATTTTGGATGAAAAAAATCGGGCTGTTCCGTTGGGGGATGAAGGTAAAATTGTAATTACTTCCCTTCACAACAAAGCGCATCCGTTTATCCGTTATGAAATTGGCGATTATGGCGCACTGAGCGAAGAAAGTACTTTAAAAAAGCCAATTCTTAAAAAGCTTACGGGCAGAACAAATGATTTCGCAATACTACCAAGTGGGAAAAAAGCTGCGGGAATGACTTTTTATGTGGTCACAAAAAAAATAATGGAAGAGAGCGGAAACATAAAGGAATTTAAAGTGATTCAAACAAAGATTGATACTTTTGAAATTAATTATGTGAGCGAAGAAGCTTTGACAGTGGAGAAAAAACAATTCATAATTAAAACCCTTGAACAATTTTTAGAGCCCGGTTTAACTTTTAATTTCAACCGAAAGGAACAGCTGGACAGAACCGAAAGCGGCAAATTGAAACAGTTTGTTTCGTTGGTTGAAATTTAAAAAAATATAAAATGAAGATAACCATTGTTGCAGGTGCACGGCCAAATTTTATGAAGATATCGCCAATTATAAAGGCGATAGAAAAACTTCGGACTGAAAAAAATCCTATTTCTTATAGATTAATCCACACCGGGCAACATTACAATGCGAATTTAAGTGATACTTTTTTTGAAGAATTGCAAATCCCGCATCCCAATGAAAACTTTAATGTTAAAAGCGGGACACAAGCAGAGCAAACAGCGGGGATTATGATTGCTTTCGAAAAAGAATTGACGGAAAACCGGCCCGATTTTGTTTTGGTCGTTGGGGACGTAACCTCAACAATGGCCTGCTCAATCGTTACAAAAAAAGCCAATATTGCTTTAATTCACGTGGAAGCTGGCATTAGAAGCGGGGATATAACAATGCCCGAAGAAATCAACCGAATGGTGACAGACAGCATCACGGATTACTTTTTTACTACTTCTGAAAAAGCTTCGGAAAACCTTCTGAAAGCTGGGCATTCCAAAGAGAATATTTTTTTTGTTGGGAATGTTATGATTGATACGCTTCTGCAAAATCTCACTAGAATCAAAAAACCTGTTTTTTGGGATGATTTGAATTTAACATCAAAAAACTACTATTTATTGACACTCCACAGACCTTCAAACGTAGATGACGGCTCTTCATTTATTGAACTTTTAAAACAAATTATGGAGCAGGCAGAAGAGGCGCCCATTATATTTCCTGTTCACCCCAGAACACAGCAAATTTTAGCGGAAACCCAAAATGAATTTAAAAATTTGCATTTGGTGGAACCGCAGGGCTATTTGAATTTTATCTATTTGTTGAAAAATTCACAGGCTATTTTAACCGATTCGGGCGGAATTACCGAAGAAGCCTCCATACTCAATGTGCCCTGTATTACTTTTAGAAATTCCACTGAACGGCCCGAAACCTGTGAATTGGGCACAAACGTTTTGGTCGCAAATGACAAAGAGAAAATTTCCCAAGCTTTTGAAAAATTGAAAAACGGCAAATGGAAAGAAACACAAAACATCCCACTTTGGGATGGTAAAGCATCCGAAAGAATCATTTCTACCTTATTAAAAATTCATTATGGGTAAAGAGATTTTACTCATAACAAACTATTTTCCACCTGAAAAAGGTGCCGCTTCCAACCGTATGTCCAGTTTGGCAGAAGGATTGGGAAATGCAGGGTTTAACGTTAAAGTTGTTTGTCCGCTGCCCAATTACCCGAACGGTAAAATCTTTGACGGTTATAGCGGAAAGGCATCAAAGACTGAAAATACCTTCTTTGGAAAAGTAACACGTTTGTGGATTTGGCCCAGCAATTCCAGCAATAAATTGGTGCGTTTGCTTTCGATGGTTTCGTTTTCTTTCAGTTTGGTTTTATTTTTCCTTTTCACCAAAACACCCAAAAAAATATTTATCCAATACTCCCCTGTTTTTGTGGGATTTACGGCTGTGGTGTTGGGACGGTTATTTTCAAAAAAAATAATTTTGAATGTTTCTGATCTTTGGCCGCTTGCAGGATTGGAAATGGGGCTTTTGAAAGAAGGCTGGTATTATTCGCTTTTGTTGAAAATGGAACGTTTTTGTTATCGAAATGCTACGTTAATTGTTGGACAATCTGAAGAAATACTTGAGCATGTTTCAACTTTTGAAAGAGAGAAACCTTCATTTTTATACCGAAATATCCCAAATTTTGAAGTTCCGCAAATGCCCGAAAATTCCCCAACAAAGGAAATCAAAATTGTTTACGCTGGTTTATTGGGTATTGCACAAGGAATTTTTGAAATCTGCCAACAAATCACTTTTCCAGAAAACGTAAGCCTGCATATTTACGGAGCAGGGCCGGAGACTGAAAAAATAAAAACTTTGGAAAAGCAGAACATCCACTTTTATGGAGAATTGGAAAGGGAGTCATTGCACAAAGAGTTGCGGAAATATGATATTGCATTCATACCGCTTATAAAAAGAATTTACGGTTCGGTACCTTCAAAAATTTTTGAATATTCCCGTTTGGGCTTGCCTTTGCTCTATTTTGCTGGTGGGGAAGGTGGGGAGCTGGTTGAAAAGGAAGCTTTGGGATGGGTGGTTCCCGTAAATAATTTTGAAGCGTTGCAGCATTTTACAAACACAATTTCTGTAGAAGAGTTAAAACGTTTTGCAAAAGAAACTGTTCAGAAAAATTCAACTTCAGCTTTTGATTTTAAAAAGCAGTTTGAAAAATTCATAATTGCAATTGAAGCTATTTAGTACGCCTTTTCTTCCCCGCGAATTGCGTTAAAAATAGTTTGGAAGACAATTTTAATATCCAAAAAGAGACTCCAATTTTCAAGATAGAAAATATCGTACTTAACTCTATTGATAATGTGGTTGTCATCTTCTACCTCTCCGCGATAACCACTTACTTGGGCCAATCCTGTAATGCCCGGTTTAATAAAATGGCGTACCATAAATTTGTCTATTCGTTCTGCATACATATGGGTGTGGCTCACCATGTGCGGTCTTGGACCAACTACGGACATGTCTCCTTTTAAAACGTTGATAAACTGCGGAAGCTCATCAATACTTGTTTTTCGGATTACCCTCCCTACGCGGGTTACACGTTCGTCCCCTTTGCTTATTTGGTGAAGATGCGCCATGGGGTTCGGTTTCATGGAACGAAATTTATAGCAGTAAAATTCCTGATAATCCAATCCATTCCTTTTTTGCTTAAAAAATACGGGGCCTTTTGATTCCAGCTTTATAAGTAAACCAAGTAAAGGCGTGAGCCAAGATAAAAGTCCAACGATTATTAAAAGCGAAAGAACGATGTCAAAACTTCTCTTTAAAAATTTATTGAAAGGTTCGTCTATGGGTATTTTCCGCATGGAAAGAATAGGGAGTACTCCGTAATAGGTAAAATCCAGCTTTTTGCTATAAATTTCCTTGTTGTCCGGAAGGAATTTCAGAATTTTTAGATTGTTGTCAACAAAATCAATCAGTTTAATTAAATCCTTATTGCCAATTTCGGCCACTGAAGAATAAACCTCATCAATTTTTTCCTCCAAAATGTAATCCATACATTCTTCAATGGAAACTTTTTCCGGCCCTTTAAGGTCAAAGGTTCTGTATAGTTTATAGCCGTAAACAGGATTAGTGATAAAAAATTTTCGAAGCTGATCTGTCTTCTGATTAAGACCGATGATTACTACTTTTCTAACATTTCCGCCGAGGTGTAATCGATATTTTTTAAGTAAAAAGTAGATGCCAAGTTTTACAATTGTAATGCAAATCATTACAACAAAGAAATACTTAAAAATGACCGAGGCCGTAGTGGTCAATTCATTGTAAAATCCAAAAAATGAAAAAACAATCAGCAGGAAAATAATGCCCTGTTTTCCTATTAGGGACATAATTTTGGAAAGATGTGTAAAGCGGTATATTTCATAAAATCCTGAACGCAACGAAAGCAGCAGCCACGCAGCCGTAAGGAAAATTACATAGTTAAAATAGGGAAATGGATTTCCGAAGAATTCAAAAGCAAAAAAATGGATAAAGAAGATGTCTATTCCATAAGAAATAGGCCTCAAAAATCCAGAATATCTTCCGCTTTTAAACATTTTTACTACTTATTATGTTTTGAAAAATCTTTATGTTCACTTTTAAAAAGCTCTTCTTTTGTAAGATTTTTAAAATATTCAAATGTCTTTCTCATTCCTTCTTCCCTTGAAACTTTTGGCTCCCAGCCTAATATTTCCCTAGCTTTTGAAATATCGGGTTCGCGCTGCAGGGGATCATCCTGTGGCAAAGGTTTGAAAACAATTTTTTGATCTGTCCCGGTCAATTTAATAATTTCCTTTGCAAAATCAAGAATAGTTATTTCCTCCGGATTTCCAATATTTACCGGAAGTGCATAATCACTTAATAATAATCTGTACAATCCTTCCACTTCATCATCAACATAACAAAAGGAACGGGTTTGCATTCCATCGCCAAAAACAGTTAAATTTTCACCCCTTAATGCTTGGCCAATAAAAGCTGGAATTACGCGTCCGTCGTTCAAGCGCATTCTTGGTCCGTATGTATTGAAAATACGGGCTATTCTAGTTTCCAACCCGTGAAATCTGTGATAGGCCATGGTTATGGATTCCTGAAAACGCTTTGCTTCGTCATATACACCGCGAGGCCCAATTGTGTTTACATTTCCAAAATATTCCTCGGTTTGTGGATGAACCAAAGGATCTCCATAAACCTCAGAGGTGGAAGCAATTAAAATACGAGCGTTCTTTTCTCGGGCCAAACCGAGCAAATTGTGGGTTCCCAAAGAACCAACCTTCAGCGTTTGGATTGGAATTTTTAAATAATCAATTGGGCTTGCAGGAGATGCAAAATGAAGAATATAATCTATTTTTCCGGGAACGTGTACAAATTTCGTTACATCGTGATGATAAAATTCGAAATCTTCCAATTTAAAGAGATGCTCAATATTTTTAAGATCTCCGGTAATAAGGTTGTCCATCCCAATTACGTGGAAATCTTCAGCAATAAATTTATCACAAAGATGCGAACCCAAAAATCCGGCGGCACCTGTAATCAGAACGCGCTTCTTCATATATTGACAGTTTTTCTCCCTACGGAAACATAAACAAAACCTTCCGCTTCAACGTCATTCAAATTATATAGGTTTCTTCCATCAAAAATTACTGGATTCTTTAAAAGTTTCTTTAATCTGCTAAAATCAGGGGTGCGGAAAATGCTCCATTCTGTGCAGATTAATAGCGCGTCTGCATTTTCAAGGGCGGCATACATAGATTCCGAATAGTTGAGTCTATTTCCAAAACGCTTTTCAATATTCGGCATAGCCTCTGGATCGAAAACTTGCAGTTTTGCTCCTTTTTTTAGCAAACCTTCCATCATATCTATGGATGGCGCTTCGCGAATATCGTCAGTTTCCGGTTTAAAAGCCAATCCCCAAATTGCTATTGTTTTCCCTTTTAAATCATTGCTGAAATAGTTCTCTATTTTAGGCAGTAAAATTGTTTTTTGGGCCGAATTGATTTCGATTACTGAAGTCAAAATCTTAAAATCGTAATTTTTATCCTTTCCGGCTTTTTGAAGCGCTTTTACGTCTTTTGGGAAACAAGACCCTCCGTAACCAATTCCGGGGAAAAGAAAGCGTTTTCCAATACGACTATCGGTGCCCATTCCAACCCGGACCATATCTACATCTGCTCCCACTTTTTCGCAATAGTTTGCGATTTCGTTCATAAAAGTGATTTTGGTTGCCAAAAATGAATTTGCAGCATACTTTGTGAGCTCTGCAGATTTTTCATCCATAATTATGATTGGGTTTCCGGAGCGTACGAAAGGGCTGTAAAGCTTTTTCATCAGGGCTGTTGCTCTTTCGCTACTTGAACCTACAACGATGCGCTCAGGCTTCAAAAAATCATCAACCGCAAAGCCTTCACGAAGAAATTCTGGGTTGGAAACCACATCAAATTCACAGGAAGCGTTTTTCGCAATTACTTTGTGGACTTTTTCCGCTGTGCCAACTGGCACCGTGCTTTTGTCCACAATTACTTTATAATTCTTGATTTTTTTTCCTATTTCTTCCGAAACATTCAAAACGTAGGAAAGATCAGCCGAGCCATCTTCATCTTCGGGCGTTGGCAGGGCAAGAAAAATGATGTCGCCATGGTCCAAGCCTTCCTCTAAAGAAGTTGTAAATTTGAGGCGGTTGGCTTTAATGTTTCTTTCAAAAAGAACGTCCAGATGCGGCTCATAGATTGGTACCACGCCGTTGCGCATTTTTTCAACTTTTTCTTTATCTATATCAACACATATAACCTCATTGCCAGTTTCTGCCAAGCAGGTTCCTGTTACAAGGCCAACATAACCTGTTCCTATTACTGAAATTTTCATCTATCTATTTATGGCCTTTTCAAAAGCTGGAAAAGGTCTCTTTTATTTGTTAATTAAGCGCAAAAGTACAATTTGCAATTCTTTTTAAATATTTTTTATAGGGTTGTTTTCTGTGGGTTTAACACTCGTTAGCAGAACTATCAATATGAAACCTACATAATATGCCCCAATCTGTCTGTTGAAAACATTTTCAACCAAGCAATACATTATTAATATTGCAAGCATTGCCGTAGGAAAAAATTGTTTTCGGACCGGAAAAAAACTTGTCCCGATAAAAAGCAGAAAGAGTAGTAATGCAATAAAGCCCGCACTGAGATAAAAATCCAAAAATTGATTGTGGGTGTTATATCTTTCCGCTACAAACCGCTGTTTTTTATGGGGATCCGTAATGTGGAAATCATAACACGAAACGAGTTTTTCCTTGGTAGCGTCAAAACCAATTCCCGTAAGCGAAAAAGGCTCATTGCTGATGATAGTATTGGCGCAATGCCAAACCACCGCACGCAGCTCATAGGTCATGGATTTTTCAATGAATGCTGGGGGGGAAATTTTTTCATTTTCACTTTTTTGAAAACTATTTTCATTTTTTAAAAGAAAGAAAAGCGCCACAACAGCCGCTAAAGAAATGAGGGCTATCAATGCTTTCCAGATTTTTCTTTTTCCATAAAATTGCCGTATCAGCAACAATACAAATAATGAAACGACCGCAATTTTTGAAGCTATCAAAACTATAAATATGGCATTGACAAAGATGTTTGCCAAATAGTAATTGTTGTTGGGATGATATTTTTTTTGGATTGCCTGAAAGGAAATCAAAATGCTGAAAGTGCTTAAAAGGCCAAGATACAGCCTGTCAATCAACAATGATTCTACTACCTGTGGTGATTCCCCCAAAGCAAAACTTCCCGTTGCATCAGTAATAAGTACAAAATTATATACCGAAAAAATAATTGCCGCCAGGGATGAAAAAATAATGGCTGTGTTTATTTTTTTAACATCAGCCACCGGAATATAAAGGATGGCAAGGCCAATGGCTATCATCACTTTATTTATAATTTTATAATCTTCCTCCCATCTTCCCGAAAGAAATGAATTGATACAGAGATATGCAAAAAGGGCCAAGAATATGGCAATGGGAAGGGATTTCAACTTTTTAAAATCCTCTTTCTTCACAATAAACGGAAACGCCACAACAAGAATTCCCAAAAGAATATTTGGGGGCGCCCTAAAGTAATCATCAAAAGGAATGATGAGGTATAGCAGCAAAAATGCATAAGGGTATATAGCGGCAAGCAAAATCCTCATAACAATACGGGCATTTGGGAAAATTTAGGGGAAGATAAAAAACTCTTCCGAGAAAATGGGGAATAGAAATGAGATATTGGAATTGAAGCGAAGGCGAAAAAAAATTCCCTTACTTCTTTTTTGAAAAACGTTGCCTAAAAACTAAGTAGATAAATTTAGAATTGCCAACAAGGTAGCGCTTCCACATTCTCCGTGGTTCCTGTAAAAAACGAAAAAACCATTCCATACCTATGTCCTGCATCCATACGGGGGCGCGTTTTGTCATTCCGGAAATAACATCCAATGAGCCTCCAACCCCCATAATAAGGTTTATGTTTTTAAGCTGTTCCTTGTGTTTGCGAAGGAAATTTTCCTTAATGGGTGATGTTATTGCCACAAAAAGCATGTGGGCTCCGCTTTCCGAAATATTCTTTGCAATCGCTTCCTCATCTGAAGCATTAAAATATCCGTTTCTATAGCCTGCAATAATTTCTTGTCCGTATTTTTTTGTGTATTGGTCCACAACTTCTTTAACTATGGCTTCTTTGGCGCCAAATAAATATATTTTATATCCCTTTTCATGCGCCTTTTCTACAAGTTGGGACATAAGGTCAATTCCGGCAACCCTTTCTTTTAAAGGGGTTCCAAGAATTTTTGAAGCCCAAACAACCGATTGTCCATCTGCGGTAATAAGATTGCTGCAAAGAACACTTTCCCTTAGTTCGGGATCTACTTGCATGTCGGCAAGTTTTCCTGCATTAACTCCTTCCAAATGGACTTGGTTGTTGGATTCAATAGCATTTTCAACTATTTCAATCACCTCTGTCTGGGAAAGGTTTTCTATCTGTGTTCCTAAAATTTCTGCGGTTTTGTATTCCATAGCCTTTCTTAGACCGTTTTATTTGTATTCTGAAAAAACTACCACTTGTTTAGCGCGGTTTTCCTTTTCAATAAATTGTTTGAATTTTTTCATAGAAAATGGTGTGAAAGCCTTCGGGTGGCCAATAATCACAAAATCTTCAAGGTTTTTCTTTTTGTAAAACTGATAGGCATTTTCCAAATAACGGGCTTTAAAACCATCAATAGCAACAACCGAATATGACGGCCACAGCAACAATCTTAAAATATGGAGTTTTGAAGGCCCAACAGCTGATGATTTGCTATAGGAAACGTGTTCCGAAATTTTCAACAAACGAACGGCAACAAATCTCCAGAAAAAGAAGGGAAGTACTTTAAACGAGCTGATCGCTACTTCCAAAAAAGAACCATTTTTGTCTTCTTTCACTAAGTCTTTTGAAAATCTCCAGCTTGATTTTTCGAACCCAATATTTTTAAAATCAAACCATTGATCCTTTGATTTTAATAATCCTCGTGGATAAACCGTACTGTCTATTGTCACGCCATTTTGGAGCAATGCTTTTCCAATAGGTTCAAAAGGTTGTGCGGACCATCCGCCAGCTCTAAAAGATGTTATTTCTTGCCCAGTAATTCTGTGAAGTATTTCAGTATATTCAGTAACTATAGCCAACGTTTCCTCATCCGTAAAATCTGAAAGTTTATAGCGGGTAAGGTCAAAATCCCAACCTTTCTCGTTATAAATTGTGTCTTCCCAATGTGGGTGAATATGAAGTTGCACTTCGTGGCCATTGGCGCACAATTCCTTCATCTGCCCGGTGACAAGTTGATAATCCTTTTCCAGTTCAGGGAAAGCGCTTTTATATTTTTCCAAACATTTCAAATACCCAACATCCACAAAAAGGACAAGTTTAACCCCAAGCGGGTCAACAATTTTTAAAATTTCCTGCATCGGTTTAATTATGCAATCCTCAGGCTTCGGGTTATTTTCGTAAAAAAGTTCGTAATCCAGCGTGATCAATATCTTCATGAGAAGCTTTTTTCCTTTTTATTTAAAATAATTAGCAAAGATACTGTAATGGCGAAGAACTCTATTCCTTTTATTACAACTAACATTGATTCCGTTAAATTGGCTATAAAAAATAAAACCAATGCCCAGAAAAAAAAGAATTGTCTTTTCCGCCAAGCCATAAATAGTAAATATCCAAAAACGCCCAAGAATATGATTCCACCAATAATTCCATTGACGCTTAAATATTCCAATAATTGATTGTGGGCATTATATCTTTCCTCAGCTGCTGTAATAAAATTATTTTCAAGATATTTTTCCTTTCTAACAGTTTCTTTATTTGCAAACCCTACTCCAAAAACGGGATATTCCGTAAATATGTCATATGAAACCTTATAGCGGCTCAATCGTTGATCGTTTTCAATATTCTGAAAAGAAATCAACCTCTCTTTCATAAAACTGCTTGCGGTATTTATAAACAATAATCCTATAAGCGCAAATACCCCAAAACCAATTGCTATTTCTTTCCAATTTGTTTTTATTCGCGACCAAAGCAATATAACCCCCATCAATAGGGTGCATATAATGGCAGTTCTGCTAGCCAGTTGAATCAACCCAAGCAATAAAATGAAGCATATTATAATTTTAGCCCATTTTTTATAGGAAGATTCCATAAAAAGATAGGTGATGGAAACCACTATGAAAAGTCCCAAATAAGCAGGATGTGTATCTGCTATAGCCGTGAATTGGTGGTTTAAATGTCTAAATCTCCAAAAGTAATGTAGCGGTTCATTGCCAACAAACATTTCATATATGGCATTTCCGTAGCAAATTGCCAAGGTGGCAATACATCCCCAAAGCAGCGCCATAAATAAATTTCTCCATTCTTTATTGTACTCTTCGGGGCAGGAAATAATAGTGATTGGAATGATGAGCAATCCCCAATATTTTTCCAGATTTTTAAATACTGAACCTACGCTTTCTGGCAGATTTAAAGCAGCTAGCAACGCCAATAAAAATATTAAAACGAGCGGAACCATTAAACGATAGTTTCGTTTTAGGTTGTCCAGTTTCATTTTAAAACCACCTTCTAAAATAAACAGCGCAAAAAATATTACCAGAAATATATTGTTAAGCCTAATAAACATAGGCAACGTAAACAATACTGCATAGAGCGCATATCTTTTTATTGGACTAATAAATTTCAAGGGCTGTATTTATTAATAATCATTAATGGCAGCGCAAGCAAATAATAAAGAATCTGTTTGGGTCTAGAAATTTCTTCCTTCCATTTTAAATCCTTTTTTATAATAAGTTGTTTGTCAGAACGCAATCTATTTCCAGCTATAATATGCGGGATTTCAAAAGTAGTGTCCTTTAAATAGGAAGTTTTTGTTTCGCTTCCAAAAAGGTGTTTGTCAATTTTTTGAATGGCTTTGTCCGGTTCGTTTACAAAATCTTCATATTTTATTTTAATGATTCTTTTGTCAAATAACGAAACCCATTGCGCCCAAAAATTAATCAACGTGTAATAAATTATTGCGGAAAGCGGGTTTTTGTGGGTTTGTACATTTTTTCCGAAAGAATAAACTACGCCTCTAACATCTCTGACCAGGTATATTCCTTTTAGATTTACCTTTTTATTTTTTCGCAAAAGAAGGTATCTCGCAATATATTTTGAAGAATCCAATAGCCAAGGTTTTGATTCTTTTTTGTGAATGGTCTGAAAAATTACATCGGTCATTTCGCGGTATGTCCCATTTAATGGTTTACCCAGAAGATATAGCGGAATATTGTAGTGTTTTTCCAGTTTGTTTGAAAGCTCTACGTTTTCTTTGTTCTTCAACAACTCTAAATTCATTTCAGCTAACAAGGGAGACCAAAATTCACACTCAGACATATTCTTGCCGCACGAACAGTCTTTATTTTCATAAACATAGTCCAGAAATTGATGCATTTCTCCAACAGTATGAATTTTGGAACGATTATTCAAAACGGTGGAAAGCATCGTTGTGCCGCTGCGCCCCGCACCCAAAAGGTATATTATATTAATTGGTTTTTCTTCCATCCTGCAGCCTTGTTATACCGTTTCCCTAAACATTTGGGGTTTCTGCCTGGTTTCTGTATTTAAGGACTTTTGCCGGCACGCCGCCCACAACAGCATAGTCGGGAACGTCTTTTGTAACTACTGATCCCGCAGCAATTACACAATGATTTCCTATTTTGCATCCTGCGGTAATAATTACGTTGGCTCCAATCCAAACGTCATCGCCCACATAGGTTTCTAGATAATGCTTGCCTTGTTTCGCGATAGGGATATCCAACGATTCAAATTTGTGGTTTCGGGAATATATTTTTACATCTGGGCCCATAATAACGTAGCTTCCCAGGTGAACGTTGGATTGAATCATGCAACGCGTGCCCATTTCAGAATAATCTCCAACGGTTGCATATAGTGAAATTTCAGCACGATTTTTCACTAAAGGCTTTTTTCCGCATTTCTTCAAAAAGTTTTTGACCAAAAAACTTCGAAGTTGTGGGAAAAAAAGGCTGTAGGGACGATAATCCTCTGGAGTGTTTCTGAAAAAAACCAAATATATTAGGTATAGAAATTTTTTCATGATCTATATATTTCCAAAAGTTCTTTACAAACCGCGTCCAAGGAAATTTCCTTAAAGGAAGCTTTTGCTTTTAAAGATAGGGCTTGATATTGAGATGGAGAAATATGAAGAAGGTTGCCCAATAGTTCGGTAAGTTTTTCAGGATTGTCTAGCGGAAAAGTAAAACCATTTTCATTTTCAACTACTTGTTCCCTAAACTGTGGAATATCTGAAGTAACCACCGGAGTGCCACAATACATTGCTTCCACAATAACGGTTGCAAAACCCTCCGAACGCGAGGGAAGCACCAAAAACTTGGATTGGTTGTATAAACTTCTCAGTTGTTCGTGGCTTTGGTCTTTTTTCAATTCAATGGAATAACCGTCATTTATTAGGTCTGTAAACTTTTTGTGATATTCTTCTCCGTTACCCACAATACAGAAACGTGTTTCTTTGCCCAAATCTTGTATGGATTTGTAGAGAATATCAATTCCCTTTACTTCAAAAAACGACCCCACATATAGATAATCATATATTTTTTGGACATCCGATTCTGGGTAAAAAACTGCGGAATTTACGCCCACGGGAAGTATTTTCGCAATAGGAAGTTTAAGTTTTGCCGTAACATTTTTTGCTACTTCTTTTCCCACGGGAATGGCAGCGTCAATCTTTTTTGCGAAAAAACGAAACATTTTTTCATTCTTTTTATTCACTTGTAGATTGATGTCCATACCGTGAAAGGTAACCACCAATTTTGTTTTCGGATGAAAAATTTTATAGAGCCAAGCCGTTACAATCAAAGGGTAAAAGCTGTGCAGATGCACAACGTCATAGCTTTTAAACAAATAGGGTATAAACTTAAAAAACGAGACTAAATGTTTGGTAATGCTTCCGAAAGTAGAGGTTATTTTTCTTCGTAAAAAAAAGATGGATATTTGCTCACCTTCACGCATCATTTTTTGCAAAAGCTCAAATTGATTTTTCACAAAAATCCCAGAATATTTTTTTTCCGGGCTGGGATACATGCTGGTTATGAGCAATACTTTCACGCTTTCTCCGTATTGGCAATTAACATTAAAACTGGAACGCTCAGCAATATATAAACATTGTTTGTGAGCATAGGGTTTGAAATACAAAAGAAAACGAATACCCAAAACATTGCTTTCAGCATCGGGGGTGCTTTTAAGCCGCTAAAATTGCTTTTCAAATGCAGATAGGAAAACCTAAAAAGTATAATAAATACAATAATTCCTATAAAGCCATATTCTCCAATAATTGAAGCGAAATTACTGTCATAAATTCCCCATTCTTCCACAAAATAGAATCGCTTATCTACTCCAAAATCCTTGTAAACCTGACTGTCCTTGGCATAAATTGAACCGAACGATCCTGCGCCGGAACCTATGGGGAAATATTTTACAATCAAAAGTATAGACATATAGAACATAAGCCCCCTAATATAATCAGATTCTAGACTATAGGATGCCTCTATATTGTCCATGATGCTTTCTGGCAAATCTGTAAATATCAAAACGGCGGTCACGGTGAGTATTCCCAAAAATAGAAATCCAAAAAAGACAAGAAAATTTTTGTAGATATAGCCCCAGTAAAAAAAAGTGAGCAGTATGCCTATCGCCAAAATTGCTGTTCGTGTATCGGCCAGCACAATAATAAATAGGCCTATCACGATTTTTAACCATCCCGTGGTATCAATGTTTTTCTTTTTATTTTTAAAATCATTTAGGGTCAGCGCTATAAAAACCACAACCATGTAGGCCATATGGTTTGGATGCCTGAAAAATCCAGTATATCTGATTGTTGAAAAACCGGGTCTTGTATATTTCGAAACACCGTAAACTGTGTTGAATGTTTCGCCCAAGAGCACATGTAACAGGATTCCGATACCCGCAAAAACCATTACATAAAAGAAAAATTTCTTGATTTCCTCCATGTGGTTTTTAAACAGTATTACATAGGAAGCCAAAATTATAAAGAACTTTATGGATACAAGGCTTTGAACTATAATATGAAAGAGGTTTCTGTTGAGTCCAAACAGAATGCTTATTAGAATTGAATAACCTAAAAAACCAAATATTGCAATGTGTATAAGAGACATTTTTCTTTTGCTCAATACATCATAAGTAATTAGGACTAGGGAGAACAGCAGTAATAATTCGTCTGAATAGTCGAATAGGCTTAACGTTGTTAATTTCTCAAAAAAGAATTTGAACAGGCTGAGCGCTGAAAGAAACAGAAAAAATTTTCTTGTTATAGCATTCATGACGCTTTCCAGATTAGTTTTTTAATATAAATGGCACTCGCTATTTTAGAAAATATTAAGCTAAATGCCGTTGCGAATGCCACACCATTAATACCGTATTCTTTTACTAACGTTAAATTTAAAATAAGGTTTATAACAAATGATACTATCAGTATATTCTGAAATACTTTTTGGTGCCCCGTCATTTGGAAAATGGATCCTACGGGCCCAATTACTGAATTGAATAATTGCCCAAGGGACAAAATAATCATTGCAGTGGAAGCAGCTATAAATTCTGGTCCAAAAATGTTTAATATAAAATCCTTGAAAAGAAAAATACCCAACACCGAAGTAATTGAAAATACTGCGTTTATGTATGTAGAAAATTTGATCAATCTTCTAAAAAGAGTATAATTATCGGCGTGAAAAGCATGGGATAGTTTAGGGGCAAGGATAGAATCTACAGCCTGCAATGAAAAGCTTACTACAGTTGCAATCTTCAAGGCAACACTGTAAAGGCCCACAACACTGCTATCCTCATACATTCCCAAAATAATAGTGTCTGCCCATCCTAAAAGAACAATCATGGATGCAGACAAAAACATTGGGAAAGAATCTTTAAGAAACGAAGTTACGGTGTAAGTGGTCTGTCTGGAAAGGGGCAATAAATGTTTTCCCAAATACCATAATGAGATTAGGAAAAGTGCCGCAACCGCTGCAGTGTGTGCAATCGCGGTTGTAATTGGGTCTTTGGTCCAGGCAAAAACCAAAACCAAAAAAAAGACCATTGTAAATATAAAACGCCCTCCATTAAACAAAAATGCATAAAGCGTGTTTTTTCTTATCCCCCTAAAAACTGAGGCGTTTATTAGCATTAAAGTATAGAGCACGATACTTGGAGCCGTCCATTCCAAAAATGGCGTTAATTCAGCATCTTTGAAGATATTAACGCTTATCCAATTTGAACTGAAAAACAAAATAATTCCTATTAGTAAAGAACTACCGACAAAAAACGGATAGGATTTTAAAAATAATCCCTTCGCATTCTCAAAATTGTTTTCAATGGCGAAAAGTTTTACGAAATTAACATCAGCACCTAAAATACAAACCAGTGATGCAATCATCAGAAAAGAAAAGCTTAGGGAAATTCTTCCTTGAGTTTCCGCGCCAAAATAACGCACGGTATAATAGACAAAAAGATAGCCGGCAAGAAAACCTAATATCCTTAAAAAAAGGGCTATTCCCCCTTTTTTTAAAATTTCCATCAAGTCAGCTTCTATCTTTATCTTTTTCATTAATATCTATATAAAAATGCTATTAATGCTGTAAGTTTTTTATAAAATCAACAATTCTTTCACAGGCTTTGCCATCTCCATACGGATTGTGAAGCTTACACATTTTATTATATTCTTCCTTGTTTGTTAAAAGGTTTAAAGCCTGGGAAACTATTTCATTTTTATTGGTCCCTACCAACTTTACAGTTCCTACATTTACTGCTTCAGGGCGTTCCGTGGTATTTCGCATTACCAAAACAGGCTTGCCTAGGCTCGGGGCCTCTTCTTGTACCCCTCCGCTATCAGTTATAATAAGTTTGGATTCATTCATCAACCAAACAAAGGCCGGATAGCTCAATGGTGAAATAAGAAATACATTATCCAATCCTTCCAAAAGATCATAAACCGGTTTTTGGACATTTGGATTTAAATGAACGGGATAAATGATTTGAAAATTTGATGAGGTTTTGGCAATTTCCTTTAACGCATTACAGATATTTATAAACCCTTCGCCATGATTTTCACGTCTATGTCCGGTTACTAAAATTATCTGTTTTTCGGGCTCAATAATCTTCTTTAAGGCTTCAATCTCTTCATCTTTATAAGTTGGAGAGGATACTTTTTTTACACTATAGTTTAATGCGTCTATAACCGTATTTCCCGTAACAAGGATTTGATCTGATTGAATGTTTTCCTTTAATAAATTATTTTTTGAGGTTTCGGTAGGCGCAAAATGATAATCACAAACCCTTCCGGCAATAGACCTATTTACTTCTTCCGGAAAAGGCGATAATTTATTGAATGTCCTTAAACCAGCTTCTACATGGCAAACTTTTGCGCCAGAATAAAAAGCTGCTATACTCGCCGCCATTGTGGTGGTGGTATCTCCGTGAACATACACATAATCTGGATTAAAATCTTCCAAAATGGGTTTAAGGCCCGTAATAATATCTGCTGTTAGGAAATATAGATTTTGGTTTGGTTTCATTAAATCCAAATCATAATCTGGAACAATTTCAAAAAAATCAAGCACTTGATCCAGCATTTCCCTGTGTTGTGCGGTAATGCATACCTTTGTATTGAAAAAGGCAGGATAAGACTTAAAGGCCTTGACCAATGGAGCCATTTTTATGGCTTCAGGTCGAGTACCAAATATAATAAGGTTGGAAAGCATAGGAAGCTTTTTTTGTTTTATTGCTCCGCTGCAATTCTTTTAATATATCTATAAACATGCCTGCAGAAAGCAAAAAATAAAAATAAGAACACAAACAAAAATGGATATAACAATAGTTTATTACTTAAAATCCCTTTTGATTCAATAACTGCAGCGTTGCTATCTATACTTATTATGGTTCTATCTGCAAAAACCAAGTCTTCTTTCAAATTTTTATTGGCCTTTTGCAAATTCTCCTTCATCTCTAGTATATTGGAAATGTTGAAGTTTTTGTCAACCACAAAAATTTGTGAATTAGGCGATGGCAGAGATTGGCTTGTACTATAGGTGCTAATTACACTATCAATTTGTTTTAATGTGTTTGCATTGACCTTAATTTGATCTTCAATATTCTTTTTTCCAACCTCACCCAGGTTTTTTATAATTTCTTGGTTGTTAAGATAATTTATAACGTTATCTATAGTCGCATCATTAGCAACGGAAGAAAGGGTTAAAAATAAAGTGTGGTATTTAAAGGAACTTCTAAAAGGCTCCACTTTTTCTTCTGTAATGTCTTGAAAATTAAGGTTTCTTAAAAGTGCATCAATATTTCTTTCATCATCTTGAAATTCTTCGGCTAAATCCTTAAAACTAAAAATTGGTGTGATTTCTATGTCCTTAATTTCCAGAGTGTCTCCTCTAAAGCCATTTTTTTCAATGAATACTGTGTCTTTGGCTTTTACCTTTTTCGCCAAAATGTCAATAGCATTATATGTGTATTCCTCACTGTTAAAATTAGTGCGGATAACCACTGTAGCTTCTTGTTTTGACTCAGAGAATTTCATTGAAATATAGCCGAGAATAACACCAACAATAAACAGTATTAAAATAATATACCAGCTTCTTATCAAAAATTGAATTGCATTATAGAAGCTCAATAAAATACTATTTCTAACCCTTTTTAGTCCTTTAAATAAAGAGTCCAAATCAACTTCGTCTGTGTTTGATTTCATTTTTTATAAATATTGGTTGAACAAGTTTTGCACACCTTTTCTCCAGTCAATTAAGGGTTGCTTAAAAATAATTAAATACTTTTTATTGTTTAAAACACTGTACGCTGGCCGTGCGGCAAAAGTACGGTAATGGTTGGTTTTTGCAAGTTTTGTATCTTTTAATTTTTCAGTTTGCTGAAGTATCTCCTCTGCAAATCCAAACCATGTGGTTTCACCCCCGTTACTATAGTGGTAAATGCCGTAATCTGTTGAATCTTGCGCAATTACCTGCAATAGCGCTTTAGCCAAATCATTTGCATTTGTGGGTGTTCCCGTTTGTTCGGTTGTAATTGTAAGGGGTTTTTCCGCTTCAGCGTATTTTAAAATGGTTTTCACAAAATTATGCCCGTATTGCGAATAGAGCCACGAAGTGCGAAAGATGAAGAATTTATCACAGATTTCCTGAATGTATTGCTCTCCTTTCAGCTTTGAAGCCCCATAAACATTGATGGGGTTTGTAGCATCTGTTTCCAAATAGGGTGCTTGTTTTTTTCCGTCAAAAACATAATCTGTAGAAATATGAAGCATAACAACATCATTTTCTTTACAGGAAACTGCAACCTTCTTTACGGCTTCGGCATTAATGGCAAAAGCTTTTTCAGGTTCACTTTCCGCATTTTCAACGTTGGTGTATGCTGCAGTATTGATGCAATGTGTAAAGGAATTTTTGCTGAAGAAATCTAGAAGCAAGTCCGAATTTTCTATATCGAGTTCTTCCTTTGAAACGAAGACAAATTCAAGGTCGGGAAAACTGGCAGCTGCATCTTTTATGCATCTTCCCAATTGTCCGTTTGCGCCTGTTACCAGTATTTTTTTCATGAAACCGCTTCCTCAAAACCGGGAAGTTCCAAATCTTTTGCTGAAATAATAAATTCTTCCTTCGGAAGATGCCAATCCAACGCTAAGGTTGCGTCATTATAGATGATTCCGCTTTCCGAAGCTTTATCGTAGTAGTTATCACATTTATAAGAAAAAATGGATTGTTCCGAAAGTGTAATAAAACCGTGCGCAAACCCGCGAGGGACAAATAGTTGCAGATGTTCCACATCATCCAAAATAACGGAAAATGATTTTCCGAAGGTTTCTGAATTTTTTCGAATATCTACAACAATGTCCAATACTGTTCCTTTTACAACGCGAACCAACTTAGCCTGCGCCATTTTTCCGTTTTGAAAATGAAGTCCGCGCAGCACGCCTTTTGAAGAAACCGACTGGTTGTCCTGAACAAAATCAATATCTAAACCCGTGGTTTTTTCAAAAACTTTTTGATTGTAAGTTTCATAAAATATTCCGCGTTCGTCCCTAAAAACGTTCGGTTTCAGAATAAAACAATCTTTTAATGGGGTGTTTTGTAGTTCCAAATCTAATCTAGTTGAAGTAAATGTTTTCCGTAACCGCTTTTAAGTAAAGGCTCTGCCAAAGCTATTAATTGTTCCTTTGAAATAAAGCCCATTTCATAAGCCGCTTCTTCAATGGCGCCAATTTTTAAGCCTTGCCGTTCTTCAATAACCTCAACGAATTGGGCAGCTTGCATCAACGACGCGAACGTTCCGGTATCCAGCCAAGCGGTGCCTTTATCCAGTATGCTGACGCTCAGTTTCCCCTTTTTTAAATATTCGTTATTGACATCGGTTATTTCCAGTTCGCCACGGGGACTCGGTTTTATATTGGCAGCAATTTCCACTACACTATTGTCATAAAAATAGATTCCCGGAACGGCGTAATTTGATTTTGGATTTTCAGGTTTTTCTTCAATAGAAAGGGCTTTTCCGTTTTTGTCGAATTCCACAACGCCATATCTTTCGGGGTCTAAAACGTGATACGCATAGATAACGCCGCCATCTGGATTATTGTTTGATTGCAAAAGTTCTTTCAAGCCAGAGCCGTAAAAAATATTGTCGCCCAGTATCAATGCAACTTTATCATTTCCGATAAAATCCTTTCCAATTATGAAAGCTTCAGCAAGGCCGTTTGGGTTTGCTTGTTCAGCATATTGAAAATTACAACCCAGTTTTTTGCCATCCCCCAAAAGTTGTTTGAAAAGTGGAAGATCCTGAGGTGTAGAAATAATCAAAATATCCCGAATACCTGCAATCATTAGTGTTGACAGCGGATAATAAATCATCGGTTTGTCATACACCGGCATCAACTGCTTGCTCACAGCCAGTGTGATTGGATGCAAACGCGTACCCGAACCTCCTGCTAAAATTATTCCTTTCATTTGTGTTTATTTTGCCACGAATTCACGAATACTTTTTTACAATTATTCGTGAATTCGAGGTTTTAAATTACAATCTATCTCTATTTTTCAAATACCAAGCAATCGTTTTCCGAATGCCTGTCTCAAAATTTTCTTTCGCCTTCCAGCCAAGTTCATTTTCTATTTTTGAAGCGTCAATGGCGTATCTAAAATCGTGGCCTGGACGGTCTTTTACAAAAGTTATTTGTTCTTTATACGGCGAATTCTTCGGAAGCATCTCATCCAACAATTCACAGATAACATTTGCAATATAAAGGTTTTCGCGTTCGTTACGACCGCCAATGTTATAGGTTTCACCAAGTTTTCCATTTTCCAAAGCCAAATAAATTCCGCTGCAATGATCCATTACATAAAGCCAATCGCGCACATTTTTTCCATCGCCATAAATCGGGATAGGTTCGCCTGAAATTGCTTTGCGAATAATTGTAGGAATCAATTTTTCCTTATGCTGATTGGGACCGTAATTGTTGGAGCAGTTTGTAGTTACAACTGGCAAACCGTAGGTGTGAAAATAGCTACGAACAATAAAATCTGACGACGCTTTTGAAGCGCTATAAGGGCTATTGGGAGCATAGGACGTTTCTTCCGTAAAAAGACCCGTTTCACCCAAAGTACCATAAACCTCATCGGTAGAAATATGCAGAAAACGCGCATTTTTAAATTCTTCTTTCAAATCGTTCGGGCAGTTCATCCAGGTTTTATAGGAGTTTTGAAGCAAATTGAATGTTCCTACAATATTTGTTTGAATAAATTCCGAAGGTCCCGAAATGGAATTGTCCACGTGGCTTTCCGCAGCGAAGTGGACTACTTTTTGAAATTTATGTTTTTCGAATAAATTCTGAATGAATTCGGTATCACAAATATCTCCTTTTATGAAGGTGATTTTATGTGAAACAGCTTCCAAATTTTTCAAATTTCCGGCATAGGTTAGTTTGTCCAGCACGAAAATTTCGTCTTCTGAATTTTTAAGGACGTATTCCACATAATTGGAACCTATAAATCCTGCGCCTCCTGTAATCAGTACTTTATCGTTTTTCAAAATTAATTTTTAGTAGTGTCTAAAATCTGTTTTAACATCTTTTCGGTAATTAAATAGGTGGGTTTTACCCCAGTTGTACCTAAGCCTCCCGAAGCCAAAGTGCTTCCAGTTTCCAATGGATTATCTGAGGCGTAATAAGCATATCGAACCTTCACTTTTGGACTAATGCTTCGCCTAATTTTTGAAGCAGCCTGAATTGCTTTTTGATAATGTGCGCCTTCCATTTCAAGCCCAATGACATTCCACGTAGAATTGTGAAAAAACTTCAGCACATCCCTATTTTGAAGCGAGGTTCCCAATACCGAAATCATTGTTCCGGTACAAACTTTTACATTATCGTCCTTAAAAAGTGATTTTTCAAGTTTATTCTTAAAAGGATAATTATCTGCTGTTCCTTCAAAAACGTGGGCTGACGGAATCATGATATCGCCCTTTCCACCTTCCAAAATTCCTGCTTTTCCCATGATGGAAACTGAAACCACATTTAAAAAATGGCGTACCTTAGTAGCATCCACAAACGGCTTCAAAAGCTCATCCATGGTTTCGTAAGCTTGTTCGCCAAATGCATAATCCATCACAATAATAACGGGCTTTTTTGAATCTTCAAAATCCTTTAATCCTTCGGTATAAAGATTCTGTTTTATTTTGGCGGTATCAATTAGCTGAACGTCTATATTGGTCCCACTTTGGTCCTCAATAAAAATCATTCCTTCCGCCAAAGCCGTTTTGTTTACTTTTTCGCGCAATTTTAAATTTGCCGGAATGCTCAAAGCTTCAAAAACCTCCATTGGTTTATTCTTTGAAAATTCCGAAGCCAAAGCTTTTGGGGCATACAGACTGTTCATCACACTGTGCATATTGGCACTGATAATATGTAACGGACGCTCCAGTAAACCTTTATGCTGCAAGGTCTGCTTTATATTATAAGCCCATTGTTCGCCGTGAATATGGTGCCCTAAGCTTTCGCGCAATACCGGACTGAAAGTGATGATGCGTTTGTTATCTTCAATAACCTCCTCTATCGCAATTTTGCCTAAAAAATAAATAATATTGAAGAATCTATTCTCGTTCTTTTCGCTTGCAAAAAAGGGATATACGCTTTTAACTTCTTCAAAAGTTCTTCCGAGAAAATTAGCTGTGTGGGTAAGGGTTATTTCTTTTTCTTCCTGTGACAGTTTGCCTTTTTTCAGCACTGCCTGTTCCAGCTTTTTCCAATCGCGGATTACTTCTCCGTTCTCATTAATGAGCACTTGCTTCATAATTTTGTGCGACTCAATGAAAAGAAAGGTAAGATGCGTTAGGATATCATAGATTTCCGAACGGCCACGGGTAATTTCAATATTCATCTGTTCCGAATCTATTCGGTAACAGTTTCTACGGCGTTTAAGCGGAATTATAGCTTCAAAATGTGAATTTTTATAGCCTTCATCACTCGTTAAATTGATAAACCTGCATTCCTCAATTCCGTAAGGCAGACGGTCCATAACATACAATAAGCCCTGCAACTCAATTTTGTCTTCTTTTATAGAGCCATAAATCTCTGGCCGAAGTGTTAATAATGACTCGCGAAGCGTCTCTCCGGAAATGCCCATAGGCTTGTAAAACCCACGGTTAAAAAGATGGCGCATGGTAATGTATAATCTTTCAATAGCTTGTGTGCTTTCCTGCGCGCGGGTACGTGTATGTGATCTTTGTTTATTCATTGGGTGCAAAGATAACACTAATTTTGGGGCTGAATTTGTATTAATGCAACTGCAATTTTACGGTCGTTTGAAAGGCGTGGCACTTTATTTTGACCGCCAAGTTTGCCTTCAGATTTCATAAATTCCTGAAAACTGTCTTTTTTAAGCGAAGTAATTTTTAAGGGCTGAAGCACTTTTCCTTCAATTAAATCGAAATAATATGAATTTTGTTGTTGCATTTCTAAATCGAGAAATTCAGCTATTTTTTGAAGGTTTTCGGGTGAGTTATCAAACTCAACAAGCCATTCGTGATAGGGAAGATTTTCTTCGGAAGGCGTAATTTGCGGTGCCACGGTAAATTCGGTAATCGAAAAATTGAATTTTGAAATGGCTTTGTTCATCGCTTCTTCCACTTCTTTCCCAATCACATGTTCTCCAAAGGCCGAAATAAAATGTTTTATGCGTCCCGATACAATAACACGATAGGGTTTTGTTGAAGTGAACTGAACGGTATCTCCCAAATTATACGCCCAAAGGCCTGCGTTTGTTGAAATTATCATTACATAATTCACGCCTATTTCAACTTCGCCAATGGTCAATCGCTTTGGATTTTTGTCAAAAAAAGTAGTTGCTTCAACAAATTCATAGAAAATTCCAGAATTCAACAGTAATAGCATTCCCTTTTCCTTTTGACTATCCTGAAAGGCGAAAAAGCCTTCACTGGCGGGAAACAGCTCGATGCTATCAACTTTTCTTCCTATTAAATTTTCAAATTTGGCACGATAAGGTTCAAAGTTTACGCCGCCGTAAATGAAGAGGTTGAAGTTTTTGAAAAGGTCGCCAACCTTTTTTCCACTGCTTTTTTGGAGTCTTTCAAAATACATCTGCACCCACGAGGGAATACCGCTGATAACGGACATATTTTCGTTTTTGGTTTCCTCAACAATTGCATCTACTTTGGTTTCCCAATCTTCGATGCAGTTTGTTTCCCAACTAGGCAAACGATTTTTTTGAAGATATGCGGGGACGTAATGTGCCACGATGCCCGAAAGCCGACCTACTTTGATTCCGTTCTTTTCCTGCATTTCTGGGCTTCCTTGGAGGAAGATCATTTTTCCGTCAACAAAATCTGCTTTTCCTGTTTCTTTTATATAACACAAAATTGCATTTCGCGCGGCTTCAATGTGATGCGGCATGGATTCCTTGGTAAGCGGAATATATTTTGCGCCCGAGGTTGTACCGGAGGTTTTTGCAAAATAGAGCGGTTTTCCAGGCCAAAGAATATTTTCTTCGCCTGAGACCACACGCTCAACGTAAGGTTTCAATTCTTCATAATCGCGAATTGGGACCTTTGCGGCGAAATCCTCAAAAGAAGTTATATTTTCAAAATCATGGTCTTTTCCTAAGACGGTGTTTTTCGCTTCGGAAATCAATTTTTCAAAAACCTTTTGCTGCGTTTCAACAGGATTTGTGGCCCATTTCTGTATTCGATTGAAAACAATTTTTGCAAATATTTTTGCTCCGAGAGATTTTAAGGACATAGGCTATTAATCAAAATCTATGAAACTTGTAGGGTTCACCGGAAAACCATCGCGCCACAATTCAAAATGTAAATGTGGGCCAGTGGTAAGTTCGCCTGTATTGCCAACTGTTCCAATCACTTCGCCTGCTTTAACAACTTCGCCCTGTTCTTTGGTAAGCATTGCGTTATGCTTGTATACAGAAATAAGATTGTTGTCGTGCTTCAAAATAATTACGTAGCCGGTTGCTGCAGTCCATTCGGCAAAAATAACCGTACCATCTGCTACAGCTTTCACCGGCGCATCTTTAACAGTTACCACATCTACGGCATAATGTTTCTTTTGTGAATCATAGCCTTCGGAAATTGATCCTTTTACGGGCGCAAACAATGCATATTGCTGCGCTTGTGGTGCAATTAGTGGATTGTATTTATCCTCTTTTGCAACAGCTTCACGAAGCAAGGAATCTTTTCTCGAGGTTCTGATTAAAACAGATGGGTCCGTCTTCGCTACTTCAATGATGGAATCTTTGTTGAAATCTACCGTTTTAACGTCGCCTGTAAGCACTTTTTTGATGGAGGCGAGGTATGCTTCATTTACATCGAGAATTTTCTGTAATGAGTCTGTTTGATAGGCTAAACGTGTTGCTTTCTTTTTTAAGGTGGTGGAAGAATATCCGGGAATATATTCCCTTAACGGCGTGAAAGCAATAATAAAGGTAGTTGCGAGAATTAGAAACAGTGCGAAAAGCGTACTGAACACAAATACATTCAACCGATTCAACTTAAATGAAAAACGTTCCTCAAAGGTTTCTTCATTAAGTATTACTAGCCTGTATTTGTGCAATAGCTTCCTTTTGAAGCGTTTGGCGCCTTTTTCTTTCTTTGTCATACTTCGCGATAGCTTTTTACAAATATAAAATAAACTCTAGCCCCACACGCTAAAGTTATTCCCAAAACGTTGTATCTAAACATTTCTTGTTACCTTTGCTTAATTAAATTTTGAAAATCATGAGTGCATTGTTTATTCCTTTAGGTGTTGTTGGCCCTTGGCAAATTATATTGATTGTTGTTATTGTGTTGCTATTGTTCGGCGGAAAAAAGATTCCAGAACTTATGCGAGGTTTGGGTAGTGGCCTTAAAGAATTTAAGGATGCTTCCAAAGACGATTCAACAGACAAAAAAATTGACGATAACAAATAGTTTTCGTTTTATTAATATTTAAAAAAAAGACCCTTTCAGTCAAATTTGAAAGGGTCTTTTTTTATTATGTTTTTAAATGGTCTATTCTATTTTAGCCGAAGCTATGATAGATTCCAACTCAAACTGAAGGTTTCTTTTGGAAGCAGAGGGAGCATACGTAAATCCTTCCAATATTAAATAGCGATTGTTTTTTTCATCCCTAATTGCATAATTAACAAAAGGACCGCCCATCCAAGCATCCTTTACTTCCCATGTACCTTTGGTTTCATAGGCAAATTTTCCATCAATCTTGGTCTTAAAAAGATATGGTGCATAAGCATCCTCAGTAATAAACTGTCCCTCGTCTTCTACGGGTAATAACCTACTGCCGATGGAGTCTCTAATTTTTATAATATCGCCAACAGCGGTACTATCATTTTGAATCATTGTTAAGGGCACTTGATATACAAGAATATTGGTGGTGCCGTCCTTTAAGTCTTTCCGCAGCCAGAAAAAACTGTCTGTAGCTTTTGCGATTCTGTATGCACTTGGAATTTTTAAACTCACCCCCATAACATTTTTCAGAGAATCAATTTTCATTAATGAAATTGAAGTTCTGCGCTGTCTTTCCTTTATTTCGGAAGCGTGGAAAGCTTCAATTATTTTAGCAGAATTTTTATTGATAAGCTCAACCAGTTTTTCTTCGGAAGTTGCTTTTATAACGCCTCCAACCTGTGGTTTGGCATATTCGTTTGTGGCAATGGTGGCTTTATCTTCGTCGCTAAGTACAACATATAGAAAAAGTCGATTGCTTCTCGCAAAACCAGTAAATTGCTCGGGGGGCATCTGGTTCATGGAATACAAAGGTTCGTCCTGAGGAAGACCGTCTGTGGGAGCTGCAAAATTGTTTCGGATTGCTTCGCCCACTATGCCTGTCCATAAATCATTGGGGGTTACTATTTGAAGGACATTAATATTTCCTACAGATTCCGGGAGTAATGATTTGTCTTTTTGTCCGCCTTCATTGCAGGAAGTGAAAGCAATGAAAATCGAAAACAATACAATATTAAATAGTCTCATTAAAAAGGATGTTTTTTGGGAACTATCCTTTGTATATTTTTAGTTTAGTTCCAGGCTTTATGTTACTACCACTAATATCGTTCCAATTTTTGATATTCTGCACTGAAACACCAGGAAATTTTTGTGAAATACTCCATAATGAATCCCCATTACGCACTGTATAAGTTTTTTCAGAAGAATTTGATGAATTGTTTTGTGCAACGGGTTTATTACTGGCAATATCCTGAGA
Source organism: Aequorivita soesokkakensis (assembly GCF_001641085.1). Taxonomy (GTDB): domain Bacteria; phylum Bacteroidota; class Bacteroidia; order Flavobacteriales; family Flavobacteriaceae; genus Aequorivita; species Aequorivita soesokkakensis. The sequence continues at coordinate 58,928 of NZ_LXIE01000023.1, read as the reverse complement.
ACTCTTTTTGGGATAAATAATCAAGTTTTGGCCCACCTTCACCGTATTGCTTCGCATACCGTTCCAATTCTTTATTTGGCTAACACCCACGCCGTATCTATCTGCAATTCTTCCCAAATAATCACCTCTTTTAACTCGATAGCGAATTTTTTCAGGCTGTTCAAATAATTCGGGTGCAGGCTTTTCAGCTTCTTGCCGTTCTTCTTGCGCAAAGGTATAGATAGCTTCTTCATTGTTAACAAAAGCCCCAACGGCTGTAAGTGGAAGACGCAACATATAGTTTTCATCCTTTATTACAGGAATAATCCCAAGCTTGTATGATGGATTTAAAAATTCAAGCTCTTCTTTATCCAAATTGGTAAGTTTTGCTATTTGATCCAAAGTGATTTGCTGCTTCACTCTAATTGTGTCTGTGGCAACATATGGTATTCTTGGACCTTGCTTTTTAAAACCGTGTTCCTGGGCATATTCAAAAATGTACATGGTCGCCAAAAATGCAGGAACATAGCCTGCGGTTTCACGTGGAAGATAATCCCGAAGGTTCCAATAATTTGTTTTTCCACCTGAACGACGGATAGCTTTTGAAACATTTCCGGGACCGGAATTATAGGCTGCAAGCGCCAAATCCCAATCATTAAAACTATTATTTAAGCTTTTTAGGTATTTACAGGCTGCTTCAGTAGCCATAATTGGATCAGACCGTTCATCAACATAAGAGCTTACATCCAAACCGAACATTTTTCCGGTTGGATACATAAATTGCCAAAGTCCAGTAGCGCCAACCCTTGATTGCGCACGTGGATTCAATGCCGATTCAATTACTGCTAAATATTTTAATTCCAGAGGAAGATTGTTTTTGTCAAGCTCCTGTTCAAACATTGGGAAATAATATTCGCTCAAGCCCATCAAACGCTCTAATGTACCTCTTCTGTTTTTAAGATATTGTTTAATTACGCTCTCCAAAGATGGATTATATTCAACTTTAAAAGGGGTGCGGGCATCCAGTTCTTTAAGACGCTGTTTTAAAACTTCGGTTGGAAGTTCATCATAATCAACAGCTTCATATTCTTGGTTTGCTACACTGCTATAGATATCTTCAAATAGATCAGACTTGTATAATTCCTTTAACCAAAGACTGTCCTTTTTTCTGGCCAAGGCCATGTCTTTTAAATCAAATATGGTAGTATCTTTTATAGAAGTGGCAATAACTGTAGAGGGCAGTTCTTCGGCAATTTTTGAAACTTTTATGGAGTCAACAACCTGTACCTTTTTGGTGTTAAGTTTTTTGCTATTCTTTTTGCCTTGTTGGGCAAAACCCATACTGAAGACCAACAACAGTGCAAGGGGGAGGATTTTGTTTAGTTTCATCAGTTTGTTTATTGCAATTTGGGGATTAGGGCAAATTCGCCTGATTAATACTTTAATTATAGAGGGACGACAGTTAAATTTCCTAAAAACTCAAACGTCTTTTTAAATAAAAAATTTTATCAAAAATAAAGATTTCGCGAAAATACGCAAATTTTTACCTCAAAGGCTTATGTTACTGATATTTAACATTATTTCAACAAGGCTTGGATGCCGGGCAGCGTTTTTCCCTCAAGCATTTCCAACATTGCTCCGCCACCTGTGGAAACGTAACTTACTTTATTTGTGAGGTTAAATTTATGAACCGCTGCTACGGAATCACCACCGCCTACTAACGAAAATGCTCCGTTTTGGGTTGCTTTGGCAATATTTTGCCCCAAAGTTTTGGTGCCTTCAGCAAACTTGTCCATTTCAAAAACGCCCACGGGCCCATTCCACAAAATAGTCTTTGATGCGGCTAAAACCTCTTCAAAAATCTTGTTTGTTTCAGGACCTACATCAAGCCCCATCCAGCCATCGGGAATTGTATTTACCGCTGAAACCTGAGTGTTTGCAGTTTCTGAAAAACTATCGGCAATCACTGCATCAACAGGCAAATGGACCGAAACGTTTTTCTTTTTTGCTTCTTTCAATATTTCTAGCGCCAATTCCTGTTTATCGTCTTCAACCAGGGAACTTCCTATTTTTCCGTCTTGCGCTTTTATAAATGTGAAAGCCATTCCTCCGCCAATAATCAAGTGATCAATTTTGTCGAGAATGTTCTCTATAATGGTAATTTTTGAAGAAACTTTTGCGCCGCCAATAATTGCCGTCACAGGTTTCTCGCTAGTTTCCAAAACTTTTTTAACGCTTTCCACTTCGGAAGCGAGCAATAACCCGAAACATTTATCCTCAGGAAAAAAGTCTGCAATAATGGCAGTGGAAGCATGTGCACGGTGTGCGGTACCAAAGGCGTCATTCACATAAACATCTCCAAATTTTGACAATTTCTCAGCAAAATCACGATCCCCTTTTGTTTCCTCTTCGTAATAACGTAGATTTTCTAATAAAAGAATTTCACCTGACTTTAAGTTTGAAACAGCTTCAGCAACCTTTGGCCCAATACAGTCATCCACAAATTTCACCTGCATCCCAAGAACATCAGATAACGATTTAATGATATGCCGCAAAGAAAATTCATCTTCCCTATTTTTAGGCCTTCCAAGGTGAGACATTAAAATACAGCTGCCACCGTCTTCCAAAATTTTTAAAATAGTTGGCTTGGCTGCACGGATTCGGGTGTCGTCAGTTACATTAAAATTATCATCAAGCGGAACATTGAAATCTACGCGAATCAATGCTTTTTTCTCTTTAAAATCTATATCGTTTACGGTTTTCATCTACAATAATTTTATCCGACAAATATAGCTTTTTTGGTTTTTAATACCGTATTCCTTCATTATTCAAAAACCAATTAAGGTGTTTAATTTTCCAAAGAGAATAAATAGCAAAAATGTGTAGATTTGCGAATGGATTTTTCAGAAATAATTGGGCACCAACATATAAAATCACATCTTTTAAAATCTATTGAAAACGGCCGTGTTCCGCACGCTCAGCTGTTTTCTGGTGTTAATGGAAGTGGTTTATTACCGTTGGCAATTGCCTATGCTTCCGAATTGTTGTGCAACCAATATGAAAAAGGAAGCCCTTATTATATTTCGTGTAAAAACAAAGTTTCAAAATTGATCCACCCAGATTTGCACTTCGTTTATCCTGTAAACACGAGTGATGATGTAAAAAAAAATGCGGTTTCGGATAATTATGCCGAAGGATGGCGAAATTTTGTTTTGAACAATCCATATGCTTCCCTTTTTGAATGGTTGCAAAGTCTTGGCATTGAAAAAAAACAGGGAAATATTAGCAAATTTGAAGCTGAAAATATTTCGAAAAAGCTTTCCCTCAAAGCATTTGAAGGCGGTTACAAAGTGATGATTATTTGGATGGCTGACAATATGAACGGCGAATGCGCCAATAAAATCCTTAAATTGATTGAGGAGCCTTCAGATAAAACCGTTCTTCTATTATTGACTGAAAAAGAACAACAAATTATTACCACTATCCGTTCGCGTTGCCAGAAGTTGACAATACCGCTTCTTTCAGAAACTGACATTGCTGATAATTTGGTTAAAAACCATCAAATAAAAGAATCCTTAGCTTTTAAAACCGCAAGAAGATCGCGAGGTGATTATAACAAAGCCCTTCAATTATTAGAAGAAACCGGGGAAGATGAAATTTTTGAAAAATGGTTTATCAGTTGGGTGCGAACTGCTTTTAGGGCAAAAGGGAATAAAGCTGCAATAAACAATTTATTGGATTGGAGCGATGAACTTGCCGGGCAGGGAAGAGAAACGCAAAAAAAATTTCTTTTCTATTGTATTGAGGTTTTTAGACAAGCACTTTTAAAAAATTACAACGCAGATACTCTTTTATTTTTTGAAGCAAAAGATGAATCCTTCTCGCTTCCAAAATTTGCACCTTTCGTCCATCAAAATAATATTTTTGAAATCAACTCCGCTTTAGAAGATGCTTCCTATCACATTGAGCGAAATGGAAATGCCAAAATAATTTTTACGGATCTTTCCATAAAATTAACTCGACTAATTCACAAACCAGAATTAGTATAATCAATTTTTATAGTTTATAGATTAAAATAGAAAGAGGCTATTTTAAAATGGTCTTTTTAATGTGTTTTCCCATATAATTTTAAAACAGCCAGGGCAATGCTTCATTTTTAGTGCTAAACGCCTTAAACGCGCTAAAATTCGCTTATTTTACTTTTCTGAAGCAGTAAATATGTGAAGAATATTCTTTTGTACGTTTTGCTTTCAAATTAGATTTTAAACCTATACAAAGAGCTTTTAGGGAAAATTTGTTTCCTGTTTTATATTTCTCAGAAAGTAAACTCACGTAAAAAGAATCAAAAATCATTGGTTCAACTTTTTCAAGTTCAAAATTTTCAGCAAAAAGATTTTTAATTGATTCTTTTGAAAAATGCCAAAGGTGTCGAGGCACATCAAAAGCTGCCCAAAATTTTCCGTAATGGTTGGCGTCAAAACTTTTGAAATTTGGTACCGCAATTATTAAAGTCCCATTTGGTTTTACCATTGCGGATAATTTTAAAATTGTTTCTTCCAAATTTGGTATGTGCTCTAAAACATGCCAGAGTGTAACAACATCAAAATGCTTTCCTTCAAAATCATTTAATAAAGGTTTTAATTCAATCCCTTTTTCCAAAGCTAATTTTGATGCATTTTTATTTGGCTCCGTTCCTTGAACTTGCCACCCTTTTTCTTTTGCAATTCTTAAAAAATCGCCAGTTCCGGCTCCAATATCGAGCAAAGTACCAACGCCATTATTTTGATCAAAAATCAGTTTAGCTTTTTTTTGAAGAGACCATTTTTTTACCAGTTGATATAATTTTGAAAACAAACCACGCTTTTCATCGGTATGCGAAATGTATTCTTGGCTTTCATAATATTTAGAGAGTTCTTCCACATTTGGTTGTGGAAAGGTTTTTAGAAAGTCAAATTCTGAATCATAAATTAATTCAAATGATTCACCAGAAACCAAGAAATCCTTGGTAGATAAATATATTTTTTCTTCGTTTTGCAATTCGAACTTATAATTTTTAGTGAAAATGGATTTAGTGCCCACATTGAGCAAAGCAGAAGTGTTCCACGTGAAACAATGCAGCTAACGCCCCATATAGACTAGCAATACAGAAACATCATTTGGAGAAACTCCGCTAATTCGTGAAGCCTGTGAGACGGTTGCGGGTTTGATTTTTGTTAATTTCTCGCGCGCTTCATAGGAAAGGGATTTTAATTTTGAATAGTCAAATGAGGCGGGAATTTTTAATCCTTCCAATCTGTTTAGTTTATCGGCATTATTTTTTTCCTTTTCAATATACCCAGAATATTTCACTTGGATTTCAGTTTGCTGAATCATTTCAGTATCCAAAGCATTAGCCTCAATATAATTTTTTACCGAAGAAATTGTTTTCATATCCTCCATTGTAACTTCAGGACGCGAAAAGAATTTAAACATTTTATCGCTTTGATCGACCAAAGCAGATTCCCGTTTTTCAAAAATAGGGTTGATCTCTTCCGGAATAACACTTGTTTCTTTGAAAAATTGAACAAAAGCTTCTGCCTTTTCTTTCTTCTCCTCCATTTTTCGCATACGCTTTTCACTTGCCAAACCAATTTCAAATGCTTTGGGCGTTAACCTAAAATCTGCATTGTCCTGACGTAATAAAGTTCTGTATTCCGCACGGGAAGTAAACATTCTATACGGCTCTTCCGTTCCCTTTGTAATAAGATCATCAATCAAAACACCTATATATGCCTCGTTCCGTTGAAGTATGAATTCTTCTTTTTCTTGAACTTTTAAATGTGCATTAATTCCAGCCATTAAGCCCTGTGAAGCTGCTTCTTCATAGCCTGTTGTACCATTAATTTGTCCAGCAAAATATAAGCCTGAAACCAATTTAGTTTCCAAAGTGTGCTTCAATTGTGTTGGCGGAAAATAATCATATTCAATAGCATATCCCGGACGGAAAAACTTTACATTTTCAAAACCGGCAACTTGTCGCAAAGCTTTAAATTGAATGTTTTCAGGAAGGGAAGTAGAAAATCCATTAATATAATATTCCACAGTGTCCCACCCTTCGGGCTCTACAAAAAGTTGGTGTCTGTCTTTATCAGCAAATCGATTGATTTTATCTTCAATGGAAGGACAATATCTCGGACCCAAACTTTGGATTGAACCATTAAACATTGGCGACCTATCAAAACCTTCCCTTAAAATATTATGAACTTCCAAACTGGTATAGCTCATGTGACAAGATCTTTGATTTTTTAATGGAGTTGTTTCATCAGAATATGAAAATTTTTCAGGTATTTCATCTCCGGGTTGTTCGATCATTTTTGAAAAGTCCAAAGAACGGCCATCAACTCGGGGCGGGGTTCCGGTTTTCATTCTACCGGATTCAAACCCTAATTCTACCAAATCTTGGGTAATTCCTGTAGAAGCTTTTTCTCCTGCACGACCACCTCCAAATTGCTTTTCACCAATATGAATTAAGCCATTCAAAAAAGTGCCATTTGTAAGCACAACACTTTTCCCTTTTATTTCTAATCCAAGCGAAGTTTTAACGCCTCTTATTTTTCCATTTTCAACAATTATCCCTGAAATCATTTCCTGATAAAAGTCCAGATTTGGGGTTTGTTCCAGCATTATTCTCCAAGTTTCAGCAAATCGCATTCTATCGCTCTGCACTCTAGGGCTCCACATTGCAGGACCTTTAGATTTGTTGAGCATTTTAAACTGAATGGCGGTCTTGTCAGAAACAATACCGCTATATCCACCCATAGCATCAATCTCGCGTACTATTTGTCCTTTAGCGATACCTCCCATCGCTGGATTACAACTCATTTGTGCAATTGTTTGCAAATTCATAGTAACCAATAAGGTATTTGAACCCATGTTTGCCGCCGCCGCCGCCGCTTCAGAACCAGCGTGACCTGCACCAACTACAATTACATCATATTCTTTTGGAAACATAAACTATATTAATTGTTCCACGTGGAACATTTATTTATTTTAAAAATTTTAAGGGTGCAAAATTACAATAAATAACTTATTATAAACTAATTAAGATATATTAGTCATTTATTGCAGAAGGGCAAATTTTTCAAGAGATTCATCTTCTTTCTTTCGCATAGATTTCTCTTCTGAATCGCTCTTGTCTTTATAACCACAAAAATGGAGTATTCCGTGAATCATTACTCTATGCAATTCATCATCAAATCTGGTGTTGAAATCTTTGGAGTTTTCAGCAACTCTTTCTATGGAAATATAAATCTCGCCATTTATTTGTTTGCCAACTCCATAATCAAAACTAAGAATGTCTGTTAGTGTGTCGTGATCTAAAAACTCTATGTTTAATTTAAGAAGAAAATCATCATCACAAAAAACGTAAACAATTTCTCCCAATTCATATCCTTCAGAAATTATTGTTTCAGCAATCCATTTCTGAACTTTGGATTGGTTTTTTAATTCAAAATCGGTTTCAAAATTAAACTCAATCATTGCTTTCCTTAAAATATTCCTGAACCTTATTTTTATAATCCTGTCGCAAAGGTAAAGCCTCTCTGTTCAATATCTCGGTTGTGTTGAAGTATTTTTTTATATCCTCCGGAGAAAGCCGTGAATTGTTCTGAAAGTCTCTTCTGTTAGTCCGGGATTCCCTTCTGCTCTCTTGTCCTTGTTCAAGGTCGGCCTTATCTAATTTTAATAACTCATATTTAAGGTTAAGCATTTGTTGAAGCGTATTCTGATTAAATCCTTTGTCTAAAAGCTGCTGTTCAATGCCTTCCATTTTCTTTAATAAATTACCGCCATTTCCTTTTAGGCCTTCCTTGCTTAATCTATCCTGAAGTTGATTTCGCAATTCCTGTTGCTGTTTATATATTTCGAAAATTTCGCCATTTATATCCTCACTATTTCCATTTCCATCTTTTTCGCCGCCCTTCTCATTTCCCTTTTGTCCGTCTCTTCCATTTTCACCATTTTGGCCATTTCCATCACCACTTCCTTCGCCTTCTCCCTCGCCTTTGCCTTCGCCCTCTCCTTTGGAACCTTTTTTTCCCTTCTTCATTCCTTGCTTCATTTTTTCGCCAAGGCCTTCCTGCTTTTCTATAATATCTGGTAATTGAAACTCACCACCTCCAGAACCTGGACTTGGTTTTCCTTTCCCGGATCCAGAACCCATAGCCATGGACATTTGCATTTGCATATTTCCTAATATATCACTCAACAAAACGGCTAAATCATTTGCTCCTGTAATTGTATATTGCTGGTTACCAATACCTTGTCTTGATTCATTTTGTGCTAATCGTTCTAAAGACTTATCAATATTAAACTGAATTTCAGTAAGTGAATTGTTTATTTCAGATCCAATCAAAGGTTGCCTAAGTGATAAAGCGAATATGCTATCATCTATATGCTCAAAATTCGTTTTAAGGTCGTTTTGAATATTTAATTTCTTTCCAAAAATTGGATTGCCATATTCAATCTTTTTAAAAGTCTCCATTAAATCCTCCTGCTGAAAGGAAAAAACCACAAGATTATCCACAATCTGTCTTAGCATTTTAACGTCTTCCTCAATAGATTCCATACTTCCAGACTGCATTTGCATTTGCATACTCTTGCTCATCTGCTTCATCTTTTGACCAGCCTTCTTTTGGTTATCCCCAGCCTCTTTCTTTTTTTGTTTTTGTAATTTATCTGTTGCCTTATCTTGTTCATCGTCAATCTGTTGCTCCGTTGGTTTATCCTCTGGAATATCCATTGGCTTTTTTAAACCTTCGTTTTCCTTTTGGAGATCGTCCATTTGTTTTTTATATTCTTCAAACTTTTCATTTAGCTTTTCTTGTTCTTCCTTTGTATTTTCATTTTCGGGTTTGTCCGCCAATTCCTCTTGTTCCTCGCCTAATTCAAATAATTCCTCAGCCAGCTTTTCAGCTTTCTTTTCTACGTAATATCTCTTGGTCAGTTCCAGCAATTGCTCAAGATTTTTCTCTTGATTTTTGTTTTGTTTAGAAAGCTTTTCCAGTTTTTCAGTCAACTCTTCCTTTTCAATTTTATCCTGTAATTTTTCAAGTTCGTCAAGCAATTTCTCGTTTTCCTTTAAACGCTCTTCGTTTTCATCCAATCGCTTTTCAAGTTCTTCCTTAAAAGGATCTTTTTCTGTGTTTTCAGGCTGGAAGTTTTCAAGCTCCTCTTTCATTTCCTTTGAAAAGTTCTTCATCATTTCTTCCTGCTTTTGCTGCCGCTGAATGAAGTTTTCCAGTTTCTTTTTATCGTTGTAATTAAGCTCGTTCTTCTCTTTTTGGGTTCGCGAAAGTTCTTCCAAAGTTTGCTTTCGGTCTTTTAATTCTTCCAACGATTTATCTAACCCTTTAATAGCATTTTGCTGATTTTGCAGTTGTTCATCCTCTAATTCATTCTTTGTTAATTTTCTGAAGGAATATATTCCCGATTTCGAAGATTTATAATTGTGAATTGCATCGTTGTCAAAAACCTCAAAATAATATTCATACGAAACGCCTTCATCCAAAAGAAGGTTTCCGGGAAACATATAGGTAAATTGGTCAAAATTGGTCTTATTCAATGGCAAAGCCTGTGTTTTAGCCTGCTTTTCATCACCTTCGGGAAAATATACCAATCGAAGTTTTGTAAGTCCATAATCGTCCGAGATTTGGCCCAAAAAGAAAACCCTTTGCGTGTTTGTGCTGTCCTGTTTTGACTGCACTTCAATTTCTGGGAATTGATCTTTCACCACATTCAGCGTGAATGCAAGGTTTTCATAATCCTTCAATTTCTCGTTGGAAGTTGTGATGGCGTAATCAAATTTATTATAAACTCCTTTTTCAAAATTGAAATTTTCGCCTTTTGAAGCAAATGAAAAAGAAGTATCCGCGGCTTTTAATGTAACAGTTTTTGTGTTTTTCGTCGCAACGTTCCATTTTACTCTTGTTCCTTCTGGAATAGTAGCGTTTCCTGTACTTTTCAAGGTTTCGTCTCTTTTTCCTGTATAGGAAGGATAATCCAAGACCATTTCAAAATTGAGCAATGAAGGGGTTTTTACAACATCCAACGTATATTCCCGAGAAATCACCTTATTTGCCTTTAAGTTGAAATCGATGGATTCTACAGGTTGTTGAAACGTATATTCAAACAAACCTGGCGCGGTCTGCTGCAGATAATAGGTTTCACCATTATAATTGATGCTCGCGTTTTCGGGAATTGCCGTGCCCTCAGTTCTAATTTTTAAGCTGAATGGTTTGTTTTCAACCGCATTCAAATCGTCGTTCATTACTATAAAAGAAAAGGGCGCGGGCGGTTCAAATGCAGTGTCGTAATGGACCACACGTTTGTAGCTGCTGGAAAAAATATCCATTCCGCCCAAAACACTGAAAAGTAAAAACACCAAAACCGGAATAGCCGCGTATTTTAAATATTTGGCGTTCTTTTTAAAATTTACGGCACTTTTAAAAGGAATTGGTTGCAATTCCGTAGCTTTTTGGTCAATGCTCGCTGCGAGCAATTCACTTTCGCGCTGGTTTTGGTTTAGCTGAATTACATTCAGCAATTTATCATTTACCTGAGGAAAATGGTTCCCGATTATTTTTGAAGCTTCTTCATAATTAATTCCCTTTTGAAGTTTGAAAAGTTTCGCAAGCGGAAAGGCAATAAACCGAATAAACAAAGCCAATTCAACAAAAACAAAAGCCCAAAAAAGAATACGTCTTCCCAATGGATTTAACCACAGAAAATACTCTACGAGCAGCGTTATCAACAAATACAGAAGCCCAATGGCGAAAAAAAGGATTGCTCCTTTTATAAGCTCATTGGTGTAGTATTTCTTTATAAACTCCTCCAGTTTTTGCTGGATGATGTTAAAAGTGCTCATAGTTGTTTTTCCCTTTATTCAAAACTTCTAAAATACAATATTATTTTGTGCTGACCACGCCGCAAATATTGCTCCAAAAAAAGAAAAAACCACTCTGTGCAATAACTTTAAAATGCGGCTTCTAAATTGTAACTTTGCCCATTCATAAAAAGAATGCAGATTATGTCTCAAAAAGTTCGGGTTCGTTTTGCCCCTAGCCCAACAGGGCCTTTACATATTGGTGGTGGTCGCACCGCTTTGTTTAATTATCTATTCGCAAAAAAACACGGCGGCGATTTTCTACTGCGAATAGAGGATACCGACCAAAACCGTTATGTGGAAGGCGCCGAGGCATATATTATTGAAGCTTTGAATTGGTTGAATATTCCCTACGATGAAGGTCCGAGAAAAGAAGCGAATTGCGGACCATACCGCCAAAGCGAACGAAAAGAGCTTTACAGACAATATGCAGATGCGCTGATTGAATCTGGAAATGCATATTACGCTTTCGATACCGCTGAAGAACTTGACGCACATAGAAAAGATCACGAAGCAAAAGGGAAAACCTTTATTTACAATTGGCACAACCGTTTAAAACTGAAAAATTCGTTGGTTTTTTCTGAGGAAGAAACGCAGCAGAAAATAGCCAATGGTGAAGAATATGTTATTCGTTTTAAAACGCCCGAAGATGAAACTCTTCATTTAAATGATATTATTCGCGGCGAGATGCAGGTGGAAACCAACATTCTCGACGATAAGGTTCTATTCAAAAGTGATGGAATGCCAACCTACCATTTGGCAAATATTGTGGACGACCATTTAATGAAAATTACACACGTTATTCGTGGCGAGGAATGGTTGCCGTCATTGGCGCTTCACGTTTTGTTGTATCGTGCTTTTGGCTGGAATGCACCACAATTTGCGCATTTACCGTTAATTTTAAAGCCAACGGGCAACGGAAAACTCAGCAAACGCGATGGCGATAAAATGGGCTTCCCTGTTTTTCCTTTGGAATGGAAAACTGCTGAAGGAGATCTTTTCTCAGGCTATCGCGAAGATGGTTATCTGCCCGAAGCCGTTGTAAATATGCTCGCCTTTTTAGGCTGGAACCCCGGAACGGAGCAGGAAATTTTCAGTTTGGAAGAATTGATTTCCGCTTTTGAATTGGAAAGAGTTCATAAAGCAGGAGCAAAATTCGATCCCGAAAAAACTAAATGGTTTCAGCATCAGTATTTGCAAACTGTTGATGATGTGAAACTTGCAGGAGAGTTTGGAGAATTTTTGGAAGCAAAAAAGGTTTCGACTGCGCTCAACCTGACAAAAATTGTTTCACTTTTAAAAGAAAGAGCAACCTTCGTAACTGATCTATGGGAACAGGGAAGTTTCTTTTTTGAAGCACCAAAAACATATGACACAAAAGCTACAGAAAAAGCATTTAAAGCCGAAACACCGGAATTTCTTCAAATAGTGGTTTCTATCCTAAATACTTCGGAAGACTTTTCAGCAGGAAACCTTTCGGAAAAAGTGAAAGGCTGGATTACTTCAGAAAATATAGGCTTCGGAAAAGTGATGATGCCACTACGTTTGGCACTGGTTGGTGAAATGAAAGGTCCCGATGTGTTTGATATTCTTTCAATTTTAGGAAAAAAGGAAAGCATTTCCCGAATTGAAAAAGCAATAGATTTTATGGGTTAAAAGTATATCACGCCCATCACAACAATGGTGGAACTATTTCCTTTAAAATCTTTATTTTCTAAGCCTCTGTCATTCAATTTACTCAACATATTTGTAACACCATATTGATACTGCGCGCTAATTCGGAAATGTTCCAAGCCCGCAGTTAGCCCGCCAGCAAGCCGAACGTTGAATCGGGAAATTTCCTGTATATCTTTAGCTGTAATAGTACTATAGCCGGATAAAATATAGTCTTCATATTTATCATTGTCAAGTTTCATCTTTCCGTTAACATCGAAAATTGGACCGAACTCAACGCTCAAATGCTTCACAACAATATTATAACTTCCCAAAAAATTAATCTGTGCACCTTGAATTGTGTAACTAATATTCTGGGTGTCTGTCCCCAAGAAATTGCTTCCTTCCACGCCCACTGAAGAACTTTGAAAATTTAATCCATAAATAAGGTCAAAGTCGTTTCTGAAAGCGCCACGGGTTGTAAAACCAGCTGTAAAACCTGTTTGCTGTTGGGTCACCAAATCATCGGTTTGTATATCGAAAAGTGTTATTCCACCCTGAATTCCTAAAAAATTATAGTCGTTATAGTTACGTTGTGAAAAAGTTTGCTGAAAAAATAAAAGACAAAAGGAAACAAAGATTAACTGTTTAAAATTCATAGTCGGGGATATTTTGAGGGCGTGAAAATAGGTTTTATTTTTTGTATCTTCCACAACGTTTAATCATAAATATTTAAAAATTATGGGTGGGTTTATTTTTGTGCCACTACTAGTTGTTGGCTTTTTTATTCTATTGGCAGGATTTTTTACAGTAAAGCAACAAACCGCTGCAATAGTAGAACGCTTTGGAAAGTTTCAAAGTATAAGACATTCTGGATTGCAGTTAAAAATTCCTTTGGTAGATAGGATTGCAGGCCGTATAAATTTGAAAATCCAACAGTTGGATGTAATTGTTGAAACAAAAACAAAGGATGACGTTTTTGTTAGATTGAAAATTTCTGTACAGTTTCAAGTGTTGGAGCAGAAGGTTTATGATGCTTTTTATAAGCTTCAAAACCCGCACGATCAGGTTACTTCCTACGTTTTCGACGTTGTTCGTGCCGAAGTTCCAAAAATGAAACTCGATGATGTTTTTGAAAGAAAAGATGACGTGGCAATAGCCGTAAAAGCAGAATTAAACGAAGCGATGAGCACCTATGGTTATGATATTATCAAAACTCTTGTTACAGATATTGACCCGGACATACAGGTAAAAGCAGCGATGAACCGAATAAACGCTGCGGAACGTGAAAAAGTAGCTGCTGAATTTGAAGCTGAAGCAGAACGTATAAAAATTGTGGCTAAAGCAAGAGCAGAAGCAGAAAGCAAGCGTTTGCAAGGGCAGGGTATTGCGGATCAGCGTCGTGAAATTGCACGCGGTTTGGAAGAAAGTGTTGATGTTTTGAATAATGTGGGTATCAATTCGCAGGAAGCTTCTGCATTGATTGTGGTTACACAACATTATGATACGTTGCAATCCATTGGTGAGGCAACCAATACTAACCTTATTCTTTTACCAAATTCACCACAGGCCGGTAGCGATATGCTTAACAATATGATTGCTTCCTTTGTAGCGAGCAACCAAATTGGCGAAGAGATGAAAAAGAAAAATATTGAAAAAGGGATTGTGCCAAAAAAGAAGCCGAAACGCCAAGCGCCACCAAGAGCAGAAGAAGGTGAAGATTTGAATTATTAATTTCTACGTATTTAAAAGAAAGCCCTCCTAAAATTTTAGGAGGGCTTTCTTTTTCAATCAATCGAAGTTTAAACAATCTTTAAAGATGTTCGTCATCTTCGTAATCTTTCTTTTTCACAGGTTTTATGCCTATTAATTTATCAACTACTTTTAAGACAAAGGCCTTTTTTATAATCGCTCCCACTGTGCCTGCTATCATATTTATTGGGGAAAAAGTCTCGCTTATGGTTTGTTTGCTTTCGTTCAATCCTAATTTCACCTCTTCAAGATCAATCTGGGATTTTAAACGTAGGTATTTTAAATCGCGGTCTATTTCGTCAAAAGTAGTGTATCGCTTCATAAATGTTATTTTGAAATATCTGCTTTTCGGATAGCCTCATCTTCAAGGGTTTTTTGATATTCTACTATCTCTTCTTCGGCTAAAGCTTTTGGATCCAAATCGTCTTCATCATATAATACTCCAGAGAATTTATGAAGCATTTTTCGCTCTATAATTTTTCTTCCGAAGATAAACATGAAGATTAAAATAATTCCATAGAAAGCACCAATCAACAAAAAGCCAGCGTAAACGTTTTCAAAAAAAGTAGCCAGCCAAAATGCTGCGCCAAGAGATAGAAAAAGCAGAACAAAAAGAAACAGACTGCCGTAAACCAAAAGATTTACAAGGGAAATGCCCCCTTTCATTACAGATTTAAACAGGCGAAGTTTGTAATACTCCGCCATGCTCAAACCATAATCTTCTATTCTGTCTGTTACCTTATGCAGGCTGTCTGTTAGACCTTTAAATGCCATATTATGCTGTTACTTTTTTGGCTGTCGCTTTTGCTTTGTCAACTTTTGAATCAATTTGAAGCTTGGCGTTTTGTCTTCTTAAAGCTTCCAATTTATCTTCCATAGCTACTAAAATATCATCAGCTTTATAACTTGCAGAAGACAAAGTATCATTCAATTTTTGCTCAAAACTATATTTAGCTTGCTGCGCTTTTTCACTTAGCGTATGGCTAGTTTCCTGAATTTGCTTGTTTAATTTTTTTTGGGCTTTCTTAGCTTCTTTGCTAAGTTTATCTCTAGTTTTTGAACCTTTGTCTGGCGCATAAAGTATTCCCAATCCCGCTCCAATAGCGGCTCCGGTTAATAATGCGATAAGTGTTTGACCTGTATTTGATGCCATTGTTTTTTTGTTTTATTTGTTAATAATATCAAAGATAGGAAACGGCATTTCCGTTTGCTGTTAACAACCGGTTAATAGTTAATTTTCAATCTATAAATTTGTCTTAAAAAGAAGATATTTTAGCCAAATTCTCTTAAAAAAGAGATTATATTTTAATTAAAACGTTAATTATTCTGCTAATTTGGCCCAAGAATCCCGCAAAGGAACGGTTCGGTTAAAAATCAATTTTTCCGAAGTCGAATCCCTATCAACCACAAAATAACCCAATCGTTGAAACTGGAACTTATCTTCCGCTTTTACATTATTTACACTTGGTTCGGCATAAGCTGTTATTACTTCCAAAGAATTTGGATTTATAAACTCCATAAAATCCTTTTCTTTATTGGTATCGGGCGAGGCCTCGGTGAAAAGACGGTCATAAAGACGAACCTCAACAGGCAACGCGTGCTTTGCGGAAACCCAATGAAGCGTTCCTTTTACTTTTCGTAAAGATGCTTCAGAACCGCTTCCGCTTTTGCTGTCAGGATCATACGTGCAATGGATTTCAGTAATATTTTCTTCAGAATCCTTTACTACGCTTTCACCTTTAATGATGTAAGCGTTTTTTAAACGAACTTCCTTCCCAAGAGTCAATCTGAAAAATTTGTTGTTTGCAGATTCAAGAAAATCTTCTTTTTCAATATAAAGTTCTTTTGAAAAAGGAACTTCCCGGTTACCAGCGCTTTCGTCTTCTTGGTTATTTTCAGCCTCGAGCATTTCCGTTTTTCCTTCGGGATAATTGTCTATTATCAATTTCACAGGATCTAAAACCACCATAATTCGCGGTGCTTTTTTGTTGAGATCTTCGCGAACGTTGAATTCCAAATGCGACACATCAATTAAATTTTCACGTTTTCCTACGCCAATGCTGTCTGCAAAGTTTTTAATCGATTCCGGGGTGTAACCTCTTCGGCGCAGACCAGAAATTGTGGGCATCCGTGGGTCATCCCAGCCTGTAACAACACCGCTACTCACCAATTGGGCAAGTTTTCGTTTGCTAACCACGGTATGACTTAAATTTCTACGGGCAAATTCGCGCTGTTTAGGGCGTAATTTATTGGAATCGTACACTTGATCCAAAAACCAATCGTAAAGCTCTCTGTGTGGCAAAAATTCAAGCGTACAGAAGGAATGCGATACTTGCTCAATATAATCGCTTTCTCCGTGGGTCCAATCGTACATTGGGAATATTTTCCAATCCGTTCCCGTACGGTGATGATGTTTGTTGATGGTTCGGTACATAACCGGGTCGCGCATCAACATATTTGGGGATTCCATATTTATTTTTGCCCGAAGCACGTGCTCACCTTCTTTGGTTTCACCATTTTTCATCTTTTCGAGTAAATCCAAATTTTCCTCAACGGAACGATTTCTGAAAGGACTTGGTTTTCCGGGAGAATTCGGCGTTCCCTTTTGTTCCGCAATGGCTTCCGAAGTTTGTGAATCTACATACGCTTTTCCGTCCTTCACCATTTGAATGGCCCAATCATACAACTGCTGAAAATAATCAGAAGCATAGCATTCCGTAGCCCATTCATAGCCCAACCAAGAAATATCACGTTTTATAGCGTCCACAAATTCCTGTTCTTCCTTTGCAGGATTCGTATCGTCAAAACGAAGATTTACTGGCGCATTATATCTTTCTCCCAATCCGAAATTCAAACATATTGAAGAGGCATGGCCAATGTGAAGATAGCCGTTGGGCTCAGGCGGAAAACGGAAACATAATTGCTCTTTTTTATATCCTTTTGTGAGATCTTCTTCTATTATGTGTTCAATAAAATTCAGCGGCGCGGCTTCGTTACTCATATAAATATTTTTTATGAAGTGCAAAGGTAACCAATTAACTGAAAAAGCTATCTTCCAAAAAAAGGTTTCGACTGCGCTCAACCGGACATTCTAACATATATTTGCTAAAATTATTTTTATGGGCACCATTCGTTTAAAAAATATAAAGATTTACGCTTTTCATGGTTGTTTGATTGAGGAAGGACAAATAGGTTCCGATTATTTGGTGAACCTTTCTGTAAAGGCAGATTTGCAAAACGCCTCGGAAACCGACGAACTCGCAGATACCGTTGATTATGTAATGCTTCAAAAAATTGTGAGAGAAGAAATGGCGATGCGCGCCAAGCTTTTGGAACACGTTGCAAAGCGTATTATCGATTCAATTTTATTAAAGATTGAAATGGTTGACGAAGTAAAAGTCACCGTTGCCAAACGCAACCCTCCAATTGGTGGTGATGTTGCCGAAGTTAGCGTTACCCTGCAACAGAAAAGGTAATTTGTTTTTTAAGTAGGTATTTTAAGTTTAATTTTTTTACATTTGCAACCCTAAAGGGTATCGTGGCCGAGTGGCTAGGCTCAGCTCTGCAAAAGCTGCTACAGCGGTTCGAATCCGCTCGATACCTCTTAAAACCTTCAACATTAGTTGGAGGTTTTTTTATTCAATTGAAATTACGCCCCTTTTTTTCCTAATTTATTTTTCAACAGGCATTATTTTTGGAACATTTTCATTTTCTTTGGGCGGGGTTTTTAAAGAGCCATCGACTGGCGGAATGGGACTTTCCTCTAAATGTTGTTGCCCAGGAATTCTATCAAGTTGTGCTTCTACTCCTTTTGGAAAAATACCTTGGATTAGTAACAAAACACCGAACCCTAAAATTAAAATACTTACCCACTTTTTTGTTTTGAAAATAAAACGCGGGGTCATTTTATTTTTCAATCTTTTTGCCAAAAGCATTTTTAAAAGATCTGTGAGAAAGAAGGTCGCCAAAACGGTTGCAATGAAAAGAAGCACGCCATTGTCCGAAGTAGTTAGCGCATTAGCCATTATTAAAGTTCCTATCCAGCCTGCCAAAACTCCGAAGTTTACAAAATTCAAAAGGAAGCCTTTTAAGAACAAGCCGCCGAGGTTTTTCTTCACTTTTACGGCATAATGTTCACGAACAATTTTGAAAATGGATTTATTGGTGCGTATGTATGAAATAATACCGTAAGCAATAAGTATAGCTCCTCCAAAAATGAGCAGGCCAGGATCGTGTTTTACTTTTTCGAGAATTCTGTTGGTACTGAAAAAAGCTATTAAGATGAATATTACATCAGCAAAAAGCGCTCCGAGGTCAAAAAATATTGCGGCTTTAATTCCTTTGGTTATTGCAGTTTCAATTAAAGTGAAAAACACTGGGCCAACTGCGAAAGCCAACAAAAATCCGTAAAATGCTGCGTAGAGTAAACCGTCAAACATAGTAGGTAAAAATACAAATTACTTTTGCCCAATAACGGTAAAATTTTAATTTTTACCTTCTATTATTTCAATTTTTCCGCCCGCCAGTTTCTTTTTCTTTACATCTTTTGGATTTCCATAAACAGTGATATATCCTCCTGCGGTAACTTTAGCTTCAACTTTTTCGGTAGTAAAAATAGTTGCAGACCCACCGGCAGTTACATTAACAAAGGCTTCGGAAGAAATTAGATCCTTTGCTTCATAAACTCCACCAGAATTAATACTTATATCCTGTTTTTTAGTAGTTCCTTTAGCTTTTATAACACCTCCTGAAACAGATTTAATATCAAGATTTTCAGTGGCGACCGCAACATTTATTTTCCCGCCTTCTTGTGTCTTAAGTTCCAAAGAAGTTTCTTTTATTTCTTCTTCAGAATTTATTTCAGCACCTTCATTCGCATCAAGAATTGAAACGTTTTTAAAATAAACGGTAACTGTAGTTGCGCTACCATCAAAACGTTCTTCAAGTTCCATCCGTATTTTTAATACGCCGTTGTCATTTATTGTTTTTACGAATTCAGTATTCTCTCCTTCCACAACAACTTTATTTTCATCGGATGGAACCAGTTTTACTGTAATAAGGTCGTAGACTTTCAATTCACTAAAATCACCAATCTCAGTTGTTTGTTGCGAAAAAGAAATAGCTGACACACAAAGTATTGAAATAAAAATTAGATTTTTCATCTGTTTAAATTTTTAGTTTTTATAATCCTTTCGGTGACCAAGCATAGTAAAATCAAGGTGTTTTTTCACTAAATCTGCATTCTTCACTTTCACATAAACTTCATCACCAAGACGGTAAACATTTTTTGTACGCTGACCAATTACTGCAAATTCTTCCCTGTCAAATTCGTAACGATCATCGCTTAAATCCTGCAAACGAACCATTCCTTCACATTTATTCTGCATAATTTCCACATAAATTCCCCATTCGGTTACTCCAGAAATTACACCCAAAAAATCTTCGTCTTTGTGGTCCTGCATATACTTCACTTGCATATATTTTATGCTATCGCGCTCTGCGTTTGTTGCAAGATTTTCCATGTCGCTACTGTGACCACATTTTTCTTCGTATTCTTCTTCTTTTGCAGATTTTCCACCGTCCAAATAATGCTGAAGAAGTCTGTGAACCATCACATCGGGATAACGACGAATTGGTGAAGTGAAATGTGTATAATAATCGAAAGCCAAACCGTAATGGCCAATGTTATGCGTTGTGTACATTGCTTTACTCATACTTCTGATGGCAAGCGTATCAATCAAATTTTGTTCTTTTTTTCCTTGAACATCTTTTAATAACTTGTTCATTGATTGGGCTGTGGAATGGCGGTCTTTGGTGTTCAGTTTATAACCGAAACGCTTGATTATATTTTCCAAAGCTGCAATCTTTTCATCATCCGGTTCGTCGTGAACGCGATAGACAAACGTCTTTTTAGGCTCCTGTTTTCCTATAAATTCAGCCACACTTCTGTTTGCCAAAAGCATAAATTCCTCAATCAGTTTGTTCGCATCTTTACTTTCCTTGAAATAAACTCCTTCCGGATTGCTGTTTTCATCTAAAATGAATTTCACTTCCACTTTATCGAAAGAAATAGCACCGGCACGCATACGTTTTGTTCGCAAAGTTTTTGCCAAACGGTCCATTTCCAGAATTGCGGCTGCTATTTCAGGTTTTACAGTGTATTCTTTGTCTGTAATGGAAATGTTTGAAGGAATTTCAAGGTTCAAAGACTTCTCGACTGCGCTCGAAGTGACATTCGTTTCTATAATATGCTGCGCTTCTTCATACGCGAAACGGGCATCACTGTAAGTTACCGTTCTTCCGAACCACTTTTTTACAACTTCAGCTTTTTGGTTCATTTCAAAAACTGCAGAAAAAGTATATTTTTCTTCATTTGGCCGAAGGGAACAAGCGTTGTTTGAAAGAATTTCAGGAAGCATCGGCACTACTCTATCTACCAAATAGACTGAGGTTGCACGCTCGTAAGCTTCATCGTCCAACTCATTTCCTGGAGTTACATAATGTGAAACGTCTGCAATATGGATTCCTATTTCGTAATTTCCATTCTCCATTTTTTCAAAGGAAAGCGCATCATCAAAATCCTTTGCATCTTTTGGATCTATCGTAAAAGTCAAAACATCGCGCATATCGCGGCGTTTTTTAATTTCCGAAGCTTTTATTGAAGTATCAATTTTATTGGCAAAATCCTCTACTTCCTGTGGAAATTCATACGGAAGTCCGTATTGAGCCAAAATGGAGTGAATTTCAGTATTATGTTCGCCGGGCATTCCGAGAACTTTAATAACGCTTCCAAACGGAGAATCAGCTTTTTCTGGCCAATCTTCCATTGCTACCAATACTTTTTCACCATTTTTTGCACCGTTTATTTTATTCTTCGGAACAAAAATATCTGTGTACATTTTATAATCGGTAACGTCCACAAAGGCGAAATTTTCCTGCACTTGAATGGTACCGACGAATTCGGTTCGTTTTCTTTCTATAATCTTTGTTACTTCACCTTCGGTCTTTCCGCCTTTTTTACGCTTAAAAACATACACTTCAACAATATCGCCGTTTAAGGCTTTGTTTAGGTTTTTGCTTTTCACATAAATATCATCCTCTAAATCCTCAACGATAATATAACCTTGGCCACGGCCCGCTATATCTACTTTTCCGGTGTAATAATTTTGTGAAGGGGTAAGTATATATTTGCCGCGCTCAATTTCCTGAATCGTCCCTTTCCCTTGCAGATCCTTTAGTTTTTTTACTATTTGATTTCTACTGCTGGGGTCGTCCAGTTGTAGTTTTGAGGCAATTTGTTTGTAGTTGAAAGCTTGTGAATGATCTTTCCGAAGAATGTTTAAAATAGTTTGGGAAAGATTTTCAATTTTATTGTTTTTCTTTTTTCTTTTGTGTTTTGGCATAGTTGTTTTTGTAATTAGCGTAAAAGTACTACTTCTCAAAGAATGACGTGTTTACATTAGGAAAGATTTAGTACCTTAGGAAAGCTCACTGAATTTTTATAAAAGTCTAAAATGAAGCACTTTAAAACAATTGCTATTTTTCAATATCCTGCGGAATATGCGGTGCTTCAGCTTTTGTTTGATCAAGAGGAACTACGTTATTTTTTTCAAAATGAAACGATGATTAGCGTTTTTCCTTTTTATTCCAACGCTTTTGGCGGTATTCAGCTTAAAGTTCATATTGAAGACATTGAAGAAGCGGAAGAAATTATTAAAAATCTGGATCATCCATCTAATTTGAAAATAGTTTAAAAAGTTGAATCAAGACATAAGAACCAAGATTCAAGACAAAACTATTATTCAAATTAAATTTTAAAAGTCTTGGCTCTATAATCTTGGCTCCTGTTTCCTTTTTTTATTGTTATCAACATCTATTTATACATCATTTCTTTTTTTTGAAATTTTAAAATAAAAAATGGTGATTATTATAGGATGTTAATATGTACAATAACTTTTTGAAGTTTTGTTTTGAAATCAATTTATTGTTTTTTAATAATAGGTTATTAACATATATTTATGATTTAAATGCCTTTCAAATAATGTAATAGCATGAATAATGAACAACTGTGAACAACATAATTTCACAACCTATAATTGATAAGTTTTTCTAAAATTTTTGTTTGAAAGGGAAGAAATTGTGCTCACAAATAGCAAGCAAAAAATGACTTAAATTTTTGGTGTTCTGCAAATTTAAAACCTATTGTAAATATTCTTTACACTTGCAATTTTACTTGTCGTAATTCCGCAAACAAATATCAACAATGTTGTTAACCAAACTATAAAGGCATCGTTAAGAAATCGTTATCAATTGAAAATCAATTATTATTGAACAGAAACCTTGGTATAATTAAAATTCTATTTCTACTTAAATAAAAAGCCGATGTTTTATCTTTGAAAAAAATATAGTTATGAAAATCTCCATCGGCAACGACCACGCAGGTACAGAATATAAATTTGAAATTATTTCCTTTCTTGAAAAAGAAGGTCATACGGTTATTAACCATGGAACTGACTCTGAAGCAAGCGTTGATTATCCAGATTTTGTACATCCCGTTGCGGCAGATGTTGAAAACGGAAATGTAGATTTAGGAATCATAATCTGCGGAAGTGGAAACGGAGCAAATATGACCGCAAATAAACATCAAAAAGTACGTTCCGCACTTTGCTGGACTAAAGAAATTACCGAATTGGCGCGTCAACACAACGATGCCAATATTTTGAGCATTCCAGCCCGATTCACCAGCAAACCACAAGCTGTTGAAATGGTAAAAACTTTTCTAAAAACAGAATTTGAAGGCGGCCGTCACCAAAACCGCGTTGAAAAAATAGCCTGTTCATAATCTAATAAAATGGCGCATAACCACGCACATTCCCACAACGATTCGCATGGGCATTCCCACCCAGATTTGAAAGGAAGAAAACTGTTGCTTTCCATTCTTTTAAATATTGGAATCACCGTTGCCCAAGTAATTGGTGGCTTGATTTCTGGAAGTTTATCCCTGCTATCCGATGCGCTTCACAATTTCAGCGATGTGCTTTCACTGATTGTAAGTTACATTGCCGACAGATATTCAAAAAAAGACGCTTCGGTTACCAAAACTTTCGGTTACAAACGGGCAGAAATAATAGCAGCATTCGTGAATTCGGCTACTTTAATCGTGGTTGCAATCTATCTTATTTACGAAGCAATCCTTCGCTTTATGGATCCGCATACAATTGAAAGCGGCTTGGTTATTTGGCTCGCAATTTTAGGCATTGTTTTCAACGGCTTTAGCGTTTTGCTGCTTTTTAAAGATTCAAAAACTAATATGAATATGCGTTCGGCATATCTTCATTTGTTTACTGATATGGCCGCTTCGGTCGCTGTTTTGATTGGCGGTTTGTTGATGAAATACTTTGAATGGTTTTGGGTAGATAGCCTGTTGACGGTTTTAATAGCGCTCTATTTATTGATAATGGGCTACGGTTTGTTGAAAAGCTCTTTCAAGGTTTTGATGCTTTTTACGCCAGATGACATAAATTTAGAAACTATTAGCGAGGCTATTTGTAAAATTCCCGAGATAAAAAATGTGCACCATATGCACATTTGGCAGCTCAACGAACAGGAAACACATTTAGAGGCGCATGTAGATTTTTATGAAGACGTTACCCTCACCCAGTTTGATGCAGTGCTAACAAAGGTGGAAGAAGTACTTTTTCATGACTTCGGAATAAACCATGTAACCATTCAACCGGAACACCAAAAAGACGACCCAAAAGATATTATTGTACAGGATTGATTTTTTAAAAAGAAGCTATGGAAATTCAAGTAAAGAATTTTGAGGAATTGAGCACGAAGGAACTTTATGATCTTTTGCAATTGCGAAGTGAGGTTTTTGTAGTGGAACAGGATTGCGTTTATCAAGATATTGATGGAAAGGATGAACGCGCCCTTCATATTTTAGGTTGGGAAGACGGTAAATTGGTAGCATACACCCGCTGCTTTAAAGCAGGCGATTATTTTGACGAAGCGTCCATAGGAAGGGTTTTAGTGCGCGAAAATTACCGAAAATTGGGTTACGGCCATGAGATTACCAAAGCTTCTATAAATGCGATTAAAACAAACTATAAAGCCGATAAAATAAAGATATCGGCTCAAGTGTATTTGGTTATTTTTTATGAAAGCCACGGTTTTAAAACCTATGGCGATCGCTACTTGGAAGATGGCATTCCGCACATCGCGATGGTTAGAGCTTAATTAGATTCTTTTCCAAATTAAGGTCTTTCAGCATTTCATCCGTAAACTTATAATGCCCGCGGCGTGTAATTATTTTGAAACGCTGGTTCCGCATGCGGGTCAACGTATCCAAAAACTGCCATTTGGATTTTAGCAATCGCGGTTTCTCAGATTTTAGACTGATTTCAAAATAATGTTTAATTCCCGCGCGATCTGCTACTATGTCTGGAGTAATTACCACATCACTATCTTTTTTGTGATAGGATTTTGGAGTTTCATAACCTTCCACATCGGCCTGAATGTGTTCAAAACCCCGGTTCTCTAAATAGGCCACAGATTCTTTTAGAATCTCCTTGTTTTCGTCTCTTTCTGATTGTACCATAAACGCTAAGATACAACACCATTGATAAACAGGCGGTTAACTTTATGTTAACTAAACTGTGATAGTGTTAAAGTCACTTTTTATAATGAATGGATTTATCGAAAGGAAGCTGTAATTGTTGTAAAATATCTTCATCATTGCGATGGTCAGCAATGTCCAAACCATATTTAATTTCCGAAGTTTTTCCGTAGACAAACGTGCCAAACAATCGATCCCAAATTGAAAGCATATTTCCAAAATTACTGTCCGTCCACGGCATTTGAAAATGATGGTGGAATTTGTGCATGTTTGGAGTAACGATAATGTAGCTGAGCACTTTGTCCAATTGCTTCGGAAGCGAAATATTTGCGTGTGTGAAATAGGTAAAAAGCACACTTAAAATTCTATAAAATAGATAAAAAGCAATCGGCATTCCCATAATTACAACGGCAATCAAAGCAAAAGTTTCCCGAATAATAAAGTCGAAAGGATGATGGCGCGTGCCCGTGGTTACATCCACATTTTTATCGGAATGGTGTACGGTGTGCAGCCGCCACATCCACTTTACTTTGTGAAGCAGATAATGCACAAAATATTGCGCAATCAAATCCAAAATCATAATTGAAAGCAGCAATTTCAACCAAACCGGCGCCTCAAAAAGTTGAAGTAAACCAAAATTCGAATTGTTTAACCAAAGAAAAACACCCACGGTTGCAATTCCGAAAACTACGTTTATCAACATTACAAAAGCCAGCAAAATCAAGTTGGTTTTTGCGTGTCGCCATTTGTTGTATTTTGTAAAAACGAGTTTGTAATACCCTTCAAAAATCCAGAAAATAGTGAGGACAAAAAACACCCAACCGGCTTTCATCCAAACGGGCATTGTTTCGAAGAAGGTTAGGAAGGATTGCATTATTTATTGGATTCAAGGTAAACTATAATATCTACACAACTTTGCTGTGAATGCGCATCATTGTAATGCAAATCGTATGTGTCGTCTGATTCACCAATCCAAGTCATATAAAACTTAGATTTATCTATAGAATTTAACTTTTCAATTTCATTGAAAACAGAAAAAGCCCTTTTTTTTGATAACTCAAAATTATAATTTTCAGTTCCTGATATTGTTGAATATGCAAAGATTTTAAGAAAAGAAAAATCGGGTGAATCTAAAAGTTTAGCAATTTTAGAAATTTCTATTAAATCTATATTATCGAGTTTATAGGAATTTTTGTCAAAATGAATAGTTTTTTCAATCGTATTTTGACCATAAAATGACATAGAAATAAATAAAATAAAAAATAGGTTAGTTAATTTAAATGTCATTTTCATTTCAAAATCTTATTATACCGCCCAGCATCATTCAATACAGCAACCGCCTCTAAAATCTCGAGATTGTGTTCAATTTGATAATTATACAAACCTTCGCGATAAAAATAACGCTTTAAAATTTCGTCCATCAACAACGATTCTATTTCCACTTTTTTGTCAACAATTGCCTTGTCTTTTGCAGAATCAATTGCCGCCATAAGTTGATTGTAACTCGCCGAAATATCTTTGCTCATATCGTCATCTTCAGAGATTTTTAAACCTTCAGCAAACTTCTTTTCTGTTTCGGTTTCGTATTCAAAATTGTTATCTTTTAAAAACTTCAGAAAATCCTGAAAATCCGCTTCCCCGAATTTAAAGTTTTTCCAATCCGCCATTTGGTGGCTGTAATAATATTTTGTGGCGTAATCAAAAATGGCGTTGTCCTTTAACAAAGCGGTTGTAATCGGGCTGAAAACAGCGGACTCCAATTGTACATCGGGCAAAATTCCACCACCGTCATAAACCGTTCTTCCGCCCTTGGTTTTAAAAGCGTTGTATTCCTTTGCATCTTTCCGAACGGGATCGCCGTTTTCATCGCGGTGCCAATAATCCAAAGCTTGAATGCAACGGCCACTGGGTGTGTAATAGCGCGAAATGGTTACTTTCAACTGCGTTCCGTAAGTCAATTTTTTTGGACGTTGAACCAGTCCTTTCCCAAAACTGCGCGCGCCAACAATCACGGCTCGATCCAAATCCTGCAACCCGCCGGAAACAATTTCGCTGGCAGAAGCGCTTCTGCCGTTAACCAAAACCACCAACGGAATTTCAGTATCAACGGGCTCATTTTTGGTTTTATAAGTTTGGTTATACTTTTCGATTACGGATTTTGTGGTTGTGATTACTTCGTCTTTTTCCACAAAAAGGTTTACCACGTTTATGGCTTCATTTAAAAGTCCGCCGGGATTTCCGCGCAAATCCAAAATGATTTTTTTGGCGCCCTGCGATTTTAAATCCACCAAAGCGGCTTTGGTTTCAAAAGTTGTTCTGCCGTTGAATTGGCTCAAAACAATATAGCCAATATCATTATTTATCAATTTATAAAAAGGAACCGCTTTAATTTCAACGGCATCTCTTGTAATAGTCGCCGTAGCTGTTTTTCCTTGTCTTTTATAGGTTATATTAACTTTTGAACCTGGCGCGCCCTTCAGTAATTCTCCCGCATCGTCCTCCAAATCTGCAATTGTAACATCTCCAATTTTTATAATTTCATCGCCGGCTTTTAGCCCAGCTTTGTCTGCGGGATAACCTTGGTAGGGTTCAACGATAATTATCTTATCTTTTTTGCTTTGGGCGGAAGCGCCAATGCCCGTGTAAATGCCGGAATTGTTGATTTTAGCATCTTCAACCTGTTGTTCGTTCCAGTAAACGGTATATGGGTCCAAATCTTCCAACATACCTTTTATGGCTTTGTCCATTAGGGTTGCCGGAGTTACTTCATCCACATAATTCATATTAAGTTCCTTAAAAAGTGTGGTGAAGATTTCTATCTGTTTCGCAATTTCGAAGAAATCACTTTTGAAACTTACGGTTGTAAAAAATATGCCAACGGCGATGATGGGAATTAGGATTCTCTTTTTCATGTTTTTTAAGTTAATGAGTTAGTAATTAATGGGTTATTAAAAGGTTTTACTCGCTTAACTTAATAACCCAATAACATAATAACTTTTTAATTTTTCTTTCTTCTCTTCAGAAATATACGAATAATGACAATTATAATAATAGCAAAGAGAAACAATGGCCAAAGGTAAAGAACACCTAAGAAAAACACCGAAATGCCGTTCCAGCCACCTTGGAAGGCGTTTTTCATTTTTTGACCGTAGGATTGTGTAATTCCTGTTTCTGCGGTGGTTTTATAGAACTCAATGTTTACGGTGCTCATTGAAACCTGATTTTGAAGATACTGCAAACGGCCCTGTTTTGCTTCAATTTCCTCGCGAATGTTGGAAAGTTCGCGTTCTATTTGTAGCATTTCCTCCACTTTATTTGCTTTTTTCAGCAACTCAAGATAACGCTCTTCCAAAACGCGTTTCGCTTTTAAACGGGCTTCCAAATCCACGAATTCCTCGGAAACATCTTGTCTGGAAATGTCGCGCTGGTCGAAATAATCAACGCCTTCGGAAATTCCGTCAATGAACGGCTGAAAATTTTCTGTCGGAATACGAACAGTTAAGTTTTTATAAATTCGGTTGTAATCTTTCCCGCTATTGTCGCTTTGTACCAAGCCTTTGTATTGTGAAGCAAGTTGAAGAATTTTTTTATGTGTGGCTTCCACATCTTTGGTTTCAAAAGCCAAACGGGCGGTTTTGATGATTTTTTGTTCCTGCTCAACAGGAATTAGCTCTGCTGACATTTGATTGGCAACAATAGATTCTTCGGCCACATCCATGCCTGCCATTGAGGAATCTCTTTCGTAATTTTTGTTGGAACTTCCGTTTGAACATCCCAAAACAAACAATAAAAGTAAAGCGCTAACTATTTTCATCATACAATTTTTTAAGCAGCTTTACCATTGCGTTTTCCAGCTCGGCGTACTGCGGTTTGACTTTTCCTAAAAAAAGAAAGAGCATCACAAATTTCTTGCCGTGAATTTCCTCAAGCAATTGTTTGTTAAGCCGATAGGCTTCCCGTAGCTGTCTTTTAACTCGGTTTCTATCTACGGCAGATTTAAAATTTCGTTTTGGAACGGCAAAGGCAGCAAGATTTGTTTCAAGGTTTTCCTTTGGAAGAAAAAAAACTTTTATAGGAAATTTGGAATGTGTTTTTCCTTCCAAAAACAAATTTTCTATTGTTTTGGAGCTTTTTAATTTTTGGCTTTTGGGAAATTTTTGGTTCACAATGTAAATATATAAAAAGACCCCGCAGTATTTAGTACTTGCGAGGTCTCTTTGAAAAAAGGAATGTAAAGATTATTTTGTTCCGTAGGTATTGTTTTCAAGATCTAGATCGGCCATTCGCTGTGTGGCGTCAATTATCATATTTTTTACTTTTTTACCGTTATTTATTTCGAACGTATAGGTTGGGTATGCCCACGCCCAGTCTTCCAAAACGGTGCGTTTTAGTTCTGTAAATGGATTTGGTTTTTCGCCCCACATCATTCGCAAGGGAATGTAAAAAAGTTCCTGCGAACCGTCTTCATATGTAACATAAAGGTCTATTGGCATTGGCATCAAACCGATTCTTTCTAAAGTTACTTTTGTGGAATTTCCTTCGTTTTCCACAGCTTTTATTCCGTAATCGATAGTATTTGTGGTCTGTGTCCAATCAGTCAAATACCAATCCAGTTCAAAACCGGAAACCTTTTCCGCAGTGCGGATAAAATCATTTGGAGTTGGATGCTTAAACTTGAAATCTGAATAATATCTTTTCAAAGTTTTTGAAAGATTTTCTGGCCCAATAACATATCCTAATTGCGATAGAAAAACCGAACCTTTGCTATATGCGTTTATTCCATAAGCGCGGTTGGTGGCATATCTATCTGCGTGCGTGGTTTGCGGTTGTTCCTGCCCGCTGGCGGCCATTAGTATATATCCGCGATAGGAACCAATATGTGGGTTTGTTTTTTTCTGATCCATCACAAGATTCATTGCTTCGCTGGAAATATAAGATGTAAAACCTTCGTCCATCCATTCATGTTTGCTCTCGTTAGTTGCCAAAACGAACTGAAACCATGAATGTGCAAGTTCGTGCGCGGTTACGCCAACAAGGCTTCCAAATTCGCGCTCTCCGGTAATCATTGTGCACATTGCATATTCCATTCCGCCGTCGCCACCTTGGATTACGGAGTATTGTTCATAAGGATATTGCCCTACATTTTCGTTGAAAAATTGCATGAGTTCAGCGGTTTTTGGTTGTAGGTTTTTCCAGTTTTCAGCAATTTCGGGATCGTTTTTATAAAAGAAGTGAAGCGTAACACCGTTAGGACCTGGATAGGTGTCATGCACATAGTTATCATCTGCCGCCCAAGCAAAATCGTGAACGTCTGGCGCCAAAAAGTGCCAAGTGTATTTTCCTTTTACGGAATGCATAGGTTTTTGCCCGGGAACGGTATAACCATGACCCACCTCAGCTGGGTTCTGAAGATAACCTGTTCCACCTATTGTATAGTTTTCATCTATGGTTATGGTTACGTCAAAATCGCCCCAAACACCGTAAAATTCGCGGCCAATATAAGGATCGGCGTGCCAACCTTCAAAGTCGTATTCAGCAAGTTTTGGGTACCATTGTGTCATTGTAAGCGCTACCCCGTCTGCATTATTTCTGCCCGAACGGCGAATTTGCAACGGTACTTGTGCGTCCCAATTCATATTAAAAACGGTGCTTTCACCAGGAAGTATTGCCTTATTGAGCATTACTTCCATCACGGTTCCTTTTATAACATACTTTGCAGCTGAACCGTCTTGCGTAAAAAGTGTTGGTTTGATGTAGCCAATTTCCGAAGGGGAAAGTTTTGAAATTCTATCCGTAACGCGGCTATCTGGATCAACGATGGTTCGCGAACGCACGTCCATTTCACTACCAGGCTGAAAGGCGTTGAAATAAAGATGATAGAAAACCTTGTTTAAAGTGTCTGGGGAATTGTTTGTGTATTTTAATTCCTGTGTTCCTTTATACTGAAAGGTTTTCACGTCCATTTGAACGTTCATTTTATAATCAACTTCCTGTTGCCAATAGCTATTGTTGTTTTGGGCAAAAGCCGAAAAAAATACTGCCGTTAAAAAGAATCCACTTAAAATATATTTCATTATTTAGACATTTTATCGGCCATAATCAGCGCGTTATACAGGTTTACCATTTTCCCTGATTTTGAAATATTTGCGAAAGAATCTGTATTGGATTTATCTCCTCCCAAAACAACTTTCGTATTCGTTGTAAGTCCACTATCCATTAAAATTTGTTTTACCTGTTTTGCGGAAAGATTTGGATAATAAGAACGAACCATTGCTGCAACCCCGGCAACTTCTGGTGCGGCCATTGAAGTTCCCTGTAAATATTCATAAGTGCTCAGTGGAGTTGTTGACCAAATTTTTACACCTGGTGCAAACACGTCAACATTCGTTTTTCCATAGTTTGAAAAGTCCGCAACTAATTCGCTTCCGTATTTAAAATTCAATGCTCCAACCGTTAAAAAGGAATCTGCCATTTCGGAACCATTGTCAAATTGATCGTTCGGATAAATGTTTACAGTGTCCAAATCCAGTCCATCGTTTCCTGCTGCATTCACGATCAAAACATCTTTTGAGGCAGCATATTTAATGGCGTCATAAACCCAATCTGCGTGTGGCGAATAATATTTTCCAAAACTGGTGTTCAAAACTTTTGCGCCATTGTCCACTGCATAACGAATAGCCAAAGCAATATCTTTATCATACTCATCACCGTCCGGCACAGCGCGAACTACCAAAATTTTAACGTTATTGGCAACCCCGTCCATCCCAATTTTATTGTTTCGTTGTGCGGCGATAATTCCAGAAACATGAGTTCCGTGTTTTACATTATCTCTTGTTGGGTCTGGTCCCGCAACATTATTATCTCCGTAAATATTGTCTGTAATATCTTCAGGATTATCACCTAAAACAGAACGGAAATCTTTTGTAGTATTGAAATTATTTTCCGCTCTTCCAGTGAAATATTCAATACCATTTTCAAGCTCTTTTATTACTTCCGGAACCGAATCAGCATAATTCAGCATTTGGTTTAGCATTGCAATTTGTTGTCTTTCCTCTGCTGAAGGATTTTTAATAGCGGAAAGGTCTTCTTTAGTATAATTTTCCTTTCCAAGTTTTTTGGCAATTGCATTGTGGGTTGGCTTTAATTGCGAAAGAATTTGCTCATAACGAACTTTACCTTCATTATTGTCTGCCATTTCCTTTTCAAATTCTGCTTTTGCTTTTTGGTAAAGCGCGAATTCCTTTCTATCTGCAGCACTAATGGACGCTTCACTTTTTCCTTCATATTTTGGACCGAACTTTCTTACTATGCGAACATACTCCATGTTTTCGCCCGTAATATTTCCAAGGAAATTCCAGCCGTGGATGTCATCAACATAACCGTTTTTATCATCATCAACCCCATTTCCGGCAATTTCGCCCGGGTTGGTCCAGATTACATTTTTAAGATCTTCGTGGTCAATATCAACACCGCTGTCAATTACACCAACAATAACAGTTTGTCCTTTTCGGTTTTTGATTATTTCACTGTAAGCTTTGTCAACGCTCATTCCCGGAATCGTGTCTTTTACCAAGTCCATTGCTGGCCAATGCTTTAATTGTTCATCAGCAAGAGGTGTAATTTTTAAAGGATTGGCATCAATATTTTGGATGGGGGTGGCTACAATAGCAGCGCCGCTGCCACAACTTGCCAACACAGTTGACATTGCAACTGCAAAAAGAGTGATCTTAAAGATTTTCATTTGTGAAATAATGTATTAATTAAAAAATTCATTGAGTGATAAGGTTTCGTTCAAGCGAACGCCTTTGTCAGTATTTTGAACCGTTATTATCGGGTTGTGTGCATCGTGTTCGAGGAAAAGATAAAAATTGTTTTCAGCAGCTTTGTTGAGGAATTTTTCTTTTTCAGGAAGCGTCAACAATGGGCGCGTGTCATAGCCCATCACGAAAGGAAGTGGCAAATGGCCCGCCGTTGGTAGCAAATCTGCCATAAAAACAAGTGTTTTTCCTTTATAATTTATATGGGGAATCATTTGTTTATCGGTATGCCCGTCAACGAAAAGAATTCCGAAGTCAAGTTCATTGGCTTCCGCAAAATCTGAATTGGGCTGCGAAACAAATTTCAACTGTCCGCTTTCCTGCATCGGTAAAATATTTTCCTTTAAAAAGGAAGCTTGCTCTCTTCGGTTTGGTTCTGTGGCCCATTGCCAATGGTCTTTGTTGCTCCAATAAGTTGCATTTTTAAAAGCAGGCTCATAACCTGTTCGGTCTTTGTTCCACTGAACGCTTCCGCCGCAATGGTCAAAATGTAGATGTGTCATAAAAACATCGGTAATATCGTCGCGTTTAAATCCGTATTTTTTAAGGGAATCGTCAATGTTGTAATTTCCCCAACGGTAATAATAATTGAAGAATTTTTCGCTTTGTTTATTGCCCATTCCCGTATCTATCAACGTAAGTCGATTGCCATTTTCAATAAGAAGACAGCGCGCGGCAATATCTATCATATTATTCTCGTCGGCTGGATTGGTTTTGCTCCAAAGGGTTTTGGGCACAACGCCAAACATGGCGCCACCATCAAGTTTAAAATTACCAGCTTCAATGGGGAATAATTGCATACTTTGAAAGAAATGAGTCGCAAATTAATAAAAGCGTTACATTAAGAAGGGCGTAGAGTAAATTAATTATACTATTTTTAACAAATCGTTAATGTTTTACCCCGACCAAATATGTTTAATTTAGCCGAAAACCTAACCAAATGGTAGAACTTGCAGGAATTATAATTTTAGGAATCTTGGCCCAGTGGGTCGCATGGAAATTTAAAATCCCTGCCATTCTACCCTTAATTTTGATCGGTCTTTTGGTCGGGCCACTTTCTACTTTTATGTCTGAAGATGGAAATCAATGGCTTCAACCAATCTGGAATGGTGAAAAAGGACTGTTTCCCGGTCAAAATCTTTTCTATTTTGTATCGCTTGCTGTTGGAATTATTCTTTTTGAAGGAGGACTGACCCTAAAACGCGACGAAATTTCAAAAGTTGGCCCCGTAATCGGGAAGCTTATAAGCATTGGTGCGGCAATAACTTTTATTGGTGCCGGTGTTGCGGCTTATTATGTGTTTGGTTTAAGTTGGCGTATATCTTTTCTTTTTGCAGCTTTAATAATTGTAACGGGACCTACTGTAATTACGCCTATTTTAAGAAATATCCCTCTTAAAAAAGATGTTGCTGCAGTTCTTCGGTGGGAAGGAATCCTCATTGACCCCATTGGTGCTTTAGTTGCAGTACTTGTTTATGAGTTTATAAGTGTTGAGGGCGACTCAGGCTATACAAAACAGGCTTTGCTTGATTTCGGAAAAATCGTTTTAATAGGTATGGCATTTGGAATTTCGGCAGGGTATGCACTTTATTTCTCAATAAAAAAGAAACTTGTGCCGCATTATCTTTCCAACGTTGTTTCGCTTTCTATGGTAATGGCGGTTTTTGTAATCAGTGATCTTTTTGCGCACGAATCCGGTCTTTTGGCAGTAGTTGTTATGGGAATGTTTCTAGGAAATAGCAATTTGCCAAGCCTTAAGGAACTTCTTTATTTTAAAGAATCGCTTAGTGTTTTACTGGTTTCCATACTTTTTATTCTGCTTGCCGCAAACATAAGCGTGGAGGATCTTTTGTTAGTCTATAATTGGAAAACCGCAATTCTGTTGGCCATTGTCATTTTCGTGCTGCGGCCCTTGACGGTCTTTGCGAGTACTATAGGCTCTTCGCTTAAAACAAATGAAAAACTTTTCATTAGCTGGGTGGGGCCGCGCGGGATTGTTGCTGCGGGTATTTCTTCACTTTTTGGCACACAACTGGTTTCAAAAGGAGTAGTTGGTGCAGAATATATTACACCTTTAGTTTTTGCCGTTGTTTTGGTAACGGTAATCATAAACGCCACAACGGCTAGGGTTATGGCTAGTTGGATGGGTGTCTTTTTAAAGAAATCTGAGGGAATAATTATGGTTGGAGCATCAAAAGCATCTAGATTAATCGCTACTTATTTACATAAAAATAATAGGCACGTGGTTTTGATAGATTCCAATCAATTAAATATAAATAGAGCAAAAGAATTGGGTCTGGAAGCTTTTACCGCTAACATTTATGCAGACGATTTGACCGACAACATAGAATTGAATGATGTGGGTTATTTACTCGCAATGACGG
Source organism: Aequorivita soesokkakensis (assembly GCF_001641085.1). GTDB lineage: Bacteria > Bacteroidota > Bacteroidia > Flavobacteriales > Flavobacteriaceae > Aequorivita > Aequorivita soesokkakensis. The sequence goes on along the minus strand of NZ_LXIE01000023.1, from coordinate 23,804 downwards.
GAAGTGACGAAATTAATAAGCAGGCAATTAATCGATTTGGAAAATATTTCGGGGAAAACGGAACATTCCGTTTGATGACTTCGGAAGAAATGCGCGAACGCCAAAATCTAGCTGCCAAGGAGTTGTTTTCCTATACCCACGATTATACTCGTTTTACGGAAGTGGCGCAGGATTTTCCATCAATTCAGGAAATTCCAGTGGAAAGCCATAACCAATTTTTGCGGGTGCTTAATATTATTGGCGAAAATGAAAATGCAATTCCACTTTTTCTGAAGCGTCCCAACGGATTTTTAGACCTAATAAATGCACCAACAGAGTTGGAGGTAGAAGCAGACAGCAGTTTGGTTTATCTGGGGAAACCTATGGATTTTGAAGATGTTGTGAATGCAACACGAACGGAAAACGAAGGAAAATCCAAAAAATAATTTCACCATAAAACCGTTTCTATAAAAAACATTTTAAATGAAGAAATATTCTATCATTACAGCGATAGCTTGCAGTCTTTCCCTTTTTTCCTGTAAAAAAGATGACGGTGTTTCCTGCACCACCTGTTCTTCGCCTGAAACAGCCAGTTTTCAAGTATGCGAAGAAAATGATGGAAATGCTTCCGTTAACGGGCAAAACACGGGAACGCCCTATGATACTTATATTTCAGGGCTGGAACAAGCTGGAGCGAGCTGCGGAAATTAAATTTACAAAACTTTTAATCGTTCAACTTAAGCACCGCCATAAAAGCTTCCTGCGGAATTTCCACATTGCCCACTTGGCGCATGCGTTTCTTTCCTTTTTTCTGCTTTTCCAAAAGTTTTCGCTTTCGCGAAATATCACCTCCGTAACATTTTGCGGTAACGTCTTTACGCAAGGCTTTAACAGTTTCACGCGCAATAATTTTTGCTCCCACTGCAGCTTGGATAGGAATGTCAAATTGCTGCCGCGGAATAAGCTGTCGCAATTTTTCACAGATTTTCTTGCCAATATCATAGGCATTATCACGGTGAAGCAAAGCCGAAAGCGCATCCACGATGTTTCCGTTTAAAAGAACGTCAACTTTCACAAGATACGATTGGCGCATCCCAATTGGCGAATAATCAAAAGAAGCATACCCTTTTGAAACGGTTTTCAACCTATCGTAAAAATCGAAAACTATTTCTGCCAAAGGCATATCGAAAGAAAGTTCAACTCTTTCGGTTGTTAAATAGGTTTGGTTGGTTATTTCGCCTCTTTTTTCGATACAAAGTGACATCACGGAACCAACAAAATCTGACTTTGTGATGATTGTTGCTTTAATATATGGCTCTTCAACACGGTTCAGTTTTGAAGGATCCGGCAAATCGGAAGGATTGTTTACCAAAATAGGAACGTCCGGCTCTTTATTGCTAAAAGCGTGATAGGAAACGTTTGGAACGGTTGTAATTACCGTCATATCAAATTCTCTCTCCAGTCTTTCCTGAATAATTTCTAAGTGAAGCATCCCTAAAAACCCACAACGGAAACCAAAACCAAGGGCGGCGGAACTTTCAGGAATAAAAACCAATGATGCATCGTTCAATTGCAACTTTTCCATGGAATTTCGCAACTCTTCATAATCTTCGGTATCAACAGGATAAATTCCTGCGAAAACCATTGGCTTTACGTCTTCAAAACCTTCAATCATATTGACCGTGGGGTTTTTGGAATCGGTAATTGTATCGCCCACTTTTACTTCTTTGGCTTCTTTTATTCCGGTAATCAAGTAACCCACATCACCAGTTTTAATAACATCTTTGGGTTGTTGTTTCAGTTTCAAAGTTCCTACTTCATCAGCAAAATAGCTTTTCCCGGTAGCCATAAATTTTATGTGCTGTCCTTTTTTTATTTCGCCATTCAAGACTCTAAAATAAGTTTCAACGCCGCGGAAAGGATTGTAAACAGAATCAAAAATCAAGGCCTGTAATGACTCATCCGGATTACCTTTTGGCGGTGGAATACGCTCAATGATAGCGCTCAATATTTCGTCAATACCCAATCCCGTTTTTGCGCTTGCCGGAATCACTTCTTCGGCTTTGCAGCCCAAAAGATTCACAATATCATCTGTAACTTCCTCTACGTTTGCCGAGGGAAGATCTACTTTGTTCAGAACCGGAATTATTTCCAAATCGTTTTCCAAAGCCAAATATAGGTTTGAAATGGTCTGTGCCTGAATGCTCTGCGCAGCATCAACAATAAGCAACGCCCCTTCACAGGCGGCTATTGAACGGGAAACTTCATATGAAAAATCCACGTGGCCGGGAGTGTCTATCAAGTTCAGCGTATATTTTTCGCCGTTGTAAACATAATCCATCTGAATGGCGTGACTTTTAATGGTAATACCGCGCTCGCGCTCCAAGTCCATATTGTCAAGCAATTGGTCCTGTTTTTCGCGATCGGTTACGGTACCGGTGGCGTCCAAAAGACGGTCTGCCAAGGTACTTTTCCCGTGGTCAATGTGGGCAATAATGCAAAAATTGCGAATATTCTTCATAAAAATTCCTTCTCGTGCTATAAGTTGCAAATATAGATTAAAAGAGTGATTATACAGTCTATCATTAATGCATCTAAAATAATTGCAAAAAGTATGTTTTTGTTTAATAATTTTTTAACATATTTGTACTAATATAGCTGCATTTCAGCTATGTTATTTGTTTTCTCCCCAGATAAAGAAAAAGAATAACGGGTGTCTCCCCAGATATCTACTTATGTTGACAAGATTATTTATTTTATTATGCTGCTTGCATAGCGGTATTTTAATGGCGCAGGACATTTTAGTTACTGGGAAGGTTACCGATGCGCAAAACCTACCATTATCTTTTGTAAATGTTTTGGTATATGAAGACCAATCTGAAACCCTTTTAGCAGGAACCACAACTGATGAAGATGGTTCCTTTAGTTTGAAAGGATTAGAAGAGGGTTTATATACAATCAGTTTTACCTACATAGGTTTTGAAAGTATTGACCAGAAAATTCAACTTTCCTCAAACAAAAACCTCGGAACTATTATTTTAAATGAAAGTGCTGAGATGCTGGACGAAACGGTTGTAAATGCAAAGCTACCAACCATTAAGAAAACAGCGGGCAAGTTAGTTTTCAATGTAGAAAACACTTCACTTTCAGTAGGCAGCACAATGGATCTTTTGAAGAAAACTCCCGGCGTTGTTGTAATTGGTGAAAATATTCAAGTGAAATTTTCAACCCCCATAGTTTATATAAACGGAAAACGGGTTTACCTTTCTTCTTCGGAAGTAGCTTCACTTTTGGAAAATACAGATGCGGGCAATATAAAGTCAATTGAAGTTATTACAAATCCTTCTTCAAAATATGATGCCGAGGCTGGAACTGTACTCAATATTGTTACTTCAAAAGCAATTTCCATTGGTTACAAAGGGACAGTAAACGCAACCTATGAGCAAGCAATTTATCCCAAATACAGCCTGGGGACTTCACATTTTTATAAAAACAATTGGTTGAACGTTTACGCCAGCTATACCTATGGCAAAAGGAAGGAGTATAAAGAGGATGAAAATTACATTCGTTACTTTGAAGCTGATGAAGTCTCCACAAAATCTATATGGGAAACCAATTTTAACCGAACTACAAAAAGCGAAAACCACAACGGAAATATCGTATTGGATTTTGCCTTGAATGACAAAAACACCATTAGCGTAACCTCAAATATTTCTGTTTCGCCCAAAGTTGATTATTACAACAATGGGGAATCTTTTATATATAATCCGCAACGCCAGCTAGATTCAACTATTACAACCTTAAGCCATGTAAATTATGACAAGGAGAACCTAACCTTTGCGCTAGACTACAATAGAAAGCTTAACGATAAAGGTGCTACTTTTACTGCTTCAGCAAATTATATTTATTACAAACACGGGCAAGGCCAAAGTGTCAGCTCCGATTATTTGTTGGCAAATGGCGATTTTTTAAGAAACAATAGTTTTTATACAGATTCAAGACAGAAGAGCGATATTTTTACAGGACAAGCCGATTTAGCCACGGAATTATGGGAAGGCTCCCTGGAAATGGGCATTAAATTCAGCAGCATTGATACCGAAAGCATGCTAGATTTTTTCGATACAGAAATCAATGGAAATGTCTTTAATAACGCACTGTCCGATGATTTTAACTATAAAGAAAACATTTACGCAGAATACATAAATTATCAAAAGGATTGGGATAAATGGAGCATTACCCTTGGGCTTCGAGGTGAGTACACAGATATTGATGCAATATCGCGTTCGTTGGGTAAAGTGAACACCCAACAGTATTTTGATTTTTTTCCTTCTGCCTCTTTTCATTACACGATCAACGAAAATAATGGCATTGGTTTAAGTTATAGCAGAAGTATTGAACGACCACGTTACCAAAGCTTGAACCCATTCAAATATTTTTTAACAGATAGGGATTTTAATAGTGGCAATCCTAATTTGGAGCCAGCTATTGAAGACATAATTACTCTGGCTTTTGATCATAAAAACAAATTGTTTTTTGAATTCTATTATCAAAATATTGAGAATAGTTTGGAGGAGCTTACCTTTCAAAACAACAGTAATAGTATTTTGGAAAGAGTGGATGCCAACTTGATAAAAAGCTACCAATATGCTTTTGACATTACTTACGTTAATTCGCTCACCACATGGTGGTGGATGCATTTACGCACTTCTTCTTTTTATTTGGCAAAAGAATTTTACGCTTTTCAAAGCGCTCAGGAAAAATATACCAATGATACTTTCGGGCAATACATTTCCACTACAAATAGTTTTGCCATAACAAAAAACCGCTCTTTTACAGCAGACCTAACAGCTTCTTATATATCCAATTTTGTATTTGGCGATCGATACTTTAAAAACCAAACTTATGTAAATATTTCCTTGAGGAAAGAATTGTGGAGCAAACGTGCCAGCATAACAATGGGAGTGGATGATCTTTTTGACACCTTGAAAGATATGTCTTCCATTTCGCGTTATTATAACCAAGACAACCATTTTTATGCAAATCTGGAATACCGGGTTTTTCGTTTAGGCTTTAAATATAATTTTGGAAACGCGCGACTTCGCGACAACAGCAAAAAAATTAAGACTGACGAAGGTGATAGGTTAGAGGAAAAGTAACCAGCTCCAAATCAACCAAAACAAACAACACATCTTATTTTATTGATATTTACTACTTTTGCAGTTCAAAAAGAAAGAATTGCCAAAAATAGGAAACATACAACTACCAGATTTTCCATTGCTGCTCGCACCGATGGAAGACGTTAGCGATCCGCCTTTCCGAGCACTTTGCAAAGAACAGGGCGCTGATGTGGTTTTTACTGAATTTATCTCTTCCGAAGGGCTTATTCGTGATGCCGCCAAAAGCGTGATGAAGCTTGATATTTACGAAAAGGAGCGTCCCGTAGGCATACAAATTTTCGGTGCAGTTTTGGAATCCATGCTTCGCAGCGTTGAGATAGTTGAAGCCAGCGGCCCGGATATTATTGATATAAACTTTGGCTGTCCTGTAAAAAAAGTAGTTTCAAAAGGTGCTGGTGCCGGAATCTTGAAAGATATCGATTTAATGGTAAGTCTTACAGAAGCTATGGTAAAACACACCAAATTACCTATTACCGTTAAAACCCGCTTGGGCTGGGACCACGACTCCATAAAAATTGTTGAGGTTGCCGAACGTTTGCAAGATGTGGGCTGCCAAGCCCTTTCAATTCATGGCCGAACACGCGCTCAAATGTATAAAGGTGACGCTGATTGGAAACCCATTGCCGAAGTAAAAAACAATCCGCGAATGCACATTCCAATCTTTGGAAATGGCGATGTTGATACACCCAAAAAAGCAATGGAAATGCGCGATAAATACGGTTTGGACGGCGCAATGATAGGCCGTGCAAGCATAGGTTATCCCTGGTTTTTTAAGGAAGTAAAACACTACTTTAAAACTGGCGAACATTTGCCGCCTCCAACAATGCTGGAACGCGTTGATGCTGCAAAACGTCACCTGCAAATGGCAATTGATTGGAAAGGCGAAACTCTTGGTGTTTTTGAAACCCGCCGCCATTATACAAACTACTTTAAGGGCATTCCAAACTTTAAGGAATACCGAATGAAAATGGTAACCAGTGATGATTCTGCCTCAGTATTTGAAGCATTTGATGAGGTTTTGGAAGCCTTTGGAGATTATGAATTCGCTTAAATGGATTATGAACTTTTAAGTATTATTATCTACAAATCCTTGTTAACTTTGAAGTTCAAATTAGTGTAATGCAAAGTCTCAAAATACTCAACACCCATTTTATTACCCATAATGTAAAACGCTTTGTATTAGAAAAGCCCAAAGGGTTTAAATACACTCCCGGACAATCGGCACAAATATCCATCAATCTGCCAGACTGGAAAGACCAGATTCGCCCGTTTACATTTACTTCTTTACAAAGTTGGAATTATCTAGAATTTATCATTAAAATATATGATGACCACGAAGGCGTGACTTTCCAAATGGGAAAGCTGAATGCGGGCGATGAATTGTTGCTTCACGATGTATATGGAACGATTCATTATAAAGGCCCGGGAATATTCATTGCCGGCGGTACAGGAATAACCCCATTTATTTCAATTTTCAGGGCACTTTTCGAGAGTGGAAATCTGCGGAATCTTGCGCTTTTGTATTCAAATAAAACCAAGGATGACATTATTTTGCACGATGAATTGACCAAGATGTTGGGACCGGCATATAGAAATGTATTCACCCAAGAAGGAGTGATTGGTTTTCGCGAGCGCAGAATTGACCGTAAATTTCTGATAGAAAATATTGGCGACTTTGATTCTCGATTCTATGTTTGTGGCCCCAAGGTTTTTACGGAAGAAATTTGTGATGCGTTGGTAAGTTTGGGAGCAGACCCTGAATATCTTATAATTTAAGTATTTTAAAAATAACAGAAAGAGAGCTTTCAGGATTAAACCAACAACTTTTCCCGTACTCTGCTTGAGGCAATTTTTGAAGCAAGAACACCCAAAACGCTTATTGTAGCAAAAACAATCACAATATTTATAACTTTCAATTGAACGGGATAGGGCAAAGTGCTTGTTATTGAAACAAATTCAAATTTTAACTGCGCCAATACTGCAAGAATCCCTAAAAAAATACCCAGCATTCCGCCAAGCAAACTCATCAATGTTCCCTGCAAAAAAAAGATTCGTCTAATTTCCTTTAAAGATGCGCCCATATTATAAAGGGTTTTAATGTTTTTCCGCTTGTCTAAAACCATCATAATTATGGAGCCGATCACATTAAAAAGTGCAATAATAACAACCAAGGTAGCAATAAGATACACCGCGAGATTTTCAGCATTCAGCATTTTGTAGAGCGCATCATTTTGCTGGATGCGGTTTTTGATAAGAATGTTTTTTGGAAATATTTCTTCAATTTTACTGCGCACCTTTTCTTCGGAAGCGTTTGGCAACAGCTTCATTTCAATGGAAGAAATTTTTGTGCTGTCCATTGAAAGTAAGTTTCGGGCAAAGTCCAAATCAGAAAAAACATATTTCGCGTCCAGATCTTCATTAACTTGATAGACGCCGGAAACAACAACATTTTCTTTATTAAAAGCTTCGGAAGGATCCAATGCGTTTAACTGCCCCGTTCCGGGTTTTGGAACATAAACTTCCAACAAATTTGAATAATCGTTTACGCCCATCGAAAGTTTAGCAATGGTGGAAAGACCAACAACCACTTGATGTTCGTGTGGAACAAACCATTCTCCAAAATACATTATACTGTCCAATTGGGTCACTTTTCCATAGCGGGAATCCACACCTTTTATATACGCGATGTGGTTTTTCCCTTTGTAATGTAGAAAAACGCGTTCCTCAATTATTTCTGAAAAGTTTTGGATTCCTTCAATATTTTGAAGTTGTGCTTTTTGAGCTTCCGAAAAAGTAATCGATTTTCCGCTTTCCGGCAGAATTTTTAAGTCGCTATCAAATTCATTGGTAAACTGAAGGCTGAAATCCTTTAAACCCGAAAATCCCGAAAGCACTATAAACAAAGACATCGCGCCCACCACCACGCCAATAGCAGCTATGGCTGTAATAATGTTTATGGCATTATTACTGCTTTTTGAAAACAAATAACGCTTGGCGATGTATAGCGAAAAATTCAAGTTATGATTTTTTTCGTTTCGGAAGCAAATCTGGGTTTTTCAATGGATTTTCCTCGCCTTTTACGGCTTTGTCAATCTTTTCGATATATTCCAAAGAATCGTCGTTGTAAAAGAAAAGATCGGGCATTTTCCGCAGTTGATGCTTGGTAAGCTGCGCAATTTGATGCTTTATGTTCGACTTTATTTTGTTTAGCTCCACTACAATCGTTTCCGCTTTATCTGCAGGAAACACACTAACATAAACCTTTGCAATAGAAAGATCTGTGGTCACACTCACTTTGCTTACCGAAATAATAATGCCCATCTGCCCGGCTTCGCGAAGCATATTTTGAAGAACGTTTGCAAGATCGCTTTGCAAAACGCCGGCTATTTTTTTTTGTCTGTTGCTTTCTTCCATACTGCAAAAATAGAACATAAAACCGTACGGAATGTTAATGAAGCCACAAGCTTGTTGAAATTCAATGGAATTAAGTTTGTATTTTTGAACCAACAAAGAAGAATATATGGATAAAATTGAACATATAGGTATTGCTGTAAAGAATATTTCCGAAGCTAACAAAATATATGAAGCATTGTTGGGAAGTTCTCCTTACAAAAGTGAAAAAGTGGAAAGCGAAGGTGTTAAAACTTCCTTTTTTCGTTGCGGTGAAAGTAAGATTGAATTATTGGAAGCTTCAAATCCGGATAGTCCAATTGCAAAATTCATTGAAAAAAAAGGGGAAGGAATTCATCATATAGCTTTTGCTGTGAAAGATATTAAAGCGGAGATGGAACGACTTAAAAATGAGGGCTTTATGTTGTTGAATACTATTCCTAAAAAAGGAGCGGACAATAAATTGGTAGCATTTCTACATCCAAAATCTGCAAATGGAGTATTGGTAGAGCTTTGCCAAGAAATTGAGAATAAGTAAAAATAGTTTTGCTGAATATATAAAGTGTTTTACATTTGCAAACTATTATCGGTCCCATAGCTCAGCTGGTTAGAGCATCTGACTCATAATCAGAGGGTCCATGGTTCGAGCCCATGTGGGACCACTTTTTTATAAATGGCTAAGAATGAGCCAAAGTAAAACGAGTTTTAAAGGCAATTTTCATATTAAAAATGAGTTATTAAACATTCTATAACTCATTTTTTTATTTGAGGATAAAAAAAAATTATTACTTTAGGCGCATAAACACGATCCCCAAATCGTTAATGAACAACCATGGTATCACTTATATATAACGTTTTAATTTTTTTGGTACAGGCAGCGTCAAGCAACCAAGCGCCGCCACCTCCTTCTCAAAATCGTGGGCCTAACTACCCAATTGACGATAATATATGGGTATTGTTAGTAGTTGGTATTCTATTCGGAGTTTATTTAATTTATAAAAGAAATCGTTCTTCTATAAATAAGGCGTCATAAGGTTTTTTACATACTTTCCTATAATATCAAACTCCAAGTTTACTTCGCTTCCTTCTTTTATTTTCTTAAAATTTGTATTCTCAAAAGTGTAGGGAATAATGGCAACACTAAATTCCTCTTTTTTAGAATTTAATACCGTTAAGCTCACACCATTTATTGTAATGGATCCTTTTTCAACAGTGCTAAACGCAACATTCGTATACTGAAATGTGAAAATCCAACTCCCGTTCACTTCATCAATATTTTTACAAATGGCAGTTCCGTCAACATGGCCTTGAACAATGTGGCCATCCAATCTGTCGCCAAGCTTCATTGCTCTTTCCAAATTCACCAATGATCCTTTTGTTAGTTTTTTTAAATTTGTTTTCTCCAAAGTTTCTTTGATGGCGGTAACAACGTATGCCCCGTCTTTTATTCTTATAACCGTCAAACAAACACCATTGTGCGATACGCTTTGGTCTATTTTCAGCTCATGAGCCAAGGGGCTTTTTATTTCTATATGAATATTTTCACCTTCTTGGGTAAGTTGGTTTATTTCGCCAACAGTTTCAATAATTCCTGTAAACATCGTTGCATTTAATTACATTTGTACTGCAAAAGTAACAATTAAAAAAAGCCAAACATAATGAGCAGAGAGGATAAAATAGTGGTCGGTATTTCTATTGGCGACATAAACGGGATTGGGAGCGAAATAATTCTGAAAACGTTCGAAGATTCACGCATGCTGGAGTTTTGCACACCTGTTATTTTTGCTTCGGTGAAGTTGATGTCTTTCTTCAAAAAACATTATGAAATTGATATTAATTTCCACGGAATAGATAAAATAGAAGATCTAGTTCCGAAGAAAATAAACGTACTGAATGTTTGGAAAGAACACGTTGATGTTACTTTTGGCGAAGAAAACCAAGCGGGAGGAGAATATGCCATTAAATCTTTGAAGGCAGCGGTTGTAGCTCTAAAGGAAAGTAAAATTGATGCATTGGTTACTGCGCCAATTAACAAAAGCAACATACAATCTGAAAGTTTTAATTTTCCAGGCCATACAGATTATTTAGCTCAAGAGTTGGAAGGCGAAAGCTTGATGCTGTTGATTTCTGAAAATTTGCGTGTAGGGCTTTTAACGGATCACGTTGCGGTAAAAGACGTTGTAAAAAATATAACCCGAGAGCGGATTGACAAAAAGATTAATACCATTTATCATACTTTAATTGAAGACTTCGGAATTGAAATGCCTAAAATCGCCGTTTTAGGAATCAACCCACATACTGGAGATAATGGTGTGATTGGCGATGAAGACGACACACTTTTGCGTCCGGCTTTAGACAATATACGCAAAAACGGGAAAATGGTTTTCGGCCCGTATGCGGCAGATAGTTTTTTCGGCTCTGGCAACTACAAAAACTTTGATGCAATTATAGCTTCCTATCATGATCAGGGATTAATACCTTTTAAAACTTTGGCATTTGGGAAAGGGGTAAATTTTACGGCTGGACTTAATCGTATTCGAACTTCACCGGATCACGGCACTGCGTTTGATTTGGCAGGAAAAAATAATGCTAATTTTGAATCTTTTCGAGAAGCTGTATTTAGCGCTGTCTCTATTTTTGAAACTCGTGAAGAATACAATGAAATCAGTAAAAATCCATTGCAGGCTACACGAAAAAAGAACTACTCAAAAAAGAAATAAAAAAACTAATTGCTATTCAAATAATTTTTTATCTTTGCACCCGCCTTATCCGTAAGGTTAAGGTCTTAAATAGGTGTGAAAATGAAGGATTTGAAAGAGTTTACCATCCCTTTCGTAGGGCTGAAATTAGGAAAACACCAGTTTAACTTTGAATTAAAAAAAGCGTTCTTTGAGCATTTTGAGTATGACGAATTTAATGACGCTGCCATTAATCTCGATGTACTGCTGGAAAAAATGAGCACGTTATTAGAGTTCACATTAACATTTAATGGAACCGTTAACGTTGCTTGCGATATTACAAATGAACCCTTTGATCAAGAGATTTCGGGTACTTATAGTTTCGTTGTAAAATTCGGTGAGGAATATAATGATGAAAATGAAGATTTGCTCATTTTGCCCCACGGAAGCTATGAAGTGAATATCCAGCAATATGTTTATGAAACTATTGTGTTGGCTTTGCCCTCCAAAAGAATTCATCCCGGAGTAAAAGACGGTACATTAAAAAGCGACATACTCGACAAACTTGAAGAATTAAGTCCGAAAGCGATAGACGAAGAAGAAACGCCGGAAGACGATAAAACAGATCCCCGATGGGATTCATTAAAAAAACTATTAACGGATAAATAATAAATAGCAATGGCACATCCTAAGAGAAAAATCTCGAAAACAAGAAGAGATAAGAGAAGAACGCATTACAAAGCTACTGCACCTACAATTGCAACAGACCCAACAACGGGTGAGTCGCACCTTTTCCACAGAGCACATTGGCACGAAGGAAAAATGTACTACCGTGGTCAAGTTGTAATTGATGCAACTGAGCAGGCAGAAGCATAACAGTATATAATTTTAATAAAAACTCTCACCCTACCGTGAGGGTTTTTTTGTTTTTTAACTTTGCAAAAAGTCAAAAACAACTTAATTAGTGCCGAATTTCAAGTAAAATTTAGTAATTTTCACTCTTTTTAAAAGATTTTTGGTCTTTTTTGTGAATTTTAATTCAGCTTTATGAATACTATCACGGCAGCTATTACCGCTGTAGGGAGCTACGTTCCAGAGTACGTTCTCTCCAACAAAATTCTGGAAACAATGGTCGATACCAATGACGAATGGATCACCAGCAGAACCGGAATTAAGGAAAGGAGAATATTAAAGGATAAAGACAAAGGCACTTCCTATCTTGCTATCCAGGCAGCTAAAGACCTTCTCCAAAAAAGCAATACAGATCCCGCTGAAATTGATATGGTTATCATGGCAACGGCAACTCCAGACATGCCCGTTGCAGCAACAGGAGTTTATGTAGCTACACAAATTGGTGCCGTAAACGCTTTTTCTTATGATTTGGTTGCTGCCTGTTCCAGTTTTCTTTTCGGAATGTCAACAGCAGCTCGATATATTGAATCCGGAAAATACAAAAAAGTACTTCTAATTGGCGCAGATAAAATGTCGTCAATTATTGATTATACAGATAGAACCACCTGTATCATTTTTGGTGATGGAGGCGGTGCTGTTTTATTTGAGCCAAATACCGATGGACTTGGCGTAAAAGATGAATACCTTCGTACGGATGGTATAGGCAGACCTTTTCTAAAAATTGATGCTGGAGGTTCATTGCTTCCTGCTTCAAATGAAACCGTGAATAACAAACAACATTACGTTTTTCAGGAAGGCAAAACTGTTTTCAAATTTGCCGTTTCAAATATGGCAGATGTTTGTGAAAAAGTGATGCAACGAAATAATTTATCAGGCGAAGATGTAAATTGGCTCGTACCGCACCAAGCCAATAAGCGTATTATTGATGCCGCAGCTTCGCGAATGAAACTTCCCGAGGAAAAAGTAATGATGAACATACACAAATACGGCAATACAACTTCTGCAACCTTGCCGCTTTGTTTGGCAGATTACGAAAAACAATTAAAAAAAGGAGATAACTTGATATTTGCTTCCTTCGGTGGAGGCTTTACTTGGGGCGCCGTTTATTTGAAATGGGCCTATGATTCAAAATAATTTTTAACCAAACCCAAAAGACTAAACTTTCTAAATATGGATTTAAAGGACATTCAAAATTTAATCAAGTTTGTGGCAAAAAGCGGTGCCAGCGAAGTAAAACTTGAAACGGAAGACATAAAGATCACGATCAAAACAGGATCTGAAAATGAAAGAGGTGAAACCACCTACATTCAGCAAATACCTACAATGTCACAACCGCAAATGCAAATGCAACCTCAGGTTTCTGGTACCCCTCAGCAAACGGCACCATCAACTGAGGCTCCAGCGGCGGCAGAAGATTCTAAATTTATAACTATTAAGTCGCCAATAATCGGTACTTTCTATAGAAAACCTTCTCCGGACAAACCCGTTTTTGTTGAGGTGGGAAGCACTATCAACACAGGCGATGTACTTTGTGTGATTGAAGCAATGAAGCTTTTCAACGAAATTGAAAGCGAAATTTCTGGAAAAATTGTAAAAGTTTTGGTGGACGATTCTTCTCCGGTAGAATTTGACCAACCGTTATTTTTAGTAGATCCATCGTAAATGTAAACCCCAAATCCCAATTCCCAAATTCCATGATTTTGGAATTTGCTTTTTGGAATTTGTTATTTAAGAAAACGTTATGTTTAAAAAGATATTAATTGCAAATAGGGGCGAAATTGCACTGCGAATTATCCGAACCTGTCGCGAGATGGGTATAAAAACAGTAGCAGTTTATTCAACAGCAGATGCAGAAAGTCTCCACGTTCGCTTTGCGGATGAAGCGGTTTGCATTGGACCGCCGCCAAGTAATTTGAGCTACCTAAAAATGTCAAACATTATCGCTGCTGCGGAAATTACCAATGCAGACGCGATTCACCCAGGCTACGGATTTCTCTCCGAAAACGCGAAATTTTCAAAAATCTGTCAAGAACACGGCATAAAATTCATAGGCGCTTCCCCAGAAATGATTGAGCGCATGGGCGATAAGGCGTCTGCAAAAGCCACCATGAAAGCTGCTGGAGTTCCAACCGTTCCGGGAAGTGAAGGTATTATTGAATCATACGAAAAGTGTGAAAAGTTAGCTGAAGAAGTTGGCTATCCTGTAATGCTAAAAGCCACTGCAGGTGGTGGAGGTAAGGGAATGCGCGCCGTTTGGAAAAAAGACGAACTTAAAAAAGCTTGGGAAAGTGCCCGTCAGGAAGCCTCGGCAGCTTTCGGAAACGACGGAATGTATATGGAAAAGCTTATTGAAGAGCCGCGCCATATAGAAATTCAAATTGTGGGCGACAGCACTGGAAAGGCTTGCCATTTAAGTGAACGCGATTGCTCAGTGCAACGTCGTCACCAAAAGCTTACCGAGGAAACACCAAGCCCATTTATGACGAAAAAGCTTCGTAACGATATGGGACTTGCTGCAGTAAAAGCCGCAGAATTCATTAAATATGAAGGTGCTGGAACTATAGAATTTTTGGTTGACAAGCACCGAAATTTCTATTTTATGGAAATGAATACCCGTATTCAAGTAGAACATCCAATTACCGAACAAGTAATTGATTACGATCTTATCCGCGAACAGATTTTAGTTGCGGCAGGGGTTCCGATTTCTGGAAAAAATTATACACCACAATTGCACGCAATAGAATGTAGAATTAACGCAGAAGATCCTTATAACGACTTCCGACCTTCTCCAGGGAAAATTACCGTTTTACATGCGCCGGGAGGCCATGGAGTTCGTCTGGATACTCACGTTTATGCAGGTTATACAATTCCGCCAAACTATGATTCGATGATTGCTAAGCTAATCACCACGGCACAAACCCGCGAGGAAGCAATCAGCAAAATGAAACGCGCTTTGGACGAGTTCGTAATTGAAGGCATTAAAACTACAATTCCATTCCATCGTCAATTGATGGATGAACCAGATTATGTGGCCGGAAATTATACTACCGCGTTTATGAATACCTTTAAAATGAACGAACCTGAAGAGGAATAGCATTCGCAAATTCCAAAAAAATGAAAGCACCAAATTCCAAACTCATATCATTGGAATTTGGTGCTTTTTTAATTTACATATATTTTTAGGCTGAAAAAAATCCCCCTTTGAAGGGGGTTAGGGGGATGTTTTCCTGAGTATATTTGTTTTTAAATTATAGTAAAATGAATCTATCTTACTGGGAACACAAAACGTGGTTATCAAACATCGATTTCGCAGTAATCGGCAGCGGAATTGTTGGTTTGAGCTGTGCGTTGGAACTTCGAGTTAAGCATCCCAAAAGCAAAATTGTAGTCTTTGAACGCGGCCTGCTTCCCAGTGGCGCAAGTACAAAAAACGCCGGTTTTGCGTGCTTCGGAAGTATTTCTGAAATACTCGAAGATTTAAAAAACCATTCCGAAGAAGAAGTAATCCAACTTGTAAAAAGCAGGGTGGAAGGTTTACAATTATTGCGAAAAACACTCGGCGATGAACAACTGGACTATCAAGAATACGGAGGCTACGAACTTTTTACTTTGGAAGATGCTGAACTTTTTGAAACCTGTAAATCAAAAATTGATTTTGTAAATGAATTGCTGAAATCTGTTTTCAATGCTGAAGTTTTTTCAGAAAAAGAGAACCATTTCGGATTTGAAAATATTCAGCCAAAACTTATTTACAGTGCGTTTGAAGGACAGATTGACACCGGAAAAATGATGCTCGGCCTCATCAAAAAAGCTTCAAAAGAAAATATTTTAATATTGAATTCTTCTGAAATAACAAATATTTCAGACAATGGTGAATCAGTTTCCCTCCAAGTGAATTCTTCTGAAGACATTTCAGCAAAAAAAGTTTTTATCGCCAATAACGGTTTCGCAAAGCAATTTTTAAACGAAGATGTAAAGCCAGCAAGGGCACAAGTTTTGGTCACAAAACCCATTGAAAATCTTCAAATAAAAGGAACATTTCACTTAGACAAAGGCTTTTATTATTTCAGAAATATTGAGAATAGAATTCTATTTGGCGGCGGCAGAAACTTAGATTTCAAAGCTGAGGAAACTACCGAGATGCAACTGACAGAATTGGTGCAAAACAAGTTGGAGGAATTGCTTAAAACAGTAATTTTACCAACCCAATCTTTTGAAATCGACCATCGCTGGAGCGGGATTATGGGATTGGGGAAACAGAAAAAACCAATTGTAAAAATTGTTTCAGAAAACATTTTTTGTGGGGTTAGGCTTGGCGGAATGGGTGTTGCCATTGGCAGTTCAATCGGGAAACAATTGGCAGAATTAACTAATTAAATAAATTCCCCGCTCCCTCCCCCTTTTTCGGGGAGGGTTGGGGAGGGGGCTTATGATAAAAAAACTATTCAAATTTATATTTAAACTCATTCTTTGGTTCTTCGGGCTTACGATTTTGTGGGTACTTATCTACAAATTCGTCCCGGTACCCTACACGCCTTTGATGGCAATCCGTTCCATTGAAGGGGACGAAAAATACCAAACCCGCCACGATTGGGTTCCTATTGAAGAAATTTCCCCGTATTTGCAGTTAGCAGTTATCTGTGCCGAAGATCAAACTTTTTTAAGCCATAGCGGGTTTGACCGTGAAGCAATTGAAAAAGCTTTGGAAAACAACGAAAAAGGAAAGAAACTCCGCGGCGGCAGTACAATCTCCCAACAGACCGCTAAAAATGCTTTTTTATGGCCAGGCCGAACTTGGTTTCGAAAGGGAATGGAGGCGTATTTCACCCTTTTGATTGAAACGTTTTGGAGCAAAGAACGCATTTTGGAAGTGTATTTAAACAGCGTAGAAATGGGCGATGGCGTTTTTGGCGCTGAAGCAGCTTCGCAATACTGGTTTAAAAAATCAGCAAAAAATCTTCGGATTGAAAATGCAGCCGCTATTGCCGCAATTTTGCCGAGTCCGCAAAGATATAAGGCCAATCCGCCCGGAAATTATGTTGCAAGGCGAACACAATGGATTGTCCGCCAAATGCGTTATTATGGCCCTTTTACATTGCAAAAGCAGGAACCCAAAGAAGATAAAAAGAAAACGAAAAAGAAGAAATGACCGCAGTAGAAATTAAAACCGAATTGCTGCAACACTGCCAAAAACAGGTTGACAACCGTTATTCAAAAATAAAACAAACCATTGCCGATATTGAAGATTCATTGCTTGAAGAATCGAAAAGCAGCAGCGGTGACAAACACGAAACTGGGCGCGCAATGCTTCAGATTGACCGAGAAAATGCTGGAAAACAATTGCAGGAAATTGAAAAAATAATCCCACTTCTCAAAAAAATAGATGTTAACGCAACTTCAGATTACGCGCGTTTGGGAAGTTTGGTTTATACGGATAGGTTTACTTATTTCATCAGCCTTTCCATTGGCACTGTTCCTATTGGGAAAACGGATTATTTATGTGTTGCCTTGAATTCACCAGTGGGTTTGCTTCTTTCGGGAAAGAAAAAAGCAGATGAATTCAATCTTAATGGAACTATTTATAAAATTACGAGTGTGAAATAAGCACCAATTTTAAAATTCCATTTCCCTTAAAAGTTTCGGCATTTTTTTACTCATCGCAAGCAACCATTTCAACTGTTCGCGGACTAAATGCGCTTCTTCAATTTTTAGATGGAAATCCTCTTTCGGTTTTTCGTCATCAGAAAATGTGATTTTTTTTCCATAAGTAGATTCAAAAATGTCTTCTGAATCTGGGTCACTTTTTTCAACTTCCAAAGAAATTTCTTCCTTTAAAATAGTTTCTGCATCCAAAAGATTTTGTACAATTTTAGAAGAAACTTTATTGAAATTTTCCGAAGCAGGTGTCGTTGGATTGTTTAAAATATAAGTGCTCAACGAAGCCAATGAGGATAAAAAAGTGTGGTTGAGCATTGCAATTTCATAAAACTTGTCCAGATTTTGCTGTTTCGATTTTGGTTCCTGAGTCATCCGTTGAAAAGCCGAACTGAGGTCAGACATTTCCAAAAAGGCTTTTTTTCGAGCCACTTTATATTGCGTGGGGACGTTTCCTTTTTTGTTGTAAAAGCTGATGATTTCTTCCAAATAAACACGATTCGCTTTAATAGTTTCAAGCAGGGTTTTTTGCATCCCCTGTATTTCCCAAGCAGGCCAAAGCAGCAAATTTCCTAAAGTTGCCAACCCAGCGCCAATAAGGGTATCCGTAACTCGATACTGAATTACATTAAAAATATCCGGCCGTAAAAGTGCATAAATAAAAACCACACTCAGCGTAATAAATGTTGCCGCAGCCTTGTAATTTCGTTGCACCATCGAAAAGGCAATTACCAATGAAACAATTGCCAAAATGCCATAAACAGTTGTATTTTGAGTTAGTAACACAATACCGACCGCTAACGCACCACCAATCAAAGTTCCAATAGTTCGTTCTTTTGAACGTGTTTTCGTGAGACCGAAAGTTGGACGCATAATCACGATTAACGTAAGTAAAATCCAATATGGGTTTTGCACGGAAAACAGCATCCCCACTCCATAACCAATCATTGTCATTACCCCAAGGCGCAGAGAATGTTTAAAAATAGGCGAGCGCAAGTTGAAATTTTCAACCAAAACTTCAAAATCATAGTTTTCCTTTGTTAGAAATTTGCGGGAATCTTCCTTTTTTAACAAAGAAATCTCGCGCTGTGCTGGGTTTTTCAGCAACCATTCAATTTTTTCAATCTTCTTTATTTGCTCCTTTTGATATTTGAAAAGGTTTTTTAGCATCAGCAAATTTTCATCAAAAGCTTTCTTTGATAAGGCATATTCGGAAATATCATTTTTTATATTTTTTTGAAATCCTTCAATTTTAGTATTATTTCGAATTCTTTTGGGAGTGGAAATATTATCGGCAATTACGTTCAATCTGCTGCTCATCGCGAAAAGCAACCCTTGAAAATCTGCCAATTGCTGTGGTTTCTTTTTAAAAAGTTCATCTGTTTTTGAATAGTCCACGGGGTTTGCCATAGCCAGTTCGAGCATATCCACCAATTGTACAAATATCAACATGCGCTTTCCTTCATACTCAGATTTTCCGGAACCTGTTCGGGTTGAAATCAATATATCGCGCAGGGTTTCGTGGGTTGTGGTAAGGTCGGTTTGGGTAGCCAACAACTTTTTTAATAACTCGCTGCGATCTGTTGTTTCAGCAACCAATTCGCCTCTAATTTTTAAATATTCGGCTGTAAGTTTTAGGGTTTTGGAAAGGTAATATTCCGTTGGTGCTTTCGGAAAAATAAAATGTCGAAGTAGCGAAAGTGCCGCATACCAAAGTCCGCCGATGCCAATTAGCAGCATTCTTTCATAAGGCTCCATTCCGGTGGAAACGTTTGAAAAACTTAGCACCAACGCCAAAAGTCCCGAAAAACTTATAAGAGAAGCCCGAAATCCATAAATGGCGAGATAGGCAATACTGAACATTAAAATGCCCACAATGGGGAACAACAACCAAAGTGAAAGATGTAAATAACCACCAATCAAGCTCACGATCATTGCCAATAAAGTTGCAAATAAAATACCTGTAATTTTATGTCTGATGCTTCCGCTAATGTCACTGGGCGAGGCGAGCATGGCGCCAACGGTAATTGTAATTCCGATGGGCAGCATGTCCATTTTCACCCCAAAAATTATTGGAACCGTAAGCGCAATTCCCAAAAGTATTGCTTTGGAAAAATCTGTGCTATTAAAGTAATCCGAAAGATCTTTAAAGGCTGTGGCTACTATGTTTTTTGAAGATTTCAAAAGCAATTGGTTTCAGAAGTTGCAAAGATATTGCGCCCAAAAGCGAAGTTCGTTAATCTTTTCAGAAATGTAAGTCTGTTATTCTTTTATTAAATAAAGATATAGGTTTGGGCAGTTGTGTTTTTATGTTTTAAATTTATGAAACTGAAATAAATAATACTGATGAATAAAGTAATCCTGCTGAAAAAACGGCCCGAAGGCAAACCTTCCTTAAATGATTTTGAGTTTACCGAAGAAGAAAAACCACAACCCAAAGACGGTGAACTTTTGCTGAAAACAAAATACGTTTCCGTTGATCCGTATTTACGCGGACGCATGCGGGACGAAAAATCATACATTTCGCCTTTTGAAGTTGGAAAGCCTTTGGAATCTGGCATTATTGCTGAGGTTATTGAATCGAATAACAAGAATTTTCAGAAAGGTGATTTTGTGAACGGAATGCTTCAGTGGAAACAATTCCAAACCTCAAACGGAAATGGTCTCAACAAAGTGGATGGCGGAAAAGCCCCGCTAAAAGCCTATTTGGGCATTTTGGGATTAACAGGAATCACCGCCTATCTCGGTCTTAAAAAAATAGGGAAACTTGAAAAGGGCGAGACGCTTTTAGTTTCTGGAGCCGCGGGCGCTGTGGGAAGCGTGGTTGGACAAATAGGAAAAATTAAAGGCTGTAGAGTAGTTGGAATTGCGGGCAGCGAAGAAAAAATTGACCGAATTCAAGAGAAATTTGGTTTTGATGCGGCTATCAATTATAAAACTACGGACAATATGAAAAAGGCAATCGCCGAAGCCTGCCCAGATGGTGTTGATGTGTATTTTGATAATGTGGGCGGAGAAATTCTGGACGCAGCTTTGATGAATATGAATAAATATGGAAGAGTAATTAACTGTGGTGCTATTTCAACTTATAACGATACAGAAAGACCAACAGGTCCACGGGTTGAAACTACGTTGATTAAAAACAGTATTTTAATGCAGGGTTTTACGGTACGCGATTTTGTAAAGGATTTTGGTCCTGCACAGAAGCGATTGGCACAGTGGATGGAAGAAGACAAACTTACTTATATGGAAACGGTAGTGGAAGGTTTTGAAAATATTCCACAGGCTTTTATTGATCTTTTTGATGGAAAAAACAAAGGGAAGATGATAGTCGTAGTTTAATCTTTTTCTGAAATTTTCAAACTACATAGTTTGCCTTTTTTTAAAGAAATAGAGCTATTGAAAAATATGGTTTCGTCTTTAAAAGTTGCTTCAACCAAAAAATGGGTTCCTTTGAAATAGGATTTTTTCACAATCACTTCAAGTGCTGTTTTTTCATCGGAAATTTCTAATTGATGCGGAAAAACAACCATTTTTTCAGAAGTTTCTTCGGAAGAAAAAAGATTTTTTGGAAGCAGATTCGCATCGCCAAAAAATCCAGCTTGATATTTCGTAGCTACATTTTTATAAATAAATTCTGGCGTTCCGAATAGTTCTTCAGTTCCGTTTTTCAACATTAAAATTTGATCCGAGAATGCCAAGGCTTCTTCGCTGTCGTGGGTTGCGGTAATGCAGCTTATGTTATTTTCTTTCAGATAATTAAATATTTTTCGCTGTAATTTATTTTTTCTAAAAACATCAATATTGCTGAAAGGCTCGTCAAGTAAAAGAATTTCAGGTTCGTTCGCCAATGCTTTCGCCAAAGCCACGCGTTGTTTTTGTCCGCCGCTCAGGTTTTTTACCATTGTATTTTTGAAAGCTTCCATCTCTACTGCTTCCAATAAATCATCAATTCGCTTTTCGTCTTTTTCCTCATTCAGTCTGGAAAGATGTGAACCCAGGTTTTCGGCAACTGTTGTAAAAGGCATAATATTGAATTTCTGCGCCACGAGCTTCATAAAAGGTTCGCCGGGAATGAGGGTTTTGGTTGGGCCGAGCAGTTTTTTTTCGTTGAAAAAAATGGAGCCATTTTCCAAATGGAGCAAGCCGTAAACAAGATGTAAAAGTGTAGATTTGCCGCAGCCACTTTCACCTAAAATACTGAGATGTTTGCCAGGTTTAAGCGTGAAATGAATGTTCTTTAAAATGGTTTTTTCAGAATAGGAAAAGGAATCGATTTCAACTTTTAACATCACAAAATATTATTTCGCCAAAATTCCCTCGCTTTCCAAAACGGGAAGCTCGACCACATTTTCTTCGGAAATGCTGTTTGGTTCAAAAATGAATTTGCGCTCAAAGAGTTTATTTTCAGCAAAAAAAGTGAGCAAATATTCATTGGTAAAACCCAAAACTTCCGTTGGAATAAATTCAACTTTTGCGGCTGTTCTTGGTTCCATATTTCCCAAACCGTGACGCAGGGTCGAGGTTTTTCTATCTTCACTTTTACCCCGCGACATTACCAAAACAGTGGAAATTTCATCTTCGCGATCATTTACCAAATATATATTCCATTGCTGGCCGGTAAAATCTTTGTCCCATTCTTTTATGGCAACAATATGGACATTTTCAGCTTTTGGAATTTCAATATCTCTTCGCATAATCAGTCTTCAATTTTCCACATAATCCAAACCGCTAAAAGTGCGATGGCCGAAACTCCCAGCAAAATAGAACCAATGATTATTTTAATGTAGGCGATTATAAATGTCAAATAAATTACGACAAGCGCAACAATGACCAATAGGGCAATAACAAAATATTTTTTCATAGCGGAAAGTTTTAAAAGCAGTTTTTGCTTAAAGATACAAACTTATAGCACACTTTTAAACTGTTCCAAAAAGCGAACGTCGTTTTCGCTAAACATTCTAATGTCCGGAATTTGATGCAATAACATCGCAATACGGTCAACGCCCACGCCAAAAGCAAAACCAGAATATTCCTCGGGATCGATGCCGCAGTTTTTAAGTACGTTCGGGTCAACCATTCCGCAGCCGCCAATTTCTAGCCAGCCTGTTCCTTTGGTGATTCGGTAATCTGCTTCGGTTTCCAATCCCCAATAAACATCAACTTCCGCACTCGGTTCCGTAAATGGGAAATAGGAGGGACGCAAACGGATTTTAGATTTTCCGAACATTTCCGTAGTGAAATACTGCAGCGTTTGTTTCAAGTCTGCGAAGCTTACACCTTTGTCCACATACAAACCTTCCACTTGGTGGAAAAAGCAGTGCGAACGCGCTGAAATGGCTTCATTTCTATAAACACGACCGGGTGAAATGGTACGGATTGGCGGCTTGTTGTTTTCCATATAGCGAACCTGTACCGAAGAAGTGTGTGTGCGCAACAAAACATCAGGATTGGTCTGGATAAAAAATGTATCCTGCATATCGCGCGCTGGGTGATATTCCGGTAAGTTTAGCGCGGTAAAGTTGTGCCAATCATCTTCAATTTCAGGGCCTTCGGAAACATTGAAACCGATTCTCAAAAAGATATCGATAATCTTGTTTTTAACGATGGAAATAGGATGGCGCGAACCCAACGGAATTATTTCCCCTGGACGGGAAAGATCGCCATAAATACCTTTTGTTTCCTCTTTGCTTTCTAAAGATTCCTTTAGTTCATTTACCTTATCCTCGGCACTTTTTTTAAGAGAATTTATAACCTGTCCAAACTCCTTTTTTTGGTCGTTTGCCACGTTTTTAAACTCGGCGAAAAAGTCATTTAATAATCCTTTTTTACCTAAATATTTTATGCGGAAGTTTTCAATTTCTTCTTTTTTGGTTGAAGAAAAGGCTTGAACTTCAGCTATGTGTTTTTTTATTGTTTCTATCATTTTAATTCTTTTTTGCCAGGAAAAGACTAATAATTTTTTAAAATCTTAAGCAACTGTTCTTTTATTAATTAAATATCTTTAAATATT
>NZ_LXIE01000022.1 GCF_001641085.1 Aequorivita soesokkakensis | reverse complement strand
AATAATGAATAATGAATAATTCATAGATTAACCAACTTGTAAAAAAAGGCAACCTTATTCAGGCAAGCTCAAACCTGAAACCTGAAACCTGCAACCTGCAACCAAGAACAGAAACTAAGAACCTAAAACAATAAACAACCAAATGTTTCATTATTAAATACGTTACTTTATATTTGTCCATTAACAACCCTGCCTTTATGAAGCTTACATATCTATTGTTGTTTTTGATTGTTGCGGTTTGCGCCACTTCTTGTGTAACCACTAAACAACTTACCTATTTACAGGAAAATACCAGCAGTACCGATACGTTGGCGCTTTTAAGAAAAAGACAGGAGCCTTACCGACTTCAAATAAATGATTTGTTGAGCATTCGCGTAAAAGCTTTGGATCAAGAAACAGTGGGTATTTTTAATCCGATAAGTGATGCAAACCCTAATGCTACAGGGGAAGAAAGACTGTATTATGACGGTTTTGTGGTTGATGACCACGGAAATATCCGCATTCCAAGTTTGGGGGAAATGAACGTGCTGGGCTATACTGTTGATGAAGTTCGCGTGAGACTGGAAGAGATTTTATTAAAAGATTATTTTAAAGCCGAAGCCAATGTTTTTGTAACGGTGAAACTGGCGGGAATACGTTATACCATTAATGGTGAGATAGGAAGTCCTGGATCAAAGATTATTTACCGCGATCAAGTGAGTATTATGGAAGCCATTGCCAACAGTGGCGATATTGCAATTACGGGAGATAGAACTGATGTTGTGATTATTCGTCAATATCCAGCGGGGCAAAAAGTACATCATATAGATTTAACAAGGCTAGATGCAATGAATTCGCCTTATTATTATGTAAAACCCAACGATTTAATTTTGATAAATCCATTGCCACAAAAATCCTTGGGAACAGGAACTACTGGACTTCAATCTTTCACAACAATACTTACCATCGTTACCGCGCTGGCAACTACTATATTGCTATTTAACAAACTATAATTAGATGAGTGAAGAAATTGATATAAACGAGTCTCATACCACTTTTGATTTTAAAAGTTTTCTTTTTAGACTTTTAAGGCATTGGCCGTTGTTTCTTATTTCATTCATTATTGCTTTTTCAATTGCGTACTTTATCAATGTTCGCAAATTGCCCATCTATCAAATGGAGAACCTTATATCCATAAAGGATGACCAAAACCCTTTTTTTACAAGCAATACCAGTCTAACATTTAACTGGGGAGGAACTACTGACAAAATAAATACTGCAATAATTACTTTAAAGTCACGCTCTCACAACGAAAAAGTGGTGGAGCGGCTGCAGTATTATCTGGATTATCTTAAAGATGGGGAATACCAACAGGTTGATGCCTATAAACAAACTCCTTTTTTTGTTGAAGTAGATACCACCCATCTTCAAATGCTCAACAAGCAATTGAAAGTTGTTTTTAAGGATTCAGTAAATTTTAATTTAAGCACTGTTTTTGAAGGTGGGAATGTCACCCTTCAAGACTACCTTTCAAGTGAAAAATCGGTTATTTATATTGAAGCTGAAAATTTTTCCAAAGACTATAAAATAGGGGAGAAAATAGTGTTGCCTTTTTTTAGCGGCATTTTTATGCCCAACCCTGAAGTTATTGCCAAACCTGGAAAACCCTATTATATTGTTTTTAATAATTATAACGCAGTTGTAAAAAACTATCTTAAAATTAGCGTCGAGCCAGAAAACAAAGGATCTTCCGTATTAAAATTGAAGCTCAATGGGAATAACAAGGCTAAATTGGTAGATTATTTGAATACGTCGGTTGAAGTTTTGAGCCAGGATATGTTGGAACGCAAAAACCTATTTGCCACCAAAACCATCAAGTTTATTGACAGTAGCCTTGCCTTAAAATCTGCAGAACTCTCCGAGGTTGAAGACGAACTAAATACGTTTAAAAATAAAAATGCAATATTCAATCTTGAAAGTGAGGGAGCCGAAATAAACACAAAACTGAATGGCCTTGACCTAAGAAAGGAAAACGTAAACCGAGAGCTTAACTATTACAATACACTTCAAGATTATTTAATTAACCGTTCAGATTATCGCGACGTGCCCGCTCCTTCTGTTGCCGGAATTTCTGAACAAAGTGTAGTTACGGGAGTTGGCAGAATCGTGGCTTTGGCTGAAGAGCGTAATAAAATGCAGTATTCGTATAAGGAGAGCGCGCCAATTTTTAATGACATTGACCGCCAAATTGATGCTGTTAAATCGGTTTTGCTTGAAAATATACGTTCTTCAAAAAGCTTAAAAAATCAAGAACTAAATTCAATAAATAAGGATATAGGGAAATATGAAGGTGAAATCCGCAAACTTCCAAAGGAACAGCAAGACCTTTTGAACATTGAAAGACGTTATAGTTTAAGTGAGGGCACCTACAATCTTTTTTTGGCAAAGAGAGGTGAAGCCGGAATGGTGAAAGCTGCCAATGTAAGCGATGTTATGGTTATTGATATGGCTAAAGATACTGGTGGCGGAAAAGTTGGGCCAAATACACAGCTTAATTATATAATGGCAGGCTTGCTTGGGCTCATGTTCCCTATTTTATTTGTGTTTATAAGAGCATTTTTCGATAATAAAATAAGCAATGTAAAAGACTTGGAATTAATTACATCAATTCCTTTATTAGGCGTTATAGGACAAAGCCACATGGATACCAATCTTGCTGTGCTAACAAAGCCTAAATCTGCTATTGCTGAAGGGTTTAGGGCTCTACGCTCTAGCCTTCAATTCATCTATAAAAAACAAGGGATAAAAGGTGCAAAAACAGTATTGGTTACCAGTTCGGTGAGCGGGGAAGGGAAGACTTTCTGTTCCATAAACCTTGCTTCTGTTTTTGCTTTAAGTGAAAAAAAGACAGTACTTGTTGGCTTGGATTTACGCAAACCTAAAATATTTGGCGATTTTCATAAAGATAATTCCATCGGAGTGGTAAATTACTTAATCAATGAAGCAGACTTGGATGCAATTATTCAAAAAACACAGATTGAATATTTGGATGTGATTACTTCCGGCCCTATACCTCCAAACCCTTCCGAATTATTATTGGGAGAAAAACTGGATGAACTTATTGATAAACTTAAGGAGGAATATGATTATATTATTCTTGATTCCCCCCCATTGGGACTGGTTTCTGATTCGTTGGAATTAATGAAGCATGTAGATGCTACTATCTATATGGCAAGATTTAATTATACCCATAAAAACATGTTCACTTTTGTGAATGAGAAATACAAGACTGGAGAAGTAAAACATATTAGTCTTGTTCTTAACGATTACGAAGAAAAATCAGGTAGAGGCTACGGTTATGGATATGGTTACGGCTATGGATATGGCTCCTATGGAAATGGATATCATGAAAATGTTAAACCACCAACCTTTATTGAAAAAGTAAAGAAAGTTTTTAAGAAAAAATAATATCTATTTTCTTCAAACAATCATTCAAAGAGGATGTTTTTAAATTTAACATCACCTTTTCTAATAAAACCCTTAATTTTGCCATTTTAAATATTTTGCCACAGCTTTGGCATTCCCCAAACTTTTTAAACCCAAAATGAAACAAAACCCCACAATCGCAATAATAGGCCTTGGTTATGTAGGTTTGCCGCTTGCCGCAGCCTTTGCGGAAAAATATAAAGTAATTGGTTTCGATATTAATTCATCTCGTATTCAGCAACTTCAAAATGGCGAGGACAATACTTTGGAACTTTCTTCCGAAGAATTGAAAAAAGCCTTGTCGCAAAACGAAACCACGGGGCTTACAGTTACAGACGATCCATCAAAGATTGCTGACGCCACTGTTTATATTGTAACGGTGCCAACCCCTACAAACAAATACAACCAACCCGTTCTTATACCGCTTCAAAAAGCAAGTGAGACTGTTGGTAAAATTTTGAAGGAAGGCGATGTGGTTATTTATGAATCTACTGTATATCCAGGGGTAACAGAAGACATTTGCGTGCCAATTTTGGAAACATATTCTAATTTGAAGTTTAATAAAAACTTTTACGCAGGCTATTCCCCAGAGCGAATAAATCCGGGAGATAAACAACATACAGTTACCAAGATCTTAAAAGTAACCTCTGGTTCCACGCCAGAAGCTGCAACATACATAGATAATCTGTACGCTTCAATAATTACGGCAGGAACCCATTTGGCACCTTCCATTAAAGTGGCCGAAGCTGCAAAGGTTATTGAAAACTCGCAACGCGACATCAATATTGCTTTTGTAAATGAGCTTTCCAAAATATTCCGCTTGTTAAATATTGATACACAGGATGTTCTTGAAGCTGCAGGCACCAAATGGAACTTTTTAAAATTCACACCCGGTCTTGTGGGCGGGCATTGCATTGGGGTTGACCCGTATTATTTGGCACAAAAAGCGCAGGAAGAAGGCTATAATCCAGAGATTATTTTAGCGGGAAGGCGCATGAATGATGGTATGGGCAATTACGTGGCCCAAGAGGTTGTCAAGCTAATGATTCAAAAAGAATGTAAGGTAAAAGGGGGGCATGTGCTTATCTTGGGAATCACCTTTAAGGAAAATTGCCCTGATATCCGCAATAGTAAAGTTATAGACGTTATCCAGGAATTGCGCAAATATAATCTCAATATAGATGTTTATGATCCTTGGGCAAAAGTAGCAGAGGTTTCCAATGAATTTGGGTTGCGTTTACTAAGCGAGGAATCGCAACTAAAAAAGAATTACGAAGCAATAATATTGGCAGTTGGCCATAAAGAGTTTTCAGATTTTAATCTTGAAAACCACAAAGCCTCTCCTTCCGTTATTTTTGACGTAAAATCATTTTTTCCGAAAAAATTGGTGGACGGATGTTTGTAATTTTCGGTGCTCAGTTCTATGATTGCAATAACGGCTTTCAATATTACTAATGTCATACTGAGCGCAGTCGAAGTATAGTTTAATGAATTAACAAAATGTCATACTGAGCGCAGTCGAAGTATCAGTTTAATGAATTAACATAACTATTAACAAAGAAACCTCCAAAGGCACAATAAAACTTTGTGATCTTTGTGAAAAGCTCTGTGCCCTCTGTGGTTAAAAAATAAAACCTTATTTAAAAATTAGCGCATTGAAAACTTCTAAATATCATTCAGCCGACCTCTCAAAACTTACCTTCTTAATAACCGGAGGCGCAGGTTTTATTGGTTCTAACCTTGTTGAATATTTACTGCATAACAACGCCAAAAAAGTTCGAGTACTAGACAATTTATCAACAGGGTTTATGAAAAACCTTGACGCTTTTCAAGACAATCCCAGCTTTGAATTTATGGATGGCGATATTCGCGATCTGGAAACCTGTAAAAAGTCGATGGAAGACATTGATTATGTTTCCCACCAAGCAGCTTTGGGTTCTGTACCACGCTCCATCAACGATCCGGTTACTTCCAATGAAGTGAACGTGACAGGTTTTCTGAATATGTTGGTGGCGCAAAAAGAAAGTAAAACCGTAAAGCGTTTGGTTTATGCCGCATCCAGTTCTACTTATGGCGACAGTCCAAACCTTCCAAAAGTGGAAGATACAATAGGGAAACCGCTTTCACCGTATGCGGTCACCAAGCTTGTAAACGAACTTTACGCCGATGTTTTTTATAAAACTTACGGCACACAGACCATTGGCCTGCGTTACTTTAACGTTTTTGGTCCAAACCAATGTCCAACAGGAGCTTATGCGGCAGTAATTCCGCTCTTTATGCAGGCTTTAAAGGACGAAAAAGCACCAACCATTAATGGCGATGGCGAGCAGACCCGCGACTTTACCTTTGTGCAGAACGCCGTACAGGCAAATGTGCGCGCCTTTTTTGCGGAAGAGGAAGCCGTAAACCAAGTTTTCAACGTGGCTTATGGGGAAAGAATAAGCTTGAATACCCTTTGGAATGATCTTCAAAACATATCAGGTAAAAAGATAACCGCCATTTATGGTCCAGACCGCAAAGGCGATGTTCGTGATTCGTTGGCAAATATTGACAAAGCGCGAAAGCTGCTGGGCTATGAACCATTGTTTTCAGTAAAAGATGGATTGGGAATTACATGGGAGAAGTTCTAAGTAGTTTTCCGTTGTCCATTCTCAACTCACAGTTCTGAGTTATCGGTTATTTTTTTAAGTTTTAACCCATAACCTTTCATGCTGAGCTTGTCGAAACACACAACTCCCGATTCACAATTCACGATTCACTATTCCCGCTTCAAGTTTTACCCTTCACTTTTCCCAAACAAAAAGCCTTTTTCGGAAGAAATTTCCCTCATATTGAAGTTTTTAAAATGTTAAAGTTTTAAAAGCCACTCTTTTGACTTACAGCAAAATAAGTGTTTTCCTACATAAAAAATCCCCTTATCGAAAATAGAAAACATCTTGACGGATATTTTGAACTTTTTGCACAACCCCTTTAAAGACAGTAACTAACCACTCTAAAACTTGCAAATTTTCTAAATATGGGGTAACATTGAACAGCCCCTCTTTAACACAATTTAGTTTTTTTTTAAAACCATTATTTATGAAAAATATGTACGTTCCTCAACTAAAGGCTTTTGCTTTTTTTTGTCTTTTAACAATTTTTTCTCTTAGTGCTTTTGCACAAGTTGGTATAGGAATACCAACTCCTGCTGATGCATCTGTTTTAGATGTTACTAGCAGTACTAAAGGGGTATTGGTGCCAAGAATGAGTATTTCAAACTTAGCTACAATTGCTCCGGTTACAGGGGGGTCAACTACAAGTTTGTTGGTTTACAATACCAATACTACTACTGGGCCTGGATTCTTCTTTTGGAACGGTTCACGTTGGACGCCTATTGATGGTGGAAACGATTGGCAAACTAGTGGTAATGCAAATACAAACCCAGGAACGGGTGTAGGAGAAAACTATTTGGGGACCAGCGATAACACAAATCTTATAGTTGCCACCGATGGTACAGAACGTATGGTTGTTGAAAATGACGGGCAAGTTTCCGTAAATGGAGGACCCTTATATTCAACCGATAGATTTACTTCCTTAGGTGAGGATGGTGAAAGAGCAATTAGTGGATATTCCTCAGGCAGTGGCATTGGGGTTTATGGAAATAATAACGGTACAGGTATTGGAATTTACGGTGTTTCAGCTAGTGGCAATGGAGTTAAGGGTGAATCTGATTCAGATACAGGTACAGGGGTTTACGGTGTTAACACCAATACTGCAGGTACTGGCGTTGTGGGTTCCGGAAATAATTTTGGAGGTGTATATGTTACAGGCGGTAGCGGAGGTGCTTTTAGAGGCGCAACTGTAGGTGCAGCTTCTTGGGCAACTAATGCATCAAATGGAGTTGGTCTTTCGGCAGCAGGAAATAATAGAAATGTTACTACCATTGGTACAGTAGGTGCCGGAGGTTCATTTATTGGTACACAATGGGGTGTTACTGGTATCGCTGCTATCTCAGGGGCTTTTTATAATGGTGTAGATAGAGCAGCTTTTATAGGACGCTATGTTTCTGCTGATAATACTCAACAAACGGTTTATGTTGGTGCTCGTATTGGTAATACTCATTACAAAATATTGGGCACGGGCGGTGGCTCTGTCTCTACCACGATGTCCACATCACAGGGCGAGCGTGTTCTTTTCGCCCCTGAATCACCTGAAAACTGGTTTTTCGATATAGGGGAAGTACAGTTAAACAATGGAAAGGCAGTGGTGCATCTGGATAAAATATTTGGTGAAATAATTGCGGACTCCAAACCCTTTAAAGTATTTGTTCAAGGTAGTGAAGGTGCTATGGGCACCATACGCATTACGAGAAACATAAAGGAAAAAAGCTTTTTGGTGGAAGACTTGGGAGGGAGAAGCAATGGTACTGTCCAATACAGTATCTACGCTATTTGGAAAGGAAAAGAAAATCTTCGCTTTCCAGAACTTAAAAAAGAAAGTATTCCTGCAACATATAATTTAGAAGCCACCAATCCTGCCCCAGACGGGCCTTCACTTCCGTTAAAGGATAAACAATAATAAAAACGTGTAAATTATGAAAAATCTAAATTTATATCTTTTTCTTTTATTGCTGTCCACTACTGCTTTTTCGCAAGTAGGTATAGGCACAACTAATATGCAGGGTGATGCCATTCTACAATTGGAAAGTGCTAATAAAGGTCTTTTGATTCCGCGAATAGCATTGACAGATTTAACAACATTTGCTCCATTAACAGGAATTCCTGTAGAAAGTTTAATGGTTTATAACACTAGTAATGCTACGGGGCCTGGTTATTTTTATTGGAGCGTAACCGATACCGAATGGAAACCCATAGATGGTGGAAAAGATTGGAAAAGAGTTGGTAATACACCCACTACTCCTGGGACAGCGCCTGGTGAAAATTATGTGGGCACACCTGATACCGAAAACTTTATTTTGGCTACCAATGATACTGAGCGCATTACTTTTACAAGTGACGGTTTAGTTTCGGTGAATGATAATACACCTGCTGCTACAGATAGGTTTAGCGTTACTGGCCCTAACGACCATATTGCAGTTGCAGGATATGGTATAGGTGTTGGTGGTGGCGTATATGGTGAAAATACTACAACAGGAGGCGAAGGTGTTAAAGGAGACTCGCCAGGAAGCATAGGTGCTATTGGAGTTGGTTATACCGGAACTAATGTAGGTGCTTTAGCAGGTATTAATACTAATGCAAATGGAACAGGAATAATTGGCTTAGGTAACAATGTTCCGGAAAAAATAATTCCTACTGGAAGTGGTGCCGCTTTTTCTGGAACACAATATGGTACTGTAAGTTGGGCGCTTTATACTAATCCGAGTTATGGATATGCAGGCGCTGGCAATGGTTTAAACTTAGATGCTGAAATAGCAGCAAACTTTGCCGATAATACTGGAGGTATTTTTAAAGGCAATCAATGGGGAATAACTAGTATTGCAGCCATTACCGGAAGTGGAAATAATGGAACCAATAGAGCTACATTTATAGGTAATTATGTTAGTAGAAATAATAGTCAAGAAACTATATATGTAGGAGCTAGAATCGCAAATACCAATGTTAAGATTGCAGGAACAGGTGGTGGTTCTGTATCCACAACAATGCGCACAGCAAATGATGGGGAGCGTATTCTTTTTGCCCCTGAGGCTCCTGAAAATTGGTTTTTTGATATAGGAGAGGCCCAGTTAGTAAACGGCAAGGCAACTGTAAAGTTAGACCCTCTTTTTGTGGAAGTGCTTTCTACGGAAACACCGTTTAAGGTTTTTGTTCAAGGAGGTGAAAACACTTTGGGGAATATTCAATTGAAAAGAAACCAAGAAACCAAATCCTTCACTTTGGAAGACCAAGGCGGTAGAAGCAATGGAACCGTTTATTACAAAATTTATGGTATTTGGAAAGGCAAGGAAAATCTTCGCTTTCCAGAGCTAAAACCAGAAGATATGCCGCAGCAAGTTGCAGTACCTTCCAAAAAAGTGGAAGCCCAATTTGATTCTGAAAAAACAACAGCTCTTTTACAGTCAGCAAACCAAGAATAGTATAAATAATAATTTTTAGTAGGTTAATTATTAAAACCCTGTATAGCTTTTGTTACGCAGGGTTTTTTATTGGAGGATATTTGTTTGTTTTTAGTAAAATAAGCGCTGTAAAAAATGTTCCAAAACACAAAGCAAATATTTATGGGTCCCTAAAGTCTAAAGACTACTTACTATAGACTAACAACAAATTTCCTATCTTAGCACCCATCAAAAAAACAACAGCTTGATCCCCCATCAAAAAGATACTTGGCTTTACGAGATTTCTTCCAAAAAAAAAGCGTTTGACCTTAATTTAAAAGAAGTATGGCGCTACCGCGACCTCCTGATTCTTTTTGTGAAACGGGACATTACCACGGTTTACAAACAGACTATTTTGGGGCCATTGTGGTATTTTATACAACCGCTATTTACTTCGGTAATCTTTACCTTGGTATTTAACAATTTGGGAAATATATCAACGGGCGGCATCCCGCCTTTTCTGTTTAACCTTGCGGGTATTACGGCTTGGAACTACTTTAAGGAATGCCTCAGCAAAACTTCAAATACCTTTGCCAGCAACCAAAGTATTTTTGGGAAGGTATATTTTCCGCGCGTAATTATGCCAATGTCCATAACCATTAGCAATCTGTTGAAGTTTGGTATACAGTTTTTAATATTTATGGGTTTCTATATTTATTATCTTACCCAAGGGTATCAATTTGGGCTTAATATCAACTTATTATTGTTCCCTGTTTACATAATGATGATGGCCTTTTTGGGCTTGGGCTTGGGGATGACTATTACAGCTATGACCACCAAGTATCGCGATTTAAATGTATTGGTTGGTTTTGCAGTTTCGTTGCTTATGTATGTATCGGCAGTGCCTTACCCACTAAGCGAAGCCCGAAAAAAATTACCGGCCTTTGTAGCAGATTTTGTGGCGTACAATCCTTTGACACAAATTATAGAAGGTTTTAGATATATGTTGCTGAATACGGGAACGTTTACATGGTCTGGATTTATCTATACCTTATTTATTTGTATTGGAGTATTTTTTTTAGGCCTTGTGGTTTTTAATAGAACGGAGAAGAATTTTATTGATACGGTATAATGGGAGTGATTTTAAAAGCCGAAAACATAAGCAAGCAATACCGCCTTGGATTAGTAGGTACAGGAACTATTTCTCATGATCTTAATAGGTTTTGGCATAAGGTTCGCGGCAAGGAAGATCCGTATTTAAAGGTAGGTGCTTTAAATGACAGAAACAGCAAAGCTGCTGAGGATTATGTTTGGGCGCTTCGGGATATAAATTTTGATGTGCAATACGGTGAGGTATTAGGTATTATTGGGAAAAACGGTGCTGGAAAATCTACACTTTTAAAAATATTGTCGCGAGTAACCAGCCCAACTACAGGAGTAATAAAAACAAAGGGTAGAATAGCTTCTTTATTGGAAGTGGGAACAGGTTTTCATCCAGAACTTACAGGCCGGGAAAATATCTTTTTAAACGGTGCCATATTAGGAATGACAAAGGCTGAAATTAACAGTAGGCTTGATGAGATAATTTCCTTTTCTGGTTGTGAAATGTATGTTGACACCCCTGTGAAACGATACAGTAGCGGTATGCGGGTGCGATTGGCATTTGCTGTAGCAGCGCATTTGGAACCGGATATTTTGGTGGTAGATGAGGTGCTTGCCGTGGGCGATGCCGAATTTCAGAAAAAGGCAATCGGCAAAATGAAGGATATTAGTCAGGGAGATGGAAGAACCGTATTGTTTGTAAGCCATAATATGGATTCCGTGCAAAGTCTGTGTACAACGGGAATGGTGCTTGAAAACGGATATACAACCTTTACAGGTACTGCCAATGACAGTGTAAAATTCTACACAAAAAAACAACTTCAAAAAATATCCAGTTATCTGGAATTTGAGAACAAAGGAAACAATTTTGCCAAAATACATTCCATTGCCGTAAATAGAGATAAGGAATATTCCTTGATAGCAGACGATATAACTGTTGAATTGGAGTTTAGCCTCATGCAGGAAACCTCAAACCGTGTAGATATTTCGGTGGCAATTATCAATGAATCGGACTTAATGATTGCAAACGTAGGTACAGGCTTATTGGACGAATCGCCTATTGAAATTATTAAAGGGAAAAAGCAAAAGTTGAAATTCCAAATTAAACGTCCAAGTATAAATAGTGGTATTTACGGCATTACACTTAGGGTAATAGAAAACAGGGCCGGCCGAGCCCAGTTGCGTATAGACGATATTATTTTCTTCCAAATACGGAATGTTGCTACCGATACTATATTTGTAAACAATAGCGGCATTATACAGCCTAATTTTGAAGTAAACCTTTTCTAATGATTATAACCGATAAGTTTGTAATGATCAATTTCCCCAAAACGGGAACCGCTTTCACTAGAAAGATTTTAATGGATCTGCACAAAAATCACTCAACAAGGGACAAAATTCTATTTAAGTTAGGGTTAAAAAAGCAAGAACATTTTCAAAATCTGTTGCTGCCAAATATTCGGACAATTTCTGAAAGGAAAGACTTTATGAATGAGCACGGCATTTGCGACCAAATACCGGAAGACCATAAAAGCAAGCCTATTGCTTCTATAAAACGCGACGTTTTTGCACGCTATATTTCCATTTACAATTACGAACACTGGAAAAAATGGCCTTTTTTGGATTTGGAAATTGTTAGGGAAAAATTCCCGAAATATCCAGAATTGGGTTTTGAGGAATTCGTGCGTTTTTTGATAGAATTTAATCCGCTTTCCTATCTTCCACAAATCAACAGAAAAATACCAGTGGGACCACTTACTTCTCAATATATTCTGTTCTACTTTAAAAACTCCTTTCAGGTTTTAAAAAAAATGGATGCTGAATACCTAAGTGAAAAGAAATATTTAGCAGACCGTTATAAAGTTCACTTTTTAGACCAAGCAAATTTGAATAAAGATCTTTATGATTTCCTGTTGCAAATGGGCTATGAAAAGAATAGGATTGCATATATTTTGGATGCACCAAAAACAAACAATTCCACCCCAAAAGACAAAGGTGTGGATGATTATTTTTCAGATGAATTAAAGGCGTTAGTGCTGAAAGAGGAATCTTTATTGTTTGAATTGAATGCAATTGAAAATTAATCTATTTTAAAATTTATATCTAAAAATGGGCGAGCTTAATTTTGGAAGAGTAAAGCCAACTTTTATGATTATAGGTGCTCAAAAATGCGGCACCACTTCGCTGCATAAATATCTTTTGCAACACCCACGGTTGATTTCCCCAGAAAAAAAAGAGCTTCATTTTTTTGATAAAATGGGGAACGAAGCTATTTCAAATTATAATAGGCAATTTCCAGTACGGTTTTTTTCAAACCAACTTTCTTTTGAATCCACGCCAAGTTATTTGTATTATCCAGACGCAGCAAAGCGTATTTATGAATACAACCCAAAAATGAAATTTATTGTTTTGTTGCGCAATCCTGTGAAAAGAGCTTATAGCGCTTGGAATATGTTTAAGAATCACGCCAAACTTCCTGAAAAAGTAAAAATATATAAAGAAAATGGCGAAAAGGAAAGCTCGAATAAATTATATGAATTTTTTTATAAAAATGATTTCCCATCCTTTGAAGAATGGATGGAATATGAAATTGGGAACATTTTACAAACTAGTGTTTTGGAGCCTTCCATCATTAAAAGAGGATATTATAAAAAGCAGATTGAAAATTGGTTTTCGTATTTTTCCAAAGAGCAATTTTTGTTTATTGATTCAAGTGAATTAAAAAAAGAACCCTTGAAAATATTAAACAATATTTCGGATTTCTTGGGAATAGATGATTTTGAAGGTTCAAAGCTTAATTTGGAAATAAAACATAAAAGTGAATATGAAACACCAATTAATGACGAAACCTACCGTTATTTGTTGGCACATTATCAAAATAAAAACGAAGGATTGGAAAAATTGATCGATTTAAAACTTGATTGGTTGGAAAACTAAAAGCAACGAATGATTTTTAAAAAGAAAAGCAACGATAAAATTTTCTGTATTGGCCGAAACAAAACGGGAACCACAAGCCTTGAAAAAGCTTTGCGGGATTTGGGTTATAAAATGGGCAATGTTCCAAATGGGGAACGTTTGCTGAAAGATTACGAAAAAAGCGATTTTGGACCTATTGTAAAATTTTGCAAAACTGCCCAAGCTTTTCAAGACGCTCCTTTTTCTTGGCCTTACACGTGGTTGATACTTTTTGAGCACTTTCCAAACGCAAAGTTTATTTTAACGCTTCGTGATGAAGAAGAATGGTATGAATCCATAACATCCTATCATTCCAAACTTTTTGCAGGAGGAAAGCGCATTCCCACAATGAAAGATTTACAAAATGCAAAATACCGCTACAAAGGTTTTGTTTGGGATGCAAGCAGAGCTGTTTGGAAAACACCGGAGGATAATGTTTATAATAAGGAAATGTTTATTGAAAACTTCAAAAGGCATAATGAAGATGTGCTGCACTTTTTTAAGGATAAACCCAATTTTATTTCTTTGGATGTTTCCGAAAAAGGTTCTTATCTTCAACTTTGTAAATTTTTGAACAAGAAACCTCTTTATGAAGATTTCCCACATTTAAACAAAACCAGATCCTAACCGGAAAAGAACCTATGAGTTTTAAATCATCCTTAAAAAATATTGTTTCTGTTCTTATAAAACCAATTGCAACAAAAGCTGGTTATGTGAAGAAAAGTGGCTCAAAAGCCCCAAGTTTTGAAAAAGATAAACTGCTGGAAAACTTTTTCAGCAATATAAAAACGATGGGTTTCACCCCGAAACATATTGTGGATGTAGGAGCCAATCACGGAACCTGGACACGTGAAGCAATTAAATACTTTCCAACCGCACAGTTTTCTTTAATAGAACCGCAAAATTGGCTTCAACCATCCTTTCAGGATTTGTTGGATAACAATCCCAAAATAAAATACTATCCAATGGGTGTTGGTTCTGAAGTCGGGTCGTTTAAGTTTACCATTGTTGATAGGGATGACAGCTGCTCCTTTCGATTTACTGAGGAAGAAGCAAAAGCAAGAGGATTTGAACAAAAAGAAATTGCAGTTTCCACTATAAACGAATTGTTTAAAGATGCCCAGCCAGCCCCAGATTTAATAAAAATAGATGCAGAGGGTTTGGATTTAAGAGTTTTGGAAGGTGCCAGCAATTTTTTTGGAACTACAGAGATTTTGATGGTAGAGGCAGGCGTTGGCAATAAAAACATTGAAAACAACGCTTTGAATGTGATCGCTTTTATGGACAAAAAGGGTTACAGTTTATTTGAAATTACGGAAATGAACAGACCCTTTAAGCCTAAAATGCTTTGGCTTTTGGAATTGGTTTTTGTGAAAAGAGGTGGAATTTTGGATAAATTTGAAGTAATTTAAAAGGGAAATGATAAACGTAACCAAAACTTTTTTACCACCACAGGAAGAATACAACGCTATTTTAAAACGCGCTTGGGACAAGGTTTGGATAACCAATCGCGGGGAATTGGTTTTGGAACTAGAGCAAAAATTAAAAACCCATTTAAATGTTCCGAATATAATTGTCACTACAAACGGCACCTTACCTTTGCAGATAGCGATAAAAGCCTTGGGACTAACGGGAGAAATTATAACAACCCCTTTTAGTTATGTTGCCACCACCAGCAGTATTGTTTGGGAAGGCTGTACCCCAGTTTTTGTGGATATTGACCCAAAACATTTAACCATAGATGAAACAAAAATAGAAGCTGCCATAACCTCCAAAACTTCTGCGATTTTGGCTACACATGTTTTCGGTAATCCATGTGCGGTTGAAGAAATTGAAGCCATTGCCGAAAAACACAACCTTAAAGTAATTTATGATGCCGCCCATTGTTTTGGGGTTACTTATAAAGGCAAAAGTGTTTTTAATTTTGGCGATGTAAGTACTTGTAGTTTTCATGCCACCAAGTTATTTCACACTGGCGAAGGCGGGGCCATGTTTACTAATGATGGGGAACTTCATAAAAAATTGTTTTACCACCACAATTTTGGGCACAAAGGCAAGGATGATTTTTACGGAATCGGGATCAACGCCAAAATGAGCGAATTGCAGGCAGCTATGGGTCTAGCTGTTTTACCGCACTTAGATTTTATAATTGAAAAACGTAAAGCAGCTGTTTCAGCATATAAAAAATCTTTACAAAAAGATGCTGTTCAATATATGCACATTCGGGAAGCCGCAGAATGGAATTATAGCTATTTCCCCGTGATTTTGCATTCCGAAAAAGTTTTAGATAACGTTTTGGAAGAGCTGAATGAGAATAATATTTACCCCAGAAGATATTTTTATCCTTCCCTAAATACTTTGGAATATATTGAAAAATCTAATATGCCACATTCTGAAAATATCAGTAAGCGAATTTTATGTTTACCTTTATCCCACGATATAGAATTTGGGGTTATAGAATTTATTTCTGCAATAATAAACCAACATTCCAAGAGATAGACAAATGAAAATTTCCCACTCCAGAATTATTGACTTCCTTAAAGGGAACGATATTAAGTTTGAAGAAATTACAGCTTCGAACTTTGCTATGGAACAGGAATACATTTTTGCAAGTACCAAAAAACCAATTGCCGAAGGATTTTATTACATCAGCAAAGAATATCTCTCTACTGTAGAAAATGTTTCAAAAAGTATAATCCTTACAGACGCTGAAAAATCTGAGGTTAAGGATGCTAAAAATTCCTATATTTTTGTTGAAAACCCGCAGCTTGTGCATTATAAATTGGCGGCATTGTTTACCAATCAAAACAAGTCTGGGATTCACGAAACGGCAATTATTTCAAAAGAAGCCAAGATTAGTCCAACGGCTTATATTGGTCCGTTCTGCATTATTGAAAACTGTGAAATTGGCGATGCGGTGCAGCTTATCAGCAATGTTACGCTTCGCGATAATGTAGTGATTAAAGAAAATACAATTATTGAAGGAAACTCCGTTATAGGTGCAAGAGGTATGGCTT
The DNA here is from genome assembly GCF_001641085.1 of Aequorivita soesokkakensis. GTDB lineage: Bacteria > Bacteroidota > Bacteroidia > Flavobacteriales > Flavobacteriaceae > Aequorivita > Aequorivita soesokkakensis. The sequence goes on along the minus strand of NZ_LXIE01000022.1, from coordinate 28,819 downwards.
GGATTTGGGATACGGATGGCAAGCGCATTATACAGCCACAAACGGGAGGAGTTATTATTGGCGCCAATTGCATCATTGGAACAGATATTTCCATAGTAAGAGGCTCTCTTTCTGAAAATACCAAAGTTGGTGACCATACAATTATTGCCCACGGAACAAAAATTGGCCATGGTTCAAATATTGGTAGCCATGTTCATATCGCAAATAATGTTAGTTTGGCGGGGAATGCCCAAATAGGCGACCGCACATTTTTGGGAAGTGCCTGTGTGGTTTCCTCAAACGTTAGTATTGCGCCCAACTGTATTGTTGGTGCTGGCGCGGTAGTAAGTAAAAGTGTTGCTATTGAATATGCAACCTTGGCTGGAGTGCCAGCAAAAATTATTAAGACCGAAAATTATAAAGATAAACCCAAAGGTGCTCCAAAGCCTTTTCTAAAAGATAAATAGTATGAATACGAATGTAATTTCTTCAGATTTTAAGAGTGGTGAAAATTTTAAAATAGGTCATTTTTGTGTGATTGAGGAAGGAGTAGAAGTTGGAAACAACGTTTCTGTTGGCAATTACACTATTTTGCACAAAGGGGTTAAGATTGCAAACGATACCGTAATTGGTAGTTATTGCGAAATAGATTCCAACTGCGATATTCGTAATAATGTAATTATTCAAGGTCGTATCAGAATGGGCAGTAGCTGTTTGATTGAAAATAAAGTTGTTATTAAATATGGAACAATTCTTACTTCAAATGTTCTTTTAAAGGAAAACTGTTTCCTTGGGCCGAATGTAATTACCTTAGGTTCTACCCACAAACGTGTAACGGTTCACGGAACAACAATTGGCAACAATACATATATTGGTGCTGGCAGTAAAATTGCCGGAGGAATAATTATAGGAAATGACCTTACGGTTGGGGCGCTTAGTTTTGTAAATAAAAATTTGGATGAAAGTGGCATTTACGTTGGAACGCCAGTAAGAAAGATCCGTTAGTTTCTATGGAAAGTGGGAAAACACTTTTAAGTATATGTTTTATAACCTACAATCACGAAAGGTTTGTGAAGGATGCCTTAAAAGGTTTCGCATCGCAAAAAGTAAATTTTCCTATTGAAATTATTATTTATGACGATTTTTCAACTGATGCTACCCGCGATTTATTGTTGAAATTTAAGGAAACTTCGCCGTTTCCCGTCACCTTATTGTTCCCCGATGAAAATAAATATTCAAAGGGAGAACGTATTTTTCCAAAGACATTTGAGGTAGCCAAAGGAAAATATTTGGCATTATGTGAAGGCGATGACTATTGGATAGATCCTTTAAAACTTCAGAAACAAGTGGATTTTTTGGAAGCACATGAAGATTATAACATCTGTTTTCATAAAGTGAATATTTTCAACCAAGAAACGGGCGAAATCATAACCGATACCATTACCCGAAACACTTCAGAAACTACCGATATTACAGAACTCGCCAGAGGAAATTATATACATACAGCATCAGTAGTATTGCGAAATAATTTTAAGCTTCCTGATTGGTTTAGGGAAACCTTTATTGGAGATTGGAGTATGTATATGATTATGATAGCAGATAAGAAGATTAAGAAGTTTGATGAAGTAATGGCGCTATATAGAGTTCATGATTCAAGTATGTGGTCATCAAAACCATCTGAATTTATAAAGGTAAAAACGTTGAAATCGGTTATCTTAGTTTATGAAAACGCGCTCTTGCCTGAAGAAGTGAAGGGCATACTACATAGAAGAATTCACAAGAAAAAGAAAACGTTTTTGCAACGCTTCAAAAAAAAGGTAAAGAAATTTATAAAAAGAATTTTAAACGCCGAATAAAGCTATAGATGGTTACTAAAAACACGCCTTTACTTAGTGTGATTGTGGTTACTTATAACCACGCAAACTATATCGGGCAATGTTTGGATGGCATCCTTATGCAACAAACCAATTTTCCGTTTGAAATTATTTTGGGAGAAGATGAAAGTAGCGATGGCACCCGTGAAATTTGCCAAGAATATGCGGAACGATTTCCGCAAAAGATAAAACTTTTGCTGCAAAGTAGGGAAGATGTACTTTATATAAATGACAGACCCACAGGGCGAGCCAATTATATAGCTTGTCTTAATGAATGTAAGGGAAAATACATTGCGCAATGTGAAGGTGATGATTACTGGACAGATCCATTAAAATTGCAAAAACAAGTAGATTTTCTTGAAAACAATGATAACTATGTGGTTTGCTACCATGATGCCAGTGTAATAGATCAGCATGGAAATGCTGTGAGTGATTCAAAGCTTAAAAAAAATTATAAAAAAGACTTTACGTATAATGCTTTGAAAAAGGCACCTTTATTGATTTTCCATTCAATGTGCTATCGTAATGTGCTTAAAGAATTTCCATCACAATTCTACGAAGTAATCAATGGGGACTCTTTCATTATCAGTATGTTGGGAAATTACGGCGATGGAAAATACATGGATGAAATAGTTCCTTCCGTTCACAGACAACATAGTGGAGGAATGTGGACGTCCATTAAACAACTGGAAAAAATAAGTTTAAGACTCCGGTTTTATGAAAATTGCATCAGCTATTATAGGGAGCTGAAAGACAACGAAACAGTTTCTTATTTCAATCTGCAAGGGGTTAAAACGATTCAAAAGTATTTGACACTCACAGCCAAAAACCCAGTTGGAAACCATTTTTTTTTAGGTTTAAAAAAATATTTTGAATTTTCACCAAAATCAAAATCCCTCAGTTGGTTAATTTTTCCAATTAAAAAATCGGCTATTTATTTTTACTATTTTGTAACAAATCCATTTCGGCCTTATGGAAACAAATAGCTTGGTTTCGGTAATTATTCCCTATTACAACCGCCCCAAAAAATTTGAGCGGTGTTTGGATTCTGTTTTTGCACAAACGTATTCAAATATTGAAGTTATAGTTGTGGATGATTGCTCCGAAGTTTTACTATCTGTTGAAAGGGTTGATGTTATTTATATAAGAAACAAGAAAAATTCCGGTCCCGGCTATTCCAGAAATCAAGGTTTGGCAATTGCAAAAGGCGATTTTGTTGCTTTTTTGGATTGTGATGATTATTGGCATCCAGAGTTTTTAGAAAAAGCATTAAAGCCATTTTCTGAACAAAAAGAAATTGTTATGGTTTATGCCCAAGGTATTGAGATAGACGTGAACGAAAAGGAAATCGGAACAAGACGTGGAAACACGAAATTTGTAAAGCATATTCTGCCATATGTGCTTTTAAAGGCCCGACCATGGGGCACGGGCGGATGTCTTTGGGATTGTCATAAAATAAATGGTTTGCAGTGGCTAAATAATAGATCGTGGGAAGATTATGCATTTGATATTACTGTAGCGATTCAGCATAATAGAATAGTTGGCTTGGAAGAAGCGTTGGTTTATTATGACAGTTCAGGTGCAGATAAACTTTCAGGGCAGGGTGAAACTAAAATGATTGGCGAAAAATTGAAGTCGTTCCAAATAATTTCTGAGGCATTATTCAACTCAAATTTTAAAACAGATGAACGTGTGAGTAGAGGCGTTACATCACACATAATAAGCAATATGATTTCTGTGATGAGCTGCGAAAATATTGACAAAAAACTTGTGAAGCTACTGTTTTCAGAATTACGGAAATGGAAAGGAAAACGTTTCTATGCTTATGTTGTTTTTGTTACAAAATTGCCACTTTCCAATGCATTGCCAAAATTAGCGAGTTTAAAGACCAAGGTTTTGTCGGGAAAGAATTTTTACCAGTCCTCTTCTGAATAAAAATGTTGCCAAACAATACGGGTTTCTTCTTTAATTCTCCCAATCTCCTCCTTGGAGAGTCTATCTTTCCAAGTTTTTATATTTTGTCTGGCATCCCTTTTATGGGTTGTATTAATAGTTGAAGTAGTGGTTTCCTTAATTTTATTTTTTATTTCTTCAGAAAAATTAAGTTGCAGAAATTTGAAAATCTTTTCAAATTCATCAAGAGGGTCTATAGATAAATCCTCGTGTTTCACAAAGTACAATTCATTGCAATATTTCTCACGATACTGTAAAATTGTATAATGAAGTACATTCCACAATAAAATTCCCTGTTCAATAATATCTTTTTTGGAAGCAGCTTGTTCAACGATTTCGTTCCGATAAGCTTCCAAATATTTCTGCATCAAAATATCCTGCTTTAAAAAATTGTTGAAATTGAACTGCCAATCCTTCACTTTTAAACTCGCTATAAAAGCTGCGGGATGGCGGATCGTCAAAATTATATCACAATTCATTTCAGTGTAAAACCACTCAGCAGCCATTAAGGCAATAGGGTCTTTAAAAAGAGTTCTGCAAGTGTTTCTTCTTTTTACATCCAAAAGGAAGGAATAAAGATTTGTTGCAGATCTTATTTGCTTTAAATTTTGAAATGAAGTTTGAAACGAAGTTGAATAAAATGATTGTAAATATCTTTTAACCACTTCTTGATAATTTGCCTCAGTTTCAGAATTTAAATGTTCAAACCAATGTTTTAGCGGAGTTTTATATTTTTTAATTGCAAGATTAAATGGTTCCTGCACATACCGAACTTGTTTGGATTCAGCTATAATTTTGCCTGTCCAAGTAGAACCGGAACGATGGGCGCCCGTAACCAGAATATTTCTCTTCATAGTTTATGAAAATGATTTTCTTTGGGGAAGATATTATTTATTGCTTTTATACGAAGAAAATGTTGCAACAATTATTTTTTTATAGAAATGTCTTGACACATTTTTGCTAAGTTTGTTGGCAATGAAGAACGATTTGGTTTCCATAATCCTGCCCAATTACAATCACGCGCCATATCTTCAGGAGCGGTTGGAGACTATTTTCAACCAAACTCATCAAAATATAGAAGTTATAATTCTTGATGATGCCTCAACGGACGATAGCCTTTCCATATTAAAAGCTTACGAAAATCATTCAAAAGTCTCGCATTTCGTTTTAAATAAAAAAAACAATGGCTCTCCCTTCAAGCAATGGAAAAAAGGATTGGAGCTGGTGAAAGGTGATTATATATGGATAGCTGAGAGCGATGACCGCAGCGAGCTTAATTTCTTGGAAACTCAATTGGAACAATTGCAAAATTGCGATATGAGCGTTGCAAAAACAATTGTTTTTAATGAAAAAATTGATGGAAAAGAACTGTCGCATCCTGCTTTTATGAAAGGTAATGAAGCAATTTTAAATGAAGACTTGATATTGTATTGCCCAGTTCTTAATGTGAGTTCCGCATTATTTCATAAAATAGATAAGAGCAAACTTCACGATTCAAAATTCGGGAAATTCCGGATAATTGGTGATAGGGTTTTTTATCACGAATTTTTTCACGGCAAAAAATTGGCTTTCAATGACAGCACCCTAAGTTATTTTCGGCAGGAATTGAAAAACCTTTCAAATTTAGACTCCAAAACCTTAAAATACCTATCTGAATACTTTTGGGAGCATATAAAGTTTATAAATCTGGCTACCAAAAAAGATAATGCCTTGCAGAAAGCTCGAAAACCATATATCCATCGTTTTTTTAAAAGAGTGCGCGATAGGGTTTCCCGTAAAAATAAGTTGTCCGTTGCCTATTTGAAACTCTATCTTTACTATCGTTTTCAATTGTTGAAACCTTATTGAACCATGAAAATTGCTGTGGTGCTTACCGTAAAAAACGAAGAACGCTTGTTGCGAAACAATTTGTTTTACCATAAAACCATTGGCGCGGACCGCATATTTGTATATTTTGACAATACTACTGACAATGGAAAGGAATCCATTTCAGACCTCGATTTTGTGACCATTAATGATTCGGTATCTGCAAAAAAGTATGCGCATTTGGAATATCTTGAAAAATTCACATCCCAAGCAGAAGAACACCATACCGCCCGACAATGTTTAAACACTTTTGATGCACAACAGCAATGTGAAAAGGAAGGGATTGATTGGTTGATTTCTTTGGATGCGGACGAATTAATTTGCACAGATTTTAAAGAATCTTCAAATTTGAAATCTTTTTTCGAAGGAATTGATGAAAATGTTGAGGTTATAAATTTTAAAACCCTTGAAGCCCTTCAGCAAAAGGAAAGCTATGGCAATGTTTTTTTGGAGGAAACGCTATTTAAAAAAAATAGGAAACAGAAAAAAGGGGAGGATTTTCACAAAAACCTTTTCAACCCATTTACCAAAACTTCAGAAAAGTTTTCTTGGTGGTATGGGCAACATCTCGGAAAGGGAGCGGTTCGAATAGGAAAAGGAATTATCCCACATAATGTTCATAGATTTAAAAGAATCGATGGAAGTAAAGCCGAAACCCTAAATGCTGGAAATGTATTGCACTATCATGCCTATGACGCTGCAGATTTTATAAAGAAATTTACAAATTTTAGCGAGCATCCCAATACGTTTTTATCGGGAAACAAAGTGGAAGGTATAAAGCTTTTGTTGCGCGATATTGTTAATACTTCTGGCATGGATTCTGGGGAACTTAAGAAATATTTTAAGGAAAACCTTCTTTTTACTGAAGCGGAAGTACAAGATTTGAAAAAGGAAAAGACTTATTTTCTATTTAAAAAATTGTCTTCCCCTTTAAATGAAATAATTTCCGTCCAAAGAGTTTTCAAAAATATAATCCCTAAAAAGTGAAAGAATCCTTGACCATAGTCCTTTTTGATGGCAGTCTAAAAACCACGCCATTTATAAATAGATTGGCAGAAGGACTGGCAAAAAAGCACGCCGTTTATATCATTGGCTTCAATGACAGCTTGAAACAAAAAGTAAAAGGAGTTAATTATATGGCTTTGGGTGGTTCAGAAAAGCCTATGGATCTTTTGTTTCATTCTTTAAAAATTGCAGCACAGACTTTATTTAAAGTTGGCGATTTCAATCAGTTTTTTCAAACTTTTGAATATTTGTTCACTAGAAATTTAGAAAGATTAAAAAGGGAAAATTTTAATAAGGCAATCCAATTAATTAACCCAGATATACTTCACATTCAGTGGCCATCACTTTTGGAAATATGTAGGGATGCAATAACAAATCCAGAAATAAAAACTATTTTAAGCCAAAGAGGTTTTCAAAACAATGTTCGCCCATTTGTAGATGCTCAAAACTATTCAGAATTGCAAAAGTTCTACCCAAATATAGATGGTTTTCATTCTGTATCGCAAGCAATTTCAAAGGTTGGGGACAAAATTTTTCATTCGCCAAATAAAATTGATAAAGTTGTTTATTCCGGTTTTGATTTTGAAAAACTGCCGTTTAATTTCAATTATAGAAAAAACCAAACCTTAAAATTGCTTTCCATCGGGAGGCCACACTGGGTCAAAGGGTATGAATATGCTTTACGGGCCTGTGCTATTTTAAAAGAGAAGAATATCAGTTTTGAATATACTATCGTGGGCGGACAAGGAAATGAGGAGCTGCAGTTTTTGGTTGATGACTTAGGAATAAAAGAATATGTTCAGTTTACAGGAAGAGTTCCCCAAAAACAAGTTTACGAAATGATGCGGCAAAGCGATTTACTGCTGTTGCCATCAGTAATAGAAGGCTTGCCAAACATTGCCGTGGAGGCTATGGCCGTGGGTCTTCCGGTTATTTCAACAAAATGTGGTGGCGTAGAGGAATTGATTGTTGACAATGAAACGGGTTGGTTGGTTTCTGTACGAAGCCCGGAAGCGTTCGCAAAAGCAATTATTTCCTTTTTATTGGTTTCTGAAGATAGGTTGGAGGATATTCGTAAATCAGCTCGGATAAAGGTAGAAGCTCAGCATAATGAAGCTCAAATGATAGATGAAATGGAGGTTTTATATTTCAGGATTTTGGATAGTTTGTAAAACAATATCGCTGTTTTTCACGGCAATACTTTTTATTTTCACAGAGAATTATTAATTACTTTTACGAATATTACAAAACCCAATGTCAACTATTAAAACCCCAATAATTCCCAGCCGCCAACACTTTGTTCAAGTGGAAGGGGATAAAGAATTGGACAAGGAAGCTATTTGTATTTTTGTTGCGACGGGTTTTTTTTTGGATACGGATACCTATTGGAAAAATCAAAAAGTTTTGGCGCCTGCTTCCCAAAATTTGGTTGATGAAAGCGGTATTTTGATTGAAAGCAAACCTTGGTTCCAATGGCAATATAATCAGCGGGATATTACTTTTGAAAAGGCTTTAGAGGAATTTACTTCCCTTTTCGAGCAAATTATTGCGGAACAACTTCAAGATAATAAAGTAATCCTCCCCCTTTCGGGCGGGTTGGACAGTAGAACGCAGGCAATCGCGATCTCAAAATTAAAGAATTCAGTAACTTCCTATAGTTACTCTTTTAAGGGAGGATATCCCGAAAGTAATATTGCAAAAAAAATTGCCAAAAGTTGCGGGTTTGATTTTAAGGAATTTAAAATTGAGGCTGGGTACCTATGGCCAAACTTAGAGGAGCTGGTTGCAATAAATAATTGCTATTCCGAATTTACACATCCACGGCAAATGGCTGTTTTGGAAGACTTCAAAAAAATGGAAGGTGTTTTTTCCCTGGGCCATTGGGGCGATGTGCTTTTTGACCGTGGAGCTCCCGAAGGAATTGCCAGCGAACAATTGATGCCCATGATTTTAAAAAAGGTAGTTAAAAAAGGAGGGATGGAACTCGCCCAAGCGCTTTGGGACGAATGGAGCTTGGATGGCGATTTTGACTCGTATTTAAAAGATAGGATCGCGACTTTGCTTAATAAAATTGACATTCAAAATACAAGCGCCAAGTTCAGAGCCTTTAAAAGTATGTATTGGGCGCCACGGTGGACTTCCATAAATCTTTCAGTTTTTGAAGCTGCGCATCCTATTTCCCTTCCGTACTACGATGATAGAATGTGTCAATTTATCTGTACAGTTCCAGAAGAGTTTTTGGCAGATAGAAGGTTGCAGATTGCCTATATAAAACAGCAAAATCCGCAATTGGCAAAAATAACTTGGGAAGCCCAAAAGCCCTTCAACCTTTATACTTTTGAAAAAAATATAACGCCACATAATTTGCCTTATCGAGCTGGAAATAAGTTGAATCGAACAATCAAAGAAGCAATAGGGAAACCTTATGTGCAGCGCAATTGGGAGCTTCAGTTTTTGGGTATGGAGAACGACGAAAAATTACAGGATCATCTTTTTTCCGAAAATTTGCATCCTTTTATTTCGAAACCCTTAATTGCGAAGTTTTACAATCACTTTAAAAATGTGGATGCCGTAAAGTATTCCCATCCTTTAAGCATGTTGCTTACCTTGGCAGTTTGGAACAAAAACAGGAAAAATGGATAAGCGGATAAAGATTTTATATACTATTCCTAATTTTAAAACAGCAGGTAGTCAATATGTTTTGTTGTCACTTTTCAATAAAATAGATAAAACGCTTTTTGATCCCTATATATGCGTTGAAAAATTTCCTGAAAATATTCCAAATGTATTTCCTATTGATCGTCGCCTTACCTTTGAATTTACTGGAAATAAAAAAAAGGATATTATTGGTTTACGTAAAATTTTAAAGGAAAATAGCATAGACATTCTTCATTCCTGGGACTACAAATCCAATTATTTGGAACCTTTGGCTTGCAGGTTTTCAAATGTGAAATATCTATATACTAAAAAGAATAATGCTTGGTCCAAAAGATGGAAACTGAAAAGTTTATTGGCAAACCATATTGCTTATGACAATCCCGAGATGAAAAAGCGGTTTTTTGATTCATTTTTATTTGGAAAAAAAATTACTTTCATTCCCCACGGTGTAGATACTGAAGTTTTTAGGCCTTTGGAAAAAATGCTGCGTCAAACCTTTAATATTGGATGTATCGGGAATATAGGCATTAATAAAAACCAACTTTTTATAGTTGAAGCATTAAAAGATCTTCCAGAAAATGTGGTTTTGCACTTGTATGGAAATGAAGAAGAGGAATACAGAAAGCTTTTGGATAAACATATATTTAAATACAATTTAAAAAATCGTGTTCAGTTTCATGGATTTATTGAAAACAAAGAGCTGCCGGAATTTTTCAGAAATCTGGATGTCTTTATGCTTGCTTCCTTTCAAGAAGGAATGCCTGTTTCCATATTGGAGGCTTTGGCCTGCGGTGTGCCTGTACTGAGCTCAGATTCGGGTGGCGGAGCGAAATATTTGTTGGATTCTGAAAGTATTTTTTCGTTAAAAGACACCAGTGAATTGGTTGAAAAAACAATGAAGATTTACAATTTGGAAGAAGAAGAAAGAGAAGTTTTAGCAGCAAAAAGAGTTCAAACTATTCAAGAAAATCATTCTTTGGAAAAGGAAGTTAGAGCTTATGAAGCTTTATATAAAAAATTGACACAATAAATTTATGAAGCGCTTCAACAAACATTTAATCATTACGGGTTCGGCCAGAAGCGGAACCAGTTGGTTGAGTGAAGTAATTGCGCGCCAATTTCGATATAGAATGCTTTTTGAACCGGAGCACGAATTCAATACAGAAAAAGGAAAACTGCTCTGTGACCGATGGATAAAACGTAAAGAAGAAGCTCCAAAAGTGCATCAATATTTAAAAAAGGTTTTCAGTAATCGTGTGGACAGTGATTGGATAGGGCAGGTGAGCAACCGCAAATACAAAATGCATCTTTGGCCTTTTCTTCCCAAAAAATACATCATCAAATTTGTGCGGGCCAATCTTTCTGCGAAATACATGAGTGAAACGTTTAAAATTCCAGTAATTCATATAATCAGAAACCCGTACGATGTTATTGCTTCCCAACAGCGTGTAAAATTTCCATGGTTGTATAATTTGGATCACTTCAAAAGTCAACCGGAATTGGTAAAACTAGTAAAGGAAAAATTCAATTTTGACCTTCTAAAAACTGAAAATTTAAGCGCTTTAGAAATTCTTACCTTGCGTTGGTGCTTGGAGAACGTATTGTCATTGCAGGTTTTTGAGCCCTATCAATACAAACATCGCGTAATTAAACACGAGGATTTGCGGAATGATCTACAGGTTTTTCTCAATCTTTGTAAGGATTTTAATATAACTCCAATAACCAATATTGAAAGTGAGTACAAACGCCCATCCTCAAAAACACATCCTAAGAGCACAATAATTGATAATGCCAAAAATGATCAAAAATTCACCGTGGAAGAAATGCGGCAGATAAATGGGATGTTGAAACTTTTTGAATGTAAATTATACCCCATAGTTGAATAAAATCACTTCCAAATAATGCGAATAGGTATTGTACTTTCCAGCACCCCGGCATATTCCGAAACCTTTTTTCGATCCAAGATTGAGGGACTTATAAGGAATGGTTTTGAAGTAATACTGTATTGCCAAAAGAAAGATAAAAAGTTCAATCTCTGCCCAGTAGTGGTTGGGCCGCAAGTAAGCTCCAACCCGTTATTGCAGGGATTTTATTTTATAAAGGAATACTTATTATTGCTATTTTATCTTAAACGTGTTTTAAAATATATTAAACTGGAAAAAAAAGAAGGCAGCACGTTATCCCAAATTTTAAAGAAAATTTATCTGAATGCCCATTTGCTTAAAGCAGAATTGGACTGGCTTCACTTTGGGTTTGCAACACAAGCCATAGGCAGCGAAACGGTTGCAAAAGCCATAAATGCAAAAATGGCGGTGAGCTTTAGGGGGTTTGATATAAATGTTTACCCAATTAAAAATCCCGGCTGTTATGCGAAACTGTGGAAACACATTGATAAAGTGCATAGTATTTCGAATTATCTATTGCTTAAAGTTCAACACATGGGGTTGAATGAAAATGTCCCCTTTGCAATAATAACGCCTGCAGTTCAATTGGATTTGTTGCCAAAGACCGATTGTATTGAAATTCCGAAAACTCTTAAAATTGTCACCATTGCAAGACTTAATTGGATTAAAGGTCTTGATTTGGCAATAGCGGCAATGAAAATTTTAAAAAAGAAAGAGATTGATTTTGAGTATTCCATAATTGGCGATGGCGACCAAAAACAAACCGAGCGCTATAAATATATGGTGCATGAATTTGGTTTGCAAAATGAAGTTGTATTTTGCGGAAAAATGACTCACAGGGATACTTTGGAGGAATTAAAAAAGGCAGATATATATATTCAACCTAGTTTGAATGAGGGTTTTTGCAATGCTGTTTTGGAGGCTCAGGCAATGGGCAAATTGTGTATAGTTTCAAACAAAGGAGGTTTACCGGAAAATATTGTGGACGGGAAAACGGGATGGATATTTCCAGATTACAGCGCACAATGCTTAGCGGATACGATGCTAAGGGTTTTAAGCTTATCAAATAATGAAAAACAATTAATATCTGAAAACGCACGAAAAAGAGTAGAAAAAGAGTTTAATATTGAAAAACAGCAACAGGAATTTTTAAATTTTTACAATTAATAAAACCAATCGAAAGTTGAAACTCTACTACCCAAAAGCACATTATAATGAAAATTTTAGGACGTTGGTATTTCCTTTGCTAAAACCATTTATTAAAGGGGAAAACTTTACTGACGCGGAACGGATTGCGTTATATGGAATTTCAGAAAACGATTTTATTTTTACCGAGGTTTTGGAAGAAGCCGATTTGGTTTTTTTAACCATGGCCTGGAATTATTATGTAAATACAGATCGGAAAGATATAGCAATCTCTTTTGTAAAGCAATGTGAATTATTGAACAAAAAAGTAATTGCTTTTAACGCCGGCGATTTTGGGGTGAATATTCCAATTTTTGATAATTTGATTGTTTTACGTCCCAGCGGCTATAAATCCAAATTTTCCAAAAATGAGTATTCCATGCCTGCTTTTATCGAAGACCCACTTCCACAATATTTTAATTCAAATGAAATCATACAGCGTCCCTATAATCCAAAAGCCACCATTGGTTTTTGTGGGCAAGCGAATTCTTCACAAATAAATGCTGTCAAGGAAACTTTTAAAACGTTTCTACGGAATTTTAAATTTCACGTTGGTATCTCCAAAAACGATCCACAACTGTTGCTTTCAACTTCTTATTTAAGAGCATCTGCTTTAAAGTCATTACAGAAATCAAGTTTGGTTACCAGCAATTTTATATTTAGAAAGCAATATCGCGCTGGGGTCAAAAAGCAAAAAGAAACCCACAAGACGACGCTTGAGTTTTATGAAAACATAAATAGTTCCGATTATGTGGTTTGCGTACGTGGCGCAGGGAATTTTTCAATAAGATTTTATGAGACTCTGGCAATGGGTCGCATTCCAATTTTTGTAAATACAGATTGTGCGCTGCCCTTGGAAAACGAAATTGATTGGAAAAGGCATGTTGTTTGGATAGAAAAAAAAGAAATAAAAAACATTGCAGAAAAAGTAAAAGACTTTCATAGTGCCTTATCTTCCAATGATTTTATAGATTTACAAAATGCAAACCGAACCCTTTGGAATGAAAGGTTAACTTTGAATGGGTTTTTCAAAACATTTAGAATTAAATAAATGAAGATTAAAAAGTTACTTTCAGGAATTTTCTATTCCTTTAAAAAAGAAGGGGATCAACTTGTAAACTCTACTCTTTGCGGTATTCCATTAAAAACATTTCCGGGAACTGTAAGAAAAAAAACAGATCAAGATGATGCTTGGTTTTTTCATTTGGCAAAAAACCATAAAATTATTTTTGATGTTGGTGCAAATGTGGGTTACACGGCATTGCTTGCAATGATCCAGCAGCCCGATAGGGAATATCTGCTTGTAGATCCAAACCCATTGGCACTGCAAAAGGCCCAAGGTAATTTATTGAATAATAATATGGGGTTTAAAGCAAATTACTATGCAGCTTTTGTAAGCAATAAAAATAACGAGACTGTAAAGTTTTACACCATTGGAGCCGGCGCAGCTGGAAGTATGCATGCAAGTCATGCCGAATCTGCCGCTGCGGTTAATTCGTTTAAGAATGTTTTCACGGTAACCCTTGATTTTTTGTATTCCTATTACAAGCTAAAGCCCGATTTTGTAAAAATTGATGTTGAAGGAGCCGAAACTTTAGTAATGGAAGGTGCTTCTAAATTAGCTACAGAAACACAATGTACTTTTTTTATTGAAATGCATGATGTTGCGGATTTACGAATGGAAAATGCTGCAAACATAATGATTGATTGGGCAAAAAATAATGACTACAAAGTATGGTATTTAAAAACAGGGGAAGAAATTGTTAACGGAGAAATTGTAAAGGAAAGAGGAAAATGCCATCTCCTGCTTCTTCCAAAGGATAAACCATATCCAGAATATCTTGTGGGCATCAAGCAAAATATGCCACTTCCAGAGTCAATTTAAAATCTAATTTGAAAGCGTTTTACAGAAAACATGAATTTCAACAACTTAATAAAAAACCCAAAACCCTATGCTATTGCAGCATCGGAAAAAATTAAGAACAAGCTCCGTGTCTATTTTAGTAAAGGCAATAAAGTGCATTGCGAAATATGTAATTGGAACGGAAATGGGTTTTTTAATGGTAAATGTCCAAAATGCAATAGTCTTCCACGAACTCGACTAATTCCTTTTTCCCTTCGGCATTTCGGTTTAATAAAAAACAATCTGAACATTTTGCACATTGCACCAAACCTAAATGAATACAATTATGTAAAAAATACCTTTCAAAATATTAAACAATACGATAGGTTAAATATCCGGGCTGTACCGCACATTAACATGGAACAGGATATTACCAAAACAGATATTGCCGAAAATACATACGACCTCGTAATTGTTTGGCATGTTTTGGAACATATTGTCGATGATGAAAAAGCAGCTTCCGAAATTTACAGAATCTTAAAACCAAAGGGAAACCTATTGATGAGCGTGCCAATATATCCAAAAGGAAATATGGTTACCTATGAAGATCCATCAATTCCTTATGAAGATTATATGAAAGTCCATGGACATCCCGACCATTGTAGAAGCTGTGGTATGGATTATTGTAAAAGGTTTGAAAAAGTTGGTTTTAGCACAAAACTTCTAAACGTATATCAAAATGAGGATTTAAAAAAATATGGGTTAAGCAAAGACCACGTTGTATGGGCTTTCAATAAATAATTGTCTATGCTTTTTTCCTTTCTAAAATACTTGCAGCCAACACATTACTTTCAATTATACAGAAAGGATGGGAGTTCCATTTTCCCAATATTTGAAACCCTACCGCCCGAAGTTATCAGCCAGTTGGAACCAGAACAGCGGTTTAAAAGTGAAAAAGCTAAAGAATACGACCTTTCTTGGCAGGCGATTCATAAAGGATATATTGGCAATTCAGAAACTTATACTTCTTTCCAGAAACTGCCAATAATTGACGAATACCGTTTTCTGCGAAAATATTTCAATCCGGTTTGGGTTTTTTACGTTTTGATGTTGCGGATAATTTCCTTTAAAAATCCTTTTAAAGAAATAGCAGCTTGGAAAAATAGTAGAAATGTAAAACGCAGTAATTATCTAAAAACCCCAGTTCATTATTCAAATTGGAGTGATTTTCAGTCATCTTTGATTGCCGAAAATCCATTGATAAGTATTGTAATTCCAACATTGAACAGATATGAATATCTAAAAGATGTTTTGGAAGATTTACAAAAACAGGATTATAAAAATTTTGAAGTAATTGTTGTGGACCAATCCAATCCATTTCAGAAAGATTTTTACAGTCAGTTCAAACTTGAAATAAAACTTATCCATCAAACCGAGCGTGCATTGTGGCTTGCAAGAAATCGCGCTATTGAAACATCCAAAGGTGAATATTTATTGCTGTTTGATGATGACAGCAGAGTGGAACCTAACTGGATAAGCAACCACTTAAAATGTCTTGATTTCTTTAAAGCCGATATTTCCTCAGGTGTTTCTATATCTAAAGTTGGTGCTGAGGTGCCAGCACATTATTCTTTTTTTAGAATATCAAGTCAGTTGGATACAGGAAATGTTTTATTGAAAAAGCAAATTTTTAGGGAAATAGGGCTGTTCGACAGGCAATTTGAAAAACAGCGTATGGGCGATGGTGAGTTTGGCTTGCGTTCCTTTTTAAATAACTATAAAAATATATCCAACCCTTTTGCAGGAAGAATCCATTTAAAAGTGGGCTCTGGCGGCCTTCGGGAAATGGGGAGTTGGGATGCATTTAGACCCAAAAAACTCTTTGCCCCGCGCCCCATCCCAAGCGTGCTTTATTTATATAGAAAATACTTTGGCAAAAAAAGAGCCTTTTTGGCCATTTTGAGAAGTGTACCCCAATCCATTATCCCATACCGCTACAAGAAAAACAAAAAAATGTTGGTCTTGGGTCTTTTAATCTCGCTATTTTTGTTTCCGTTCGTAGTTTTGCAGGTTTTTATTTCTTGGAGGTTGGCGACGAAGAAATTAAGGGAAGGGGCAATGATTGGGGAACTGGATCTATAAACCACAAAGGCACAGAGAACACAAAGAAAAGATTATACACTCCGTGCCCTCTGTGTCTCTGTGGTGAAAAAATAAAATGATGCTATCTATTTTCTAAATTTGATGACCAAAATCCTCTTAATTACCTCCGAATTCCCTCCCCAACCGGGTGGTATTGGCAATCATGCCTTAAATTTGGCAAAAAATTTACAGGCCAATGGTTTTTACATCCAGCTAATCTGTGACACCCGTTCTACAAATGAAAACGAGGAACGTGAATTTGACAAAAATCTATCCTTTGATGTAATTCGAATTCGCAGAAAACAAATTATTTTTCTCAGTTATATAGATAGGATTAAGACGGCTTTTTCCTTCAGCCGAAACAATGAAATAATAATTTCTTCGGGTAAATTTTCAATTTGGATGGGCGCCTTCCTTTCATTTTTTTTTAAAAGGAAATTTATTGCGGTAATTCATGGCAGTGAGCTAAAGCTTCCAAATTTCATATTGAGAAAGTTTACCGATATTTCATTGAAACGTTTTGATAAAATTATTGCAGTTAGTAATTATACAAAATCCCTGGTTTCCCACCTTAACTTAAAAAATATTGAAGTCGTTCCAAATGGTTTTAAAATGGAAGCCCCTAATGGCTATAGGGAAAAAAGTGAACCGATACCAGTTATAATTACAGTGGGTAACGTTACCCAGAGAAAAGGGCAACATAATGTTATCAACGCTTTGCCATCTCTTTTAAAAAAATTCCCCGACCTAAAATACCATATTGTTGGCATACCAACAGAAAAGAGTAGGTTGGAAAAATTAATTTTAAATTTAAAGATTGAAAATGCGGTGGTTTTTTTTGGAAAAGTTTCGGAAGATGAAAAAACTGAATTGCTACAACAGGCCGATGTTTTCGTTATGTTGAGCGAAACCACAAAATCAGGTGATGCCGAAGGCTTTGGGATTGCAATCCTTGAAGCAAATTCGCTTGGAGTTCCAGCAATTGGGGCAAAGGGATGTGGAATTGAGGATGCCATTAATGAAGGGATCTCGGGAAAATTAATTAATAATAAAGATTCAAAAGAGTTTGTTGGAGCTTTGGAAGAAATTTTGAACAATTATGAAAGCTATTCCAAAGAAGCTAAAAACTGGTCGCAGAATTTTACTTGGGATAAAGTAATCGAGACTTATTTGAAAATTTTAAATGAATAAAGAATAAAGAATAAAGAATAAAGAATAAAGAGTAAAGAACAAATAACAATGGTAATAAATAATAAAAAATAACAATAAATAATAGTTAGTTTGAAACTCGCAATCATCTCCCATACCGAACACTACAGACAATCAGACGGAACAGTGGTTGGTTGGGGAGCTACAGTTAGTGAGATAAATCATCTAGTACAGGATTTTGATGAAATCATCCATATAGCTTTTTTACACCCGGGAGTACCGCCACCTAGTTCTTTACCCTATACATCTTCCAAAATAAAATTTGTTTCTTTAAAACCAGTTGGAGGGAAAGATTTTGCAGCAAAACTTAATATAATATGGCAGGCTCCTAAAATTATAGCTACTGTTCAAAAGACTTTAAAAGAAGTTGATGTTTTTCAATTGCGCACTCCTACTGGTATAGGCGTATTTCTCATTCCTTACCTAACGCTTTTCAACAATAAAATGGGTTGGTACAAATATGCGGGAAATTGGAACCAACAAAAGGCGCCTTTGGGATATGCTTTTCAAAGATGGATGCTAAAAAAGCAAAAAAGAAAAGTAACCATAAATGGCAATTGGCCACATCAGCCAAAACATTGTTTAACTTTTGAAAACCCTTGTCTAACAGGAGAAGAACGACAAGAGGGAATTAAAATAATAGAAAATAAAATTTACAGCGCCAAATTCACATTCTGTTTCGCCGGAAGGCTGGATAATGATAAAGGTGTACAAAGAATTATAGATGCTTTTGCAAATTTAAAATCATTGGAAAAAGTTGAAACCATTCACTTTATAGGAAATGGGGAAAATATGGAACGTTATATTGAGGAATGTAATAGTTTAAAATTACCAGTTGTTTTCCATGGATTTATGGAGCGAAAGAAAGTTTTTCAAATTTATAAGCAATCAAATTTTATCTTGTTGCCCAGTACAGCTTCTGAAGGATTCCCAAAAGTGATTGCCGAGGCTATGAACTATGGTTGTTTGCCTTTGGTTTCAAATGTTTCCAGCATAACACAATACGTTGGTTTGGAAAACGGATTCATTTTAGAACCGTGTACCGCAGGTGAATTGACACATAAATTGGAGAAAGCTTTAAATGAAGAAGCAAGTAAATTGAAAACCATGGCATTTCAAGCTCATAGAGATGTTGTTGATTTTACCTTTGAAAATTACCGACATAAAATACAAACGATTATTCTGAAATAACTCTATATAAAACTAAGAAATATCAAACCAAATAGATTTCAAAATATTAAACCTTTATCAGCAATCCTATTTCATATAGGTATTGGGTTTGTTGCTTCGGTTTATAGGCCGTTGATTTTGATTTATATGATAGCGGTTTTTCTGTATTTTACATTTGCTATTATTATAAAAAAGGATAAGCAAAAGGTCGTTTTTTTAGCCTGTGCTTATTTTACGGGGGCTGAAGTTTTTTTTAGGATGACAAAAGCCTTTATTTTTTATGAAACGGGTAAATATTCCGTGATATTTTTTGCTATTCTGGGAATGTTTTTTCTGGGTTTTAAAAAAAATGCCTTCCCCTATGTTTTATACCTTCTTCTTTTGATGCCGGGTATTTTAGTTTCTTATGAAGCAATAAGCTATGATGTTGATTTTAGGACTGCTGTGTTATTCAACATCAGCGGCCCTATTTGTTTAAGTATTGCGGCCGTATATTGCTATGGTAGAACTTTAAAGCTAAAAGATTTTTTTACGGTATTGGATTATATAGTTTATCCTTTGATAAGCATGACGGTCTATATTGTTCTATATACGCCAGATTTAAGGGATGTGATTACGAGCACTGCTTCAAACTCAGCAGTTTCGGGGGGCTATGGTCCAAATCAAGTTGCAACTGTATTAGGGTTAGGAGTTTTTATATTATTGACACGTTTGGTAATACCCTATAAAAATAAACTCGTGCATTTAGTAATGATGTTTTTTTTGGTTTTAATGGCATATCGTGCATTACTAACATTTTCTAGGGGTGGAGTATTGGTTGCGATTATCATTTCCATAGTATTTATAGGTATATTTTACTTTTCTACAAGTTTGAAAACCAAAGCAAAGGTTAGCTTGAAAATGTTTGGAATTATTGGGGTTACTTTGGGAATTTGGGCCTTTACGGTAATTCAGACTGGAGGTCTTATAGGCAATCGTTATGCTAATGAAGATGCCTTGGGAAGGGAAAAAGAAGATGTAACAACAGGCAGAACGGAATTACTTTCAACTGAAATAGATGCTTTTAAGGGAAGCCCAATATTTGGTGTGGGCGTTGGGCAAGTAAAAACATATTTTGAAACCGAAATTGGGGTAGAACTTCCAACCCATAATGAAATATCCCGAATGCTTTCAGAGCATGGAATGTTTGGGATATTTGCTTTACTGGTACTTATTTTTGCGCCAATAATTTCAAAAATGAAAGGCAGGAAAAACATTTATTTTTATCCCTTTTTAATATTTTGGGCTCTTACAATAGCCCATTCCTCTATGCGAATTGCAGCTCCAGCATTTATTTATGCACTTTGTTTATTAAACATTGACTATGGATCTCCAAAAAAACAGATAAAAGCAAATAAAGCTTTGCAAAACAACTAAGAATATATTGTTTACAGATGAATAAGAAAAAAAACCTACTTTATATAGGTAACAAACTTTCCAAAAAAGGCAGTACGGTCACATCCATTGAAACCTTGGGAAATTTTCTTAAACAAGAGGGATATTCTGTAATTACCGTTTCTTCATTTAAAAATAAATTGTTTCGAATACTAGATATGCTCTGGTCCACATTTCTAAATAGAAATAAAGTTTCTCTTGTTTTAATTGATACCTATAGCACGCAAAATTTCTATTACGCTGTTGCTGTGGCAACTTTATGTAGAATAATCAAAATACCTTATGCTCCTATATTAAGAGGGGGAAACCTTCCCAATCGTCTGGATAAAAGCAAAAAAACCAGCCAAAAAATTTTCAATGGAGCCAAAATGAATATAGCCCCATCCAATTATATACTGCAAGAATTCAATAAAAGAGGCTTTGAAAATCTTATCTATATTCCAAATACTATAGAAATAGAAGATTACCCTTTTCAACTTAGACAATCAATAACCCCAAAGCTTTTATGGGTGCGTTCCTTTTCAGAAATATACAACCCGGAAATGGCACTGGAAATAGTGGAATTACTAAAGAAAAAAGGATTGAATGTCACTCTTTCCATGGTGGGCCCAGACAAAGATGGTTCTCTGGAAACCTGTAAAAGAAAAGCCGCTGAATTAAACCTACCCATTACATTTACAGGAATGCTGAACAAAAAAGAATGGATAGCACTTGCCAAGGACTTTGACATCTTTATAAACACCACCAATTTCGACAATATGCCAGTGAGCGTAATGGAGGCCATGGCTCTCGGATTGCCCGTTATTTCAACAAACGTGGGAGGGATGCCTTTTTTGATTGAAAATAGTATTGATGGTATCTTAGTGTCTCCAAACTCCCCGGAATCTTTTGTGCAAGCCATTGAAGAATTATGTACCGTCCCTTTAAAAGTTCAAAATATCACAAAAAATGCCCGCGCCAAAATGGAAAATCTTGATTGGGAAATGGTAAAACATAAATGGATTAAACTTATAGACGATTGAATTTGAGTAAATTTGAAGAATTGGCCATTTGTTAATAATTTAATATTAGATGACAACCACAAAGAACACTGAGTAGGCACAAAGAACACCAAGCAAAACTTTGTGCGCATTGTGAAACCTTTGTGCACTTTGTGGTTAAAAAGACGTCCTTAGCAAAACCAGAAAACGATTACTTATGTCTAAAAATAGCAGCATTCATTTCGATATATCCGAACGTAAAATATTACTTCGTATTCTGGATATTGTTTGTGTTTTGGCATTGCTTTATGTTGTAGGTACTGTTTTTAATTTTGATTATTTCAAGATTAATTCCCAGCACTGGGTTTGGTCAATCGTTTTGGCAGTATATCTTACCGTTTTCGCAACTATTTTTGAATTGTATAACCTTCAAAAAGCAAGCAAGTTTGATGTTGTGGTAAAAAACGTTATTATCACTTCTTCAGTTACCGTATTGTTCTATTTGTTGACGCCTTTTTACACCCCTATGTTACCGTCAAACCGCTTGCAGATAGTCTATTTCTTTTTGGCGATTAACATTGCTATGTTGGCATGGCGTTATGCATATATAATCCTCATATCGGCGCCGCGTTTTTATAAGCGGGTTTTGCTGATAGCAAATTCGCAAGACGTGGATGCAATTGTTGAGTCACTTCAAAAATCCGATCCAAATTATCGTGTAATTGGTTATTTTAATACAGGCCCAAATGACGGAACTATTGTCAATAATCTTGAAATAGATGTCATCAGTATCCGTGATATTGCTTTATTGACGAAAGAAATGACCATTTCTGAAATTGTTGTGGGCACCCCGCTTTCGGAAGGAATGACGGTGGAACTCAACAACCAACTGATAAAACTGCTCGAAAACGGAATCCCAATTCGCGAATACACCCAGGTTTATGAAGAATTGACACATCGTATTCCGGTGCAACACGTTGAAAAGGATTTCTATCGCTATTTCCCGTTTAGTAGAAGCAATCAAAACAAGCTCTATCTTTTTTTCAATAGAATTTTGGATCTTTTCTTTTCAATCATCGGCCTCGCTTTCGGACTTATTTTGTTGCCTTTTTTTATAATCGGAAACTTGTTGGCAAACCAAGGCCCTTTGTTTTACAGCCAAACTAGAGTTGGAAAAAATGGCGTACACTTCAAGATTTATAAATTGAGAAGTATGATAATTAATGCGGAAAAGAATGGCGCCCAATTTGCAAAATTAAAAGATAGGCGCGTCACAAAGTTTGGTCGTTTTTTAAGAAAATCCCGATTTGATGAAATTCCGCAGTTTATAAATGTTATAAAAGGCGAAATGAGCGTAATTGGCCCTCGCCCGGAACGCCCTGAATTTGTTGAGGATTTAATAGAGAAAATACCTTTTTATGAAGTACGCCATCTTGTAAAACCCGGTGTAACTGGCTGGGCGCAAGTAAATGCGAAATACGGGTCTAGTGAAGAAGATTCCCTTGAAAAACTCCAATACGATTTATATTATATAAAACATCGAAGCCTCTTTTTGGATATTACAATTATTATTAAAACGCTAAGTACTATTGTATTTTTTAGGGGACAGTGAGTTAGTGGTCAGCAATCAATGTTCAGTATTCAAGGAGCAGTTGGGACAGATTTGAAAGTTGTCGCGGCGGAAGGATTTGCTACTATTTGAATTTGTGATTTGTGATTTGGAATTTGGAATTTGGAATTTGCGATTTGCAATTATCAACATTTTTTCCTGTCCAAAATACTACCTCCATAGCTACTCCATAGTAGAGCCATAGTAAAGCCATAGATAGTTCATTAAAACGTAAGAAAAAGGTGTGTTTTTCCTACAAAATTTACACTACCTAAAATTGATATGAAAAGTGCCAATTTTTCATATCAATTCATAACGATTTGATACGTGATATATCTTAGAAAAGAATTTAATTTCAACAACCAACAACCAATAACCAACAACCGACAACCGACAACCCACAACGGACAACTTACTCTTTCTTTCCAATAAAATACATCAAATAAATATACCGAACTGCCAAAGCTACCAATAGCGGCAATAAGCCAATGGCAAATATCTGAACTCCCGTTAGCCAATGAATGGCCAGAAGTACTAAAAGCAATAGTAAAAGAAGGACATATCGCTTTATTTTAGGTGAAATGTGTTTTTTTGTAATTGCAAAAATCAGTAAAATTGAAATAGGAAAAGCCCACAATAAATTATAATTATTGGCAGTGGCAGTGTGGTCTGTGGCAAACCAGAGCAACAGAAGAAACACACCGATCAAGCCCGTAAAAAAGAAAAGGAACGTATCTAAATAGCGACTTCTCACTTTTCTTTTATAATCTTGATAGGTAATAAAAACAATCAAAAGCCCTAATATTCCCAAAATAAATAGAGGACTCAGAAAGAAATTATTTTCAGTTGGGGTAGGAGTGTTTTCAAAAAGAACGGCTGTATGTTTCACTAAACTTTCTGAAACCCCATTTCTGTTTATAACAGCATTTGCAGCTCCTTCGTAAACATATTCCGGAAGAAATTGATATTCTATGGGTTTTGCTTTTCTATCTATCACTGCGCCCAAAGCAATGTCTATGCCCAAACTTCCCCAAGAATTTGCTTGCAGATTTTGCTGTATAAGTTCCCGGAAAGTAAGCTCTTCTTTTATATGGTCTTCCTTAAATTCCAATTTATTGCCTAATACTTTTTGAACTACATCGCGAATTTTGGTAGCGCAATTGTCAAAAAAGAAATCGTATTTATATTTTTTGTTTTCGGGCTTTAAATTATTCCACAAATAATCAGAAATAGCTTGTTTTTCTGAAAGGGTAAGATTTAAAGTCTGCTCTTTCATCCAGCGGTTTTGGGCTACATAACGCGAATGGAAAGAATTGTAATAGTCTGCACCCAATTGATAAAGCAGTTTTCCCTGGGCAAACTTGAGGTAGAAATTCGGCGTGTTAAAATCGTATTCACCATAATTGAAAACTACATCCTGCCCTGTTGCAGGATCTTGAATTCGAAATGCACTGTGACCAAACTTATCATAAAGCTCAGCTCCCGGA
The DNA here is from genome assembly GCF_001641085.1 of Aequorivita soesokkakensis. Lineage (GTDB taxonomy): Bacteria > Bacteroidota > Bacteroidia > Flavobacteriales > Flavobacteriaceae > Aequorivita > Aequorivita soesokkakensis. The sequence goes on along the minus strand of NZ_LXIE01000022.1, from coordinate 4,521 downwards.
CCGATAGTAATGATGCTTATTTCCGAACCTTCAGACAAGGGAACGAATTGTGCTTTTACGGAAAGACTAATTATAAATAGTAAAAGGAAAATGTATTTTTTTTTCACCACGAATACACTAATATTTTTGTTGTTGTAAATCTTGGGTCTTATTTAAGATTTATTGCTTATAAATTCGCCGATTCCTAAACTCATCGACTTCTCAACTCGTCTACTTTTACCTAAAAATCTCCCAATCCAGTTTCAACGAAAAAACATTGGAATATAGTGCCGCACTTTGGTCGCCAATATCTGTCAGGGCATAATCTACTTGAATACCTTTGTATTTAAAGCCTACGCCAATATTCGGTTGAAAACCTACCGAATCACCTCCGTCCAATTGTTTTATGTTCTGAAAATTCCCTACGCCACCACGAACGTAAACCATATCTATATATGCAAATTCAAGACCCAAGGAAGGGGTAATACTCGCAAAGGAAGTAGAAATAATATCATTTGTTTCAGCAAAACGGAAATTTAGATCAACTTCAGCCAACAATGAAAAATCATAGTGATACACAAATTTTCGTGCCATCCCCAATTGCAGTTTTGGAATAGTAATTTCAGTAGTCTCGGGCAATTCTTGGTTTTGGCCTTCAACGGCTCCCTGAATTTCGGCAAACTTTTCCTTGTCAATGCTCCACGCGTTGAAAGTGGTTGTAATGTCTCTTGCCATTAATCCAAACATCCATTTGTCACTTTTAAATTGAATGGCAGCATCCAATCCAAAACCCCAAGAGGAAGCAAAATCGCCAATAATCCTTCTGATTACTTTTGCGTTTACACCATAATTTAAACCATCCAAGGGAAGCCGGCGTGCGTAAGAAAAAGTCACCCCATAATCAGCTGTAGAAAAAAGACTGATGCGATCGTAAGAAATATTTCCTTCGTCGTCAATCAATTGGGTTGTGTTCAAAATATCGTCCACCCCAAAGCGGATCACGGAAAGCCCAACTGCACTTCTATCATCCAGTGGCATTGCAAAAGCGGCATAATCGTAATTTGCAATGTTTGCAAAATAAGAGGCGTGCATCAATGAAATTTGTTTGTCCTCAAGATTTACCAAACCAGCAGGGTTCCAATAACCTGAGTTTACGTCAGCTGAAGAAGCAACCACAGCATTGCTCATCCCGAAAGCGGCGGCATCAACACCTATATTCATAAATTCATTGGAATATTTACGCACGGTCTGCGCACTCAGCGTGGCTGAAACGAGAATTAAAACAAGTAAAAATTTTTCTTTCAAGCTTTAAAATTTTGAACAAATATGGCACTATTTTACAGAATACTAAACTTTAAATTTATGCACATATTGTGTTTTGATAGCTTTGGACGGAAATACTTTGTTATTTTTACACAACTTTGTCTGGTCGAGCCCTTCGGCTTCGCTCAGGATAAACTAAAGTCGAGACCTTGTTAATTATAAATATGATAAAACAAATACCAAACATCATCACCTCCCTAAACATCCTTTGTGGTTGTGTGGCTATACTTTTTGCGGTTTCTGGCGATTTGATAACAGCATCTTTCTTTGTTTTCCTCGGAATTTTCTTTGACTTTTTTGATGGGCTTGCGGCAAGATTATTAAAAGCCCAAAGTGAAGTGGGACTGCAGCTGGATTCCTTGGCAGATGTTATTACCAGTGGGGTAGCGCCGGGAATTGTAATGTTTCAATTGTTTAATCTGTCCTATTTCCATCAAATGCAAACACTTACAGAAACCTTTTCGTTGGAGGGGTGGAATATAAGTTTTAAAAATTATCTACCTCTTATTGGCTTGCTGATTGTAATTGCCTCTGCCTACCGTTTGGCAAAATTTAATGTGGATACACGCCAAACGTCGGGTTTCATTGGTCTTCCAACTCCTGCAAATACACTTCTTATTTTAAGTTTACCTTTAATTTTACAATTTCAGTATTCTGAATTGGCGGAAACCATTATCCTTAACCAATGGTTTTTGATAGGAATGACAGTACTAAGCTGCATCTTGCTGAATGCCGAAATTCCGCTCTTCGCATTAAAATTCAAAACGTGGGATTTTAAAAGCAACGCCGTCCGCTATGTATTTTTGATACTTTGTGTTGTGCTTTTAGTACTCTTGAAGTTTTTAGCAATCCCCTTTATAATTCTTCTTTATATATTGCTTTCTCTGTTTAAACACAAAGATCACTAAGTAGGCACAAAGGACACAAAGTAATATCTGTACTTTGTGATTCAAAATAAAAGTTAAATGTGTTTATTATGACTGAAAATCAAATAGCCAATAAGATTATAGGATGTTCCCTAGAAGTCCACAAGGCACTTGGTCCTGGTTTGTTGGAATCTGCTTATCAAGAATGTCTTTTTTATAAGTTAATGAAAGAAGGCCTAATTGTTGAAAAACAAAAGCCTATGCCACTTATATTCCAGGAAGTGAAATTGGAGATAGGTTATAGAATCGACATATTAGTTGAAAATAAGGTTGTTATTGAAATAAAAAGTGTGGAAGCATTAAACGACGTACATTTAGCACAGACCCTTACATATTTAAGACTTGGGGATTTTAAGTTAGGGCTTCTGATAAATTTTAATGTGAGTCTGTTAAAGCACGGTATTAAAAGAGTTATAAACGGAACATTGTGAATTTAAAACCTTTGTGATCTTTGTGGTAAAAAAAGCATAGACACAAAGAACACCAAGAAGGCTCAAAGAGCACAAAGTATATTCAGTCAATTTTAAGAAAACCTTATTTACTCGTGTTTAAATTAGAAAGGAAAAAAAACAATGAAAGCTTTGTGAACTTTGTGCAACCATTGTGTCCTCTGTGGTTAAAAATCCCGTATTGTAATCAAAACTCCAATTTCTTCTTCCTAAGCTCGAAATTCTGCCCAAGATATACTTTCCGAACCATTTCATCTGCGGCAAGTTCTTCCGGCACTCCGTGTTTTAGGATACTTCCTTCAAACATCAAATAGGTTCTATCGGTAATTGCCAGTGTTTCCTGCACGTTGTGGTCGGTAATAAGAATTCCGATGTTTTTGTTTTTAAGCTGTGCCACAATGCGCTGAATATCTTCAACTGCCACGGGGTCAACTCCTGCAAAAGGTTCATCCAAAAGAATAAAATGCGGATCTGTAGCCAAGGCACGGGCAATTTCGGTTCTTCGTCTTTCGCCCCCGCTTAAAAGATCGCCACGGTTCTTGCGGATATGTCCCAAACCAAATTCCTCGATAAGCGATTCCATTTTTGCGCGCTGCTCTTTTTTTGAAAGCTTCGTAAGCTGCAATACACTTAAAATATTGTCCTCAACGCTCAACTTCCTAAAAACCGAAGCTTCCTGCGCCAAATAACCAATTCCATTTTGTGCACGTTTGTACATTGGGTATTTGGTGATTTCTGTTCCTTCCAAAAAGATATTCCCACCGTTTGGTTTTATCAGCCCAACAATCATATAGAAGGAAGTGGTTTTACCCGCACCATTCGGTCCAAGTAAGCCCACAATTTCACCTTGGTTTACCTCCACAGTGATTCCTTTTACAACCTTTCGGCCTTTATAGGATTTCATTAAATTTTCGGCTTTTAGCTTCATTTTGATTTTGTTTTTAAACTTGGCTTATGCTATAAATTTACCACAGAGACACAAAGGCCACAAAGTTATAGTTTGCCATTTATAATTCTTTTTAGGCCATCAATAACCTTTACTTCGTTAAAGTTGATTAAAAGTCCGAGTTTTAAATCTTTCAATTTTAAGTAAGTTAATAATTGTGCTGTATGGATAGGCGCCAAAGAATCAACTGATTTTATTTCAACAATTACTTTGTTTTCCACAATCATATCGATTCGATAACCAGCATTAAGCTTGATATCTTTGTAAATTACTGGAAGTGGAATTTGTTGTTTAACATCCAAGCCCAATAATTTTAATTCGTGACCTAAACACATTTCGTAAGTGCTTTCTAACAAACCAGGCCCTAGTTGTTTATGAACCTCAATACTCGCACCTATTATTTTTGAAGAAATTTCGTTTTCGGTCATTATTTAATTTTCTTTCTTCGTGCCCTCTGTGCCTTTGTGGTTAAAATATTTTGAGCTTATAAGGTAAAGTTAGCAATTATTATTTTGCTTCCAAAGCTTCCCAATATTCAAAAGCCCTGCGCAAATGAGGAATTACGATAGTTCCCCCAATCAAAAGCGAAATGCTCATCCCTTCAACCACTTCTTCTTTTGTCAAACCAAGTTTGTGGCATTCCTCCAAATGATAACGAACGCAATCATCACAACGAAGCACCAACGAATTGCCCAATCCTAAAAGCTCCTTTGTTTTCTTCGGAAGCACGCCTTCCATATAGGCATTGGTGTCCAGATTAAAAATTCGCTTGATGATTTTATTGTTGTCAGCAAGCATCTTCTCGTTCATCTTTTCTCGATAAGCATTAAATTCCTCAACTATATTATTTTTCATTCGAATTTTTTAAAAATGAATTTTTTTTATTGAACATTGAACA
>NZ_LXIE01000021.1 GCF_001641085.1 Aequorivita soesokkakensis | reverse complement strand
CAAACTCTTTTTTTAAGCAAGGTTCAGCTTTTCCCCTATTGTTTGTTTCCCTATGTCAAGATATTTTCCCGGCGGATGCTGGGGGGCATTAGTAGATTAGGAACTTGGATTAGTACAGACTAATCCCTACAACCTGATCCCTAATACCGATAACTAAGGTGGTTATAGCGACGGGGCTCACCTCTTACCTTTCCGAACAGAGAAGTTAAGCCCGTTTGCGCCGATGGTACTGCATCTCGTGGGAGAGTAGGTCGCCGCCTTCCTTTAAAGCCTTCACCATTTATTTGGTGAAGGCTTTTTTTTATGGGATAAAGAGAAATTTTCTAATTAGTCTAAACGGGTAGGGAAAGTATACGGGAAAGTTAAAAGATGGACTTCAAAATAGTATTTATCCCTTTAAAACAAAGATAAATAGCACCTGCACCAGCTATAATTCCAAAGAAAAGAAACACATAAAACATAAACGTTTCTTTATTCAAAAATGAAAGAGTTAATAGATATGGGCTCAAAAAGAGCAAAGGCAATGCGAATGCCATAAATTTTAAACCCTTCTTCAATAAATCAAAATCTGTGTGTTCTTTACCCATTTTGAAAATTGTTTATTGCGTTGCGAACATTTTTATGTTTTTCTAAAAGTACTTGCGCTTCTCTTTCTGAAACATTCAATTCTTCCATAATCATTCGTACACCGCGATCCACAAGTTTGTTGTTGCTCAATTGCATATCAACCATTTTGTTTCCTTTTACTCTTCCCAGTTGAATCATCGCAGTGGTTGATATCATATTCAAAACTAATTTTTGAGCCGTTCCAGCTTTCATTCGCGAACTTCCAGTAACAAATTCGGGTCCAACCGTAACAACGATTGGAAACTTTGCTGTAACCGCCAAAGGGCTTCCTTCATTGCAAGTTATACAACCTGTGAAAATATTGTTTTCATTACATTTCTTAAGTGCTCCAATTACGTAAGGAGTTGTTCCCGAAGCTGCAATGCCAATAACAATATCTTTTTTTGAAATGTTTTCTTTCTGAAGATCTTGCCAACCTTGGTTTTCGGAATCTTCAGCAAACTCTACGGCTTTACGAATGGCGGTGTCGCCACCTGCTATCAAACCGATAACTAAATCGTACGGAACACCAAAAGTTGGCGGACATTCACTGGCATCTACAATTCCCAAACGGCCACTCGTTCCTGCGCCTATGTAAAACAACCTTCCTCCATCCTTTAATTTTTCAACTACTTTTTCGGTAAGTTTTTCAATCTGGGGAAGTGATTTTTCAACAGAAAATGCAACGGTTTTGTCTTCGTTGTTGATGTTTTGAAGCAATTCGGAAACGCTCATTTTTTCCAAATGATTGTATTTTGAATCGGATTCCGTTGTTTTAATAAAAGACATATTCAAATTTACGATTAAAAAAATGGTTATTGAACAGTATAATTAAGTGTAGAGACTTCTGAAACCCTAAAATAGCCCAACGGATAATTATCAGGATTTGTTTCGTTTATAATGTTGCCACGAACGGTTGCTGGCTGTGTTTCAAAAGGACCACCACCGCCTCCAGTTTGTTGTAAAAGGATAAACATAAAGTTATAATACGCTTCACTTACGCCGTAAATATTGAACTGTACTTCGTCAGCGGGCGCTAAATCTTCAACCAAATAATATCCAAAGATGGTATTTCCATCAAAAAACTCATCTTTATAAACGTCTAAAACGTCACCTCTTTCTGAGAGTCCTTCAAAAAAATAAAAGTTTTGTTCGCCTGCTGGATCGGTGAAAAATGCTTTTAGCTCAATATCTTCCCCTGTAAAACCACCATCATCACGCTGTTCAACAAATTCCAAAGGGGAAACAGTGTAAAGCGTTTCCGTGGCTGTATAGGTTTCTTCTTTATAAAGTATAGTCAATTTATATTCTATGTTCAATTGAAGCGCAATGCTTGACACGTAAACGCCGTCTTGGGTATAATTAAAAGGATAAACAATACCATTTTCGTCCGTGACGGTGATTGATGCATCAGTAACAAAAGGAACATCATTATCAAAAAAAGGCGCAGTAGTGGTTAACCTGACTGCTGCACTATTACTGCCATCTTCCCAAACATTCAAATTTGCTTCTACTACCAACCTCGGTGGTGCATCATTAAGCTCAACATCAATTACATCTTCACAGGAAGTAACTATTCCGAAGAAAATCACCAATAAAAATAACTTCTTCATACTCTTAAAATTTAAAATTATAGGTTACCGAAGGGATTATCCCAAAAATGGAAAGCCGAACGGCTTCATTTTGATTAATATCAGTGTTTTCGCGAAACGATACGGAAGCCGCATTTTTACGATTGTAGGCATTGTAAATGCTGAAAACCCATTCACCTTTCCAGCGTTTTGTGCTTTCTGGTTTTGGTGTCCAAGTTGCGGAAAGATCCATACGGTGAAAAGCAGAAAGGCGACTGCTGTTTCGGGCTTCGTAAACCGGAACAACCACACCGTTGTATTCATATTGCCCTTCCGGATAAGTTGTTGGTATTCCTGTTTGGAAAATGAAATTTGCGCCAAAAGACCATTTATTGGTAAGTTCATATTGTCCAGTTACAGAAATATCGTGCGTTTTGTCCCAGGCCGAATTGTACCATTCACCATTGTTTATTCCAGTTTCTATAGGTGTTCTTCCAGGTGTTTTTTGTTCACTTTTTGAAAGGGTATAAGCAATCCAACCTTGCAATTTTCCTGTGTTTTTCTTGAAAAGAACTTCAAGTCCGTAAGCTCTTGCTTCACTTTTCAGCAGAATTTGTTCCACCGCGTCGTTTGCAATTAAATCGGCATCGTCCACATAATCCAAACGATTTTTTACCTTTTTGTAAAAAGTTTCCACTTCGAGGGAATAATTTTTGAAATTTCTGAAATACCCCAATGCCACTTGATCTCCCAACTGTGGTTCAATATATTTTCCGCTCGGCGCATAAATATCAAAAGGCGTCGGGGAAGTGGTGTTGCTGATTAAATGAATGTATTGGATCATCCTGTTATAGCTCGCTTTTATGGAAGAATCGTCATTCAGCAAATAGGAAATTGCAAAGCGCGGCTCCAAATTGGCAAAAGATTTTATTGTTTCACTTCTGCTGAACGAAACGGTATCTATGGGCGTTGCTTTTTGATAAATATCCAAACTTGGATTGTAAATTATCGGGTTGTCGTTTTCGTATAAAAACAGTTGGTCTTGCCCCAAACGGTTGAAAGTAGATAAACGAAGCCCAGCCTGTACCGAGATTTTATCTGAAAGATCTATTTCGGCATCAACGTAAGCTGCGTTTTCCCAAGCGTATTTATCAGTAAGTTTAAAAGAATTGATTCCAGAATCTTCCGTAGTTGGCGTTACATCACCTGGATTGAATTTGTAATAAATACTGTTGATTCCGTAGCGCAAATCTACGTTGTTTGAAATGTAATGCGAAAAATCATACTTCAAATTAAAGTTTCGAATGCCGCTATCAAAATCGAATTCCACAAATTTTAGTTCCAAACCGTAATAATAATCTGAATAAATCAAAGATAGATTCGAAAACAATTTATCTGAAAAAAGATGGTTCCAGCGTAGGTTTAGGGTTGTATTTCCAAAGCTATTCGCGAAGCTATCAGAGATTTCAAAAACATCTCTTCCAAAATAACCGGACAAATAAAGGCGATTATTATCGTTTAGGTTATAACTAAGCTTGGCATTCAAATCATAAAAGTATGCTACATTATCATTGTCGAAAAGAGGCAAAAACAAGTGCGCATAGCTACTTCTTCCTCCAATCAAAAACGATGCTTCGTCCTTTTTTATGGGGCCTTCCAAAAGCAAACGGCTGGCGACCAATCCAATCCCGCCGCTGGCATGATATTCCCGCTTGTTTCCGTCTTTTTGGTAAATATCCAAAACTGAAGAAATTCTTCCACCATAACGGGCCGGAATTCCGCCTTTGTAAAGCGTCAAATCTTTAATGGCATCTGGATTAAAAACCGAAAAGAAACCGAACAAATGCGAAGAATTGTAGAGTGTAGCTTCATCCAACAAAATTAAATTTTGATCAGCAGCGCCACCGCGGACGTTAAAACCGCTGGCGCCCTCGCCCGCACTCGTAACTCCGGGAAGCAGCGTTATTGCTTTGATAACATCAACTTCACCCAAAACCACAGGAATTTTTTTAATGGTTGTGGTGGAAAGTGTGTTGGCGCTCATTTGCGAACTTCGCACATCTAGTCTTTCGTTATCGGTTTCTATCACCACTTCATCCAGACTTTCAGTGTCGGTGGCCAATTCCAAATCTTTTTTTATGTTTTCGGCCAGGGAAATTTGAATTTTTTGTGAAGCAAAACCAATGCTGCTATAAACAATTTCATAATCACCTTTGGGAAGTGTAATGGAATAATAACCGTACTGATTGGTTACTGTCCCCGTTTGCAGGGAAGGGATGATAACATTTACACCAATCAAAGTTTCGCCTGTATCCGCTTCAGAAATTGTGCCGCTGATAGTAAATTTTTCCTGAGCGAAGGTTGTAAAGCTTCCGAGAAAAAGTAGAAAAGTTAGTATTTTTTTCAAATGTTTGATTGTTATATATAAAAAAACCTCCAGCTGTACTGAAGGTTTTAAAACGGTTAGATTATTACTTTATTTCTGAAAGTATGCTATTAAAAGTTTTGCTCGGTCGCATCGCTTCCGAAACCAGCTTATCGGTTGGTTCGTAATAACCACCAATGTTTACTGAATTTCCTTGAACGGCGATCAATTCATTATTTATTTTGGCTTCGTTTTCTTTTAATTCTTTTGCGATTGGAGTGAAGATTTTTTTCAAATCTGCGTCTTTGTCTTGTTTTGCAAGCGCTTCCGCCCAATACATCGCCAAATAGAAGTGGCTTCCGCGGTTGTCCAGTTCCTTTACTTTTCGTGAAGGTGATTTGCTGTTTTCGAGATATTTTTCGGTGGCTTCATCTAAAGCATCACCTAAAACTATAGCTTTTGGATTATCGTATTTTGTGCCTAAATGTTCCAAAGAAACAGCAAGCGCTAAAAATTCACCCAAAGAATCCCATCGAAGATGGTTTTCCTCCAAAAATTGCTCAACGTGTTTAGGAGCAGAACCTCCTGCGCCTGTTTCAAAAAGACCTCCGCCATTCATTAATGGAACGATTGAAAGCATTTTTGCACTCGTGCCCAATTCCAAAATAGGGAAGAGGTCAGTTAAATAGTCACGAAGTACGTTTCCTGTTACAGAGATTGTGTCTTGTCCCGCTTTTACGCGTTCCAAAGTATATTCAGTCGCTTTTTCGGGAGAAAGGATTTTAATTTCAAGTCCTTCAGTATTGTGATTTGGAAGGTATTTATTTACTTTTTTGATGAGTTCGGCATCGTGGGCACGGTTTTCATCCAACCAAAATACAGCTGGATTTCCGGTTGCCCGCGCACGCTCAACTGCAAGCTTTACCCAATCTTGAACAGGTAAATCCTTTACTTGGCACATTCTCCAAATATCTCCTTTTTCAACCTTGTGTTCAATAATCACTTTTCCGGAAGCATCCAAAACCTGAACTTTTCCGTCTGCGGAAATTTCAAAAGTTTTATCGTGGCTTCCGTATTCTTCGGCTTTTTGAGCCATTAAACCTACGTTCGGAACGGTTCCCATTGTGGTTGGGTCAAAGGCTCCGTGTTTCTTGCAGAATTCTATAGTGGCTTCGTAAACACCTGCGTAACTGCTATCAGGTATTACAGCTTTAGTATCGTGAGATTTCCCATCAGGTCCCCACATTTTGCCAGAGTTGCGGATCATTGCAGGCATAGAAGCATCAATAATAACATCACTTGGCACATGTAGATTTGTGATGCCCTTGTCGCTATTCACCATTGCCAAATCTGGATTTTCGGCCATTATTTTTTTAATGTCCTGAAGAATAGCGTCTCTTTCGTCTTCGTTTAATTCGGAAAGTTTGTTCTCCAAATCGCCCAAACCGTTGTTGGCATTAACCCCTAATTTCTTAAAAGTATCGACATATTTTTTGAAAAGATCCTCAAAATAGACTTTCACCGCATACCCAAAAATAATCGGGTCGCTCACCTTCATCATTGTTGCCTTCAAATGAACAGAAAACAATACTTTCTTTTCTTTTGCATCTTTCACTTGTTCTTCCAAAAAGTTTATCAATGCTTTTTTGCTCAATACTGTAGCATCTATGATTTCGTCTTTTAAAACTTTTAAATTATCCTTTAAAACCGTTTTATTTCCATCATTTTCTACTAAAACGATACTCAAAGTATCATCAGCAGCCATCGTCAATGATTTTTCATTGTGAAAGAAATCACCGTGCTGCATTGTGGCAACATGGCTCTTACTATCACTACTCCAAGCGCCCATACTGTGAGGATGTTTTTTAGCGTAATTTTTTACGGCTTTTGGGGCGCGACGGTCGCTGTTTCCTTCACGGAGAACAGGATTTACTGCGCTTCCTTTTACTTTGTCATATTTTGCCTTTATTTCTTTTTCTTCGGAAGTAGTAGCAGTTTCGGGGTAATCTGGAATATTGAACCCTTTCTTTTGAAGTTCTTCAATGGCTTCATTTAACTGCGGAAGGGAGGCGCTAATATTAGGAAGTTTTATGATGTTTGCCTCTGGGGTTTTTGCAAGCTCTCCCAATTCTGCTAGATCATCATTCACCCGTTGTTCTTCTTTAAGAAACTCAGGAAAAACGGCCAATATTCTTGAAGCAAGTGAAATATCACGACTTTCAAGTTTGATGTTTGCAGGTGAAGTAAACGCTTCTACAATAGGTAAAAAAGAATGGGTTGCCAAAGCCGGGGCCTCATCGGTTTTGGTATATATAATTTTGGAAGATTTTGTCATTGAAGTGTTTTTTTGAATAGAATATTTGAAATTTTAAGGAATGCAAATATAGCGATTTGGAAGAGCTTCTGAAAGGAGTTTATAAGTTTAGGAGTTTAAAAGTTGAGGGGGTTGAGGAGTTGAGGGAAATTAAAAAAATAAGTCATTAGTTCAACTCTAAACTTCTCAACCCCTCAACTCATCGAATGAAAAGTATCTAAAACAAGAAAAGCCATATCACTGTATAAATACATTGTGATATGGCTCCTTGTAAAGTAAACTTTTACCGACCAATTCACCGGAGCGAATTCTGGGCAAGTTTATTATACCCTTGCGATCGTTGCTTACTTACACGGGTTCAAAATTTTGTAATTTGCATCTTCCGTGAGGTTAATGCCATTTTCAAAAAACTGACCCAAAAACTTTTTTCAATCTCAATACTAATAATCTAAAGATCGTGAGTACCTCAAGCAATCAAAAAAAGCCTGTAAAGTGTTTTCTTTTTATTTTTTCAAACTTTTAGAGGCTAACCGTCTTGCGAGCGTTAGCTTCATAAGCGATTTGAAAAAATGGTGTAAAAGAACGTTACTTTATTTTATCATCTTGGTTGTTATGCCGTTTTGATAGTGCTAATATAGAACGGAAAATTTGATATGCAATATTTTGTAAGTCTTTAAAAATCCACAGTTTACAAACAAGCGTTGTGAACAATTGTTCATAAAAAAAGCCCTGTAAAAACAGGGCTTTTGATAGTTTTCAACAAAGAATAAACTACATACGTTTTTCTTTGATACGAGCTTTTTTACCTGTAAGACCTCTAAAGTAGTAAATACGAGCTCTACGCACGCTACCTTTTTTGTTGATCTCAATTTTTTGAAGGGCTGGCATGTTAAGTGGGAAGATACGTTCCACACCAACTGTACCGCTCATTTTACGAATTGTAAAAGTTTTGGTAATACCTGTTCCTTTAACTTGGATTACAACACCTCTAAAGAACTGGGTTCTTGTTTTTTCACCTTCACGGATTTCATAGTAAACTGTAATAGTATCACCAGCTCCGAATTCAGGAAATTCTTTCTTTGTTACAAATTCGTCTTGTACAAATTTTATTAACGCTTCCATTTTGTTAATTTGATAAGGTTTAAATTAAAACAACGTTCGCGGTTCTCGCCAGAGGTTGGATTAAGTGGGTGCAAAATTAATCAATTAATCTTATGAAGCAAGGTTTTGTTTCTTTTTTTGCTTCTTAAAGCTTTAGGTTTATTTGGAATCCGTAATCCATTTGTCAATCTTGTTTTCAAGCAATTCCAAAGGAACACAACCCGTTTCCAAAACTTGGTTGTGGAATTCGCCTATTTTGAATTTGTCGCCCAATTCCTTTTCAGCTTTATGGCGAAGTTCCAAAATCTTTAATTGCCCAATTTTATAAGCCAGTGCCTGTCCAGGATTTGCCATATATCTTTCTATTTCGGAAACTATTCCAGCTTCTGGCTCGGCTTCGTTTTCCAAACAATATTGAATGGCTTGTTCGCGTGTCCAGCCTTTGGAGTGCATTCCTGTATCAACAACCAAACGCACGGCACGGTGCATTTCTGCGCCCAACATTCCGAAGTATTGATAGGGATCTGTGTAAAGACCTAATTCTTTTCCGAGTGACTCGCTATAAAGCGCCCAACCTTCGCCGTAACCGCTGTAGAAAAGAGTTTTGCGGAACATTGGCAAGTCGTCATTTTCCTGTGTTAATGAAATTTGATAGTGATGCCCTGGAATGGCTTCGTGCAAAAACAAAGATTCATCACTGTACACATTATATTCTGAAGCATTTGGAATTGGAACATAAAAAATTCCAGGACGCGTACCGTCCAAACTGCCGGGGTTGTACTCGGCACTTGCAGAATTTTCACGGAACTTTTCGGTCTGTTTCACTTCAAAAGCAGTTTTCGGTTTTTTGTCGAAAAGTACTTCCAGCTTTGGTTTCATTGTATCGTAAATAGCATAGAAATGATCAATAATTTGCTGCGGTTCTTTGTACGGCATCAATTCTTTATTGGTACGCACAAAATTGAAGAACGCTTTTAAATCACCTTTAAAGCCAATCTGTTCCTTCACTTTTTCCATTTCTGAAGAGATACGCGCCACTTCGCTTAAACCCAATTGGTGGATTTCATCGGCGGTCATTTCTGTGGTTGTGTACAGTTTTATTTGGTGTTTGTAATATGCTTCTCCATTTGGTGTTTCTGCAATTCCAGTGGTAGCTCTTCCTGCTTTTAAATAATCTCCGGCCATAAAATCGTGAAGGCTTTGATAAGTGGGAACAATTTTTTCGGAAACCATTTTTGAATAGGCTTCGGTAAGTTGTTTTTGGTCTTCTGCAGAAAAGTTTTCAGGAAAGTTTTTTACAGGTGAATAAAATAGATTTTTTTCCAAATTGGGTTCTGTCATTGCTTTTAACTGAGGAACCACTTTTACAATTAACGACTTTGGAAGCACATAACCTGCCGCCATTCCTTCCTTCATTCGGCTTTCTGCAGAATTTAACCAAACCACATACCCATCCAAACGCTTTAGCCAATTGTTGTAATCTTCCACGGTTTTGAAAGGTTGCGCGCTGCTGCCGCTAGCCAATTGCCCCATCATCAAATTAACGGACCACATTTGGTCAATAGGAAAATAGGTGCTGTTTTTGAAAGTGAGCGCTTCAAGGTTTATGTTGCATTCCCACAGCAAAATATCCTTGCTCATCTTTTCGGTTTCGCTTAAATCTGCATCGTTAAATTTTGATGCTTCTTCCTTGTAGTGGGTATAATATTTTTTCAATTCAGAAGTATATTCATCTGAAAGGAAATTTGGGAAACTGTCGTTGTAGCGTGTATCACCCGAAAATGTTGCGTTTAACGGATTTAATTTTAATCCTTCTTGGTAATAATTGTCGAGTATTTTGTTGAAATCTGCGCTCACGTTAGTGTTGGTTTTTGTGTTCTCTTTTTCTTTTGATTCGTTTTTACAGGCAGTGAAAAGAACGACTGCGAGTAGTATTATTATAACATGGTTGGTTTTCATTATATATTGGTTTTGGTTAGTTTAATGTATTTCTATGTAAAATTATTTCTTCGTTCAATGATTAAATTAAAAACTTCTTGCGCATTTTTTATAAATTCTAATCTCCTATTTTGGTCATACTAATGATATTCAATTGCTAAAGTAAATAACTTAAACGAAAAGGGTTTTTCATAATTTATTAAGATTGTACCAACATCATTGGAATATTTTTTCAGAATTGGTTCAGGTAGTGATTTTATTCTATAACTTTTTATGTGTTTACCAAAAAATAGATACTCGACATATATACGTTCGGTTGAAATAGCATAATATGTTTTTGACCTTCTGTATCGGTGTAAAATTAGATGGATAATTCCGCCAAATGCGCTTGCTAATAAAAAGATTATTCCAAAAATTTTAAAAAAAGTAGGTGTATTGTTTGTCCAAACAACGATATTCCAAATTAAAGCAAAAATTAAAGAAAGAAGTCCGGAGAATACAAGAAGAAAAATATGTGTTTTATTTGATTTATTTTTTTCAGGTTGACCAGTCCACAAAACTGTTTCTTCTTCTTTCAAATATTTATCAAACTTACTCTTCAAGATTTACTTTTTAATTTGTGGTGTTTGATTTTTTAGCAACTATTCTAATAAATCCGGCCTACGCTCCTTAGTGCGCTTATAAGCCTGCTTTTCGCGCCATTCTTCAATTTTTCCGGTATTGCCGCTGGTGAGGATTTCTGGAACTGCCCATCCTTTGTATTCCGCAGGGCGTGTATAAACGGGTGGCGCTAATAAATCGTCTTGGAAGGAATCTGTCAGTGCGCTGGTTTCATTTCCCAAAACGCCTGGAATCAAACGTATCACGGCATCACAAACTAAAGCCGCGGCAAGTTCGCCACCGCTTAAAACGAAGTCGCCCACAGAGATTTCACGGGTAATAAAATGATCACGCACACGTTGGTCCACGCCTTTGTAATGCCCGCACAGAATAATAATATTTTCCTTTAGCGAAAGTTCGTTGGCTGTGTGTTGGTTAAAAGTTTTACCATCGGGCGTCATATATATTATTTCGTCATAATCCCTTTCGGCCTTTAGTTCTGAAATACATTTATCAATAGGTTCAATCATCATAACCATTCCGGCGCCACCGCCAAATTGGTAATCGTCAATTTGTTTATAGGCGTTGGTGGACCAATCGCGAAGGTTGTGGGTATTTATTTCCACGAGCCCTTTTTCAATGGCGCGTTTTAAAATTGAAACCTCAAACGGACTTTGAAGCAACTCTGGAAGAACGGTAATTATGTCAATTCGCATTATAGGAATTCTTTTTTCATCTTGCAGCGGTCTATGGAACCTTTGGCGCGTTCCAAAACACCTTTGTCCAAGGTGTCCATGGCGCATTTTTTATAGTAATCTATCGCTTCGTCCAATTTTCCCTGCTGTTCAAACATAATTGCGTATTCGTTGTAAATGGTGGATTTTGTAATCCCGGGAATATTTATGGCAGTGTCCAGCAATTCTTTCAATTCGTCATATTTTCCCAAAGTGGAGAGAAGTACGGAATAGTTGTAATATACGGGCGGATACATAGGGCTTTTTTCCAAACAGAGTTTGTAGAGGGTTTCGCCTTTTTCAAATTCCTTGAATTTTACTTCATACAGATAGCCTAAATGGTTATAGGCTTTCCCAAAGTTTGGGTCCATATCAATTATTTTTTCAAGCTTGTTTGTGGCTTCGTCGAAAAAACCTTCTTTAATGTCTGTATTGGCTTGATTAAGCAGTTCCTCAAGTTTGGTTAGATGGTCCATTTTTAGAAAATTTAGAGTTACAAAAATAGGTAATTCCTGCTGAAACTATCCTTTTTTAGCTTCTCGTTCTTTCTTTCTTTGCTCACGTTTTTCCTCTCTTTCCTTTTTGCGGAGCTCCCGTTTTTGTTCACGGGTAATTTCACCATCCTTAAAGGCGTCCTTAAAGTTAATATCGTCATCTACCTCTCCGGTAAATGCCTTGATCCACGCATTCTTAAATATATTGAAAACAGTGGGCCAGACACCTGCCTCCACATTGTTTAAATCTCCCTCAAAAGGAACTTTGGTTGCTAAAGTATCGGTACCTTGGTTTTTCAGAATAAATTTGAAGAACCCAACGAAACCTTCCCACAAAATTTCAAGAAAACCATCGCCCTCGCCAATTAGTTTGGTATCTGTTAAGAGCGGTTTTACATAGCCAATAAGGTGTCCATCTGCAATGGCGACTTCGCTGTAAACCCCAAATGTCCCTTTGTCAAAATCGATGCCCGCATAATAGTTTGTAAAATCGTTGAGTGCCGTTGCTTCTGCATTTTCCAAGGAAAAGGAAAGATCCATATCTGGAATTTCCTTTACCAAATTCATATTTCCTTCCAATGAAACTTTTCCCTTACCTATTGAAACGCCACTGGCGCGGATGGGCGAGGGGAGAATGCGCTCCTTTTCTACCACATTGCGCAGGTTATCGGCGGTGAGTTCAAGTTTGTCTATTTGAAGATCTATATTTGGTTCTGCAGAAAGTTGCACAAAAGCCACTTTGCCGTCGTGCACTTCAAAATGGTTAATATCTATGGGAACTATATCTGTAAGCGCTTTGGTCCAATCATCAACATCTGCATCGCCACTTTCTTCCTTTTGGTCCTCAAAAACATAAATCACTTCTGGGCTGGTCATTATTATTTCGCTTACAATTTTACCTTTAAAAAGTGATTTCCACTCAATGGAAATATCGCTTTTGGGAAAATTCAAAAATGGAACCTGCGATTCTGCGGTGCCTTTGCTTAGGTACATTCCGTTTATTACATAAGCCCCGCGAATAAGGGCAATGTCTACATCTTCAACTTGCCCATAATAGCCGGGAATGTCTGCCAATACTTTATTGATGTTGTTTTTTACAAGCGTGGGAAGGTAAAGGCGAAAGGCAATTAGTAGAATTAGGATTATAATTGGAACAGTATATCGTTTCTTTTTAAAGCCTCTTCTTATTGTCGTTTCTGACATATTTCTGAATTAAATAATTTTAACAAATTTGATTGAAACTATGGAAATTTTCAGTTAATGAAGTCATAAAAAAATTCCCGTCTTGGCGGGAATTTGTATTAATTTTAATTACGACTGAAACTTTTATAGACTACAATTACCGTCTTTAATGTCTTGTTTTGTTGGGTTGTAGGCGTTACTTTCAGTTATAAAAGAAGGAAGATTACCTGAAACACATAAATCTGTTAGCGCGCAGAAATCTGATAGATTTGGATTTTGCCAAACTACGAATTGCTCCAATACCTCCATAAGGTTGTCTAACCCATTTAAACTTTGAAGGCTTTCATTATTTTGTATAAATATTTGGGAATTGATATTATTAATGCTTTCTAATCCCGATAAATTTGTTAAAGAAGTATTTTCAGAAATCTCTAAATAAACGCTTGCTCCAATATTTCTTAAACCATTTAAATTAGTTAATAAATCGTTCTCTAAAATACGAATCTGATTAATGTTACTATTTATATTTTGGAGAGCATCTAGATTATTCAAAAGTGGATTTTTCTGAATAACAATATATCCACTCAGTTCTGTAAGTGCGGATAAGGCATCAATATTTTGCAGGCTGTTGTTGAAAGAAACATTTAAACTTCCTGCAAATCTTATATTGTGCAACCCTTCCAAATTTGAAACGCTCATTGATTGAACTATTAAATCTCTTTCCACTGATGTAATATTATGCAAGCCATTAAAATTTGACAAAGAAATGTTCCCTATGATTCCTAAAGTTCTATGAATAACAGTTAAACTGCTTAGACTTTCTAATGTAGATAAAACAGGATTTTCGTAAATATTAAGGCTACTACCTATCTCCGAAAGGTTTCCAAGACCTATGAGGGTTTGTAATTCTCCATTGTATGAAATGACAACTTCTCCACCTACAAATGTTAGTGGCTGCAATGGTGATAAATCCGTAATATTTGAATAAATTGAACCCAAGTTGTAACCAACAATCAAGTATCCCGTAATTCCAATATAGTTGTGTGATCCAAATTCATCAACTTCTGCTTGCGTTGATAATTTAACGTTTCCGTCGTAGATGTTTTCTTCATTAACATCATTTAAAGATATTATTACCTGCGCATTTTTAAAAATAACTCCATTCGAAACCCTTATTGTAGAAGTGATCGTTGGATTTGTTTCAAAATCGAAAAGCGTTCTATTAGCAACTTTCAATTCACCTGAAGATGCATCAATAGAAAATGCCCCAGCCGGATCTTGTTCTGTAATTGAAAAAGTAATTGAGCCTTCATTTGTGCTTCCAGAAACAACTCCAATTACTTGCCCATTTGCAGGGTTTTCATCCATTGTTTTTGAAAAATCTGAAGTTGTTACTGTTATTTCCGAAGGGTTTGGATTATCGTTATCTTTTGAACAGTAAGAAAATATGGAAATTGAAAAAAGAAACAAAATTGAAAAACGATTATTCGGTAAGATTCGCATTATTAAAGAAATGTTAAAAATTAAGTATTCGAATATAAAAAAATCCCGCTACAAGCATAGCGAGATTTTTTATTTATAGGTATTTTTTATTAATAGTAAGTATATCTCCTAACCTGCGCAATATACTTTGCCAAACGAATAACTTGGTGGCTATAACCGTATTCGTTGTCATACCAAACATAAAGCACCACGTTTTTACCGTCTTCTGTAACGATTGTTGCATTGCTATCATAAATAGCCGGAGCAGAAGAACCAACAATATCGCTTGAAACAAGCTCATTGCTTAAAGAGTATTTTATTTGCTCTACCAAATCGCCCTCCAAAGCATATTTTTTCATTGTGGAATTAATGCCGTCTATAGAAGTAGGAGTGCCCAATTCAAGATTCAAAACCACCAAAGAACCGTTTGGAACTGGAACGCGAATTGCATTACTTGTAAGTTTACCAGCCAAAACGGGCAATGCTTTTGCAACTGCACTTCCAGCGCCAGTTTCGGTTATTACCATATTTAGCGCTGCAGCACGGCCACGGCGGTATTTGCTGTGCATATTGTCAACCAAATTCTGGTCGTTTGTATATGCGTGAATGGTTTCCAAATGTCCACGAACCACTCCAAAAGAATCCTCAACGGCTTTCAAAATAGGGGTGATGGCGTTTGTGGTACATGAAGCTGCTGAAAAAATATCAACTGTATTTGGGTCGTATTCGTTTTGATTTACACCGTGAACAATGTTCGGCACCCCTTTTCCGGGAGCGGTAAGCAATACTTTTGAAGCGCCTTTAGATTTTAAGTGTCTGCTTAATTCCTTGTCATCACGGAAAGCACCGGTATTGTCGATAACCAAAGCATCTTCAATTCCATATTGTGTGTAATCAATATCCTCAGGGTTGTTTGCTGAAATGATATGAACGGTAGTTCCGTTGATGATCAACGCACTGTTTTCAAGATCTGTGCGTA
Source organism: Aequorivita soesokkakensis (assembly GCF_001641085.1). GTDB lineage: Bacteria > Bacteroidota > Bacteroidia > Flavobacteriales > Flavobacteriaceae > Aequorivita > Aequorivita soesokkakensis. Next base: position 27,974 of record NZ_LXIE01000021.1, on the reverse strand, counting down.
CAGTTCCTGGGAAATCTCCATGAACGGAATCATACTGAAGCAACGAAGCTCTTTTGTCCAAAACAGTTTGGTCCATTTTTCCACGAACCACAATGGCGCGAAGGCGAAGTTGGTTTCCTTGGCCAGTTCTCGTCATAAGCTCACGTGCCAATAAACGTCCGATACGTCCAAAACCGTAAAGAACAACGTCTTTTGGAACGATATTTTTGGTTTCTTTGGCGTTTTTCAATTTATCTGAAACGAATGCCAAAGCGTTTGAATATTTATCGTCTTCCAAATGGAATTCATAGGTAAGTTTGCCGATGTCCAATTTTGCCGGTGGAAGATCCAAAGTTTTGATGGCCTGCGCAATTTCAACAGAGTCGAAAATTGATATTGGCTTTTGAACGAATTCGCCCGCATATTCGTGAAGGTTTAAGATTTCACTCACGTTGCGGTCGATAAGTTGGTTGCGGAAAAGTACCAATTCAATGGACTTGTCGTACCAAAGGTCACTAATGATTTTAATAAATTCTACTGAAGCTTTTCGGCGGTCAGTTTGAAAAGACAGTTCTTTTTCATAAACGTCATCAAAACTCATAAGGAAGGATTTTTTAAGGGTTTAAATTTGGTGCAAAAATACTTATTTCAATCGTTGTGGAGAAATAAAAACCAAAAATAAAAACACCGCTGAAAGTTTTGATTTTCAGCGGTGTTTTGAGTGATTTCTAATTATATTTTATCTAAAAATAAAAGAATTTATATTGCCGGCAGTGTCCATAAAAGTCATTTTTATGGGTGTTCGGTAATCGCGCTGGCTCATAATTCGTTTTACGTCATTTATGTTATTCACTACTTCGTCATTTAATTGGGTGATTATAATTCCTTCCAATTTATATTGGGCAACATCAGGGGTTAAAGCTCGGGTTACTGTCACTCCGTTTTTCAATCCGCGGGCTTTAAGTTCAGCTGAAGTAGTGTTTTTGACTTCCAAGCCCAAATCGTCAATTGAAAAAGTTTCTAATTTCACAAGCGTTACGGGAATTGTTTTTTCGTTTCCGTTGCGCACAACCGTTACTTCAACAACATCATTCGGTCTTTTTGAACCGAGATACCCAGCCAAATCGGCAAATTTATTAACCGTTACGCCATCAAGTTTTTTAATTATATCGCCTTCTTTAATTCCACCCTTATCGGCGCCACTACCTTTTTCAATACCACCAACGTAAACACCTTGGGTTTCGTCAACGCCTAGTTTTTTCGCTAAATCGGAATTCAAATTCCCTACTTGTATTCCCAAAATTCCGCGCTGTACGTTTCCGTATTCCAAAATATCCTCAATCACTTTTCGGGCGTTATTTGAAGGAACTGCAAAGGAATACCCCACATAACTTCCCGTTTCAGAAGTAATGGCAGTATTAATCCCAATCAATTCGCCACGGGTGTTTACCAAGGCACCACCGCTGTTTCCGCGATTCACCGCGGCATCTGTTTGAATAAAAGACTGTGGATTACCGTCAAATTGGTTTAAATCACGCGCTTTCGCACTAATTATTCCAGCAGTAACGGTTGAGGTCAGGTTGAAAGGATTTCCCACGGCAAGCACCCATTCGCCAATTTTCACATTATTGGAATCGCCGAAAGGAATAAATGGAAAATCATCGTCGCCGTCAACTTTTATCAAAGCGATGTCTGTGTTTGGATCGGTGCCAATAAGTTTTGCCGTGTATGTTTTGTTGTTATTCAGCGTAACCTCAAGATTTGAAGCGTTAGCGATTACGTGATTATTGGTAACAATGTAACCGTCCGGCGAAATAATCACACCACTACCGCTACCTACCATTGCGCGCGGTTGGCCGCCACCCTGAAAATACTCCATAATATTTGTGGGCTGCCGGCTCACCGTTGTGTTTTTTACGTGAACAACGGCATGCACGGTTTTATCAGCGGCTTCGGTGAAATCTGTATTCATACCCTCGGCCGTCGAGGAAAAGTTTGTGGGAATGTAGTTTGAAGTTTGTTGTGGAGCGAAGGAAATAGTTTCCTTTTTTTCGAAGAATTTGTAGCCGCCAAGTGTGATTGCACCTGCGAATAGCGCTACAAGAAATAAACGGATTGTTTGTTTCATTGTAATAAAATTTTAATTAATACTGATTTAAAATAATTCAAAAACTTAATGTTCAAGTTTTGCATTTTTAAACTGTTTTAAAGGTTTCAGTCCTGAGAAGAACGGAGGAGGGAAACCCTTTTTGAAGAAACATTTTTTTAAACACTCCCACAAATTTAACAACGATGGAACGAAAAAAGTATGCCACAAAGCGGTATTTAACTTCTATTTAACGTGAAAATTTTTCTGAAAACCCAGTTGGGCATAATATTTTATATGGATAAAAACTCTCACAGTAGCGTCTTATCTTTTTTTTGGAATTTGGAATTTGTTTTTTTTGTGATTTTACTATCTCGTGGGCTTTGTCCACGAGGTAGTTTGTTATCTTTGCGCAGTTATGGAATTCACCTTTTATAAATACCAAGGCACGGGCAACGATTTCGTTATTATCGACAATCGGGAAGATTTTTTTCCGAAAAAGAATACCGAACTTGTAGCCAAAATCTGCGACCGCCGTTTTGGGGTTGGCGCTGATGGCCTGCTTTTATTGGAAAACCATCCTGATGCAGATTTCAGAATGGTTTATTATAATAGCGATGGCAACCTAAGTTCTATGTGCGGAAATGGCGGACGGTGTATTTCTCATTTCGCAAAATTCCTCGGTATCATTTCTGAAAAAACCACCTTTGAAGCAGTGGACGGAATGCACGAAGCTACGGTTAAAAACGATTGGGTTTCCCTTAAAATGAACAATGTTGAAAAAGTAAATGTTTCTGAAAACTTTACTTTCTTGAACACAGGCTCGCCACACCACGTTGAAATTGTTACGGAACTTCAGGATTTTGATGTTTTTACAAACGGAAGAAACATTCGAAATAAAACCTATGGAAAAGAAGGTTCGAATGTAAATTTTGTCGAACAAAATGATCACGCGATTTTTTCAGTCAGAACCTATGAAAGAGGCGTGGAGGACGAAACGCTTTCTTGTGGCACTGGAGTTACAGCTGTTGCAATTGCAATGTTTGAAACTGGCAAAACTTCAGAAAATAAAGTGACATTAAAAACGCCCGGCGGAGAATTACAGGTTCGTTTTGAAAAAATTGGTTCAGGTTATGAAAATGTATATTTGGAAGGTTCGGCAATACAAGTTTTTAAAGGAATCTGGAAATGAAAACACTAAAAGGCGAGCATATATTTTTGCGGGCTCTCGAACTTTCCGATTTGGATTTTCTCTATAATTTGGAGAACGATGAATCGCTTTGGGAAGTGAGCAACACCACAACTCCGTATTCAAAATATATTCTGAACCAATATCTTGAAAACAGTCATCGCGATATTTACGACGTAAAACAATTGCGGTTGGTGATCTGTAAAACTGAAAATGAAGCAGTTGTTGGATTTATAGATTTATTCGATTTTGATCCAAAACACAACAGAGTAGGGGTTGGCATCGTTATTTTTTCAGAAGAAGATAAACGAAAAGGCTTTGCTTCGGAAGCATTAAAACTTACTTGTGATTATGCTTTTTCACATTTAAACGTGCATCAGGTTTTCGCAGGAATTACGGAAGAAAATAAAGGAAGCATTCTGCTTTTTGAAAAGACTGGTTTTGAAAAAACGGGCGTTAAAAAAGACTGGATTTTTTCCGAAGGAAAATATAAAGATGAATATTTATATCAGTTGATTAGCCAATTCGCTAATTAGCAGATTCGCTAATTGAAAATTTTAGAATGTATATAAAAAAAATATTGCTGATTATTGTGTTGCTTGGCGCCGTTGGAATGGGCGCTTTTGCTTGGTATGTTTACAACACTGCTTTTTCCGGAAATACAGCTTTCAACAATAAGGAAGCGCACGTATTTATTCCCACAAATGCAACAATTGATGATGTGGTTGCAGAATTGGAGCCGCTTTTAAGAGATACCGAATCTTTTTATGCAGTTGCGGATCAAAAAAAATATTCAGGAAATGTAAAACCAGGCCATTTCATCTTAACAAAGGGAATGACCAATAACGATATTGTGAATGTTTTGCGCAGCACAAATATTCCAATAAATATCAAATTCAACAACCAAGAGCGATTGGAGGATCTTGCAGGGCATATTTCAAAACAAATTGAAGCAGATAGTATTTCATTGTTGAAATCTATGCGAGATCCACAATTTTTGAAGGAAGAAGGTTTAAGCGAGGAAACCGCCCTGTGTCTTTATATTCCGAATACCTATGAGTTTTATTGGAATAGTTCAGCAGAAACTTTTCGCAATCGAATGAAAACCGAATATGAACGATTTTGGAATGAATCGAGAACCCAAAAAGCAAAAAATCTAAATCTTTCAAAAGAACAAGTAATGGCGTTGGCCGCAATTGTTCAAAAGGAAACCGCAAAAGTGGATGAAAGATCACGAGTTGCAGGTGTTTATGTGAATAGATTGAAAGTTGGGATGTTGCTCCAAGCCGATCCAACTGTTATTTACGCCCTGAAAAAGGAAAGTGACGACTATAACCAAATCATTAAAAGAGTACTTTATGCCGATTTGGAACTGGATTCGCCATACAATACCTATAAATATGCAGGGGTTCCACCGGGACCTATCACAATGCCGGACATTTCTTCTATTGATGCAGTATTGAATCCCGAAAAGCACGATTATTACTACTTTGTGGCAGATGTTACCAATTTCGGTTACCATAAATTCGCAAAAACCCTTGCGCAGCACAATGTAAATAAAGTGGAATATGTGCGTTGGGTAAATAGTCAAGGGTTGAATCGTTGATTTTTTTAATTCTTCTGCAATCCCTTTAAAAACGGGGGTAATTTTTCTTTTCACATTACTTTAACAGCCTATAAATCAGATTTTTAAAAAAAGGATTATCTTTGCCCGCTGAAACTAGGATGTAATTTTACATCTGAATTTTAAAATTTGATGAAAAAAAGAATATATCTAATTGCAGTATTACTTGTTGTTACCGTACTAGTAGGGACAGGTTTCATTTCAAAAGATGGCTACGATTTTTCCGTTTTTAGTACAGAAGGATTGGAGTTAAATTATAATGTTCCCACAGAAGCAGAGTTTACCCCACTTATTGCTCCTGTGACTCCAAAATTCTATTTGTTTTTGGGGAAATCTTATGTAGGATTTAAAGAAGCGCTTGGTTTTAAGGAATCAAGAGGAGATTACCAAATTGTGAATGATTACGGCTATATGGGGAAATACCAATTTTCCCGAGCTACCTTAAGAATGATGGGAGTAAAGAACACTGATAATTTTCTATATGATACTCGCCAACAGGAAGCAGCTTTCTTGGCTTATACTTCTTTGAATAAATGGGTACTTCGGAATGATATTAAACGTTCCGTGGGAAAAACCATAGGTGGTGTAAAAATTACCGAATCAGGAATTTTGGCAGCTGCGCATCTTGCGGGCGCAGGGAATGTTCAAAAATTTTTAAGAAGCGGTGGCGCTAATGGGTTTGAAGACGCAAACGGTGCTTCAATTCGTTATTATCTAAGAATGTTTTCAGGTTATGATACTTCGCACATTGTGCCAAACAAGAAACCAAGGGTAATGTAAACTTTATCCATGAATGATAAACAAGGTGGGTCTTTTATGAAGGTCCACCTTTATTTTTTTCCACAGACTCGCCGGCGCAGTTTTTATGTATTCAGAAGGCAAAGTAATGTCGCAGGCCACACAAATTCTTGTTTGTGGGTTGAGGTTTTCAATCAGGCTTTGTAGCATTTGGTTGTTGCGGTAAGGCGTTTCAATGAAGAGTTGTGATTGGTCAAAATCTTTTGAAAGCTTTTCCAAACGTTTGAGCTCCGCTTTTCTTTCACCTTTATCAATGGGCAAATAACCATTAAATGCAAAATTCTGCCCGTTAAAGCCGCTGGCCATCATTGCAAGTAATATAGAAGACGGTCCAACTAACGGTACTACTTTTATGCCTTTTTCGTGAGCGTAATGTACGGCCCTTGCTCCGGGATCTGCAATTCCTGGACAACCGGCATCACTTATAACCCCAACGTCAAAACCCTCCAAGCAGGGATTTAGCATAGGGGAAATTTCTTCCGGTTTTGTGAACTTATTTATTTCCTGAATTTTCAGAGAAGACTGTTGCTTTTCCGGAACAATGCTTTTTATGAAACGACGCGCATTTTTTTCGTGTTCCACAATATAATGATCAATTTGTTCAATTGATTTTTTTACTGAAACGGGAAGCACGGCCAAAGGGGGTATATCTCCCATTGGGCATGGAATTAAATATAGATTTCCTTTTTTTGTGGTCATTCAGAAACTATTGGACCATTAATTTTTTAACTGCCGTTTGTCCTTTTTCCGAAGTTATTTTCACAAAATAAATACCGGAATTCAAACTTGAAACGGAGATTGTCTTTTCGTTAGTTGAAAGATTTTCTTCGGAAATTACTATACGTGCCCCGATATCATAAAGTTGAATATTTTGAATTTTACCACCGTTTAAAGTGAAAGAGACATTTGTTGAAGTTGGATTTGGAAGCATCGTTAAAGCGTTTTCCATCGAAAAATCTTCAGTTCCTATAATTGGTTCCGCTACTATTTTATATATAGCCCCTCCTATGTCAATTATATAAAGTTCTTTATTTGCATCTTCCCCAAAAGAAACCCAATTGCCGGAAAAATCTCCATAATCAACTAAACTTCCAGAACTATCCACAGAGCCAATAAGCCCGCTGCAGTAATCTGCAAAAAAATAAAGACCTTCAATTTCAGGATGCGCCGAGCCTCTATAAACATAGCCTCCCGTAATGGAACAACCATTTGAATGGGAATATTCTGCAATTGGAAATGTTAACTCAGACTGTGGCGGGCAATTTGCCGTATTGAAAGGGTGGTTGCCCTCATAACAGCGCCATCCGTAATTTAGTCCCGCTTCGGACCCAGCAACACGGTTTATTTCTTCCCAATTGTTTTGCCCTACATCTGCAATCCAAAGATTGTTTTCTGTAAAATCAAAAGAGAAACGCCAAGGATTTCGCAAACCATAGGCCCAGATTTCCTTTTTTATTCCCGGATCTGGATTTCCCGCATACGGATTGTCGGCCGGAATTCCGTAATTGTTTCCCCCTGAAGGGTTATCAATATCAATGCGCAATAATTTCCCCAAAAGTTCAAAAATATTTTGGGCTCTATTTCCGGGATCACCACCGCTTCCGCCATCTCCTGATGAAATATAAAGATAGCCATCAGGCCCAAAAGCCAAATTACCGCCATTGTGGTTTGAAAATGGTTGTGCGTACCCTATAATTGGCAGTTCGGAATTTTCGTCAGCCAAATCTGGATTTCCGGAATCCACAGAAAACCGTGAGACTTGTGTATCGCCATTGGGTTTTGTGTAATTCACATAAAAATAGCCATTATTGGCATAATCTGGGTGAAATGCAAGCCCAAGAAGTCCACGTTCGTTACCACTTGAAATAATGCTGGAAATGTCAAGATAGGGAACTGGATTTACTGTCCCGTCACCCTGTATAATTTTAATTTTTCCTCCCTGCTCAACTACAAAAAGGCGGTCATCATTAACGTGTTGCAAATTTAGGGGATCGGAAAAACCATCTTTGAAAAGTTCAATATCCACATTTTGGGAAAAAATAGAGGTGGAAGAAAGAAATAAAAAAGCGAGGAGAAATTTTTTCATAGTAAATTTTTTAGGGAAAGTACTAAAATAAGCAAATCAGCCGGATATATTCGTTAAAGTCGATTTGCAATTTGTTCGCAGGCTTCGTCCAGCATGCTGAAAACGTTTTCAAAACCACTATCTCCACCAAAATAGGGGTCGGGAACATCCACGTTTTCCCCGGGGAAAATTTCATCGAGAATCAGTTTTACTTTTTCTCTTTGCGAATCGGTTTGGGCCATTGCCAAAACATTTTCTTTGTTGGAATTATCCATCACATAAATAATATCAAAATCATCAAAATCCTTTGCGCTGAACTGTCTTCCACGTTGATTGGTGATATCTATATTGTATTTTCTTCCAACGGCAATACTGCGTTTATCGGGTAAATCGCCCACGTGCCAATGACCCGTTCCAGCAGAATCCACAACCACTTTTGAAGTGTCAATCTTGGATTTTAAAATGCCTTCCGCCAAAGGGGAACGGCAAATATTGCCAAGGCAGACCATTAAAATTCGAGTTTGCATTTTTGGAAAAATAAATGATTTTTATTCCGAATAAAAGTAAGGAATCTAAAATGACTAAAGCGTCAACTTTTTGTTAAGGTCTTCCACATACTTGCGGAATTGCTTATCGGTAGTTGAAAGATTGTCAACCGTTTTGCAAGCGTGAAGTACGGTTGCGTGATCGCGTTGCCCAATTTGTGAACCGATGGAGGCAAGGGATGCTTTGGTGAATTTCTTAGCAAAAAACATTGCTAATTGGCGTGCCTGCACGATGTGCCTTTTACGGGTCTTTGATTGAAGTGTATCTACATCCATCTGGAAATAATCACTCACCACTTTTTGGATGTAGTCTATGGAAACTTCACGTTTGGTATGTTTCACATAATTGTCAACAATCTTGCGCGCAAGATCAATGGTGATTTCCTTTTTGTTAAAAGAGGAATGGGCGATCAATGATATAATGGCGCCTTCCAGTTCGCGAATGTTTGTTTTGATGTTGTTTGCCAAAAATTCCACTATATCCTCAGGCATTTCCACGCCATCGCGGTACAGCTTGTTTTTTATGATTGCAACGCGGGTGTCGTAATCAGGATGGTTCAATTCTGCAGAAAGTCCCCATTTGAAACGGGAAAGCAATCGTTGTTCAATGTCAATCATATCAACCGGTGCTTTGTCACTGGTTAAAATAACCTGCTTGCCATTTTGGTGTAAATGATTAAAAATATGGAAGAAAACATCCTGTGTTCCAGCCTTTCCGGAAAGCAGTTGAATGTCATCAACAATCAATACATCAATAATTTGATAGAAGTGAATAAAATCGTTGCGATTGTTCTTTTTAACCGATTCAATATATTGCTGCGTAAACTTTTCCGCGGAAATATACAGCACGGTTTTTTCTGGGTATTTATCTTTTATATCAACTCCGATAGCATGGCCCAAATGTGTTTTTCCCAAACCGACACCGCCAAAAATAAGCAATGGGTTGAAAGAAGTTCCACCGGGTTTGTTGGCCACAGCTAAACCTGCAGAACGTGCCAATCTATTTGATTCACCTTCAAGAAAACTTTCAAAATTATAATTGGGATTTAGTTGCGACTCAATTTTTACGTTGCGAATACCAGGAATTACAAACGGATTTTTCAGTTCCGGGCTTTTGTTTTTCAAAGGCACATCAACTTCCTGTGATTGCAGGTTGCTTCGGTTTGAACTTGGTATTTTTTCGGTGAAAGGTTGCTTGTTGCCGTATGTATTTTCCATCTTTATGATGTAAACAAGTTTGGCAGTTTGGCCCAATTCCTTCGTAAGTGCAACTTTTAGAATCTTAACGTAGTGTTCCTCAAGCCATTCGTAAAAAAACTTGCTAGGAACTTGAATACTAAGAGCATTGTCTGTTAACTTTACCGCTTTAATGGGCTCGAACCAAGTTTTGTATGCTTGCGAAGTTATGTTATCTTCGATAAAAGCCAAACAATTGTTCCAAACCGATTCCGCAGTTTTGCTCATAGTTAAAAGTTGTGTTTTTTGTTTTTTAAAAGGTGTGGTCAAAAAATAGGGGATGGAGTGTTTCCGGGCTATTTCCTAACAGTGCAAATATGTGAACAAAAAAGTTATAAAAAAAACTACAATAGGGTTGAATTTTTAGTTTTTTTTTCCCATACTTCCCTTTCGATAAAACTACAAAAAAACTTTTTGTAATTAACACAAAATTTTGAAGAATACACTTACACAGATTAGGGTTCGCTATGGCGAGACAGACCAGATGGGTATTGTTTATTACGGTAACTATGCACAGTACTTGGAGCAAGGTAGAACCGAATGGCTCCGCGAGCTCGGTTTTTCATATAAATGGATGGAAGCCAACGATGTACACCTGCCTGTTGTGCATTTAAGTATTGATTATAAATTGCCTGCTTTTTATGATGATTTGCTTACTGTAAAGACAACTTTGAAGCAATTGCCAACTGTAAAAATTGAATTTTACTATGAAATTTATAATGAGTCCAAACAACTTTTAATCACTGCGACCACTGTTTTGGTTTTTGTGAACAGCACCACAAAAAAGTTGATGAAGGCACCACAGTATTTATTGGAAAAACTTTCATAAAAAAAGACCTTAAAAAATCCCAAATCCCAAATCCCAAATAATAAAATTTTTAAATTTTGGAATTTGGGATTTGTTTTATTGTGATTTCTATTTTGTGGGTATTTTCAAACAACTCAAAAATGCGGTCGGCTTCTTTTTTACGAACGGCAATTTCAAATTCGCAATCCAGTTCCATTTTTTGATTGACGAGGTTGAGGTCTTCGTCTTTGATTATCCGCATTACGGTATTCATTTCGGGATATTCAAATTTTAAAAGAAAGGTTTCATCGATAGTTCTTTCTACTATTTTACAATTTTCCAAAGCCATTTGGGCGGTTGTTTTATAGGCTTGGATCAAGCCACCCACGCCTAGTTTCGTACCGCCAAAATATCGCACCACAGCAACCAAAACATTCGTTATTTCAAAAGATAACAATTGTCCATAAATAGGCATTCCAGCACTGTTTGAAGGTTCGCCATCATCGTTGGCGCGGTAATGCTCGTAGCTTTTTCCGAGCTGCCAAGCATAGCAAAAGTGCCGTGCGGAATGATGCTGCTTTTTAAGTTTTTCGATGTGTTCTTTTACATTTTCATCTGAAAAAACTGGGAAAGCATAGCCAAAGAATTTACTTCCTTTCTCCTTAAAAAGAACTTCTTTTGAAGGTTTTAAAATTGTTTTATATGTGTCTTTCTCCGTATTCAATATTTTCTTCTATTTTTTCAGCAGTCATCCCGCACCCTACCATTTTTCCAAGGCAATAAACAAAATCCCAAGAATAGCCAGCCCAATCCCTATCCAATTTTTCGGCAATAATTTTTCTTTGAAAAGTAAAATTCCGACCAGGGTCGAAAACATTACAATCGCAACATTGTTAACCGTAAAAATTCCTGAGCTTTCCAAAATATCGCTTCGCAGTGCTTGTACCAAAAAATAGACGGAAAAGTAATTGGGGATACCGAGTCCAATTCCGCCCAAAACGTTTTTAAACTGAAATTTAAACTTCCCCTGAACTGCGTGAAAACACAAAAGTAGAATTCCCAGGATTGCTGCGGAAGCAAAGATGGTGGCAGAGAAAATAGGTGTGTCATTCTTGGCTACATGTTCCCCTTCCAAATATTTTATGGCAGTGTCAATAATTCCGCTGCCCAAAAAAACCAATATGGGAAAGATGAAATTGGACGTTTTTATTTTTAATCCATCCTTTGTTTTGATGGAAGCGAGATAAACAGCCATCAACGCTAAAACAATTCCGAGAAATTTTAAAATCCCTAAACTCTCTTTATAGTAAAGCAACCCGAAAACCACCGGAATCACAACGCTCATTTTTGTAGCCACCGAAACTACCGAAAGTCCGCTGCGTTGTGTGGTAAGCGCCATTAAATTGAAAACCGTTATAAATAAAGCGCCCAAACCTAACGCAAAGGGAAACCAGGAATGTTGTGCAATTGCGGCAATATTTATTTCATTCTCCTGAAAAAGTAACCCGCAACAACAAGCCACCAAATAATTTACAACAATAGCGTGCAAAGTGTTGATTTTAAACTTTGAAAAAAGCTTGAAAGCCACAAAAATTATCGTGGAAGAAAGTATGCTAAGCGCTAGTGCTATCAAGTAGTTGTGTTTTTATAAGTTCGGAAAGTATCTTCTTTTATTTTTTCTTCGGAAACCATAATTCCTTTAAAAGTCGGGGCTTTTGTTCCTTCGCTGAAATTAGCAGTTCCCATAAAAACAAACGCTTCGTCCCAAAGATTTGCGTCAATAAAAGATTGCGATGTCTTCGCGCCGCCTTCAATTATAACGGACTGAATTTCTCTTTTGAAAAGCGCTTGGCAGATTTGCTGCGGAATTTCTTTGGGAAAATCAATCTTTTCCAAATCTAAATTTTCTGAAATTTTTGTTTCCTTTTCATTGAAAACAATGGTTTTAGCAGTTCCATCAAAAACTGAAAAATCTTGAGAAAGTTTTAAACTTCTGTCAATAACAATTCGCACAGGATTTTCTCCAGCCCATTCGCGAACCGTTAGCGATGGATTATCCTGCAAAACAGTATTCGTACCAACTAAAATAGCCTGTTCATCCGCGCGCATTTTATGAACCAATTGCCGCGAAAATTCATTTGTAATCCAAATGGGTTTTATTTCGTTTCGGGATTCATTTTTGGGGGAAATAAAGCCATCAGCAGTTTCAGCCCATTTCAGAAAAATATAAGGCCTCTTTTTTTGGTGAAAGGTGAAAAAACGTTTGTTCAGCTCATCACATTCATTTTCCAAAATGCCTACAATTACTTCGCAACCAGCCTCCATTAGTTTTTTAATGCCGCGCCCTGCAACTTTTGGATTTGGATCCAAACTGCCTACCACTACTTTTTTAATGCCGCATTCAATAATCAAATTGGCGCAGGGAGGTGTTTTCCCAAAATGGCTGCACGGTTCCAAACTCACGTAAATAGTTGCCCCTTTCAATAAGTTCGCTTCGCTCACGTTCGCGATGGCGTTAACTTCCGCATGCGGTTGTCCTGCTTTATAGTGCCAACCTTCGCCAATAATTCTGTCATTATGAACAATCACGCTTCCCACCAACGGATTTGGATAGGTAGTTCCCAGCCCATTTTTGGCCAGTTGTGTGCAACGCAACATATATTTTTCGTGTATCTTCACAGCGTAAAAATACAAGGATTTAATTAGAATGAACACACCAATAATCCGTCTTATTGAAAAGAAGGACAATCCACAAATTGCCAAAGTGATACGCAGCGTTTTGGAAGATTTCAACGTGCCGAAAGTGGGTACTGCTTATGCCGATAAATCTTTGGATTGTATGTTTGAAACCTATCAAAAACCCAAGGCCGTTTATTTTGTGGTTGAAGAAAACGACAAAATAATAGGCGGCGCTGGTATTGCCCAACTTGATAATTTTGAAGGCAATATCTGCGAGCTCCAAAAAATGTATTTTCTTCCCGAAGCTAGAGGCAGGGGAGTTGGAGCGCAAATGATGGAATTTTGTTTGGCAAAAGCGAGTGAGTTTGGTTTCGAAAAAATATATCTTGAAACCATGGAATATATGACCCACGCCCAAAAACTATACAAACAAGCTGGTTTTGAATATATAGATTGCGCAATGGGCGACACGGGCCATTATTCCTGCCCGGTGCATATGATTAAAACACTTTAAAAAATCAAACCCCAAATATTAGAAACAAATGTCACATTGAGTAGCCCGTCCTGAGCGTAGTCGAAGGGCAGTCGAAGTGCTTTCGAAAAAATAATTTTGAATTTAGCAGAACTAAAAAAAAACTTCACCACAACTCTTTCAGGAATTTATCCTTCGGAAGAAATACAATCGTTTTTCAACATACTTTCTGAAAAATATTTAAATCTTTCGAGAATAGAAATTGCGTTGAATCCCGAAAAGGAAATCTCAAAAGAAGATGCCGAAAAATTTCAGGCAGCATTGCTTCGCCTAAAAAATTACGAGCCCATTCAATATATATTAGGAGAAACAGAATTTTTCAGCCTTCCTTTCAAAGTAAACCAACACACCTTAATTCCCCGCCCAGAAACGGAGGAATTGGTTGAATGGATTTTAAATAATTCAGAATTCAGAATTCAGAATTCAGAATTTTTAGACATTGGCACTGGTTCCGGTTGCATTGCTATTTCACTTGCTAAAAACCTTCCTGATTCCAAAATTTTCGCATTGGATATTTCCGAACAAGCTTTAAAAGTTGCACAGCAAAATTCAGAACTAAATGAAGTAAAAGTTGATTTCATTCAAGCCGATATTTTAAAAACTAAAACGCTTCCGAAGCAATACGATGTTATCGTTTCCAATCCGCCATACGTTCGCGAACTGGAAAAAAAGCAAATGCAACAAAACGTTTTGAAGTATGAGCCTGATTCAGCCTTATATGTTAAAGATAAAGACCCATTACTTTTTTATCGAGTCATTTCCCAATTGGCAAAAAACCATTTGAAGGCCAATGGAAAATTATTTTTCGAGATTAATGAGTACCTTGCTGATGAATTGACCGAGCTTTTAAAAATCGAAGGATTTCAAAATATTGAAATAAAAAAGGACATCTTCGGAAAAGACCGAATGTTGAAATGTAATATATAAACCTCTGCGAAACTTCGTGTTTTCTCTGTGTAGCTCCGTGAAATAGCTATAACGCAGAGTTGCTCAGAGAACCGCAGAGTTACTCAGAGAAAGATGAACAAACTTGAAAAAATATGCGTTTTCTGCGGCAGTAGCGACGGCAACGACCTCGCGATAACAGATGCTGCTAAAAAACTTGGTGAAATCTTCGCTGAGCGTAATATCAGTCTTGTTTACGGTGCCGCGAAAATAGGAGTAATGGGCACCATTGCCAAAAGTGTTTTGGATAACAATGGAAAGGTTATCGGCATTATCCCCAATTTTTTAAAGAAGAAAGAAGTTGTGCATCTTGGGCTTACGGAGCTCATCACTACTGAAAATATGCACGAACGCAAACTAAAAATGCAGGAAGCAAGCGATGGTTTTATCGCGCTTCCAGGTGGAATGGGCACGCTGGAAGAGCTTTTCGAAATTATAACTTGGCTTCAGTTAGGGCTACATCAAAAGCCAATCGGGTTACTGAATATAAACGGTTTCTACAATGATCTTATAAGAATGCTCGAAACCATGGTGCGCAAAGGCTTCCTTTCCATGGACAACTACAATCTGCTTTTGGTAGATTCCAGCCCAAAAGGACTTCTTAAAAAAATGGAGGAATTCAAGACACCGCAGCTTCCAAAGTGGCTGAATTCTGACAGAACATAACGTATTATCAACATTTTAACCTTCCTTTTTAACAAATTTCTTTTAATAGACTCATTTTCCTAAATTTAAGTTGTCTAACCTCTTAAATAATTGAAAATGAATTCATCAAAAAAGTATTTTGCCGAAGCACTCGGCACCTTTGCATTAGTTTTATTTGGCTGTGGCGCTGCAACTATTGCTAGCGTAACCCATTCTGGTCCTGCCGGAATTGGGCTTTTGGGTATTTCCCTCGCATTTGGTTTTGCAGTTTTGGTAATGGTTTATACCATTGGCCCCATTTCGGGCTGTCACATTAACCCAGCAATTTCAATAGCTATGCTAGCTGCGGGAAAACTCTCCGCAAAAGATACCGTTGGGTATATAATTTCGCAATGTATAGGAGCCATTGCAGCGGCAGGTTTACTGTATGTTTTGGCTACCGGAAGTGCTGGCTTTTCAATGCCTGAATGGGGCTTAGGCGCTAACGGCTGGGGTCCTGGTTATCTCGGGGAATACGATATGAAGTCTGCGCTAATTGCAGAATTTGCATTCACCTTCCTTTTCTTAATGGTGATTTTCGGAGCAACTGCTTCCAAACATACTTCGCCAATGATGGCAGGGCTTGCCATTGGTATTTCCTTGGCATTGATACATATGGTTGTTATTCCAATTACGGGTACCTCCGTGAATCCCGCGCGTAGTTTGGGCCCAGCGCTTTTTGCTGGCGGAATGGCACTTCAGCAGCTTTGGCTTTTCATCGTTGCGCCAATTGCTGGCGGACTTTGCGCAGCCTTGGTTCGCAATATATTTTTGGATGATTAATTGCTAATAATTTGTTGAAAATTTCATTAATAACCTCACCGTTTTTAAAAAGCTGTGAGGTTTAAAATTTTATATTTGTTCTATGGACATTCAACAACAAATCAACTCTCTTCGCAAAGAGCTTCGCGAACATAACTACAACTATTACGTACTCGATACACCAACAATTTCCGACTTTGAATTTGACCAAAAACTAAAGCAACTTCAAGAGCTGGAAAAAGCGCATCCCGAGTTTTATGATGCCAATTCGCCAACTTTAAGGGTTGGTGGCGAAATAACCAAGAATTTTGAAACCGTACCGCATACTTACAGAATGTTTTCCTTGGACAATTCCTATTCAAAAGAAGATTTGGAAGACTGGGAAAAGCGTATCGAAAAAATGGTGGACGGCAAAGTGGAATTCACTTGTGAACTTAAATATGACGGCGCATCCATCAGCCTAACTTATGAAAATGGAAAGCTGAAAAAAGCAGTGACCCGTGGCGATGGTTTTCAGGGCGATGACGTTACCGCAAACGTAAAAACCATCCGTTCCGTGCCGTTACAATTGAAAGGCGATTACCCGCCCTTGTTTGATATTCGCGGTGAAATTGTTCTTCCTTTTGAAGGTTTCGCAAAGATGAACGCCGAAAGGGTTGAACTGGGCGAAGAACCTTACCGAAATCCAAGAAACACAGCTTCGGGAAGCTTAAAACTGCAAGATAGTTCCGAAGTTGCAAAGCGTCCTTTGGACTGTCTTTTATACAGTTTGAAAGGCGAACGGCTTCCTATAAAAACACAATTTGAAAGTTTAGATAAAGCTCGAGAATGGGGTTTTAAGGTTCCCGAAGCAGCCAAACTCGCCAAAAATCTGGATGAGGTTTTGGAATTTGTAAATTATTGGGATGTTCATCGTCACGAATTGCCATACGAAACCGATGGGATAGTGGTGAAGGTGAACAATCTGCAACAACAGGAAGAGCTGGGTTATACTGCAAAATCGCCACGTTGGGCGATGGCATATAAATTTAAGGCAGAGCAGGTTTCCACGGTATTAAACCAAATAACCTATCAAGTTGGAAGAACTGGCGCAATCACGCCCGTAGCAAATTTGGAGCCCGTTGAATTGGCGGGAACAATTGTGAAACGTGCTTCATTGCACAACGCAGATCAAATTGAAAAACTAGATATTCGCGAAGGCGATACCGTTTTTGTTGAAAAGGGAGGCGAAATAATTCCGAAGATAATTGGAGTGGATTTTACACAGCGCGATCCAAATTCTTCACCAACAGATTATATAACCGAATGTCCCGAATGCGGAACTACTTTGTTCCGCACCGAAGGCGAAGCCCAACATTATTGCCCAAATGCAGAAAGTTGTCCGCCACAGATTATCGGGCGTATTCAGCATTTCATTTCGCGAAAGGCGATGGACATTGAAGGTTTGGGTGGTGAAACCGTGACACTTTTAGTGAACAATGGTTTGATAAATAATTATGCGGATTTGTATCTTTTGAAAGAAGAACAGATAATTCCTTTGGAACGCATGGCGCAGAAAAGTGCCGAAAATATGATAAAAGGAATTGAGGCTTCAAAACAAATTCCTTTTGAAAGAGTGCTGTTCGCCTTGGGAATACGTTATGTTGGCGAAACAGTTGCCAAAAAACTGGCAAAGCATTACAAAACCATCGATGCCTTAAAAAATGCTTCCGAAGAGGAATTGACAACCGTTGATGAAATCGGCGAACGAATTGCCCAAAGTGTAGTTTCCTTTTTCGCTTCCGAAGAGAATATTGAAACCATTGAACGTTTAAAGAATTATGGCGTTCAATTGGAAATTTCCGCAGAAAAACTCGCCAATCAAACGGATGTTTTACAAGGAAATACCTTTGTAGTTTCCGGCGTTTTTACAAAAGTTTCTCGTGATGAGCTTAAAAAATTGATTGAAGATAACGGCGGCAAGGTTTCCAGTTCCATTTCGTCCAAAACAAATTATGTGGTTGCGGGCGACAATATGGGGCCGAGCAAAAAAACAAAGGCGGAGAGTTTGGGCGTTTCAATTATTTCCGAAGATGATTTTTTGCAAATGATTTCTTAATTGAAAGCAGAAAAGCGTTGAAAAAAACTATTTTTGCCACACAAGAATTGGGCGTTCCATGTTGAAAAAAGTAAAACATCATTCCTTAAAAAAACACACCGAAAAAAACTTGACCGAGCGTGATATTTCACAAAGGAATACATCTTTAAAGTATTTGGGTTTTTTGGTGGACGAAGCTTTTTTTGACGATTTTGAAATGCTTTATGAATTTGGAAGAGAACTTGGTTTGCAGCGGAAAGATGTGAAACTTTTCACTTTTGTGGAAACGAGAAGAAAAATTCCATCGCTTCGGCAAAACCAAATAACCAATAAGGAATTTACGTGGCGCGGTGAAATTCACAACCAAAACGCACAGGAATTTCTCGATTTTCCGTTTGATGTTTTGATTGGCTTCTATAAAGAAAAGCACAGATTTTTGAGTGCAATGGTTGCACAGAGCAAAGCGAAATTTAAAGTAGGTTTTAATGATGCTGATGAGCGGCTTTTCGATTTACTTATAACTGTTGACCTGCAGCAACCGGAAGTTTTTAAAAGTGAGGTAAAAAAATATTTGAAAATATTTAAAAAAATAGATTGATATGAAAGAATTAGTAGGAACGGGCGTAGCACTCATCACACCTTTTAAAAGTGATTTTTCAGTAGATGTGGAAGGGCTTAAAAATGTGGTGAATTTCAATATTGAAAACGGAATTGACTATTTGGTGGTTTTGGGAACCACTGCCGAAAGCGCAACACTTTCAAAAGAAGAAAAGCAAGTTGTTATCGATACAATAATTACTGCAAACAATGGGCGGTTGCCTTTGGTTTTAGGAATTGGTGGCAACAATACCCAAGAGGTTATTTCTGAAATGAATACCCGTGACCTTTCAGCTTTCACGGCAATTCTTTCGGTTTCGCCATATTATAATAAACCTACGCAGGAAGGGATATACCAACACTTTGCAGCGATTGCTAAACAGGCTCCCTTACCGATAATTTTATATAATGTTCCAGGTAGGACAGCTTCAAACATGCTTCCAGAAACGGTAATTAGATTGGCAAATGATTTTGAAAAGATTGTTGCCATAAAAGAAGCCGCGGGCGATATTGTACAGGCAATGAAATTGATTTCCGGTTGCCCAAAAGATTTCTTGGTAATTTCAGGCGATGATATGGTAACGCTGCCAATGATTCTTGCTGGCGGGGCCGGAGTGATCTCGGTTATTGGCGAAGGTTTTCCAAAGGAATTTTCAAAAATGGTGAAATTAGGCTTGGATAGAAAAGTTGATAAAGCTTATGAAATTCATTATAAAATAGCTCCGGCAATTGACTATATTTTCGCTGAGGGAAACCCTGCGGGGATTAAGTCTGTTTTTAAATCATTAGGAATTTGTGGCGATACCGTAAGGCTTCCTTTAGTGGGGGTTAGCGACAGTTTGAGAACCAAAATAGATTCTTTTACCAAAAATTTCTAAAACCGTTCTTTTCCACTTATGCGTTAAATATTTCAAAAGGCTTGCAAATAATAGGCTTCAGAGCAATATTTTAGCCAAAGAATAAGTTTGTTCAATCATGTTTAATTTCCTATTTTTGCACGATGTTTTTTAAGCCCATGCGATTACCACTTTTTATTATACTTTGTCTTACTATCCTTCTTTCCTCTTGTAGCCAATACCAACGGGTGCTTCGGAAGGATGATATGGGCAAAAAATACACCTTTGCAGATTCCCTTTACAAAAAAGGCAAATACAAAAAAGCACTAAAGTTGATGGAGCAGATTGTGCCTGCTTACAGGGGAAAACCACAGGGTGAAAAACTGATGTTCATCTATGCCAACACTTATTACAATCTAGAGGACTATTATCTTTCGGGGTATCAGTTTGAGCGTTTCACGCAGGCATATCCACAAAGTGATAGCGCTGAGGTAGCTTCATTTAAGGCGGCAAAAAGTTTTTATCAGCTTTCGCCAAGATATTCTTTGGATCAAAAGGATACTGATAAAGGACTTGAAAAATTGCAGGAATTCATTAACAAATATCCCAATTCAGATAAAAGAATGGAGGCTAACACATTGGTTGCCGAGCTGAGGGAAAAATTGGAAAAGAAGGATTATGAAGTTGCCATGCAATATCTTAAACTTGACGATGGTCTAAAAGCGGCCATTGATGCGTTTGATAACTTTATTACAGATCATCCCGGTTCCAAGTATAGAAAAGATGCTTTTTACGGCAGATTTTTAGCAGCTTATAAACTTGCAATAAACAGTGTGCCAAGTTTAGTTCAAGAACGACTTATTACCGCAAAAGGATATTACAACAGTTTTATAAAATATTACAAGGATACAGATTTAGGGCCTGAAGCAACAGAGATCTATCAGGATATAGAGAGCAGAATTGTAGCCCCAGAAACAGAACCCACTATTTAATTAATTTTTATTATGGATATTAAAAATTCAGATGCACCAATCAATACCGTTACATTAGACAAAAACAGGATTGATGAACCAACAAATAATATTTATGAAGCAATTTCGATTATCTCGAAAAGAGCTTCACAAATAAACGGTGACATTAAAAAAGAACTTCTTGAAAAGCTTGATGAGTTCGCCACTTACAACGACAGTTTGGAAGAAATTTTTGAAAATAAGGAACAAATTGAGGTTTCAAAATTTTATGAAAAACTTCCAAAACCACACGCTTTAGCCGTACAAGAGTGGTTGGAAAACAAAATCTACTACAGAAATACTGCTGACGAAGTAGTAGAGTAGTAAACTTATTCGTTAAAAGTTAATAGTCTATTTGGCTTTAACTGTAAACTATAAACCAAAACATAAGAAATGTCTGTTTTGAACGGGAAAAATATCTTGCTTGGCGTTACCGGCGGGATTGCCGCGTACAAAGCAGCTTTTTTAGTTAGGCTTTTAGTGAAAAAAGGAGCCAATGTAAAAGTTGTGATGACATCTTCTGCTAAAGAATTCGTTACTCCGCTCACGCTTTCAACTCTTTCAAAAAACGAAGTGTTTTCTTCTTTTACAAATGAAGAAAACGATTCCGATAGCCATCGGGAGCTCCGATGGAACAATCATGTGGAATTGGCTCTTTGGGCAGATTTGTTTTTAGTGGCTCCAGCTACCGCAAACACACTTTCCAAAATGGCGAATGGCACCAGCGACAATTTGTTGCTGGCTTGTTATCTTTCAGCGAAATGCCCAGTTTATTTTGCTCCAGCGATGGATTTGGATATGTATGCGCATCCAACAACCGCAGTAACTTTTGAGAAATTGAACAGCTTCGGAAATATTCAAATTCCGGCTGCTTTTGGCGAACTTGCCAGCGGTTTGGTAGGGCAGGGCAGAATGGCCGAACCTGAGGAAATTGTTTCTTTTTTAGAAAATGATATTCTGAAAAAACTTCCTCTTCGCGGCAAGAAATTTTTGATAACCGCCGGACCAACGTATGAAGCTATTGACCCAGTCCGTTTCATCGGAAACCATTCCAGCGGAAAGATGGGTTATGCAATTGCTGAAACCGCTGCACAGCTTGGCGCTGAGGTTGTTTTGATTTCAGGACCTACGGCTTTAAAACTTGAAAATGATTTCGTAAAAATCATTCACGTTACTTCAGCCGAAGAGATGTATAAAGCTGCGCATGAATATTTCGGAAAAATTGATGTAGCCATTTTAAGCGCTGCCGTTGCAGATTATCGTCCATCGGAAGTTGCTTCGGAAAAAATTAAAAAGAAAGACACGGAATTAACACTTCGTCTTTCAAAAACCAAGGATATTCTTGCTTCGCTTGGCGAAATAAAGAAAAATCAATTCTTGGTCGGTTTTGCGCTAGAGACAGAAAACGAGGAGGAAAACGCAAAATTGAAACTGAAAAAAAAGAATTTAGATTTAATTGTGTTAAATTCGCTTCGGGACAAAGGCGCGGGTTTTCAAACAGACACCAATAAAATTACTTTGATAACCAAAGACAATAAAGTGCTTCCTTTTCCTGTTAAACCTAAAAAAGAAGTAGCAAAAGATATTTTAGAATATATTATAGAACAGACAAATGCGTAAAATTTTACTTTTCTTATTATTTAGTGTTGCTGTGTTTTCAGTAAACGCCCAAGAACTTAACTGTACCGTAAACATTGACGCCGAACAAACCGGCCAACCTAATTTGCAAATATTCCGAACACTTGAAACCCAATTGCTGGAATTTGTAAACAAAACAAAATGGACTGACAAGGAATACAAAAACCAAGAACGTATAGATTGCAATATGACTTTGGTGATAAGCCAATATGATGGCGATACTTTTACAGCTACACTTCAAGTGCAATCTTCGCGACCTGTTTTTGATTCTACCTATGATAGCCCAGTTTATAATTATTACGATAAGCAAGTAAGCTTTAATTATAAGGAATACGAACCGTTGAATTTCAATATGAACAGTTTTGGTTCAAACTTGGTTTCCGTGGTGGCATTTCACATATATACCGTTTTAGGTTTGGATGCAGATACTTATATGCCAAATGGAGGCGAGCAATATTTTGAAATTGCAAAACAAATAACAAACACGGCAGCTTCAAGCAACTTTCAAGGATGGAAAGCAAATGATGGTACCCAATCAAGGTTCCGTTATAATGATGCCTTGCTTTCATCTGTTTATAAAGAATTTCACGATGCAATGTACCAATATCACCGTGAGGGCTTGGATATTATGTCCACAAACCCAAAAGATGCAAAACAGAAAATTGCAGAGGCCATCAACAAACTGAAAGGCATTAATGACAGACGCCCAAACTCCTTTTTGGTCCGTACCTTTTTTGATGCAAAAAGTGATGAAATTCAGGCTATTTTCAGTGGCGGGCCGCAGGTTGATATTACCAAGTTGGTTGAAAACCTGAACAGAATGGCGCCTACTAAGCAAACCAATTGGGCTGAGATAAAGTTTTAATTATTTAAAGGAACTTTTCCTCCTTTTATTTATCGCTTTTCATTTAATGTTATTGACTTTTATATAACATCTTTTCATTATTTTTAAGTTTCAAAACCCAATTTAGTGATAACTACTCTCGCCATAAAAAACTATGCGCTTATTGAAGACATTCGCGTGGATTTTAATGAGGGCCTAACTATTATTACTGGTGAAACGGGCGCTGGAAAATCCATACTTTTAGGGGCATTGGCGCTTTTGTTGGGAAAACGTGCCGATTTGGGAAGCGTGAAGGATGCGTCAAAAAAATGTATTGTTGAAGGGCATTTTTCCATTGGGAATTATGGTTTGGAAAACGTTTTCGAAGAAAACGACTTGGATTATGAACAGCAAACCATCATTCGCCGTGAAATCCTGCCCGGCGGCAAATCCCGCGCTTTTGTAAATGACACGCCGGTTGCGCTAACGCAGTTGCAGGCGCTTTCCCCATATTTAATAGACGTTCACAGCCAGCACGAAACTTTGGAAGTGGTTTCGGAAAATTTTCAAATGGAAGTGATTGATGCATTGGCCGGGAATGGCTCACTTTTGAAATCATACAAAGAGCAATTTGAGGATTTCAAAAAGACTTCCGAAGCACTTTCCGCTTTGAAACTTCAAAAGGAAAATGCTTCCAAAGAATTGGATTACAACACTTTTCTGTACAATGAATTGCAACTGGCAGTTTTAAAAAAAATAAACCAGCAAGAGCTTGAAGAATCATACGAGACATTGAACAATGCGGAGGCAATTCAAGAAGCACTTGCCAATGTAAACCAACTTTTAGACGCCGAACAGATTGGCACTTTGCAAAGCGCAAAAGAAGCGCGTATTGTTTTGGGGCGCATAAAAGAATTTTCAAAAACATTCGAGGATTTTTGGCAGCGTTTAAACAGCGCGATTATTGAGTTGGAAGATATTTCTGCGGAAGTGAATAATTCCGCCGAAAAAATTGAGGCAGATCCCGAAATGCTTTTTCAGGTAAATGAAAAATTGCAGACACTTTATAAATTACAGCAAAAACATTCCGTTTCCAGCGTTTCGGAATTGATTGAAATAGAGCAGCAACTTGAAGAAAAAGTGAATACTACTTTGGGCTTGGACGATAAAATTGAAAGTCTGGAGAAACAGAAAGTTGAACTTAAAAAAACGGCATTAAATACAGCTGATTTGCTTCATAAAAAAAGGGAAGAAGCTATTCCTACGCTTAAGAAAAAATTGGA
The DNA here is from genome assembly GCF_001641085.1 of Aequorivita soesokkakensis. Lineage (GTDB taxonomy): Bacteria > Bacteroidota > Bacteroidia > Flavobacteriales > Flavobacteriaceae > Aequorivita > Aequorivita soesokkakensis. The sequence goes on along the minus strand of NZ_LXIE01000021.1, from coordinate 3,799 downwards.
GGAAACATTAGTGCCTTTGGGTTTACCGAATGCGCGGTTTCAATTTGAGCTTTCTCCTTCGCAAGAGTTTAAAAGCAATGGCACCGATGTGCTGCAACTATTGTTCACCGCCAATAAAGGCTTGGCTTTTGGGCCTTTAAAGAAGGTGGCTTCCGGCGGAGAAATGAGCCGGATAATGTTGTCGATAAAATCGGTTTTAGCAGAATATAAAAAATTGCCGACCATTGTTTTTGACGAAATAGATACCGGTGTTTCTGGCGAGATTGCAAATAAAATGGCCGATATTCTGCAAAAGATGAGTTTAAAGATGCAGCTTTTAAGCATTACACATTTGCCGCAGATTGCCGCCAAAGGCGACCATCACATAAAAGTTTATAAAGAAGATAATAATGAGGTGACTGCCACTCACTTAAAAATTTTAAATGAAGACGAACGCATTGTAGAAATAGCACAAATGCTGGGAGGAAAAAATCTTTCGGAAGCTGCAATAGCTAATGCAAAAGAATTATTGAATTAAAATGTATCTTTACTTTTTTAAATTCAAGTTTGAAAATACGAGAAACTATTCAACCATAAAACATCAAATACCATGTCGTATAATTTATTAAAAGGAAAACGGGGAATCATTTTTGGAGCATTGGATGAAAATTCAATTGCATGGAAAACAGCAGAACGCGTGCACGAAGAAGGAGGTAAGTTTGTGCTGACCAACGCGCCCATTGCCATGCGAATGGGGCAGATAAAGGAACTTGCTGAAAAAACCAATTCTGAAATTATTCCTGCCGATGCAACAAGCATGGAAGATCTTGAAAACTTGGTGGAAAAAGCAACAGAAATTTTAGGAGGCAAATTGGATTTCGTGCTTCACTCTATTGGGATGTCAATCAATGTTAGAAAAGGAAACCATTACACAAGTCAGAATTATGACTTTACCCATAAAGGTTGGGACGTTTCCGCAGGCTCTTTTCATAAAACAATGCAAGTGCTTTATCAAAAAGACGCTATGAACGAATGGGGGAGCATTATTGCGCTCACATATATGGCTGCACAGCGCGTCTTCCCTGACTATAATGATATGGCAGACAATAAGGCATATTTGGAGAGTATTGCGCGCAGTTTTGGGTATTTCTTTGGAAGGGATAAAAAAGTACGCGTAAACACTATTTCACAATCGCCCACACCAACCACTGCCGGACAAGGGGTTAAAGGATTTGATGGTTTTATTAGTTACGCTGATAAAATGTCGCCATTAGGTAATGCAACCGCTTTAGATTGTGCAAACTATACCGTTGCTATGTTTAGTGATTTGACCAAAAGGGTTACACTTCAAAATTTATATAACGATGGCGGATTTTCCAATATGGGTGTAAGTGATGCCGTAATGGAAGCATTTGTAGAAGGAAAGTAATTTTTTAGATACTTTAATACTGAATCCCGCTCATATTTTGAGCGGGATTTTTTTATGAAATATGATTAAGTGGGGTTGATTAATTTTTTGTCGTTAACATTTTTTTAGATACTTTTAGGGGCATATTAACTAAATTATATTTTCATGAAAAAATTTACATTACTAATTTTTGCTTTCTGTAGTATTATCGCTACAATGGAAGCGCAATTTATTCAACCTAACACTTCTATTTATAGTTCAAGGAGTTTAGGTGTTGAAAACAGACAAGAGCCTACGGTTTCTTTAGAACAATTATTGTTAAGAATTAACAGTAATGAAAACCAAGCTGGCTTAGATTTACAACAATTTACTGCTGCTGAAAGACAAGTATTGAGTGCTTATTTTAGAGGGCAGAACGGTGGAAACAGAGCTCCACAAGCAACTCTTCTTACAGAAGGATTTGATGACATCACCACTTTGCCTGGAGCTGGTTATAGCTTTGTGAATGTAAGTGATGCCGTTGGCCTTACTGATTGGTTTCAAGGAAATGAAACGGTTTTCCCAGCACAGTCTGGAGGACCAACTTCATATATAGGAGCCAATTTCAACAACACTGGGGGGACAATCATTAATAACTTTATGATTACACCAATACTCAACTTAGAGAATGGTGATGAGATTACTTTTTGGACAAGGTCTCCAGATGCAAGTACTTTCCCTGATAGATTAGAAGTTCGTATTGACCCTACAGGTGCCAATACAGACCCTAGTGGGCCTGCAAGTGTTGGTTCTTATACTGAATTATTGCTTGAAATTAACCCAACTTTAGTGGTTGGAGGTTATCCGGATGTATGGACTGAGTTTACCGCCACTGTAACTGGTCTTGCCGGAGCTGTAGATACAAGAGTTGCTTTTAGATATTGGGTTACCGATGCGGGGCCTTTCGGGAACAACTCGGATTATATAGGTATAGATACTCTTACAATTGAAGAAGGAGCCGGAGGTGGCGGAGGCGGTGTCTCTATTGTATATGCAAAGGATGGTGGTTTTTGTACTAGTGGAGATTTTGGTTCTTTCCCTGTAGATGGACCTTACACAATTGCTCCTGGTAATAATGTGCCTTCAGCTGTTTTTGCTGGAGATTTTGATGGATCAGGCACTTTATTTGGCCTTAACAATGATAATGTTTCATTGGTTTCAATAGATACTGCAACAGGTGCTGAAACAGTTATAGGGCCTTTAACAAATTTAGCCACAGGAGATACTCCTACTGGCTTAGCGTGGAATGAGGCAAATGGAACAATGTATGCTTCAAGTTTTGGAGGAGGTTCTGGAACAAATATCTATACTGTAGATCTTACAACAGGAACTTTAACTCTTATTGGTGCGGCTTCAAATCCTTCAGGAATATGGTTAGCTATTGATAATAGTGGAAATGCTTTTATGGCAGATCTTGATGATAATTTATATTCAGTAGATCTTACAACAGCAACTTCTTCATTGGTTGGTGCGTTAGGTATTGCAATTAACTTTGCACAAGATGCAGATTTTGACCCAGCAACAGGAATTTTGTACATGGGTGCATATGTTGGAGGTGGAGTTAATCAGTTCTGTTCTGTAGATACAACAACAGGAGCTGTAACTCAATTAGGAACTGTAAATGCAGACTGTGCTGAATTGACTATTGTTGCTATTGAAGGCGATGGTGGTACCGGCGGTGGTTGTTCTATAGTTAGTGACTGTAACTTGAGTGATGTTACACCAGATGATGCAACTAGCCCAGATGTTTGGGACAGACCGTTTGCTGATGGTACTTGCTGTTCTGGATTAGGTCCTGTTTCTTATGATGTTTACGGTCCATTTACTGTAGATGTTACTGGACTTTATACTATAGATAGTGATCAAGACGGAGGCAACTGGGATGGTTATATCTTTTTATACGAAACCTGTTTTGACCCACTAGACCAAACTACTAATTTTGTAGCTGGAGATGATGATGGACCAGGAGGTATTGGAACATCACAGATTTTGGATATTAACCTTACTGTAGGTACTGAATATTATTTGATTACTACTGGATTTGCCGCTGGTGACTTTGGTGCTTTTACAAATACAATTACAGGTGTTGGTACAGCTAGCTGTGGCGGTCCTGTTGTTACTTATGACGATTGTTCCGGTGCCATAGCTTTGGCTTGCGGGGACAGTGTTACGGGCGAGACGTTGACGGCTACGGATTCTGGCGGGAACGCCGCTCCGGACGTTTTCTATAAGTTCACGGGTACTGGTACGCCACAATTGGTTACCATTTCCCTTTGTGCTGCTACGGACTATGATTCATTGCTCCGCGTTTTTGATGACTGCGACCTTCTGAACGAGCTTGCGGTGAACGATGATTTCTGCGGCCTGCAGAGC
>NZ_LXIE01000020.1 GCF_001641085.1 Aequorivita soesokkakensis | reverse complement strand
TTGTAACCGTTATTTGTATTAGAAGAATGTTACAATGATAAACAGCAAGGATTTCGTAAAAAGGCTTGAAAAAATATTGGATTATTACAATCTAACAGCAACTGCTTTTGCCGAAGAAATAGCTTTTAACCGCTCCACTATTTCACATTTATTGTCTGGGAGAAATAAACCGAGCCTTGAATTTATATTGAAACTTTTACAGAAATTTCCGGAGGTAGAAATGAATTGGCTCCTTTTTGGAAAAGGGAGCTTCCCTTCTACTTCGGAAACGAAAACCAGTATTCCATTCTCAAAACAAAATTTGGCTTCGGAGGCAGGAAAAACGTTGGATCTTTTTACAGAGGAAAATAATGTGGCAGAAAAAAAACCAGTTCAAATATCCCAAAACACAACAAGCATTGAGAAAATTGTTATTTTTTACAGGGATGGCAGCTTTAATGTTTACCAAAATTGAGCGGTCTCACTAATTTTTCTGAAATTTGCGTAAAATTTAGCTATGCGCTTTTTATTTGCACTCTTTACTGCACTTTTGGTAAGCAGTTGTTACGAAACACAACGTGATTGTTCAGATTTTAAAACCGGTACGTTTGAATTTGAAGCGCTTTCGGGAACGGAAATTTTCAAAACGACAATTATACGTAATGATTCCATTGAAATAGATTTTTTTCAAGGGAAAAGCGACACTTCGTCAATTAGATGGATCAATGACTGTGAGTATGTTCTAAAAAAAATCAATCCAAAAAACCAAGCGGAAAAGAAAGCTATTCTAATTAAAATACTGACTACCAGCCAAAATAGCTATACTTTTGAGTTTAGTGAGGTGGGCAAAACCAAAACCAGCAAAGCAATTGCACATAAAGCAAAGCCTTAATCCTTTTTGCTCTTTAATAGTGTATTCTGCTCTTCCATCAATTTTTCAATGTTTGATAAAAGTTGAATATCCTTAGGGGTTTCTACTGTTTTGTCGTGAGGGTCTTCTGCTTTTTTCTTAAAGCGATTAATGAACTTTATCACCATAAATATGGTGAAAGCGATAATAAAGAAGTCAATCAAAACCTCCATCAATTCACCATAACCTATAGCAACCTCTTCTGCAGATTCCGTTGCCGCGCGAAGCACATATTTTTTATTGGAAAGGTTTACATCATCCGTTAAAAGTGACAGCGGAGGCATAACTATTTTCTTTACAATCGTACTGATAACATTGTTAAAGGCTGTACCAATAACAATACCCACAGCCATATCGATCATATTGCCTTTTATGGCGAAATTTTTAAATTCTTGCAGAAATGAGCCCATTATGTTTTTATGAAATTAGAAAACATCAAGTATAGAAAAGATTTCAGAAACTAGAAAGAGATTTTTTAAACAAAAGCCTAAACGCGGCCAGCAATTCGGTCTTTAGCCAATTGCAGCACTGTGTGGAATTGATCATCGAGATTCATTTCCGAATTGTCAATTTCAATGGCGTCTGCAGCTTTTACCAATGGTGAATCTTCACGGGTAGTATCTATGTGGTCACGGTCTTCAATGTTTTTAAGTACGTTTTTGAACTCAACAACTTCTCCCCTGTCCAAAAGTTCTTTATAGCGCCTTTGCGCGCGTTCGTTAGCAGAAGCGTTCATGAAAATTTTAAGTTCAGCTTTTGGAAAAACTACCGTACCAATATCACGGCCATCCATTACCACACCTTTTTCCAACCCCATTTTTTGCTGCTGTGCAACCAGTTTTACACGTACTTCGTGAATTGTGGCGATTGGGCTCACAAATTCAGAAACTTCAAGATTCCGAATTTCGTTTTCAACATCTTTTCCGTTAAGGTAAATATGTGCTTTATTCCACGCAGATTTTTTTTCAAACCTTAAATCGATTGAAGGTAGGGATGCAATGAGTTTTTGGGCGTCAAAATGTTCTTTTGAAATAATGCCGCGCTGCATTGCATAAAGTGTAACAGCACGATACATCGCCCCACTGTCCACATAAACATAGCCCAAATAATCTGCCAGTTGTTTTGCAACCGTGCTTTTTCCGGTAGAGGAATATCCGTCAATTGCAATGGTAATTTTTTTCATTACTGAAGGTCTATATTAAGCCCGAAAAAGCTTGATGATGCTGCAGTACTGTATTTTGAATAGGAATAACTCAATCGTAATTTATTAAGCTTAATTGCAAAACCTGCGCTCAAACCTGCAAAGGCACGTTTTTCAGCTATTCGTAATTCTTCCCCTCTTCTGAAATTATACCCTAAGCGAATGTTGAAACCACTTTCCGGAAAAAGTTCTATCCCGGCAATCATATGTCTGAAAGCATTATCAATAAAATTGATGTTTTCCTTTTGCACATTGCCTTCAAGATCGGTCTGTTCTCTCGAAGGGTTTGAGAAAGCAACGTTCCATTGCTGCATATTTTCCAAAGTAAAATGCCAACGGATTGGTACGTTCTCCAATGTTTGTGAAATTCCAAAAATTAATTCGAAAGGCAATGGCTCGTATTCTTCGTGATAGGGCGTAAACTGTGTGCCAAGGTTTCTGGCAACACCTGTAATTTGAAGGTCCCAATCTTCATAAACGTACATTAAACCTATATCCAACGCCCCTCCAAAAGATGAATAGTTTTCAAGTTTTGAGGAAATAAGTTTTAGGTTTACCCCAACGTGAAAATTTGTAAAAGCAATGTTACGTGCGTGACCAATAGACAAAGCTACTTCACCACCACTAAAACTACTTGTGGGATTTCCCGCTTCGTCATAACCATCAAACTTTCCGTAATTAACGTAGGTAATACCTGCATGCAAAACCTGCGTTCTTCTATCCCAAAGATATGCGTAGGCTGCGGTTCCGTAATTTACGTCCCCTATGTAGTTTGTATAGTTTAAAGATAATTGATTGTCCATCGCCGGATTGATACTTGCGGGATTGAACAAAGGCTGTGTGGGATCGTAATCGTAATTAGTAACTACTTTTCCACCCAAAGCAGCCATTCTGGGGCTGTTTACGAGATTTAGGAATTGATAAGTTGCTTTACCGCCTATCTGAGCCGTTAAAAGGTGAGATATGAAAAGAGAAACAACTAAGAAAACCTTTTGGGTCATAGACGCGAGTTACCGTAACTAAAAACTAAACGAATGCAAGTATAATTTATTTTTGCAAAGGAAAGAAATCATTAAGGATTAAAGTATAAATGTGGAACTATTATACTTTAATCCTCAACTAAATCTGTTTACAGTTTTTTCGCGTTTTTCACTTTTTCTTTTGTAAGCGCTAAATCCAGCACATCTGCCATATCTTTCACATAATGGAAAGTAAGTCCTTTTAAATATTCTGGCTTAATTTCGTCTATATCACTTTTGTTGTCTTCACAAAGAAGTATTTCTTTGATTCGGGCACGTTTTGCTGCGAGAATTTTTTCCTTTATTCCACCTACTGGCAATACTTTTCCGCGAAGTGTAATTTCACCAGTCATCGCAATGGATTTTTTCACTTTTCTTTGTGTGAATAGTGAAACCAATGAAGTTAACATAGTGATTCCCGCACTTGGCCCATCCTTTGGCGTTGCTCCTTCCGGCACGTGAATATGGACATTATAATTATCAAAAATATCGGGATTGATGCCCAATTTCTCAGCATTGGATTTTATATATTCAAGCGCAATAGTTGCAGATTCCTTCATTACTTTTCCAAGGTTTCCGGTCATGTTTAAAGCACCTTTCCCTTTTGAAAGGGTTGATTCAATAAAAAGAATGTCACCGCCAACCCTTGTCCAAGCAAGTCCGGTAACAACTCCGGCAACATCGTTGTTTTCATATTTGTCGCGTTCCATTTTTGGAGCGCCCAAAACTTCAATAATAATTTCATTGGTTACTTTAACCTCGTATTCTTCCTCCATTGCAATTTTCATTGCGGCATAACGAACCATTTTTGCTATTTGCTTTTCCAAAGAACGCACCCCGCTTTCGCGCGTATAGCCTTCCACAATTTTTTCAAGTTGTGGCTTGGCAATTTTAAGTGCATTGGCATCCATTCCGTGTTCCTTTAATTGCTTCGGAAGCAAATGGCGTTTTGCAATTTCAACCTTTTCCTCAACGGTATAACCTGTAACATTTATAATCTCCATCCTATCACGCAAGGCAGGCTGAATGGTGCTCAAGCTGTTGGAAGTGGCAATAAACATAACCTTGGAAAGGTCATACCCAAGTTCCAAAAAGTTGTCGTAAAACGAATTGTTCTGCTCTGGATCAAGCACTTCAAGCATAGCCGAGGAAGGATCACCTTGGTTGCCGGCTGAAATTTTATCAATTTCATCCAAAACGAAAACCGGATTACTGGTTTCTGCTTTTTTTATACTTTGAATAATTCTACCGGGCATTGCACCAATATAGGTTTTTCGATGTCCCCGAATCTCAGCTTCATCGCGAAGGCCGCCCAAACTCATCCGAACGTATTTTCTGCCCAATGCCTCTGCAATGGATTTTCCCAAAGAAGTTTTTCCAACTCCCGGAGGACCGTACAGACAGAGTATTGGCGATTTCATATCATTCCGTAGCTTCAGAACAGCTAAATATTCTATAATTCGCTTTTTAACGTCATCAAGTCCGTAATGGTCTCTATCAAGAATTTTTCGCGCGCGTTTTAAATCAAATTTATCTTTGCTGTATTTATCCCACGGAAGTTCCAAAATAAGTTCCAAATAATTTCGCTGAATGCTGTATTCCGCAACCTGCGGATTCATTCGCTGCATTTTTGACAACTCTTTTGTGAAGTGTTTTTCAACTTCCTTGCTCCATTTCTTTTTCTTGGCACGCTCACGCATCTCCTCTATTTCCTCTTCGGAAGAAGAACCACCCAGCTCTTCCTGAATAGTTTTCATTTGCTGATGCAGAAAATACTCGCGCTGCTGTTGATTAATATCGCTCTGAACTTTCGACTGAATATCATTGCGAAGCGAAAGCTTCTGAATTTCCATATTCATATACCGAAGCGTTTCCAGCGCGCGATCCTTCAAGTTATTTATTTCAAGAAGCGTTTGCTTTTCCTCAACATCTATATTCAGGTTTGAGGAAACAAAATTTATAAGAAAACTGGAACTTTCAATATTTTTAATGGCAAAGGCAGCTTCCGATGGAATGTTCGGGCTTTCCTTGATTATTTTAAGCGCCATTTCTTTTATGGAATCAATAATAGCTCTAAACTCCTCACTTTCCTTTTCGGGGCGCGCTTCCGCAACTTCACGAATAGTCGCGGTCATATAAGGAGTTGTGGTGATAACTTCTGCTACCTCAAAACGCTTTTTCCCTTGAATGATTACGGTGGTATTGCCATCGGGCATTTTCAACACGCGAAGAATTTTCGCAACGGTACCTATAGTATTTATATCATCAATTCCCGGTTCCTCTTCATATTCATCTTTTTGGGAAACTACGCCAATAACCTTATTTCCTTTATTGGTTTCGTTTATAAGTTTGATGGATTTATCCCTTCCAGCCGTAATGGGAATTACAACACCTGGAAACAATACCGTGTTCCGTAAAGGCAAAATAGGAAGGATTTCCGGCAGATCTTCTTTGTGCATAGCATCTTCATCTTCAGCAGACATTAATGGGATGAATTCTGCATCTTCCTTTAAATCCTGAAATGACAACTTGTCTAATGATGTTAGTTTTGAATTGGCCATATATTTGTTTAGGACATTGTGTCACAAATGTAATACACGCAATGTCTTATTATTAAAATGTTTATGAATAATTTATGAAAGAGCGCTGGCTTTCAAGTGTTTTGCCAGTTCCTTTTATACTATATTTCAAGAGTTATGCCAGTTCTATGATATTTTTTAAAAGGAAGTGTAACATTCCCATTAAAATACTGTCTTTAAACTAAATAACTATCTTTAAAAATTAAATTGAAAATTATGGCCACACTAACTAAAATCTCGCTTGCGTTAACACTTCTCATTATTGGCAACCTTGAAATTATCGCTCAGAATAGAAACAGCAATTCTATTGAAGGAAGTGGAAATGTAATAACGAAAACCGTAAACACCCAGCCTTACAATACAATTAATGTTTCTGGTTCCATGGATGTATTTCTTGAAAAAGGGACAGAAGGAAACATTAGCATAACTGCGGAAGACAATGTGCAGGACAGGATAGTCGTAGAATCTGACGGAACCACGCTAAAAATTTCAATGAAGAACAATACTTCGCTGCGGAATACAAAAAAAATCAAAATAACCGTTCCCTTTGAAGATCTTTCAGAAATTTCCCTTCGCGGTTCTGGAAATGTTGAAGGAAAAGATATGCTGAAAAGTAATTCCCTTGCCTTGAACATTCAAGGTTCTGGCCAAATAAAGATTTCTATAGAAGCCAATTCCGTGGATGCTCAATTAAACGGTTCAGGAGATATGACGCTTTCCGGTAAAGTAACGGATGTTGAAGTGAAAACAACCGGTAGCGGAAATTTTGAAGGAAAGGAATTAAACTCCGAAAATGCGCAAATCTATATTTCCGGTTCTGGGGATTCTTCAATTTATGCAAAGAATAGTTTAAAAGCCCGCATTCAAGGTTCGGGTTCTATTTTTTGTGCTGGAAACCCAACTTCCAATGACGTAAAAATTATGGGTTCAGGAAAGGTAAAATCTATTTAACGCAACTATTATTATAATTTAAAAAGCCGCTTTTAAAAACTAAAAGCGGCTTTTTTTATGGTATATGATTTCTGCTTATGGTAAAACTATCAAAAATTCACCACCAGTAATTTGGTGAATAGTTGGGTCTTGCCCAGAAGCATCAACTCCCGTAAAGTTAAATGTTCCTTCTATTATTCCATTTGGAATATCGTAATTAGTAATCACCAAGCTTCCAGGGCTTGAAACATACGTAATTGAAGTGCCAACTACTGGCGTGTAATATGCTACAATTTCATCCCCATCAATAATTTCGGTTCCCATATCAAAAGTTCCCTCTGTTACGGTAGCTGGAAAAGTTAATTCCATTCTTTGATCCCCTTTTGTTGTGGTTATTGTAATTCTTGGATATTGGTTAACAATTGAGGTAGTGATAACAATTTCATCTGGCGAATATGAAGCCCCGTCCACATTTGCAGTAAATGCATTGTTTGCCCCAGGAACTCCTTCAAAATAAACTGTAAAACTTCCCTCAGTAACTTCAACAATATCGGGCACTTGGCCTAATGGATCTGTCCCGGTAAATGAAAAGGTAGCTGTTAATATTCCCAATTCAAGATCAAACTCAGAAATGGTTATTGATCCAGGGTTTGAGGTAAGATTTTCAGCCCCGTTCCCTGCATTATAAAGGGCTATTAATTTTGTTCCGTCAGAAATATTTACCATTTCAAAAGTACCAACCCCCAATGATCTTGGCACATCTATGCGCATAAGTTCTCCAGTATTGGATCTGGCTAAAATATTTATCATATGTACATCGCCAACCATTGGTTCAGTAACGAATATACTATCAGCAATAAAATCAACACCATCTACTTTTGCGAAAAATTCATTGTTGGGATTGCCGCCACCACCGCCACCGCCGGTATCGTCAATTACATATGCTATAGCATTAAAAGCTCCATTTGTGATTTCTATATCTTCCAAAACTGGGTCGCCATTACCATCGAGTATTGGGTTTCCGTCGCCATCAACCTTTATACGAACGCCCATAAAACTGAAAGTTCCAGTTACGGTTTGGGCATCGGCGTCAATTTCGGTAATATTTAAAAGTCCCGAACCGCCCAATGCAGCTGCGGAGACGTATGGAAGTACATTTATTGAACCATCAAAATAGGCTCCCCCATTTTCATTGTTTGCACCTGTGGATAAGTTAAATGAGCCAACGGCTGCATCTTTTATTGAAAGGGTTATGTTTTCACCACCGGGTTTTATTCCGGTAATTACCATTTCATTATCAGTAGTAAGCGTTGCTGAAGCTGAAGAAGCAATATATTCCTGCCCGGCAACCTTTGCTTTAAATTGTCCTACATCGGCATCATTTTCTTCGTTTTGAATGAATTCTCCCGTTAGGGGCTCATTTTCACAGGAAAAAAATTGGAATGCCACAAATAATAAAAGCATTCCTTTTAAAAAATACATTTTCTTCATAAATAAGTAGTTTGTAGGTAATAAACGCAAACTTAAACAAAAATTGTTTAATGGGTTTTATTTCTTGGTACTCTTAATAACAAAAATACGCCGGCCATAAAAAATATTACAAGAAACAATATTGAGTTTCGCATACTTCCGGTTCTTTGATCAATAAAACCGTAAATCAACATTCCTATTACAATTCCTATCTTTTCCGTAACATCATAAAAACTGAAATAGGAAGTTGTGTCTTTTGTTTCGGGTAAAAATTTTGAATAAGTGGAACGTGAAAGTGACTGTATCCCGCCCATTACCAAGCCCACTATCCCTGCCGTTACGTAAAATTGGGTTGGTGATTCTATAAAAAATGCAACCACGCAAATGAAAACCCATACTATATTTATAACAATAAGAACTGGAATATTACCAAATTTTTCCGAAGCTCGGGAGGTTATAATCGCCCCACCAACTGCCACCAATTGAATAATCAATATACTAACAATTAAACCCAGTGTTTTTGCATCGTCCCCGCCCCAAGAAATTTCTTGTTCCCCAAAATAGGTTGCAACAAGCATCACGGTTTGCACTGCCATACTGTAAACAAAAAATGCGGCTAGATATCTTTTTAATTGTATATTTTCAGAAAGTGAACCGTAAACACTTTTCAATTCCCTAAAGCCATTCAAAAGTATTTTTGTACTAACTTTTTTTCCGCTTTTGTTTCCTTTCGGAAGAAAATAAAAAGAATATTGGCTAAAAAGAATCCACCAAATGCCAACGGAAATAAAGGACCAACGCATGGCTTCCATACTAGCTCCTTCTTCACTCCCAAAACCAAAATATTGCGGAAACATAACCATTCCAAGATTGAAAAGCAACAAGACAACGCTACCTATATATCCCAATGAATAACCGCGTGCGCTAACCCTATCCTGCTGTTCGGGAAAAGCCACATCGGGCAAATAGGAATTATAGAACACCAAACTTCCCCAAAAACCTATCAAACCAAAAAAGTAGAATACAAGGCTAATTTCAATATTTTCAATACTGAAAAAATAAAGTCCCATGCAAGAAAGGGCGCCCAAGTAGCAAAAGAATTTCATGAAATTCTTTTTATTTCCCACATAATCCGCAATACCTGAAAGCAATGGCGAAATAAAGGCTACCAATAAAAAAGCCGCTGCAGTTGTATAGCTAATTAATGGAGTGCTGCGAATGGTTCCTCCTAATATTGAAACGGTTGAAATGTCTGCCACTTTAAAAAGCGCCTGATAATAAATAGGAAAAATTGCCGAAGCAATTACAAGGCTGTAAACTGAATTTGCCCAATCATAAAACGCCCAAGCATTTAACAATTTTTTACTTCCTTTTGGTAAATTGGGCATATTGCTGATTCAATTTTGAGGTTACTAAACTAATAAAAAATCCCACTTAAAGTGGGATTTTGAAAATATTCAATAAATTTTATTTTGTTTGTTTTATCTCTTAAAAGAAGTTACCCCAAATTTTCTGGCTTCAGCTTTAGCTTCAGGAACCCAAGCTTGAATATTTTGAATTCTAGTTGCACTGGAAGGGTGCGTGCTTAAAATTTCCGGAGGCGTATTTCCATTTTCTTGAGCTTGCATTCTTTGCCATAATTCTGCAGAAACAATTGGGTCATAACCGGCAATAGCCATTAAAATAAGACCAATATGATCTGCCTCCGTTTCGTGGCTACGGCTAAAAGGAAGCATAACTCCAATATTGGAACCCAAGCCGTATGCAGCATTAAAGATTTGTGCATTTTCTGAGTTTGCGGTTGCAACCCCTACTCCAACTGCGCCCAATTGTTGTAATTGGGTAGCGCTCATACGTTGTTGTCCGTGGTTTGCCAGGGCGTGGGCAACCTCGTGTCCCATTACAGCAGCCAAACCGGCTTCATTTTTTGTTACAGGCAAAATACCCGTATAAACCACAATTTTTCCTCCGGGCATGCACCAGGCATTTACTTCTTTACTATCAATTAAATTGTATTCCCAGCGATAGTCTGCCAAGTATCCTGCATATCCATTGGCAGTAAGATATCTTTCAGCGGCAGAGGCAATTTTTTGGCCAACGTTTTTTACCATGTTTGCATCGGTTGTTCCTTTTACTACTTTATTTTCAGACAAAAACTCATTGTACTGCTGAAAAGCCATTGGTAAAATCTGCGAATTTGGAACCAAAGCTAAGGTTTGCTTCCCCGTGAATGGATTTGTGCTACAAGCAACCACAATCATACCCAGTACTAATATTGATAAGGATTTTTTAAATTTCATAAGAAGATGGTTTTGATTTGTTAAAATTAGAGATATAAATTTACTATTCTATTAAAATTAATTTAAAATTGACTTTCAACTTTTATTCCAAAAAAAATAAACTTTAGTGTTTCCTTAATATAATATAGCAGTCAAAGCCTTTAAATTTATGGACTTTTAAAAGTTGGAACGACTTTTGTAAAACTTACCCTATAAATTTTAAAAATATCAATTATGAAAAACATACTTCTTTTTTTGGCACTTTCCACAACAGTTTTATTTACTTCTTGCGAAGGGGATCCAGGACCTCCGGGACAGGATGGCGGGTTGTATTTTGCTCAGGTTTTTGAAACTAATGTAAATTTTCAATATAATGCTGGCTCTAATACTTATTCATCTTCTTTTATAGCATTTCCTTTTGAGGTTTTTGAAAGTGATGTGGTTTTAGCTTATAGATATGAAGGCCAAGATGATATCGGGAATGGACAAACCGCTGATGTGTGGTCGCAATTGCCACAAAACATATTTTACCAAGACGGAACCGGTGATATTTTTCAATATAATTTCAACCATACTTTTGTTGATGTCCAATTTACCATAGAAGGTAATTTTGACCTAACAAATATTGATTCAGATTATGTAAATAATCAAATATTCAGAATAGCGGTAGTTCCTGCAGAGTTTGCCAAAACAAACCCTACAATGGAACAAATTCTTCAAATGAAACAAGCTGACGGATCAAACGTAAAAGTGATTGAACTTTAATATGAGATATTTAACGAGCATATTAATTTTAAGTCTTTTCTTCTTTAGTTGTAATTCTTCCGCACAAAAAAACAAGGAAGCAAAAAAGGAAACTTTTAAGGTAACAAAGACGGATGAAGAATGGAAAGCACAATTATCACCTGCTGCATACAATGTGCTTCGGCACGAAGGTACCGAGCGGGCTTTTACAAGTGAATTAAACGATAACCATCAAAAAGGAACCTACGTTTGCGCAGGTTGTGGCACTCTAGTTTTTGAAAGCAAGCACAAATTTGACAGTGGCACGGGTTGGCCAAGTTTTGATAGAGCGGTGAAGGGCAATGTAGCTTTTTCCACAGACAACAAATTGGGCTACACCCGCACTGAGGAACATTGTGCAACTTGTGGCGGCCATTTGGGACATGTTTTTAATGATGGTCCAACGGAAACTACAGGCGAGCGCCATTGTATCAATGGGGTTGCCTTAAAATTTATTCCAAAGGAGTAAATTTTAGAAAAATTAAGTTTTAAAGAAAGTACCACAATCCAAAAAATCACATTGGATTTTGGTGCTTTTTTTATTATTTGGAATTTGGGTTTTCTGTTTTGGGGTTTTTCCTTTTGAATTTTGTAATTTCGTTACCTCAAAAATTCAGACTTAAATACATAAAATGAGTAAATACGACGTAATAGTTTTAGGAAGCGGTCCCGGCGGATATGTTACTGCAATAAGGGCCTCACAATTAGGCTTAAAGACTGCCATTATTGAAAAAGAAAGCCTTGGAGGCGTTTGTTTAAATTGGGGTTGCATCCCTACAAAAGCACTTTTGAAGAGCGCACAGGTCTTTGATTACCTAAAACACGCAGACAGTTACGGCCTTGTAGTAAAGGATTTTGATAAGGACTTCGGAAAAGTGGTTGAAAGAAGCCGCGGCGTTGCAGAAGGAATGAGCAAAGGCGTGCAGTTTTTAATGAAAAAAAATAAAATTGACGTTATCAATGGCTTCGGAAAAGTTAAACCCGGAAAAAAAGTTGATGTTGACGGAAAGGAATATTCCGCAGATCATATAATTGTTGCAACCGGAGCTCGCTCCCGTGAATTGCCAAACCTAAAACAGGATGGCAAAAAAGTAATCGGTTATCGCGAAGCAATGTCCCTAAAAACACAGCCCAAAAGTATGATTGTTGTGGGTAGCGGCGCCATTGGCGTTGAGTTTGCCCATTTCTACAATTCAATGGGGACGGATGTAACCATTGTTGAGTTTTTGCCAAATCTTGTTCCGTTGGAAGACGAAGACGTTTCAAAACAATTTGAACGTTCCTTCAAAAAAGCCGGGATTAAAGTGATGACAAATTCTTCCGTTGAAAAATTGGACACTTCCGGAAAATTGGTAAAAGCAACCGTAAAAACTTCCAAGGGCGAAGAAACTTTGGAAGCAGAAATAGTTCTTTCCGCAGTTGGTATTGCCACAAATATTGAAAACATTGGGCTTGAAGAAGTAGGTATTGTTACCGACAAAGGAAAAGTGATCGTGAATGATTGGTACCAAACCAATATTCCCGGATATTACGCTATTGGAGATATAACTCCCGGTCCTGCCCTAGCCCACGTTGCTTCGGCTGAAGGAATTACCTGTGTAGAAAAAATTGCAGGACTACACGTAGAACCTATTGATTACGGAAATATTCCAGGTTGTACCTATGCTTCGCCAGAAATTGCAAGCGTTGGGATGACTGAGAAACAAGCAAAAGAAGCGGGTTATGAATTAAAAGTTGGAAAATTCCCTTTCAGTGCGAGCGGAAAAGCAAGTGCTTCGGGTGAAAAAGATGGTTTCGTAAAAGTTATTTTCGATGCCAAATACGGCGAATGGCTAGGTTGCCACATGATTGGCGCCGGCGTTACCGATATGATTGCCGAAGCCGTTTTGGGAAGAAAACTGGAAACAACAGGTCACGAAGTGCTAAAAGCAATCCATCCACACCCAACAATGAGTGAAGCCGTAATGGAAGCTGTTGCGGATGCTTATGGCGAAGTGATTCATTTATAAGCCCCCTGACCCCCGAAGGGGGAACTCTTACTCAAACTCAATAATAAAAGCTCCGAAAGGAGCTTTTATGGTTTTTTCACAACATTGGAATTCCCCCTTCGGGGGTTAGGGAGTTAGACTTTGCAAAGCTAATTCATAACTCTGCAGACCAAAACCAACAATCACTCCTTTTGCGTGTGGCGAAATATAGCTTTTATGCCGAAAGTCTTCTCTTGAAAAAGTATTTGAAATGTGGACTTCTACCACGGGGGTTGTTATTGCTTTTACAGCATCAGCTATACCTACGGAAGTATGGGTATAAGCAGCAGCATTCAAAATAATTCCATCATATTTGTAGCCAACTTCTTGAATTTTATCAATCAGCTCGCCTTCAATATTGGATTGAAAATAGGAAACTTCTTGGTTTGCATATTTTTTCTGCAACCTTTCAAAAAAATCATTGAAAGTTTCGTTTCCGTAAATATCGTTTTCACGTTTACCGAGCAGATTTAGGTTTGGGCCGTTGATGATGATGATTTTCATTCTGTAAATATATTAAATAAAAAAAGCAGGAACGTTGTCCTGCTTTTTGAAATATATTAAAATTAATTTTTTAGAAGGAGAAACCTGCTGAAACCTGGAAAACGTTACTTTGATTCTTATAACTATAACTAATTCCTTCTTCTTCATAATCTTCGTTCACATTCAGCAAACCTTTATTATAACGCAAGCTAAAAAACACTCCCATATCTAAACGATAAGATGCTCCAATTCCAAAAGCAGCATCAAAGGTTTTAAAATTCTCTTTAATATCGTCACCATCATCATTTTTTGCATTAACCAATACTCCAAATACAGGTCCTGCTTCTGCACTTAAACCTTCTATAATATAAAATTTTGCTAAAACAGGAACACGAACATAATCTAGTTTTAAGTTATCGTCAAGGCCTGTAAAAGTCCAGTTTGAACCTTCTGAAGAAAATAATAACTCTGGTTGTACTGAAAATTTACCCATTAATGGAATTTCCACAAGACCACCAATGTGGAAACTAGTTCGTGATCCTAAACTACCTACTCCGTAACTATCGCCCCCTAAAGAAGCAACATTTAAACCTGCTTTAGCCCCTAAGCGAAACTCTTGAGATTGTGCTGCAGTAAAAGATAAAACAGTAACGGCAATAAAAAGTAAAAGTTTTTTCATAATGTTTTGATTTTAAGATTTATTTGGTTTGACATTATTGTCGGTTCAAAAATAAATCTATGCAGTTTATGCACTAAGTACTTTTGTAACAAAATCTATAACATATGTAACAATACCCTATATAACAACTAAAAAGGTCGTTCAGAGTTTTCTCTAAACGACCTTTTTAAAGTAAAAACGGTTTAATTGAAAAAATACCCCACTGAAAGGCTGATAACAGAGTTTTTAGCTTCAATTTGTTCCCCACCTATTTCTTCAAAGACATTGGTAACTCCGATAACATACCTTGCCTGAAAGAATAAATTCATTGGTAGAATATACTGAGCGCCCAACCCAACACCAAAATCAATTGTTTGAATATCTTCTATATCTTCGGTATCTCCATCATATTTAGCATCTGCTGTTATATTAAAACCTACCTGGGGGCCGCCTTGAAGGCTAAAGCCTTCTGCCAATGTTAAATCAACCATTACTGGTAAATTGATATAATTTAAAATAACTTTTCCATCTTCTCCAGGAAAATTAACCTTATATCCCTGACTGGAAAATACCAATTCGGGCTGCAAGGCAATCATTTCCGAAAGACCGATCCTCGCTACACCGCCAACGTGAATACCAGCACGACCATCTACATCGTCTGCATCATCACCATTAACCGAAGCAAAGTTTACGCCAGCTTTGGCACCAAATCTAAAATCCTGTGCCTGTGATACAGTAACCGTTAAGGTTGCAATTGCAATAAAAAGTAAAATTTTTTTCATAATAAAAGTTTTAAAGTTAGTAAATAAAAATAGCATTAAAATTATTTTCTTATAGTTTAGCCTCTTTCAGTTTTCCACAAAGTTTTTAACAAAAAAACCGCCCAAATAGGACGGTTTTCATTAATACTTTTTTATTTCTCTTTACAGGAAAGAATAGCCTAAAGCTAAAGAAAACACATTGTTTTTACTCTTCTCATCCTTTAATACATCGGTAAATCCGAAGTTGTAACGAGCGTCCACTCTAATACCGAAAGGAAAATCATAGCCTGCCCCTACTACCGCGGAAACATCGCTTTTTTCAGCATTCCCTTCAACTGAATGGACTCCAAAGCTATCGTCATAAATATCATCATCAAGTACAAATCCAAACTGTGGCCCTGCCTGAACATTTAATCCTTGCACCAAATAATATTTCAATACAATTGGAATATTTACATAATTCACATCAAATTTTCCAAAATCAAATTCCGCTCCCTGCTGAGAGTACAAAACATCCGCTTGAAGCCCAACCTTATCAGTAAACTTGATACCTGCAAAAACACCAGCCTGAAAGCCTGTTTTATTGGATAGATTATCAACATCTGAAATTTTTGAAAAGTTAACTCCTGCCTTTACCCCAAGGTCAATTTCCTGTGAAAAAGCGGTAGTTCCGATAAATAATGTTATTACTGCTACAATTAATTTTTTTATCTGCATATCATATTTTTTTTAACGGAAGATAGAATGCCCTAAAAATTATCTTCCTTTGATTTATAACTTGGCATTGGGCATTTCATAATAATTGGGTTTTTGAGTTTTAAAGTTAAACGCAAAGATACCTTTAATGTTATCCCTTAAAATATATTTAGTTTTTTGTTAACTATTGTTTTTAGTGGTAATATAGCGGTATGAAGTGGCAACAGACTTTAAAGGATTACCAAAACTACCTGCGTTTGGAACGCGGACTTTCGGAGAATTCCATCATCAATTATTCTTTGGATGTAAAAAAATTGATGCGCTGGCTGGAAGCCAATGAAATAGAAATTTCACCCGTTAATATTTCAGAAGAAACACTGCAACAGTTTATTTATGAAATTGCCAAAAAAGTAAACCCTCGTTCGCAAAGTCGCCTTATTTCTGGGCTAAAAGGATTTTTCAATTATTTAATTTTTGAAGATTACAGAAAAACAAATCCCTTGGAATTGATTGAAGCTCCAAAATTGGGGAGAAAATTGCCAGATACTTTGGCGGTGAAAGAAATTGACACACTAATAAACGCCATCGATTTAAGTTCAAAACAAGGGGAACGAAACCGCGCCATTCTTGAAACGTTATACGGCTGCGGCTTGCGGGTTTCGGAACTCACAAACCTTAAAATCTCAGACCTGTATTTTGATGAAGGTTTTATAAAAGTAACGGGAAAGGGCGACAAACAACGCTTAGTACCCATAGGCCCAACCACTGAAAAATATATCAACATTTACAGAAAGGAAATACGCGTGCATCAAGAAATCCACCCATTGGCAAAGGACACTGTTTTCTTAAACCAACACGGAAAAGCATTGACCCGCGCAATGATTTTCACGATTGTAAAACGGTTGGCTGAAAAAGCGGGAATTCGGAAAACTATTAGTCCGCATACTTTTCGGCATTCTTTTGCTACACATCTTTTGGAAAATGGAGCTGATCTTCGCGCCATTCAACAAATGCTGGGTCACGAAAGCATTACCACTACTGAAATTTATACACATATTGACCGTAAACATCTTACAGAAGTTATCAATAAATATCACCCTAGAAAATGAGTTGGCAGTTTTCAGTCTCAGTAAACAGAAAAAAGAAAGCCGCAATACATATTGCGGCTTTTTGTAAGTAAAAATATTTCCTTGAATTATTTTGCAATATTCACCGCCCTCGTTTCACGAATAACGGTAACTTTCACTTGCCCAGGATATGTCATATCTGTCTGTATTTTCTGAGAAATCTCAAAGGAAAGCTGTGCGGCTTTTTCGTCGCTAACTTTATCACTTTCAACCATTACGCGAAGCTCGCGTCCTGCTTGAATTGCGTATGCTTTGTTTACCCCGCCAAAACCAAAGGCTATGTCTTCCAAATCCTTTAAACGTTGAATGTAGCTATCCAATACTTGACGTCTCGCTCCAGGTCGTGCGCCGCTAATGGCATCACAAACCTGAACTATTGGAGAAAGTAATCCCGTCATTTCAATCTCATCGTGGTGGGCTCCGATGGCATTACATACCTCAGGTTTTTCCCCATACTTTTCAGCCCATTGCATTCCTAAAAGTGCGTGTGGCATTTCGGTTTCGGTTTCTGGCACTTTTCCAATATCGTGAAGCAATCCAGCTCTTTTGGCCAATTTTGCGTTCAATCCAAGTTCAGCTGCCATTACACCACACAGTCGTGCAACCTCACGAGAGTGATGCAAAAGGTTTTGTCCGTAAGACGAACGGTACTTCATTCGTCCCACCGCTTTTATAAGTTCAGGATGCAAACCGTGTATTCCTAAATCAATAACGGTTCTTTTTCCAACTTCAATGATTTCTTCTTCTATCTGTTTAGTAGTTTTTTGAACCACTTCTTCAATTCGCGCAGGGTGAATTCTTCCGTCTGTTACAAGTTTATGAAGAGACAAACGTGCAATCTCTCTTCTAACGGAATCAAAACAGGAAAGGATTATCGCTTCCGGAGTATCATCCACAATAATTTCAACACCCGTGGCAGCTTCAATAGCACGGATGTTTCGTCCTTCACGACCAATAATTCTACCTTTAACATCATCACTCTCAAGGTTGAAAACAGATACGCAGTTTTCTACAGCCTCTTCTGTTCCGATGCGTTGAATGGTGTTAATTATAATCTTTTTAGCTTCTTGTTGGGCGGTCATTTTTGCTTCTTCCATAGAAGTTTGAACAAAAGCCATAGCCTGTGTCTTTGCCTCATCTTTAAGGCTTTCCATTAATTGGGTTTTGGCATCTTCAGCCGAAAGACTGCTGATTACCTCCAATTGTTCTATCTGGCTTCGGTGAAGCTTTTCTACTTCGCCCTGTTTTTTGTTGAGTATGGATAAGCGTTCGTTGTAGTCTGCTTGTTTTTCCTCTAATTCTGAATTTAATTTTTTGGATTTTGCAAGTTCACTTGATACTTGTGATTCTTTGTCGCGGGTTCTTTTTTCAGCTTCTGAAATTTTTTTGTCACGGTTCAGGATTACTTTTTCGTGTTCAGATTTCATCTCCAAAAACTTCTCTTTGGCTTGCAGTATTTTATCTTTTTTTAATGTTTCAGCTTCAGATTTTGCTTCTTTAAGTATTGCCGATGCGCTCTTTTTTGCTCTTGTTATAAGTTGGGAAGCGTTGTTTCGCTCTAGTATTTTTGCAATAAAAAACCCAATCGCAATACCAACGACTGCTCCTATTACAGGTATTATTATCTCCATTTTTCGTTGATTTATATGTATAAAAAAAGCCTACATCAATATTATTATTTTGAATAAACTCCTTAAAAACAAGTTTAGGGTTAACAAGCTGGTCAAGTATCCGCTCAAAGACGGCGCGCTTTTACAACTTCAACTCACCCTTTTTAAAGAATTCCTGTTGAGTTTACCAAAAATTAGTATTAATGTAGGCAGTAACCTTATTTAATTTAAAGAACGTTATGATAACTGCTCCTGCAACAACCGGTCCAAAGCTTTTAGCTTTTCTTCCGTTTCCTGCGTGTCGCTGGATTTATCAATTTGTTTTTGCTCTACCTGTGCGGCAAACTGGAGGGCACACATGGCCAAAACATCCTGTTTGTCACGGACGGCATAACTTTGCTCGAACTTTTTAATCATTTCTTCTATCTTTTTGCTTGCCAACCGCAATCCCTCTTCCTGAGAGGGATTGATGGTGAGGGGATAAACCCTGTCTGCAATTGATAGCTTTATTTTTAACGGTTCGGCCATTGTTATATTTTTATTCGGAAAGTTGGGTTATACACTGATCAATTTCCCGAACTAGAGCGTTTATCTTGAGTTTAGTTTCTCGTTTATGTTGGTCGCTGCCGAGCATTGAATTTGCTAATTTTAGTGAGTTGCACTTTTCCGTCCAAGCTTCAATTTCGTTTTCAAATTGTTGCTGTTTCGACTTTAAAATGGTGAGTTCTTCTTCCAATTCCGCATTAGCCTTTTTTAATTTCTCATGCCTGTTCAGCAGTTTGCTAATCCTATTTTCAAGAGAATCAACTATTTCAGAAAGATTACTCATTAAAATTCATATTCAATACTTCTTTCACAAAGTTAGCATACCATCCCTAATAAGCAAGCAGTTTTCTATTATTTTTTGTAATATTGAATATTGCGCACAATAAATCGCCCCTCTCCCCATTTAGTTATAGCGTATTCTTATTTTTGCTCTATGAATAAAATTTTTATGTTGCTCCTTTTTTTAGGCGGCTTTTTACATTCCCAGACAGACATTCCAACGGATTATTTTTCTAATCCGCTGGATGTTAATTTAGTGCTTGCAGGCAATTTTGGCGAAATGCGCGCCAACCATTTTCATAGTGGCTTAGACATTAAAACCAACCAAAAAGAGGGACTTCCAGTATACGCTCCAGCAGATGGTTATGTGAGCAGAATTCAAGTGCAGCATTATGGCTACGGAAAGGCACTTTATATTCTTCACCCAAACGGTTACACTACTGTTTATGGACATTTGCGAAGCTATGCAGGCGAAATTGAAAAATACGTAAAAGATACCCAGTATAAAAAGGAAACTTTTGAAGTGGAGCTTTTTCCGGACAAAACCCTTTTGCCCGTAAAAAAAGGAGATATAATTGCCTATTCGGGAAATACGGGTGGCAGCGGCGGCCCACATTTACATTTTGAAATCCGCGATTCCTCACAGCGACCAATGAACCCACTTCTTTTCGGAATAGAAATCCCAGATTCAAAAACGCCAATTGTCAGTGCACTTTTTGCGTACCCAATTAGCGAGGATGCCCAAATAAACCAAAGCCAGAATAGAACAAAACTGAAACTAAGCAAACAAAAGGACGGCAGTTACAAGGCAGAAAACCTTACTGCCTTTGGAAAAATTGGGTTTGGAATCACAACTTATGATCAGCAGGACGGGGCTTCAAACAAAAATGGTTCCTATAAAATAAAGACCACCTGTAACGGCACCGAAAAATTTGAAGTGCTGTTCAACAAATTCTCTTTTTCAGAAACACGCTATTTGAACCGCTATACAGATTATAATTATTACGAAACCAATAAAAGTATGGTGCAAAAGCTTTTTAGGGAGAAAAACAATCCGTTGAGCATCATTACAAAAGAGGATGAAAATGGGTTTATAACCGTCGCAGACAGCCTCAATTCAATTTATACTATTGAAGTTGACGATTTTAAGGGAAATAGCATTTTGGTTACCATCCCCATTAAAGGCAAAAAACAGGAAATATTAGAACCAAAAAATGTTGAAAAAACGGAGGATTTCATTTATGCAGACCACGCCACTTCAATAACCAAAGGCAAGTTCAGCATTTATATTCCCGCGAATAGTTTGTATGAAGATACCTATTTAAATATTGAGGCGAAAGGCGATACCCTAAAATTTCACGAGGACTTAATTCCTATTCACTCAAATATTTCAATTACAGCAGATATTTCGGCTTATAATGAAGCGGACAGGGATAAACTTTATATAGGAAGATTAAACTATAGAGGCCAACCCTATTACAATTCATCTTCTCGAAATGGTGATAAATTAACAGGCAAAACCAGAACATTTGGCGATTACATAGTAGCTTCAGATACCACACCGCCAACTATAAAACCGGTCAATTTCTCTGATGGCAAATGGATCAGCAACCAAAATTTTCTGCAAATAAAAATTACGGACGATCTAAGCGGAATAAGTTCCTACCGCGCAACAATCAACGGAAAATTTATTTTGATGGAATATGATTACAAAAAAAACGTTCTAACATATAATTTCAATGATAATGTGAATCTTGAATCTGAAAATAATTTGAAACTTATTGTTATAGATAATGTTGGAAATAGTGCTACATTTGAAGCAAAATTTTTCAGAAAACAACCCTAACCCTTGCTTTTGAAAACAATCAAACTACCGCTTACACTCCTATTCTTTTTTTTCGCAACCGTTGTATTTGCTCAAAAAGCAGTCGTTAGAGGAGTAATTTTAGACGAAAACAATATTCCACTTTCTGGAGTAAACGTAACTTATGATGATGCTGGAACAATTTCAGATTTTAATGGTGTTTATCTGTTAGAAATTCCTTCCAAACAAGATGTTATCGTTACTTTTTCTCATGTTGGACATAAAAAAATTCAGATCACTTTGAATCTTTCTCCAGCAGAAGATTATCAATTAAACCCTGTGATGAATACTACTATTGAGCAGATTAGTGAAGTAGTAATTTCAGGTCGGGAAAATAGACGAATTGAAGGTGTCATAACTATCTCTCCCGAGCTTGCTCAAAAAATGGTGGGTGGTAATGCTGGAGTTGAGAATTTACTTTCAACGCTTCCTGGAGTTAACAAAACGGACGAATTAAGCACTCAATATGCGGTTCGTGGTGGAAATTATGACGAAAACCTTGTTTACGTAAACGAAATTGAAGTGTATCGTCCCTTTCTTATAAGAAGTGGGCAACAGGAAGGTTTAAGTTTTGTAAACAGCGATTTAACAAGTAATGTTAATTTTTCTTCCGGAGGATTTCAAGCGAAATATGGCGACAAACTTTCCTCAGTTTTGGATATAACTTATGAACGTCCTGTTGCTTTTGGCGCTTCATTGGATTTAAGTCTTTTGGGAGCTAGTGGTTCAATTAAAGATATTTCAAATAATGGACGTCTTTCAGGAATCGTTGGGCTTCGCTATCGCGATAACAGTCTTTTAGTAAATGCAAAGGAAACCGAAACCAATTATCGTCCAAAGTTTGCGGATGCGCAAACCTATTTAACCTATAAGTTCACCAACAAATTTGAGCTTAGCTTTTTGGGAAATGTTTCCATAAACGAATACAATTATAGACCGCTTACGCGCCAAACAAATTTTGGAACCATAACAGATCCAATCGCTTTATTGGTATTTTATGAAGGTCGTGAAGAAGACAGATACAACACTTATTTTGGCGCACTGAAATCCACTTGGGTGGTTTCAGATAATTATACCGCAAAATTTATTGCTTCGCTTTACCAAACTACCGAACAGGAATATTATGACATTCTTGCAGAATACCGTTTAGGTCAAGTAAACACAAGTATTGGCGACGAAAATTTAGGAGAAGTTGAATTCAGTGAAGGCATTGGTGGTCAACTTACACATGCACGAAATGATTTGGATGCACTTATTCTGAATGTAGAACATAAAGGCAATCTTTCCCTCGAAGAAAACAATATTGAATACGGCATTAAATATACCCGTGAGGATATTCGCGATCGCGTGCAGGAATATGAAGTGATTGACTCTGCTGGATTTTCCATCCGTCCACCTATTTTTCCGCCGAACAACCAACCTTACGAGCCTTACGCCTCGCCCATTGAGCCCTATACAAATGTTCGCGCCATTAACGATGCACAAATAGACCGTATTTCCGGTTATGCACAATGGAGCCGAAAAACTAATTTAGGAAACAGTCAGCTTTGGTTAAATGCTGGTGTTCGTGCCCATAACTGGACTGTAAGCGGCAAAGGAATTACAAGCACTACACAAACCGTTTTTAGCCCACGGGCGCAGGTTTCCTTAAAACCTGATTGGGAAATGGATATGCTTTTCCGTCTTTCCGGGGGGGTATATCACCAACCTCCTTTTTATCGCGAATTGCGCGATTCCTCTGGAACGGTTCGCCCCGGTGTAAAAGCACAGAAATCAATCCATATTGTTTTCGGAAATGATTACAGTTTCAAAATGTGGGACCGTAAGTTTAGATTTAATTCTGAAATATATTACAAGCATCTAACCGACGTAAACCCATATACTTTAGAAAACGTCCGTATTCGCTATCGCGCTACAAATAATGCCGTTGCATACGCCTACGGACTTGATTTACGTCTTGCCGGAGAGTTTGTTCCCGGCACGGAAAGTTGGTTGAGTTTCGGTTATTTGAAAACTGAGGAAAACATTGATGACCGTGGCTACATCTTCCGCCCTACGGACCAGCGCTTGAAGTTTGGTATGCTATTCCAGGATTATGTAAAAGTTATTCCTTCGCTTAAAATGTATTTGAATCTTACCTATAACACCGGTCTTCCGGGTGGTTCGCCTAGTTATGCGGATCCGTACAAATATCAAGTTCGTTTGCCGGATTACAAACGCGCCGATCTTGGGGTGAGCTATGTAATTGTGGACGAAAACAAATTGCACGATAGCGGCTGGTTAAAACCGTTTAAGGAACTGACCATTGGCGCAGAAATATTCAACATTTTTGATGTGCAAAACTCCATTACAAACACCTTTGTAAGGGACGTTTACACCAAAGTGCAGTATTCAATTCCAAACTATTTATCCCCTCGAGTTTTCAATGTGCGGATTACATCTAAATTTTAATTCTATAGAAAAAAGATTGATTTTACCCGAAATTTGATAGGCAAGAATCAATATCGCTTTAAGCCAATACTTTCTTTTATGGCAATAGATTATTAAACTCTGTCTTATGGATCAAGGATGAATAGAGTATGAATAGAGTATGAATAGAGTATGGATTAGTCGCATTTTGTTTTACTCTGATCAGTAAACTAAATTATTCCATTATCTATAAATTCTTTCAAAACAGCTACAACATAATCAACTTCTTCTTTTGTATTGAAACTGGAGAAGGAAAAACGAAGCGAAGGTTTTTGAAGATCTTCTGCGGAAAGAATGGCGTTCAGAACATGCGAACCGCCCTCAGCCCCGCTCTGGCAGGCACTTCCTTTTGAACAGGCAATTCCTTTTAAATCCAGTTGGAACAATAGCAACATCGCCTTTTCAGCGGAAATTGGTAAACAAACATTCAATAAGGTATAAGTGCTGCGTTCATTATCACCACAGCTACCGTTAAATTTTACTCCCGGAATATTTGCGGAAAGCTGTTCCTTAAAATAGCTTTTTAATTCAGTAATATAGTTTCTTTCCTTTTCAAGATTTTGATAGGATATTTTCAAGGCTTCCGCCATTCCCGCAATAGCATATACCGCTTCGGTGCCAGCTCGCAAGCCTCTTTCTTGCTCCCCGCCATGAATTAGAGAACGCAATCCTGAGTTTTTTCGAATAAAAGCAAACCCAGCTCCTTTTGGCCCGTGGAATTTATGCGCAGCAGCAGCCGCAAAATCGATTGGTATTTCTGAAAAATCCAATTCAAAATGCCCAACGGATTGAACGGTATCGCTATGGAACAGCGCATTGTGTTTTTTGCACAGCAACGCAACAGCCTTTAAATCCAACACATTCCCCACTTCATTGTTTACGTGCATCAAGCTTACCAAGGTCTTTTCGGAAGAAGCCGCCAAAAGGCTTTCCAAATTCCCGTGGTCCACGTGGCCACAATTATCGAGGTTTACGTACACTACTTCTGTACCGTATTCTTTTTGCAGCCATTCCAAGGTATGCAATATGGCGTGGTGTTCAATTTTACTTGAAATTATTCGCTTTACGCCCAAATCGCGAACAGCACTAACAAGTATTAAATTATCGGCTTCCGTGCCGCCGGAAGTGAAAATAATTTCGCTGGCACTTACATTTAAATGTTTTGCAATATCCTTTCGGGCACTTTCAAGTAATGATTTGGAAGACCTTCCGTAAGAATGTGTAGATGAGGGATTTCCGTATTCTGTTTTTAATACTTCGGTGATGCAATTAATAACTTCATCCCGAAGCTGCGTTGTGGCCGCACTATCAAAATATACTTTCTTCATTGGGCAAAATTTTTCACGGAAAACGATTATAAATCGAGTTCTATTGTGATGGGAACAAATTGCGCTCCGTTGTTTTTGGTTCGCAAAAATACATATTAAAACAGTTTTGCCATCGTTTCAGTTAAAAAGAAATGCGTTACTTTGTACCATTGACGATTTTAAGTTTCCAATGAAAAAAATTCTTTTCCTTTTTATAGCCTCCCTCCTTTTGCAAAGCTGCGATGACGGCGATATTATTGTAACAACTTTCAACTTTGACGATGCCGAACTGAAAAATTGCGGGGGCGTGGGCAACTATGTTTTTTACAAAGTAAACCCCGACGCACTGGAGAGCCTTTCGCTAAGACTTGGCACAATGGACAGCATCTATAAACCCTCTGGCACAAGAGTTTTCACGCTAAATGGCACATCAAATTTTGTAAACTACAGAACTTATGATGGCGCGTTGGGCACTTCCTATTTTTGCAGCAGCATCCCGCCAACCAGCCCGAATGTAACGGTGGACTATATTGCAGCTTCAGGAACTGTTGATTTTGTGGTCACTTTTGTGTATGATGATTTTGACGGCCTACCTACCGATAGTGAAGAGAGCGGTGATACAGACGGCGATGGACTTCCAAATATTTATGATTTGGACGACGATGGAGACAATGTACCCACCGTGCGCGAGCTGGACGACGGAGTTCCAAGAGATAGTGATGGCGATGGAATACCCGATCATCTTGACCCTGATGATGATAACGATGGCGTTCTTACCCGCGATGAAGATAAAGATGGGGATTTAGATCCAACAAACGACGTTACAGATTCTTCCGTTGGCCCGGATTATTTGAATGCTGCCGTTGCAAATGATTATGACATAAACCGATACCGTGTGCACACCTATAAAATTTATAAAAGCGTGAACATTACGCTTAAAAATTTAGTGCTTGTAAAAGGCGAAGAGGAAATTACCCAAGAAACCATAAATATGGGTGCGATTGAAAATGTGGAAATCAAAGACAAAACCATTAGGCCAGAATTTTTGCCATAAAACCTACCCTTTTGGGTTTTGAAAGATATACACCTCGGTAGCGCCACGGCCGTATTTTTGGTAATCGGCATCGTAGAATTTTACGTTGTCATAACGCCCAAAAAGATATTCCAGTTCGGTTCGCAAAACACCCTCGCCCACACCGTGTATAAAAACCACCTTTTGGATTCGTTTTGAAATGGCAAACTCCAATTGCCTTTTTGCAGCGTCAAGCTGAATGGTAAGCATTTCATAATTATTGAGTCCGCGGCTTTTTGGCACCAATTGATGGATGTGCAAATCTACTTCCATTGGTGGCAAACTGCGCTCCTTCGGTTTCACTCGCTGCGTTTTTCCGGGTTTTTTGTAATTTTTTTCCGACACGATTGAAGAAACATCCATCCGCGACAAATCTTTTTTGGAAAGAGAGCCGTCCATCACAATGAGTTCTTCTTTTGAAAAATCAAGCTCAAATCCATCTGTGGTTTCTATAGTAACCATATTTCCGCGAACCGCTGTAACCACGCCTGAAATAGCATCATCGAGCACCGAAACCTTATCGCCTTTCTTCATTTTTTCTATTTTTTTTTTCGAATTTAAAATTCCTTTCTGCTTTACGATTAATCGTTCTTAAACGCCTAACAACGAAAATTTTACGTATTTTGCAGTAAACTATACTGTATATTGAATATTATTTTTAAATTTAAACCGTCAAAAAAGGTTTTGTTGCCCCACATCAAAGCTTTTAAAAACTGTAAAAATATGAAAAACCTACTACTCTTTTCTACATTACTTTTAACATCAGTTGGTGCAATGGCACAGTTGACCGTAAAGCCTAATGGTACTGCGGATTCCTATGTGTATGTGAACAACGAAGTGCTTTACGTGGCGCAGGATGTTAATCTTACGCCTAACCCTACCGCAGCTACCGAGGCCAGTATCTACCTGCGCAACAACGCACAGCTAATCCAGTCTGGAGCTACCTCTAGCAATACTGGCGATGGCTTTCTTTCCGTACAGCAAAATACGCCTGTTACAAACTCTTGGGCATACTATTATTGGTGCTCGCCCGTGGGTAACCCAGCGGCAACACAAGCTATGACCTACGGAAATAATAAAAATTTCGGGCTTCGCAGTATGTATGAAGATACAAACGCTGTGCCCGGCATAGGTACCAGTGCAAGACAAACAACTTTGATAACTGGTGATAATGGCTATACTAACCCTGCACTTACCATCTCCAAACGTTGGGTCTATACCCACGAAGTACCGGGAACTGAAGCCGGTGAAGATTACAATAGATTGAATGGCTCCAACTATGCCCTTCCGGGCTGGGGTTTTACTATGAAAGGTGTTAATGTTGGAACAGCTCCCGCTCCCGGTGACCCTGGTTCAAATCACGACCAATTGTATGAATTCCGTGGAAGACCAAACAGCGGAAGTTTCACTATCGATATGGGCAATGGTTTGATGACCCTTTCCGGAAACCCGTATCCTTCAGCCTTGGACCTTAATAAGCTTTATTGGGATTTGCCAGACAATCAAGAATTAGGAACATTTTGGTATTATGATGAAGATAGAACCGTTACGGGTTCCCACAATTACAACGGCAAGCCTTATGGTTATGGCGTATATACTCCTGGGCTTGAAGATACCGACGGCGATCCTTATGATGGAGACAATATGGGTAGTTATGCTGCCGCACCTTTCTATATTTATAAGGAAGACGGTACAACAGTTGGTACATCAACCGGACCTGGAGGTGCCGACCAAAACAAGCGCTTTGCTCCCGTGGGGCAAGGCATCATGTTTATGGGGGATGCCAATGGCCCAATCACCATTAAAAACTCACACCGTGTATTTTTTAAGGAGGGTGTTTTACCAGGTTCTATTTTCCAAAGACCGGAAGGAGAAAATAACACTACTGAAAACGATTTGAGCGGCCCTACATTATCAACTTCAACAACCCCACAAACTGTAGATTACAGACCAGCTCAATTGCGCTTGTATGCTATTTTTGATAGAGCTTTAACAAGAGACCTGCTTCTTACTTTTTACGACCAAGCTACCGACGGTTATGACCGTGGTCTTGATGGTCGCAGCCCAAGAGATTTAAAAGCGGATGCTTATTTCCCTGTTGGGAATGATAATGAGCCAAAATTACCTTATGTAATTAACGCTGTTAATTATGATGTTAATAAACAAATACCTTTCGCTTTCACCCTTGATAAACAAACCGATATTGAATTGCGCGTTAAGGAAGAAGTAAAGAAACCTTATCAGCACGTTTATCTTTATGACAGTCAAGAAAATACCTATAAGGCTTTAGCTATAAATGGTGCGCGCGTTACCTTGACATTGCCAGAAGGTGTTTATGAGAACAGATTCTTTATCGTTTTCCGCAGTCCGTATATTAAATTGGATACTCCAAAAACCGAAGTGGAAAGAACTGAGCTTGTTCGTGCAAACGTAACGTTCTTCCAAAACAATCCACAGCATCAGTTGGAAATCAGAAACCCAGAAGGGTACACTATTAAAACAGCTTCTGTGTATGATATGAGCGGGAAATTGGTTATTTCTGAAAAGAATCTTGGAGACGACAATAAGTATAGCTTCTACACCGGAAACTTAAGTGATGGTGTATATTTAGTAAAACTAATGACTTCTGATGATGTTTCAATAGATTACAAAGCTATTGTTCACAATCAATAAAATATTAGTCCGTTCCGTCTTGGATTAATTTTTCCCATTTAAAAAGGAAACGGCCCCGATAAAAATCGGGGCCGTTTTTTAATGTGTGAAATCGAGTGTAGCTGCGACCTTTTATTTTTCAAATCCTTTTAGGGTTTCAATGATTATTGCCACGCAATCCATCAACTGTTCTTCGTTCATTACCAATGGCGGCGCAAAACGAATAATGTTTCCGTGTGTAGGTTTTGCAAGCAGCCCGTTGTCGCGAAGTTTTAAGCAGATATTCCAAGCAGTGTCACTGTCTTCGGAGTCGTTAATAACAACAGCATTCAGCAAACCTTTTCCGCGAACCAAAGTAGCAATATTGCTGGTTTCAATATATTTATTTAATTCACTTCGGAAAAGTTTTCCAAGGCGTTCCGCATTTTCAGCGAGGTTTTCATCTTTAACCACACTCAAGGCAGCAATTGCAACGGCAGCAGCCACAGGATTTCCACCAAAAGTGGAACCGTGTGTGCCGGGTTTTATAACGCCCATAATTTCGTCATTCGCCAAAACCGCGGAAACGGGGTACGCCCCACCACTCATCGCTTTCCCAAGAATTAAAATGTCCGGCTTCACATTTTCGTGATCAACGGCTAAAAGTTTTCCGGTTCGGGCTATTCCTGTTTGCACTTCGTCCGCAATAAAAAGTACGTTGTGTTTTTCGCACAAAGCTTTTGCTTTGCTCAAATATCCTTCAGAAGGCACATAAACGCCCGCTTCACCTTGAATTGGTTCCACCAAGAAACCAGCAATGTTTTTATTGCTTTCCAAATGTTTTTCAAGCGCTTCAAGATTGTCGTATTCTATTTTTATAAATCCGTCGGTATAAGGGCCAAAATTCTTTCGCGCTACGGGATCGTTGCTAAAAGAAATAATTGTGGTTGTTCTTCCGTGGAAGTTACCTTCACAAACTACAATTTCGGCATCGTTTGCTTCAATGCCTTTCTTCTCATAAGCCCATTTTCTACAGATTTTCAAAGCGGTTTCCACAGCTTCGGCGCCCGTATTCATAGGAAGCAATTTGTCAAAACTGAAAAACTCGCAAGCAAATTTTTCATACTTTCCAAGCATATCGTTATAAAAAGCACGAGATGTTAAGGTTAATGTTTTTGCCTGCTCGGTCATTGCTCCCACAATTTTTGGATGGCAATGCCCTTGGTTCACCGCGGAATATGCCGAAAGAAAATCATAATATTTCTTGCCGTCCACATCCCAAACATACACACCTTCCCCCCTGCTCAAAACCACAGGAAGCGGGTGATAGTTGTGGGCACCGTATTTGTTTTCTAAATCGATAGCTTGCTGCGAAGCTTTTTGTTCTAAAACTGACATAAGATTGTAATAATTTGAAGTAAAATTTAAGTAATTCCTGCTATGCGGAGCGGAATCCTCCGTGGCTTGCAAATTACTAAATTAATCCCACATTTTTTGACGCCTTAACAGGATTTAAACCTAACAATTATACTATTTTTGCGCCTATGGCGAGAAAAAACAATAGAGTGGTTTTAGAAAATCTGGAAGTGATTGATGCTGGGGCAAAAGGAAAAGCCGTTGCAAAAGCGCCGGACGGAAGGGTTGTTTTTATAGACAATGCTGTGCCGGGCGATGTGGTTACGGTGCAAACTTTCAAAAAAAAGAAAGCTTTTTATGAAGCTTCGGTGCTTTCAGTTTCAAAATATTCCGAAAAAAGGGTTGAAGCTGTTTGTCCGCATTTTGGGGTTTGTGGCGGGTGCAAATGGCAAAATATGGGTTATGAGCATCAACTTTTTTACAAGCAGAAAGAAGTTGCACAAAACCTGCAGCGCATCGGTAAAATTGAATTGCCGGAATTTCAGCCTATTCTCGGTTCTGAAAAGCAATATTTTTATAGGAATAAAATGGAGTTCAGTTTTAGTGACAACAAATGGCTGACGCTGGAACAGATTAAAAGCGGGGAAGTGATTGAAAACCGAAATGCCTTGGGTTTTCACATTCCCGGAATGTGGGACAAGATTTTGGATTTGGACATTTGTTATCTGCAAGCAGACCCAAGTAATGCGATCCGTGATTTTATAAAAGCGAAGGCGGAAGAATTAAATCTTTCTTTTTTCAATACACGAAATCAGGAAGGGTTTTTACGAACGTTGATGCTTCGCACCACTTCCACGGGAGAAGTGATGGTGTTGGTGCAGTTTTTTCACGAAGATGAAGAGAATAGAAAATTATTATTGGATGCCGTTGCTGAAGAATTTCCGCAGATAACTTCACTTTTATATGTAATAAATTCCAAAGGAAATGATACGCTTTACGATCAGGAAATAGAACTTTTCCACGGAAGGGATCATATTTTTGAGGAAATGGAGGGTTTAAAATTTAAGATAAATGCCAAATCCTTTTACCAAACCAACAGCGAGCAAGCTTTCGAGCTTTACAAAATAACCCGCGATTTTGCTGGTTTAACAGGAAATGAGCTGGTTTATGATCTTTATACGGGAACGGGAACCATTGCACAATTTGTTGCAAAAAAAGCAAAAAAGGTTATTGGAGTTGAAGCTGTTCCCGATGCCATTTCAGCGGCAAAGGAAAATGCGCAATTAAACAATATAGAAAACGTTGAATTCTACGTGGGCGATATGAAAAAGGTTTTCAACGAAGAATTCATAAACACCCACGGAAAGCCGGATATTGTTATCACAGACCCACCACGGGACGGGATGCACGCTGACGTTGTTTCCCAATTATTGAATTTAGGTGCTGAAAAGATTGTTTACGTAAGTTGCAACAGCGCGACCCAAGCCCGGGATTTGGCGCTTTTGGATTCAAAATATAAAGTGACGAGAGTGCAGCCGGTTGATATGTTTCCACAGACACATCACGTAGAAAATGTTGTACTTTTGGAAAAGCGCTGATTTTTCAGCAAACGAAAATTAAAATATGATTAAAAAAACCATTGTACTCATCCTCATAATCTTCGCCTTTAAAGGCTGCACCAAAGATGATATATGCCCAGAGGGAACGGCAACTACGTCAAACTTGATCATTACCTTTAACGATATCGTGAACCAAGCAAATAGAAAGGATGTTGAAGGTTTAAGCGTAATAACAAATTATGCGGATTCTGTTGTGGTTTTAGCGCGAACTACCACAGATTCCATAGCCATTCCGTTAAATACAAATGCTGATTTTACAAAATATAAGTTTGTAAGAACCACAATCACAGAAACAGATACCATCGTAAATGAAGACAGCATAGTCTTTTCATACAGACGCTACAATGGATATGTGAACCGCGCCTGTGGATTTAAAACAGAATTTGACAATTTGGAAGTGACTCTAGAGGAAGAAGGAGCGGATAATTGGATTCAAGATATTTTAATAAGAAGAGATACAGTTAATGATGAAAATAAAGCTCACCTTACTATTTTTCATTAGTCTTTTTTTTAGCGCCCAAAATTTAATGGCGCAGAAGAAAAATGAAAAATCAAACGATACAATTCCAAAAATTGAAAAATACGGAATTCGTGTGGGCGTAGATTTGGC
The DNA here is from genome assembly GCF_001641085.1 of Aequorivita soesokkakensis. Lineage (GTDB taxonomy): Bacteria > Bacteroidota > Bacteroidia > Flavobacteriales > Flavobacteriaceae > Aequorivita > Aequorivita soesokkakensis. The sequence goes on along the minus strand of NZ_LXIE01000020.1, from coordinate 3,746 downwards.
CAAACCTTTAAGAACGCTGATTGAAGACGGCTATTCTGGTTTTGAAGTAATGGGCGATTTTAGGGTTACAAAAAAGTTTTATGCAGCAGTAGAAATTGGAAATGAAACTAAAGATTGGATAGAACCGTATGTTTCTTCAACAACAAGCGGAAGCTATGCAAAAATAGGATTTGATTACAACGCTTATGATAATTGGTTGGGAATGGAAAATGCTATTACGCTGGGGCTTCGCTATGGTTTCTCAACCTTTAAGCAAGAACTTACCAGTTACAGAATTTATACAGACAATCCCGCTTTTCCAACACAAACAATTTATGAACCCCAAGAATTTACTGGTTTAACAGCGCATTGGGCTGAATTGATAGTTGGTGTTAAAACCGAAATATTGAACAATCTTTATCTCTCCATTAATGCCCAATTAAAAAGAAAAATCACGGAAGATGAACCAGAAAATTTCGGGAATCTTTATATTCCGGGCTTTAATAGAACTTATGATTACAGTAAGTTTGGGGTTGGGTATGGCTACTCTATTTCGTATTTAATTCCAATTTTCAAAAAGAAAGAAGTATCAAAAGACAAAATCCAAAAGCTTTAAAATAAACAACTGTTTATTATTCATTGCTAATTGTTAATTGCTTACTGTTTACTGGCTTTTTTACTGCCCTCATACATTTCGTACCGCACCAATTTAGCTTCCAGTTTTCCGTTAAAAAGTTTGATTTTTGTGGATGGACGAAGCCCAACAAATTTCAACGCTTCCATATTTGAGGTAATCATCCAAGCCTGTGTTCCGGGATAGCCCCGTTTTAGTGTATTTCCGATGGAACTGTAAAAATTTTCAACATCGGTTAAAGAAATACGCTCGTCATACGGAGGATTGAAAACGATATACAAAGATTTATCATTTTCCTTTTCACTTTCGAAAAAATTCTGCTGCTTCACTTCAATAAAATCCTGCAGATTGGCGCTTTTGATGTTTTCCTTAGCTTTATGAATTGCAACCGGATCGGTATCAAATCCATAAATTTTATGCGGAAAATCCCGAACTTTCTTCAATGCGGCGTCTTCAATTTTTTCATAAAGATCCACATCAAAATCGGGCCAGGTTTCAAAACCAAATTCCTCGCGGTTTAAGTTTGGAGGAATATTGCAGGCTATCATTGCTGCTTCGGTAAGAAAAGTTCCACTACCGCACATTGGATCGAGGAAATTGCATTGTCCCTGAAAGCCCGAAAGCATTATAATTCCGGCGGCCAGCACTTCATTTATAGGAGCCAAAGTACTTTCTACCTTATAGCCGCGTTTGTGCAACGATTCCCCGGAACTATCCAGTGAAACCGTACAAATATTTCTGTCAATGTGAATATTTATGCGAAGCGTGGGATGGTCCAAATCTACATCTGGCCGCACTCCTTCCCTATCCCTAAATCTATCAACGATAGCATCTTTCGTTTTCAGGGCAATATACTGTGAATGCGTGAAAACATCAGAAAAAACAGTTGCGTTTACGGCCAATGTGCCTTTCACATCCATATAATTTTCCCAAGGCATTTCGTATATTTTCTTATAAAGATCTTCTTCAGTAAAAATATTGAAAGCCGTGATGGGTTTAAGGATTTTAATGGCCGTTCTACAGCATAAATTTGCCTTGTACATAAATCCCGTGTCACCTTCAAAAGAAACGTTTCGCGTACCAATTTCAATTTCAGAAGCGCCCAATTGGCGAAGTTCCTGTGCAAGAAGTTCTTCCATCCCGAAAAGGGTTTTGGCCACCATTTTAAAATTCTTTACCATACTATATAAACAGATTTCCTGCAAAAATACAGTATTTTAGCAGGGCGAAACGATAAGTATGCAAAAAGAAAAGGACAATTGGTACGCTTCGTGGTTTAACACGCCATATTATCATCTGCTATACAAGGATAGAGGCCATAGGGAAGCGGCGTTATTTATGAATACGCTCACCAACTATTTGAATCTACAGAAAAATGACTCTATACTAGACCTTGCTTGCGGGCGAGGTAGGCACTCCAAATATTTATATAAACAAGGTTTTGATGTAACTGGTGTAGATCTTTCCAAAGAGAGCATTGCTTATGCCAAGCAATATGAAAAACCAAAACTTCATTTTGAAGTTCACGATATGTGTTTACCATATCCGAAGAAATTTGATGCGGTTTTTAATTTGTTTACCAGTTTTGGATATTTTGAAAACGAAATAGATAATCTTAGAACCATAAAAGCCATAAAAGCAGAGCTAAAACCCAATGGATTTGGAGTAATTGATTTTTTAAATGTTGAATTAGCTATTAAAAAATTAGTTTCCTCAGAGAAAAAGAAAGTAGGCGATATCGTTTTTCATATTGAAAAATATGTTGAAGATGGCTATATCTTAAAAGACATCCGTTTCAATGATAATGGAAAAGACTATTTTTATACTGAACGTGTAAAAGCCTTGACCTTGGAAGATTTTAAACTTTATTTTGAAGAGGCAAAAGTTGAACTGAAACAAGTTTTCGGAAACTATCAACTGGAAGCTTTTGATAAAAACACTTCGGGAAGATTAATTCTAATTTTTAATTGATGAATTATTTACTGCTATTTTTAGCTGTGGCCGTAGGCTATTTTATTGCATTATTCCTAAAGAAAAAGGAATTGCGAAATATGGAAGTTTTTCTAGCTTTTAGTGGCGCATTCCTTTTATCCATAACTGTTTTTGAGCTTTTACCTGAAGTTTTTGAAACTCCTTCAAAAAGTATAGGTGTATATATAATGCTCGGTATATTATTGCAAATATTTCTGGAGTTTTTCTCCAAAGGTGCGGAACATGGGCACGTTCATTTGCATTCTGAAAACAAGCATTTCCCTTGGATTTTGTTTGTCAGCCTTAGTGTTCATGCATTTATGGAAGGTTTCCCTATTTCAGAAGAAAATAATCTGTTGCTTGCAATTATAATACATAAAATTCCGGTGGCTATAATTCTATCTTTCTTTTTTATAACAGCTGGATATAGAAAGTCCACTACGCTATTCTTTTTATTCTTTTTTGCTTTAATGACGCCTTTGGGCAGTTTCATTTCTACAAATTACAATTTTGTACATCAATACGAAACTCAAATAACTGCAATGGTTATTGGAATTTTTCTTCACGTTTCAACAACAATTCTCTTTGAAAGTTCAAAAAATCACAAATTTAATCTTACTAAAATGACCGCAGTTATAGTTGCTGTGATATTAGCTTATCTTATTTAGAGAATAGATATTTAGGGAGTCACTTACAAAACTCTTTATCTTTTAGGGAGTGAATTATAGATGCTTTGTTTTAGATGGATGCTAAGAGAGAACATCTCTTTTAGAATAATATACATAGAAGTTTTATATCTTTTAGCACTATTTATTCCGAACACCAATATCATAACCACAGACCTTTAGTTTTGTTCCATAAAAAAAGCCTTCACCAAATAAATGGTGAAGGCTTTAAAGGAAGGCGGCGACCTACTCTCCCACGAGATGCAGTACCATCGGCGCAAACGGGCTTAACTTCTCTGTTCGGAAAGGTAAGAGGTGAGCCCCGTCGCTATAACCACCTTAGTTATCGGTATTAGGGATCAGGTTGTAGGGATTAGTCTGTACTAATTCCAAGCTCCTAATCTACTAATGCCCCCCAGCATCCGCCGGGAAAATATCTTGACATAGGGAAACAAACAATAGGGGAAAAGCTGAACGTTGCTTAAAAAAAGAGTTTG
>NZ_LXIE01000019.1 GCF_001641085.1 Aequorivita soesokkakensis | reverse complement strand
ACCCCCGAGATGCTGGCTGGGCAGGCCGGTGTTGCGACTACCTATTGGGTTGTTTTTACCGTGAATGTTACCGCTGGCAATGGATTTATCAGTTCTACCACTGCAACCATTGAGGGCTTCGACGCTTATTTTTCACCGGATGCGGGCGTTACCTGGCTGATCATCGCGGGCAACGACATTGTTTACAACTTCGAGGGCGACTGCGCACCGATTGGTGGAGGCGGGGGAAGCCCTTGCAGCCAGGACAACCCTGAGAATGCTTTTGAGAACGGGTA
>NZ_LXIE01000018.1 GCF_001641085.1 Aequorivita soesokkakensis | reverse complement strand
CAGAACACGAACCAGTGCCTGCCGGGCACCTCGGCCTCTATCTTCACCCTTGCCGGCCAGGCATACTATGTGTTCGTGCTGAACAATGGTGCCGTTACCGACATAGTGATAGATGGGACGAACCTTGGCACCGCTGACAATACCATAGCTGGCTTCAGCTATTACCCGAACCCGACCACCGGGGTGCTTAACCTGAGAAGTGTGGACAACATCGAGAATGTGTCGATCTACAACCTATTGGGGCAACGGGTGATGGACAGCCGTGTTGATGCCACCAGCTCACAGCTGGATGTTTCGGCACTCAGCCCGGGCACCTACCTGATGAAGGTGAGCGTCAACGGCCAGATAGGCACTTACAAGGTGCTCAAGGACTAGTGCCCTAGAGAGCCTTTGTTTATGATTTGAACCACCCGCCAAGTGCGGGTGGTTTTTTTGTGCCCAAAAGCCTAGCCTTCAATCCGCGTGTTTTAAAAAAGGGCCCTCCCGAATAGGCTTTCCGATTTCCGATTTATTTGCATAAATGTTAATTTGATTGATTATTGATAACGTATTGAAATTCTTATTGATAAAAGCTTTGATATTTGCTTTTTTTGGAATAGATTTAGTTGTTTAAAATGACTACTGATTATTTAAAATGATTACTAACTAAACTGTTTTAATTATGAAAAAAATTACCATGCTAATTTTGCTGATGGTATGTGCTATAGGTTATAGCCAAACTGATGCAAAATTAAGTGGGACAGATAGTCCCATGATTAACCATCAGCAACAAAAACAAGCTGTGCAAGCTAATGATGCTCTAAAGGATAGATCAAATCCTATTGGAGTAATGGCAAACGGGAATGGGATTAACAATCCGCTTCACGTGAACCAAAAAGTCGCTAAACCTTTAATGAATTTAAATATTCAACCGAAAGGCGCGGCATCTTTGGGAGGTAACAACCCTGTTTTTTATAATAAAAAAGCACCGGTAGCATCATCAAATTTACTTTTTCAATCAGAGATACAGGAAGAGATTCTTGCCCATCAATTAGCGGTGGCAAACCGACCTTTAGATTACAATGTTTCTCCTCAAGATTACGGTAACAGAAATCCACAAGCGGATATTATTCCAGTGGCTGGTGCTACAGAAACTTTCAGTCCATCAGTGGGTGATCATTTTTTTGATCCGGGAGGGCCAGGTGGTAGCAGTGTTGGAGGTACTCCTGGAAACTATCCCAATTGTGGATGCGATACCCAAACCACTTTATTGGGAGTAAGTGAAATTGATTTTCAATTTTTTAGTGTTTTTGGAAATTTTGATTATTTAAGAATTTATGATGGAACAGACGCCACAGGAACATTATTATATGATAATGGAGCTGGTGGCCCAAACGATGGTGATATTACATTGGCTGATATGATTGCATCACATGGCTCTTCAACATTTACTTCAGTCTCGGGAAATTTCTTTTTCTTTTTCCATGCAACTGCCGTAGTTGATTATGGCGGATGGGATGTTGAAATCGTTACTGCAAGTGGCGGTGGTGGAGGCGGGGGAAGCCCTTGCAGCCAGGACAACCCTGAGAATGCTTTTGAGAACGGGTACACAACCTCTTCCAACCAGGCCCAGCGAATCGCCTTTGATATCACGGTTCCAGCGGATACGGACTTTACCTTAAATACGGCAACTGT
>NZ_LXIE01000017.1 GCF_001641085.1 Aequorivita soesokkakensis | reverse complement strand
ACCCCCGAGATGCTGGCTGGTCAGGCCGGTGTTGCGACTACCTATTGGGTTGTTTTTACCGTGAATGTTACCGCTGGGAATGGATTTATCAGTTCTACCACTGCGACCATTGAGGGCTTCGACGCTTATTTTTCACCGGATGCGGGCGTTACCTGGCTGATCATCGCGGGCAACGATATTGTTTACAACTTCGAGGGCGACTGCGCACCGATTGGTGGAGGCGGGGGAAGCCCTTGCAGCCAGGACAACCCTGAAAATGCTTTTGAGAACGGGTA
>NZ_LXIE01000016.1 GCF_001641085.1 Aequorivita soesokkakensis | reverse complement strand
CCAGCCAGCATCTCGGGGGTAATGTCAAAGACCAGCTCAGAGATGTCAAAACCAAAATTGCTGCCAATGACAGTCTGGGAAGTAGGGACAACCGCCGCCTGTGTATTTATAGCAGCGCCCGGTGCACCAGCCGCATCACTGTAAAAAGTAATGTCCGAAGAGGTGACCGTTGAGCCCGGGTTCATCCAGATGTCAACAGTTGCCGTATTTAAGGT
>NZ_LXIE01000015.1 GCF_001641085.1 Aequorivita soesokkakensis | reverse complement strand
TGTTCAATGTTCAATAAAAAGTAAATCCATAGAATAAAAATAAATTAATAATTCAGTAACCTTTGCCAGAAGAAATAATAAATCGCGTAGCGAACAGCAAATTAGTAACCTTTGATCTTGAGGAAATCTATCCTAAAGGTGAACGGGTTTCTTTTGATATTTCGCAGTGGTTACTGGAAGGGATTGTGCTTCGTGAAAATGATTTTCGCGAACAAGCAAAGAAACACGATTGGAGCCAATATCAAGGAAAATTTGTTGCGCTTTATTGTAACACGGAGGCAATAGTTCCCGGTTGGGCCTATTTACTTTTATCGCTTCATTTGGCGCCTTATGCCAAAAAAGTTACTGTGGGTAGTTTGGAAGAATTGGAAAGTATCCTGTTTACGGAATTACTTCAAAATATTGATGTTTCAGAATATATAGATAAACCAGTAATCATAAAAGGTTGTGCCCACAAACCCATTCCACAGAATGCCTATGTTCTTTTGGCGCAAAAACTTCAGCCTGTTGCAAAAAGTATTATGTATGGCGAAGCCTGTTCTTCTGTACCTCTTTATAAAAAAAGATAGAATATTTCTCTGAAACAATCTTCAATCTTAAAAAAAGCCCAATTTTACTTATTGTTTGGCAATCTCTTAAAAGAGTTGTTATTTTTGCAACGAATTTAACAATCATTCAAAATGAAAAAACTTTTACTTCTAGCAGTTCTTATTGCTGCACCAATGGCAATACTTGCCCAAGAAGAAACACCAAAAGATACTATTCCAAACGGTTGGACCCGCGCCGGAAACTTTTCTTTATTATTTAATCAAGCCGCATTTAACCACGAATGGACAGGCGGTGGAACTTCAAATTATTCAGGAAATCTTTCGCTTACTTATGATTTTAATTATAAGCACGACAAAATTTCTTGGAACAACAGATTGATTGGTGAATATGGCCTTACCAAAAACAAAGACGACAAATACTCTCGCAAGACTAATGACCGTCTGGAGTTGAACTCTATTTTAGGAAGACAAATAAAGGAGAGCAACTGGTATGCGTCCCTGTTTTTAAATTTTAAAACACAGTTTGCCAAAGGTTATGAATTTAATGAAGACCTTAATCCAGAAGATGCGGGTTATCGTACTGAGACTACACATATTCTTTCACCGGCCTATATTCAGTTTGGCCCTGGGTTTCTTTGGAAGAAAAACGACAATCTTTATGTGAATATTTCTCCTGCTGCTGCGAAGCTTATACTTGTTGATAAGGATTTTACTACCGTGAATGATTCTATTCCAGGGGCATTAGATGCTTATAATGAAAATAAATACTTTGGCGTTGATGCCAACGAAAGCAGCCGTTTCGAGTTCGGTGCTTCTCTTTCTGCGTATGCAAAATTTGATATTATGGCGAATATTTCTGCTGAAAATATTTTGAACCTTTATTCAAATTATCTTGAAGACCCACAGAATGTTGATATTGATTACACCTTTAACCTTGTTATGAAGGTGAATAAATATATTTCTTCAAATGTAACTTTTCAAGCTATTTATGACGATAATGCGGTACAAGGTTTCCAAATTCGCGAAGCTTTGGGCGTTGGTTTGACTTACGGGTTTTAGATGTGAGACGTGAGACGTGAGACGTGAGACGTGAGACGTGAGACGTGAGACGTGAGACGTGAGAAAAAAATAAAAACCTGTTGGAATTTAAAAATTCTGACAGGTTTTTTTAATAAATACTCTAAACTAATTCTTCAATTTGGAAGGTTGCAAAAATCATAAAAAGGAAGATCAAAACTGTAAACACTAAAATTGGAATATATACATTAGCTCCCTTAACCGTCATTTTATTTGGATTATCATTTAGATAAGTAATAGATAATGTGTCCCCTACTTTATATTGCCAGGGCGGGGCGGAGGCTTTTCCATGATATATTTCTTTGTTTCCCTCCACATAATATTGCAGTATGAGCGTGTCCATTCTTGTACGGAAGCTTAACCTCCACGGAATAATTTTAACAACTTTTGCCTCGGTTTTTGTGCCATTATTTATGATGCGTTGTCCATTTCTCATTTTGATAACAGTAATAAATAAGGGCAGAGCGCCGAATAGTGGCAAGAGTATGTATATAATAGCCATTGTTTAAATTGTTTAGTTGAATGAATAAAATGGTCTTTGTTGGTTTTCAGTTCTTAGGCAAAACCGTAAATTTAAAAGTCAGCCGTGCTGCTTCTTCCCTTATCACTATCTCAACAGGTTTAAATATTTTAATGTCAGCAACGTTGGCTTCCCAAAGATTATCTTCATAAAAATCTTTAGTGGTGTGGGTAGTTAAAAAAATTGGATTAAATGATGTGTCAAATTCAACGGCATCCACCCTAATGCCAAATTTTGCCTTAGTTTCTTTTTCAGGAATTTGAAATTCCACCCATTTGTTTGCAGTCCACCCTCTTCTTGCCTTTAGTTCCAATGGATTTTTTTCGCTTCCCTCTGTAAATGTCCAAGGCTTTGGAACAATTTTATGGGCTGCGCTACCCAGTTTTTCCCATTCAATTATAGGTTTGTTTTTTCCGCCAATATCAACGATGGTTTTGCCTTTACCGTCAAAAGCCATAATACGCACAAAGACCTTTAACTCTGAGGAATTTCCACTGTCATCGTTTATAGTGTTTATCACTTCCTTCCAAGTTATTCTGTAGGTTTTAAAAGTTTCTTGGTTGGCTTCTTGTTTTGGCTTTTCTGATGCCGTTCTCCTTTTAAGGATGGGCTTCTTCACTTCTTTTTTTTCCGTTGATAGTTTAATTTTTTTTGTCCCATCTTCCCTTTTGATTACAACTTTCTTTGCCATGATATTTAGTTTTAGTTAACTGCTTACACATTTTTAGTTTACGAATAAATTTGCAACTATTTGAAAAATAAGACAATACCGAAAATAGGGGATGTTATAGAAGATTAAATTTTCCTGTTGCTAAGATTCTTCATCTGGGACAGAAGACGACCTAGTTTGAACAGTTTAAAAGGAAAAGTTTGGAAATCCTTATTTCTTATTAAAAAGTTTATCGATGTCTCCTTTGGATAAATTGATATATCCTTCTTTGGTACTTAGCATTACGCCTTTGCCCGTTATAAGCAAGCAATGCTGCAGATAAACCATCTGATCGCCAAGGCGGAATGTTTGATTGTAATTTTTGTTGGTACGGTTCTCGTCGAGGAAAAATGATTTTAAGAGTTTGTAGAATGTATCAAGTGTATTGTCAACCCCATTAAATTTTATGCTGAAGTATTGCAATTCTGCATTATCTCCCCTTCTGGTAAAATCTCTCATAAGCAAAAGATAGGTTGTATCACGGCCAGATTCTTTGTATTCCAGCGAAGCTATTGTACTTCCTAATGATCTAAGTTTGCCAACCGTTTTCCAATCAGCTTTTTCAGCCATTGTTATTTGGGCATCTACCATTTGAAAACTGAGCGCACATAAAAAGATGACCAGTACGTTTTTCATACGTTTAAGTGTTTAAGTAAGTCCTTACTGTAAAGTGTAATGACTAAAAAAGTTATTGTAAGTAAAGTTGCGAGCTTTTGTTTATAAAACCAATACCGAAAATGGGTGAGCATATAAAAATTAAAAAGACCGTTTACCCTTGCAAACGGCCTTTTTTGAAAAAACACACGCTCCTCAACATGTATTAATCACTGTTTTCCCATTATTAAATTTTTTAGCTGCAAAAGTTCTGTTTTTTGTTCTTCGAGCTGTTTTTTTAATAATTCTATTTCTGTTTGTTGTTCTTGGATTGCTTTGATGGCTATAACACCAAAATCATCGTACTTCAATCCATAATATTCATAGTCAGATTCAAATGCTACAGATTCTGGGAATAAAGGTTCCACTTCTTGAGCCAAAAAGCCAATGGTTTCTTTATGGTTTTCATCAGATATATATTGATAGGAAACAGGGTTTAGCTTCATCACCCTTTCCAATACACTACTCATTCCTTTAATATTTGTTTTCAGTCTTTTATCTGATGTGTTATAAGTTCCATTTGGCTGAATCCAAGAAGCTAATGTACCATTGTACGCAAACCACAAATTGTTTGTTGGTGCTGTATAAAATGTCCAGTAATTTCCATTTGAATTGTGTTGCAATCTTAATCCACTAGTGTTTACATTTGTAGTACCTTGTATAATATGAACTGAAGTTGCAGGAGCATTAGTCCCAATGCCGACCCTATTATTAACAGCATCTACATATAGTGTATTCGCATCAACCGCAAAATTTCCCAAAAAATAACCTGCATAGCTCCCTACTTTTTGAGCATCTGAATATACTCCGTAATGTGTTCCACCAGTTGCAGCAGGTATGGAATTGTAAGTTCCATATTTTGCGCCAGTACCTGTGCCCGTCATTTGATTAAAATTACCGTAATGTGCTCCATTTCCTGGACTATCATTTGCAGTAAAAGTGCCATACTGACTTCCCGTTCCAGTAACAGTATTTCTAATATCGGTATATGCCCCCGCCAAAATTCCATTGCCTCCGGTAAAATAGCTGTTATAGGCCGCAATCTGATTACCATTGCCTAATGAGCCGTTAAATTCAGTCCAATATCCAGTTAAATTTCCATTGCCTGCACTAAATTTACTTATCACGCCTGATTGGTAACCCGAACCCGTTCCGGATAATACATTTTGAACTCCCGCATGGGTTGCACTCCCTGTGTTTGATATAGTGTTATGAACTCCGTATTGTTCACCAGTGCCATTTCCAGACAAAACATTTTCTGAGCCATAATGTATTCCGCCTCCGGGACTTGAGTTAGTGGTGTAAGAACCATATTGTGAACCTGTGCCCAATACACTGTTTCTAATATCAGTATAGCTTCCCGCTAATATTCCATTTCCACCTGCAAAATAGCTATTATAGGCAGCTATTTGATTTTGGGAACTGCTACCAACATTGCCGCCAAACTCAGTCCAATTACCTGTTAGAATTCCTATGCCTTCTGAAAAAGTTGTATATATTCCTGTATGAAAACCATTGCCAGTATTCGACATTGAAAATTTAGCACCTATATGGTTGCCACTCCCAGTGCCTGAAAGGCGTGTATTGAATCCTATATGATTGGCATCGTTGGTATTTGAAATATGTGTAGAAATACCTTCCTGATCTCCTGTGCCAGTTCCGCTGAGTTCGTTTCGAATGGCGTAATGGGTTCCAGCACCTGTGCCTGACAATTGATTCAGAATTCCATAATGAGTATTATCTCCTGTGTTATCAATGCTATTGTATGTTCCAAGCTGAATCCCTTGCCCTGTTCCCGAAAGCGTGCTATATAATCCATAATGGTCTCCATCGCCAGTATTCGTGATAACATTCCGAACACCTAATTGTGCTCCACTGCCCGTACCTAAAAGCTCGTTGCGAGTACCATAATGATTGCCGGTTCCAGCTCCAATTAGTTGGTTTAAAATTGAAGAATGAATGCCATTGCCATTACCTCTTAAATAATTGATGCTGCCATAATGAAGCCCATCCCCAGCATTATTAATGTTTACGTAAAAACCTCTTTGACTGCCAGTGGCATTACCATTTATGGAAGCAACATATGCTCTTGTTTCGCCACTTCCATCGCCATTCATTGTGACATAGGAACCTGTATGGGTCCCACTTCCCGAACTGTTTAAAATTGTGTTCAGCCCCCTTTGTTCGCCATTGCCTGTATTTGTAATCTCAGTAGTTAAAGCATACGTCGGATTGTTGGATGCGCCTGCTAAATTAATATATGCGGCTCTATCAGTAGTTTCCTCAAAAACATCCAACTTATAATCTGCTGTATTTTTTCCAATCGCTACGTTTCCGAAAGTATAAATGTCATCATTGATGTTATCGGGTGCTGTGGTTGTGCCCTCTTCATACCAATCTTCGCCATCTCCGGAACCTACCGCAACCCAGTTTACCAATACATCATCCCAATAATAAAATCCTTTACCAACACTGCCGTTACCCGTTGCGAAAACCATCATCCCATCTTGGGCCCCAGTTGGAAAGGTTGCAGGAAATTCATCAATTCTTGGAATTAGAATTCCATCGTTATTTGCTGGAGTTGCTTGGTTTGAGGAACGAATATCCAATTGGGCTTCAGGCGTTACTGTGCCAATGCCCACTTGCGCATAAATAAAACTACCAAAAAAGATACACGGTATGAGGAACAGTTTTTTCATTTTTATTGTTTTTCAAAGTGATGAATTTTCAAAATGCCTTGAAAATTCATCACTTTAGTTAATAATTATTTTGAATCAGGCATTGGCGATGTATGGTCAGCAACAATTTTCCATTTCCCATCACGGTATATCCAAGTAGTGGTATATCTTCCGGTTTCTGAAAATGGTTTGCCTTTATATGTGCCAGTTGAAGAAAACTTCCCTGTTTCAACAGCCGTATTTCTGTAGATTCGGAAATTTTTATCGTCCGTATTTGATGTAAGAAATACAACATCTGAAGACATCATTTGGTTTATTTCGTCTTCCTTATTGGTCAATTTCCCTTCTCTTCCAGTAGAAGCGTAATCATCTGCAAATAAGTCTGAAAATAGCGCCTTATCTTTTGTCATCAGCCCTTTGTCATAACTTTCGCTTGCTGCCTTCAGTGATGCTTCAATCTCTGTTTTATTATGTGGCTTGTCACTTACGTGTTCCGAAACCATCATCCATTTTCCATCTCTTTTTTCGAGAATGGATGTATAACGCCCCTCATCATTGTGCATCACAGGATTGGAATCTTTCAAAGCTTGTGTGGTTGAGAGCCATTTCCCCGAAACAACTGCAGCATTTCCAATAAAATGAACTTGGACACTGTCACTTTTTAAGGAAATCAATTTATAGGAAGGATTCTCTAATTCTTGCTTCATAAATTGTAATGAGGATTTTTTATTTTCAAAACTGCCTTCGGAAGTAGCTATTTGGTAATCTGGAGCTAGATTCGTTTCATAAAAACCGATGTCGTTTTTCATGGCGGCTTCATCATAAAGCGATATAAGATTTCTTATTTCCTGTTCGTCATTACTGCTATTTTTGTTTTCTGAACAATTTGAAAATATAATTGTCACAATCAATACAGCGATTAGTTTTAAGTTTTTCATGCTGATGGCTTTTGTTTGTTAGTTAAATTTTTTGGTTATCTAAATGATAGGATAAAATTGTAACCATTTAACAAACAATACAATACCGAGAATGGGGGAGTATAATTAAGTGGGAAGTAAAAATAATGGCTAACAGCTAATGAAAACTAAACTATTCTTTCTTGAATGGCTTTTGCAACGGCTTCGGGAGCGGAATGGACGTGAAGTTTGGAGTAGATATTCTTAATGTGGGTCTTGATGGTTTCAATTGAAATTGTCAACTCATCGGCAATCATTTTATAGCTTTTTCCTTCAGTTAATTTTTGAAGGACCTGCTTTTCCTTTTCAGTAAGGTTGTAATCTTCTTGCGAAGGCGTCAATACATTGCTTTTGAATAATTGAAGCACACGCCTTGCAATACTTGGCGTCATTGGTGCACCGCCACTCTGCACATCGCTTAAGGCTTCAATGTATTGATCTGGAGAAGTTGTTTTTAAAATATAACCCGAGGCTCCAGCACAGATAGCCTGAAAGATAGAATCATCATCAGAAAAGACAGTTTGTATTAAAACACTTATTTGAGGAAAATTTTTTTTGATGATTTTAGTAGCTTCAATGCCTGAAATTCCTGGCATTTCAATATCCATTAAACAAATGTCGCAGTCTTTTCCTTTTAAATTTTCCAATAGATTTTTACAATTTGGGTAAGCCCCCGAACAGTGATAACCAGGAGTAAGATTCAATAGAAACTGCAGACTTTCACGAAGATGCCTGTTATCCTCAAAGACCACTACATTTAATATCTTGCTCATTTGTTTCAATATTAGTTCGGTTGGTAAATATTTTCAATACCTAAAATGGGGGATATTTTCAACTCAATGGAAAAATTAGCTGAATTTCAGTTCCATGGTTTGATTTTGAAGTAAGCCTAAGATTTCCTTTCAATTCATTTGCGCGAGTTTGCATATTCTCTAATCCATTTCCTTTTAGTACTATTTTTTCATCAAAACCATTTCCAAAATCTTTAATAAACATTTCAAGCTGTTTACCCTGTTGCGCTATTTTTATATCCAACTTTTTGGTCTGTGAATACTTTACAGCATTGTTCACTGCTTCTTTAAAAATTAAGTAAGTATTCTTCTTTTGTTTCATGCTTAGCTTCAATTCATTTAAATCATCCGCAGAAAAATTACAATCAATATTCTGGCTGTTACATATATCGTTTACAAACTTTTCCATTCGGTATTTTAGCCCTTCGCCCTCGTTCGCATTGGGTTTTATCATCCAAACAATATCACCCATGCGTTCCATGGTTTCTTTTGAATTAGTTCTAATTATCTCCATAATATCGCCTTTAGTGTCAAATTGGGTCTTTCCGGCCATTTGGCTCAGCATATAAATACTGCTAAGCGAACTGCCCACCTCATCGTGAAGATCCGCGGCTATACGATTGCGAAGTTCCAGTTCCTGCATCCTTTGTTTTAGACGGTTTCTATTAATAAAATTATAGATGCCCACTCCCGTAAAAATGATTATCAATCCAAAAATTATCATTAAAAAACGTTGTCGGTTCAGTTTCTGTTCATTGATTTCTTTGTCTTTTTGGAGTAATATAATTTGTTTTTCGTTTTTCTCTTTGTTGTATTGCTCTTCAATATTTTTGAATTGGGCTAATATTTCATTGCTTTTTAGGGTGTCTTTTAAGTCATTATACTTATTGGTGTACTCCAGTGCTTTTTCAAATTGTTTCGTTTGTGTGTAATAATTGGCAAGATTTTTATACCCATCAGCTTCATCTCTTTTTTTTCCAGCATCTTTAAAAGCTTTTACATTAACAATAGCATTTTCTTCATTTTGCAGCTGTTTTTCACTAATCGACTTGTTCGACAATATTTCAAGGTCAATCTTTGAAATCATGTCTGTATCCTCGTTTTTTACAGCTAATATTCTCCCTTTATTAAAAAAGGAAATAGCTTTTTTGGGATCCATTTCAGAATACATTCGCCCAATATTGAAATAATTGGTAATCAATGCAGGAGTGTTATCCAATTCTTGGTTTATGGCAATTGCATTTTTAAAATGCTTTTCAGCTAAAACAAAATCTCCCAATCCCATATAATTATTTCCAAAATTCTGTTCGGCATTGGCTAAACCACGTTTATCTCCCAACTCTTTCTTTAGTTTCATTGATTTTTTGAGATAGGAAATAGATTCGTGAAAACGATTCATTTCATAATAACAGTTTGAAATATTATTGTAGCAAAATGATTGTCCGGTTTTATTGCCTGTACTTTCAAATCCTTTTAGTGCCACAAAATGGTATTGAAGACTTTTTTTGTAATCTGCGAATTGGTAATAACAATTTCCAAGATTGATTGCCTGCCCGTATATTTCTTCTTTATTACCCAACTTCTTGGAATATTCATAGCCTTTCAAGAGATAAGGCAGTGCCTCCTTAGTTTTACCAATGCTTTTATAGTAAAGACCAGCTGTAGAATTGTAAACTTGATTGAGGTAATCCCATTCAGTTTCGTTGGCTTTGGAAGCTAAATTTTTTAGTGCCTCCAAATATAATTCCGTACTATCTCGTTGCGCTGTGTTTTTATAAATATTAGTCAAAATTGCACAAGAAGTTGCAAGCGATTTATTATTGCCAATAGTCTTTGAAAGTGCTTTGGAGCGCCATGCATATTTTAATGCTTTTTCAGTATCACGCTTACTATAAACTCCCGCTATTTTGTTGAGGGCGTTTGCCATTTCAATATCACGGGTATTTTTGCTTATTACTGTTTCAAGACTGTCAATCAAAGATTGCTGGGCGTGTGTGGCAGAAATCCACAAAAAGCAAATAACCAAGATGGTTTGATTGATTCGCATAAACAACGCATTTTGAATAATTTAAAGTACGAAAGTTAAGCGAACTACGATAAATTATATCAAAAATATTTTATGCGAAGAAATTTATAAAAAATTAATCTTCCTCTGTATATTCATCGTACAAAAAGCTATTGTACGGAAAACGGGTAGTATGGATTTCCTTCACTTTGTCATACACAAGCTTTCGGAATTCATTGAAATTTTCTTTATTCAATGCCGAAATAAAAATAGCGTCACCATTCAGTTTTGCCATCCATGTTTGTCGCCACTCCTCTAAAGTGTAATGGGCTTTTGTTTTTTCGGTCATTAAATCGTCTTCTTCAATTTCCTCCGCTTCGTATGCGTCAATTTTATTGAAGACCATAATGATGGGTTTATCGGCACTGCCAATTTCTTCAAGAATTTTATTTACTGAATCTATATGATGCTCAAATGAAGGGTGGCTAATATCCACAACGTGCAGAAGTAAATCTGCTTCGCGAACCTCATCCAGCGTACTTTTGAAAGATTCCACAAGTTGTGTGGGCAGTTTTCTGATGAAACCCACTGTATCCGTTAGCAAAAAAGGAAGATTCCCAATAACTACTTTCCGAACGGTTGTATCAAGTGTTGCAAAAAGCTTGTTTTCTGCAAAAACATCGCTTTTGCTTATTACGTTCATCAAAGTAGATTTGCCAACGTTTGTGTAACCAACCAAAGCTACGCGCACCAAAGATCCGCGATTGCCGCGTTGCACATCCATCTGGCGGTCAATTTTTTTCAACTTGTCCTTTAACAAAGCAATGCGGTCACGAACAATACGTCTGTCCGTTTCAATCTCTGTTTCCCCAGGACCGCGCATCCCGATACCTCCACGCTGACGCTCCAAGTGGGTCCACATTCCCGCAAGTCTGGGCAACAAATACTGGTATTGTGCAAGTTCAACCTGTGTTCGGGCATAACTTGTTTGTGCTCTTTGGGCAAAAATGTCCAGAATCAAATTGGTGCGGTCCAGCACTTTACAGTCCAATTCACGTTGAATGTTTTTTTGCTGCGATGGCGAAAGTTCATCATCAAATATTACAACCCCAACTCCGTGTTCTTCCACATAGTTTTTCACTTCCTCCAGCTTTCCCGTACCAATAAAAGTTTTCGGATTGGGAACATCCAGTTTTTGGGTAAATCGTTTTAAAACTTCGCCACCTGCCGTAAAAGCCAAAAATTCAAGTTCATCTAAATATTCTTGGGCCTTTTCTTCGTCCTGATATTGTGTAACCAACCCGATTAAAACTGTTTTTTCGTAGGAAATGTCCGTTTGCTCTATCATATATTATGGATACTGTTGATTCTATGGATACTGTTGTTTCTGTTGTTTCTGTTGTTTGAAACTCAAATACTTCAGCGCACTTTAAACTTTAGGCACGCTTTAAAAGGCAAATGTACAAAACACATAGCAAGAGTTTTTTGTACTTTACACGCAATTAACAACATTTCATTCTTTAAAATGAAAAATCTTTACACGGTAGCTTTTTACAATCTCGAAAATCTTTTTGACACCAAAAACGATCCAAAGACACTGGATGATGATTTTACACCCGGAACCGAAATGGACTGGAATGAAAAACGCTACAAAACAAAACTGAAAAAACTGGGACGCATCATTTCGCAGCTGGGTTATGCTGAAACTTCGCACCCGCCAGTACTTTTGGGCGTGGCGGAAGTTGAAAATGAAACTGTGCTGAAGGATTTGGTCAATTCAAAATTTCTGAAAAACAAAAATTATGGATATGCGCATTTCGATTCTCCCGATGAGCGGGGTATTGATGCCGCATTGCTTTTCAGAAAAGATTATTTTGAAATATTGCATAAAGAAGCGATCACCTTATTGGTAAATAATGAAGAAGGAGTTCGCGATTTTACACGTGATATTTTATATGTAATAGGAAAATTGGAAAACGAAGTAGTACATATTTTAGCAAACCATTGGCCTTCACGCCGTGACGGTGCCGAAAAAACAAGTTATAAACGCGTGGCCGCTGCAATGAAAAACCGGGAAATCATTTCAAAAATAATTAGTGAAAATACGCAGGCAAAAATAATTGTTATGGGCGATTTCAACGATGACCCCAAGAGCGAAAGCGCTAAAATTTTAGCCAGTGACATTCTATATAACCCAATGGAGCTTTTGCTCACTAAATATTCGGGAAGTTTAAATCATCAACATTCGTGGAATCTTTTTGACCAAATATTGGTTTCGAACAATTTTTTGATGCAGCACGGAAATTCCTTTCAATTTGAAGAAGCCAAAATTTTCAATCCAAAAGAACTAAAGGAATACCGCGGCCAGTTTAAGGGAAATCCTTTCAGAACCTATGCAGGCCCGCATTATTTAGGAGGATTGAGCGACCATTTTCCTGTGTTTTCAATTTTTTCAATAAAAAAGGACTTAGAAAATTTTATAGAAAACACATAAAAATTCATATA
>NZ_LXIE01000014.1 GCF_001641085.1 Aequorivita soesokkakensis | reverse complement strand
CTTTTTAGTTGGTATGCCTATTTTGTAAATACTGGATTTTTGCATTTTTTAAAAGGAACTCCCTTCGAGACAAATTACTGGTGGGGAAATATTTCTTCCATAATAAGTTATTTATTCTATATAAATTATTTTAAGTGGTATTTGTCTTCCAAAAGTTCTATCGTTATTCTTAATCGGGTTTCGGTTGTGTTTTTAATAGTAAGTATTTTGGAAATTGTTTTTTCGGGGGAATTCTTTATAAAATTCATGCCAATCTCCAATATATTGGGAACCTTGCTCGTCTTCCTCAGCATTGCTTTCTATTATTTGGAATTGCTGAAAAGTGACCAGATATTGCAGGTTCAAAAAAGTTTGCCCTTCTATGTTTCGGTGGGAGCATTGATCTTCCACCTATGTACGACCCCTTTATTTCTTTATAGCTCTTATTACAGTAATTCCATTGACCCCAGTTTTGTCAGTTTGTATAGACAGGTTATCTTTGGGATCAATTATTTACTTTATTCCATCTATATAGCTGGATTTTTAATATGCTTACGGAAAAAGGACCCTTACTTCCCCAAGAAAAGCTTTTAATAGTTTACTTTATTGCGGTATTGCTGTTCTTTACAGTTTTTGCAATTGTTTTTGTTGTAGCTTTTCAACGGCGAAAAAATAAATTTTTAAAGGAACGCTATGAAGCAGAGCAACGCTACCAGCGCGAACTTGCAGACTCTCAAATAGAAATTCAGGAACAAACCCTTAAGAACATTGCTTGGGAATTGCACGACAATGTGGGACAGTTACTTTCTGTCGCAAATATTCAACTGAATGTTTTGATGAATGCCATCCCTATGAATTTCCATGATCAAGTAAGTGAAACCAAAAGCATCGTGCAGGAAACCGTACAAGAAATAAGAACGCTTTCAAAAGTGCTCAATAACGATGTAGTGCTTAAAAATGGACTCTTGGCATCGCTGCAAGTGGAACTTGACCGATTTAAAAGATTGGGTTATTTGGACGCTTCGTTAAAGATTACTGGAGATATAATACCAATAAACAGCGAAAACGAGATCATTATTTTTCGAATTCTTCAAGAATTCCTATCAAATGTTGTGAAACATGCAAGAGCTTCAAAATTATTCGTACATTTAGATTATAAAGAAAAATCCTTGGATATAACTGCAATTGATGATGGTGTAGGTTTTGACACTTCCGTAAAAACAGACAGTTCTGGAATGGAAACCATGAGAAGTCGAGCCGCCCTTATTAATGCAGATTTTTCAATTGTTTCGGAAGTAGGAAAAGGCACCCAATTATTTTTGAGTTATCCATATAAAAATTCCCAATGAACTTAGCAGACAAACATACTGTTGCAATTGTTGACGACCACTCTCTTTTTGCGCGCTCATTGGAAAAACTCATCAATTCCTTTTCACATTTCAGAGTACTTTTCCACGCAAAGAACGGGAAAGAATTTAAAGACTTTATAGAGGAAAGGGAAGTGTTGCCCGAAATTGTTTTGCTCGATATAAATATGCCCGTAATGAATGGGTTTGAAACAGCTGAGTGGATTACAGCAAATTATCCAAAAATAAAGGTACTAGCACTTTCTATGGAAGATGATGAGCAAACAATCCTGAAAATGCTCCGCAAAGGCGCAAAAGGATATTTGCTGAAAGATATTCACCCTGAAATTTTAAATACAGCATTGAATGAATTGATGGAAAGAGGGTTTTACCATTCAGAGAAAGTTTCCGAAACCTTGTTGCATTCCATCAGTCCCGATGAGGAGGGAATGATTATGAATTTTAAGGAAAACGAGCTGACCTTTATACAGTTGGCCTGTTCAGAAATGACCTATAAGGAAATAGCAGATGTAATGGATTTAAGCCCAAAAACCATAGACGGCTATAGGCAAGACCTTTTTAAACGTCTCAAAATAAAAAACAGGGTCGGTTTGGTAATCTTTGCTTTAAAGAAAAATTTGATAAAGCTTTAATTGCACGCATTCCAAACCGCATCATCGGGAGTTGGCGCTTCAATAGTAATTTCCTCTTTTTGGACCGGATGAACTAAACTTAACTTTTTCGCGTGAAGATGAATACTTCCATCTGCATTGCTTCTATCAAAACCGTATTTTAAATCGCCTTTAATAGGGCAGCCAATGGCCGAAAGTTGTGAACGGATTTGATGGTGTCTGCCCGTTTCAAGAATCACTTCCAGCAAATAGTAATTATCCAGTTTTTTCAAAATTTTGTAATGAAGCACCGCTTTTTTACTGTCCGGTACTTCTTTAATATGCGCGAAGGATTTGTTCTGTTTTGGGTTTCTTTTTAAATAATGCTTCAAAGTATCTTCCGTATTGGGCGGCGTGTTTTTCACGATTGCCCAATATATTTTTTCGGTTTCCCTTTCTGAAAACATTTTATTCAATCGTGCCAATGCTTTTGACGTTCTTGCAAAAACTACAATTCCGCTTGTAGGTCGGTCTAATCTGTGAACTACTCCAAGAAATACCGCCCCTGGTTTGTTGTATTTTTCCGCAATATATTCCTTTACAACTTCGGAAAGAGGAGCATCGCCCGTTTTGTCGCCCTGCACAATATCACCGGGCCGTTTGTTTACAACAATTAAATGATTGTCTTCAAATAAAACTTGAAGATTGTCTTTGGTGCTATGTAGCTTGGATTGTTGGATTATCAGAATGTTGTATTGTTAGAATTTTAGATTGCTGGATTTCTTTCTAATAATCTAAAAATCCAATAATCTAAAGGTCTTATAATTAGTATTGTTCAGTATCGTTTGGAAAATCACCGCTTTTCACGTCTGCGCTGTATTTACTGAAAGCACTTTTCATTTCAGTATATAAATCCAAATAACGTCGAAGAAAGCGCGGATTGAATTCGTGCGTCATCCCAATCATATCGTGGGTAACCAAAACTTGGCCATCCACACCATTCCCGGCACCTATGCCTATTACGGGGATGCTAATTTTTTCAGCAACCTCTTTTGCCAATTTGGCGGGAACTTTTTCCAAAACCACTGCGAAACAACCTGCTTTTTCAAGTAAAATTGCGTCTTCAAGCAATTTTTCTGCTTCCTCTTCTTCTTTTGCGCGAACGGTATATGTTCCAAATTTATAGATGGATTGTGGCGTCAAGCCCAAGTGGCCCATCACGGGAATCCCTGCGTTTAAAATCCGTTTTATCGATTCTTTTATTTCTTTTCCGCCTTCAAGTTTCACAGCGTGTCCTCCACTTTCTTTCATAATTCTAATTGCTGAACGAAGCGCTTCTTTCGGGTCACTTTGGTAACTTCCGAAAGGCAAATCAACCACAACCAAACTTCGCTCAATAGCACGAACCACAGAAGCGGCGTGATAAATCATCTGATCTAAAGTTATAGGTAGTGTAGTTTCGTGACCGGCCATTACATTACTGGCAGAATCGCCAACCAAAATCACATCTATCCCGGCGCTATCCACAATTTTAGCCATCGTAAAATCATAGGCCGTAAGCATAGAGATTTTTTCGCCTTTCTTTTTCATATCTACCAGCGTTTTGGTAGTGATGCGCTTGTATTCTTTTTTTGCTGTGCTCATAGTTGTAACAAATTGGAGGGTAAAAGTACTAATTTTGAAGTTCACTCTTTTAATATGTACTTATGAAGTTTTCCGTCTTTTTACTTTGCTTTAGCGCTTTTACAAATTCCTTTTCGCAAAATGCTTTTTCCGATACAGACGCAAAAAATGTAATCGACACTTTTTTTGAAGGTTTTCACAAAGGAGATACCGTTTTAATGAAGTCGGTAATGGCAGAAAATATAATAATGCAAACTGTTTTTACTGATAAAAACGGAAGCCATAAGTTAAATAGCGAGGAAGCAAATAATTTTGTAAATGCTATTGCTTACCGTCCCGCCGATCAGAAATGGGATGAACGTTTACTTGGCTATAAAATTGAAATTGACGGAAATCTGGCCCATGTTTGGACTCCCTATGAATTTTGGTTCAACGGAAATTTTAGCCATTGTGGCGCAAATTCCTTTACGCTCACAAAATTTGATGAGGGTTGGAAGATAATTCACATTATAGATTCCCGAAGAAAAGAAGATTGCAAATAATTTACGATTTACGATTTACGATTTTTGGAATTTGGAATTTGAGATTTGGAATTTTATTTTAACAATCACTTATATTTACTTGCACCGCTAAGCCACCTTCACTGGTTTCTTTGTATTTAGACGTCATATCTTTTGCGGTTTCCCACATAGTGGCAATCACTTTATCAAGCGGTACTTTGGCTTTACTTGGATCACTGTCCAGAGCCATTTCACAGGCGTTGATTGCTTTTATGGCACCCATTGCATTGCGCTCAATACAAGGAATTTGAACCAAGCCGGCAATCGGGTCGCAAGTCATGCCCAAATGATGTTCCATTGCAATTTCACTGGCCATTAAGCATTGTTCTGGAGTTCCGCCCATCAATTCGCACAAAGCTCCAGCCGCCATTGAAGAGGAAACTCCAATCTCTGCTTGGCAGCCGCCCATAGCAGCGGAAATAGTAGAGCCTTTTTTGAAAATACTCCCGATTTCGCCCGAAGTAAGCAAAAATTTACGGACATCCTCAAAGTTTGCATCGTGATTTTCAATCACCATATAATACATCATCACGGCAGGAATAACCCCTGCGCTTCCGTTTGTGGGAGCGGTAACAACCCGTCCCAATGATGCATTTACTTCGTTTACGGCCAAGGCAAAACACGAAACCCATTTCAGAATTTGACGGAACTTTACTTCGGTGTTTCTGATTGCGGCAATCCATTCCTCGGCATTTGTGTATTTGCTGTCGCCAATTAGGTTCTTGTTCATTTCAAAAGCACGGCGCGTTACGTTGAGTCCGCCCGGCAAGGTGCCTTCCGTATGGGCGCCAACGTACATGGAATCTAGCATTACATTCCAGATTTTCTTTAAACCGTCGTTTATTTCGGCTTCGCTTCGCAGTGATTTTTCGTTTTCCAAAACTATTTCAGAAATGCTTTTTCCTTCGGCTTTGCAATATGCCAATAGTTCCGTTCCTTTTTCAATAGGGAAGGGGAATTGGGCAAATTTTGCCAATTTAATTTTTTTGCGCTTCCGTTCTTTTTTTACAGTAAAACCGCCGCCTATTGAATAAAAAGAAGAAGATTTTTTGGAACCATCTTTCAACGTGGCCCTAAAAGTCATTCCGTTGGGGTGAAATTCCAAAAACTTTCGGTTGAAGATGATGTTTTGTTTCGGAAAAAAGGGTACTTCCAATTCGCCGTTCAGTTTCAATTTATTTTCTGAATTGATAAAATCAATTTCCTTTTCAATATTTTCAATAGGAAAAGTTACAGGGTCAAAACCCGAAAGCCCGAGCATTACCGCAATATCGGTGGCGTGGCCTTTGCCTGTGAGGGATAATGAACCGTACAGATCTACTGAAATTTCGGTAACTTCCTCAAACTGGTTTTTTTCTTTCAACTCTCCAATCCAACGCAACGCCGCGCGCCACGGACCCAAAGTGTGGGAGCTGGACGGCCCAACTCCTATTTTTAGCATGTCAAAAACGCTGATACTTTCCATAAATTCAATCTTAATTCAAACCTAAGAAATTTTGCGCTATCCCGCTAAAAGGAAAGTAGTATTTGTTCATAATTATTATTGGAAATATTCCATAAAATAGGAAATATTCCTATTTTTGAATTATGGAAATCTTCACTTCAGGCAAACTCACAAAAGTAAAAAGTAGGCACGAGCCGGGCGTTTCAAAACAGACTGGTTTTGCAAGCCCCGCAACACATTATTTGGAACCCACAATTGATTTAAACCAAGAGCTTGTTGTGAACCGCGATGCTACTTTTTTTGTTCGGGTGGATGGAAATGCCTTTAAGGAACACAATATTCTCAATAAAGATGTATTGATTATTGACCGTTCGTTATCACGAAATTTTGATGACTTGGCATTAATAATTCAAGAAGGGGAATTTAAGATACAACGCATTCCGTTTGGTTTTTCTGAAGAAGAGGAAGAGTTCACCGTTTGGGGAATTATCACTTATATAATCCATTACGCCCGATGATTGCCTTGGTAGATTGTAACAGTTTTTACGCCTGTTGCGAACAGGTTTTTCGTCCCGACCTTTTGGGAA
The DNA here is from genome assembly GCF_001641085.1 of Aequorivita soesokkakensis. Lineage (GTDB taxonomy): Bacteria > Bacteroidota > Bacteroidia > Flavobacteriales > Flavobacteriaceae > Aequorivita > Aequorivita soesokkakensis. Next base: position 40,150 of record NZ_LXIE01000014.1, on the reverse strand, counting down.
AACCCGTTGTGGTGCTTAGCAATAATGATGGCTGCGTGATTGCCGCAAACAAAGAAGCTAAAGCAATTACGGACATCCCCATGTTTGAACCTGTTTTTAAAATAAAGGATCAATTGATTGCCCATAAAGTGAATTTTTTCTCCTCAAATTATACGCTTTATGGCGAAATGTCGCAGCGGGTAATGAATATCCTCGGAACGTTTTCCCCAAATGTGGAAGTGTACAGTATTGATGAAGCCTTTGCGGATTTTTCGGGAATGAAAAATGTTTCGTTGAAGAATTACGGACACGAAATAAAAGACACAATTTTTAAAAATACAGGATTGCCGGTGGGTGTTGGAATTGCGCCTAGCAAAGGACTGGCAAAACTAGCCAACAAAATGTCGAAAAAAATAGCGGAAAACAACCACGTATGTGTAATAGATTCCGAAGAAAAAAGAATTGAGGCGCTGAAATGGTGCAAGATAGGAGATGTTTGGGGCATCGGCAGAAAGCATGCCGAACGGTTGAAAAATATAGGCGTTTTTGATGCTTTTCAGTTTACCCAATTACCGCTTCAATGGGTCCGAAAGGAAATGACCGTGGTGGGCGAGCGCACTTGGCGTGAGTTGAGGGGAGAACCATGCAATGAATTTATAACACAACCGCCGCCCAAAAAAGGAATAGGCACCGCAAAATCCTTCGGTATAAAATTGCCGGATTTGGAACGCATTGAGGAAGCCTGCGCCTATTACATCAGCGAAGTGAGCGAAGTGCTTCGCGCCCAAAAATCCTGCGCTACCTATGTGCAGGTTTTCATCATTACCAATTATCACAGTAATGTGGACCAGCAATATTCAAACAGTCGCACGGTGACCCTAGAAGTTCCCACAAATGATACCTTCAAAATTATTTCAGCTGCGCGGAAGGCATTGGTAGAAATCTATAAACCGGGTTATCGCTACAAAAAAGTGGGGGTGAACCTTACGGGTATTATTCCGCAGGATTACGTGCAAGGCAATCTGTTTCACCAGCCTTCAAAACTGAACAACCCAAAGCTGATAGAAACTTTTGATGCCATCAACAGAAAATTTGGAAAAGCGACCATTTCTTCAGGTTTGGTGGGAACGCGAATCAATGAATGGGAGCTTATTAAAAAGGAAAGAAGCCCGCGTTACACTACGCAGTGGGGGGAACTTTTGCGGGTAAATTCCAAATCTTCAAATTCCAAATTCCAAAAGTGTTGACCTATTTTTTCTTGAAATTTGGAATTTGAGATTTGGTGCTTAACTACTGCCAACAATATATTCAAAAAAAGTTTCTGCCATCATGGCAGTAGTTTTCCGCTGGCACAATCATTGTCTTATACAGACCGTAAATAAAAATTTTCAGATTTAAATAATAACAATAAACTATAGATATGAGTAAAATAATTGGAATCGACTTAGGTACAACCAACTCCTGCGTTGCCGTAATGGAAGGTAGCGAGCCAGTAGTTATTCCTAATGCCGAAGGAAAAAGAACAACTCCTTCCGTAATTGCATTTGTGGAAGGTGGCGAAATTAAAGTAGGCGACCCTGCAAAACGTCAGGCGGTTACAAACCCTACAAAGACCATTAGCTCCATAAAAAGATTTATGGGGAACAAATATTCCGAATCAAAAAGCGAAGCGGAACACGCAGCATACAAAGTGGTTAAAGGTGACAACGACACCGCCCGTGTTGATATTGATGGACGTATGTACACACCGCAGGAATTGAGCGCGATGATTCTTCAGAAAATGAAGAAAACTGCCGAAGACTACTTGGGTCAGCCAGTAACCCGTGCGGTAATTACTGTTCCAGCATATTTTAACGACAGCCAGCGCCACGCAACCAAAGAAGCGGGTGAGATTGCCGGACTTAAAGTGGAAAGAATTATAAACGAGCCAACTGCCGCTGCACTTGCATACGGTCTTGATAAAAAAGGAACTGACCAAAAAATTGTAGTATTTGACTTTGGTGGTGGTACGCACGACGTTAGTATCCTTGAATTGGGTGATGGCGTTTTTGAAGTTCTTGCAACTGATGGTGATACGCACTTGGGTGGTGACGATGTTGACCAAAAAATAATCAACTGGTTGGCAGACGAGTTTAAGGCTGAAGAAGATTTTGACCTTCGCAAGGACCCAATGGCGCTGCAACGTTTGAAGGAAGCTGCTGAAAAAGCAAAAATTGAATTGTCTTCTTCAACGCAAACCGAAATCAACTTGCCATACGTAACGGCTACCGCCAGCGGACCAAAACACTTGGTAAAAACGCTAACACGTGCTAAGTTTGAGCAACTGATTGAAGATCTTGTAAAAAGAACAATCGCGCCTTGCGAAAAAGCAATGAAAGCTGCTGGATTAAGCAAAAGCGATATAGATGAAGTAATATTAGTAGGTGGTTCCACCCGTATTCCTGCAGTTCAGGAAGCAGTGGAAAAATTCTTCGGAAAAAAACCTAGTAAAGGTGTAAACCCAGACGAAGTTGTGGCCGTAGGTGCTGCAATTCAAGGTGGTGTTTTAACCGGAGATGTGAAAGATGTACTTCTTTTAGATGTAACGCCACTTTCACTTGGTATTGAAACTATGGGCGGTGTAATGACCAAATTGATTGAGGCCAACACAACCATTCCTACCAAGAAAAGTCAGGTATTCTCTACTGCGGCAGATAATCAGCCAAGTGTTGAGATCCACGTATTGCAGGGTGAACGCCCAATGGCAAACGACAACAAAACAATAGGTCGTTTCCATTTGGATGGTATTCCACCAGCGCAGCGCGGTACGCCACAAATTGAAGTAACGTTTGATATTGATGCCAACGGTATCATTAAAGTGAGCGCTACCGATAAGGCTACCAACAAAACGCAGGACATCCGTATTGAAGCTTCTTCTGGTCTTACCGAAGAGGAAATCAAAAAGATGAAAGCTGATGCGGAAGCAAATGCTGAAAGTGATAAGGCTGCCAAGGAAAAAGTTGAAAAACTGAACGAAGCAGATGCAATGATCTTCCAGACTGAAAAGCAACTGAAAGAGTTTGGCGAAAAATTATCTGATGATAAAAAGAAACCAATCGAGAATGCTTTGGAAGAATTGAAAAAAGCTTACGAAACCAAGGAGGTAAGCAATATTCAACCTGCTTTGGATAAAATAAACGAAGCTTGGAAAGTTGCTTCTGAAGAAATGTACAAAGCCCAAGCAGAGCAAGGCGCTCCAGCGGGTGATGCTTCACAGGATGCTGGTAATGCTTCTTCTAACGGAGAAGAAAATAGCGATGTTGAAGACGTAGATTTTGAAGAGGTAAAGTAAGCTTCTAGAAATAGATTAATGTGAAAACCGCAACCTGAAAGGGTTGCGGTTTTTTTTAGTTTCTGACTAGTTTTTTAATTTGCAATTGGAATGTTTTTATCTCTACAATAATTCTCAATTTCTGTGTCATTTTCAAAATATTTATCACAGAACTCATCCAGCTCCTTTTCAGTTGATTTGTAATAACGTTCTTGGGCTGTCATTAATTTATCTGTTTGTTCTATAAACTGTTCAAATTCCTTATTGATTTTGCATAATTTATCAATAGTTTTAAAATCAAGTTCTCTATAATTAGCAGGAAACAGAATCTTACTTTGATACGGATTTGAATTTAATTCAATGATACCAATGCCAAATGATTGATTAAGTCTCTCCATTTCATCTGATAAACTATCACTAAACTCAAATGCAACTAAATAACCATAATTTGTCCAACTTGAATTCGATACTGCTTGAAAATATGCTTTTTTAAGTTCAGAATCAGAATTAATTTCTTTTTTGATTTCATAAGAGCTCAATTTAAAAGTGTCAATTCTATTAATTGATTTTAGAAAATTTTGACTAACCTTAGTGTGTAAGTTCAAAAATTTAATGCCAACCATATCTGGATGTGTCCATATTTGATTATTGTCTTTTCCGTATTTTGATTGTTCGTGAAAAATCGTTTTTGAGTAAATTTTTGTATTCTTTAAATAACTACTCAAAAGTCTATGTAAGTCTCTTTCATTATAGGTTTTACGTTTTGTTTTAATTGGTTCAGTAATTTCAGAAGAACCAGTTAAAACTTCTATTCCAATTTCAGATTCATTTTTAGTTAAATAATAGGAATAGCTTCCATTTTCTTGTTTTATTCTTTTAACTCGTGTATCTCCATTCCTTATAAATTCGCCTAATTGAGCAGAAATAGTAGCTGGAGGCGTTTTAGCAGTTCCAAAATCATAATAACCATTTTGGATAATATGATCATGAATTTCCATGTAATTACTTAGTCCTTTCAATTCATCTAAACTTTTTAAAATCGCTTCTTTCGTTGTCATTATAGAATTACTAATTAAATATTTTGTTTAATTTAAATTATCTAAGCTCTCAATAATCTTTAAGACGCCGGAATGGGGGAGGAAGGGTAAATATAATTAAAAAATGGTTTGGAGTAGTAAATAGCTATTATTTGATAGGTTAATAGGCAGTTAGACTAATACTATTGATAGTTAAACTAATAAAACTAACTTTTTAGTCAATACTATTGACCGTTTAACTAATAACATTGATGTTTAGACTAATAAAATTGACGTTTTGACTAATAGCATCGACATTTAGACTAATTATATTGATTATTTGACTAATGATACTGTCTGTTAGACTAATAACATTGACAATTAGACTAATAAAACTGTTTGTTAGACTAGTTTATAATCTATTCAAACTAAAAGAACATCACAATTCAAAAACCTCCCCAATCTGCCCAACCCGAAACCCTTGTTGCAAGACGTTTTTAGTTTCTTCGCTATTAATATCAATCAAAGGATTGGTATGGTTAAAATGGATAAAAATTATTTTACTTCTTTCTTGTTCGTTTAAATCTTTAAAACGTTCCAAGCTTTCGATAACAAAAGGGTGGGGGATTCCAGATATATCGCGAGCACTTATTTCCTCCCCGCTGTAAAAGGTGGCATCCAAAAAGGCATAATCCACTTTTTTTATTTCTTCAACAATGTTTTTGTCCCACTTATCCCATTTGTCAACATCTGGGATAAACAAGGCGCTTTTGTTCGGTCCCTGAATGTGGTAACCAACCGTTTCGGAGTACTCATCTCTGTGTGGCACGAGAATGGGTGTAACTTTTATTTCGCTGGAAAGTTTTATGGGTGTTTCGTTTTCCAAAGTTTTTATATCAATATTGTTCAGACTAACAAGCTGGCTCCAAGGCCCATTGTTTTCGAGAAAAGTCTTCATCCGCGGCATTGCATATACCGGGATGTCTTTTGAATTTGTAGCTTCTTTACCCAAATACATTAAGCCTGTATAATGACCTATATGGGCGTGGGTCAAAAAAATGCCATCCGCAAGCTCATTTTCGCTTTGCACACCAAAGTTTTTTAAAGCTTTCATTTGTGTTGTAATGTCTGGTGTGGCATCGAATAGATATTTCTTTTTGGTACTACTATCGAATAGTCCCAAAGAAATCACTTGTCTTTTTGGGTCGGGATGGTCAAAGAGGTTTTTGCAACAATCCTTTTTACAGCCTATGTGAGGGGAACCACCATCCTGTATGGTCCCAAGAAGTACAAGGGAAGTATCGCTATTGTTGGGCTTTTCCGGTGCTCTTTCATTGGAAGCTTGCTTATCTTGACAGGAGATGATTAAAAGCAATACAATTGTGAAGCAATAAAGTTTATTGAAAAGTGATTTTGAAAATTTTATCATAACCATAAATATAACTAAATCAGCTTCATTTGGAATATAGAAAACATAGCAGATAACATTCAAATAAAAAAAAAGAGCGACCCTAAAAGAGCCGCTCAATTTAAAAGCTTGTTTTTTAACCAAATATTAAGCTTTAAGGTCTTTGGAGTGGGTGGGGTCCACTTGGTTCAAAGACCAGGGACAATCTACTAAATATTTTTTTCTTACAATGTATTTTAACTGTAAAATATGTTTTTTAACGTGTTTTTAAAAAAAGCGGCCCTTAAAAAGGGCCGCTCGGAAATGAGGAAATAATAGAATAGTGTTAGTCTTCATTTTCATCCCGTTCCACAGCAATTATGGATTGGGAAGATTCAATATGTGGGGAATTTTCAAGTAAATCTATTTTTGCTCCCGAATTTGACAGTAGTATCACTGAAAAATCATTGGGGTTATTAAAATTATTTTCCGCAACCATTAGTTGCTTTAGGTTTTGGCAACTGGCCAGCCCCTGTGGCAATGTGCCAAAAAGATCGTTATCAAACACGTTGAATACTTCAATTTTTTTAAGATTACCAAGGCTTTCGGGAATTGTGCCACTTAATTGATTGCTGCTTAGATGCAATTGTTTTAAGTTGGAAAGATTACCCAAAGACGCTGGAATACTTCCGCTTACAGCCGTACCGTTGATTGCCAAGACTTCCAGTTGTTCAAGATTACCAAACTCTGCAGGAATGCTTCCGGAAATTGGATTGAAGGAAAGCTCCAGTTTTCTTAAATTTTCCAACTGTCCCAAAGAAGCTGGCAACTTCCCGTTTAAATTGTTAAACAACAAATTAATACCAACAACCTTGTTTTTTTCCACGGTAATTCCATACCAGGTTTCCACAGGTTTTTCAAGGTTCCACTGGTTATTCCATTCTAAACCATTGGTAGCGGTATAAAGATTTAAAAGAACTTGTTTTTCTTCTTTGCTCACTTGCGCCAAAACTATTGACGCTATAAACATACATACGCAGGTTAGTATTAGCTTTTTCATAGTTTGGGGCTATTGGTTGTTAAAGCGTAGTAAAAGAAATGCAAAAGAAGTTAATGCGCAAAATTATTCGATGAAATGCACTAAAAATAGTAAACTATTTTGAAATCTTTAATAGGAATTGTCTGTTTACTTCATGTGCACCTTCAAAAACCTCAATGTTTAAGCGGTCTTTAAAGAGTTTGCTTCCTTTTAGCTGTTCTTCGGTTTTACGGGCTTCCGTGATGTACTGATCGTTATTTCCATATAGATAAATAACTTTGGCGGAAGGTTTCAGGAATTCAAAATCAGCAGCTTGAAGTTCATTTGGAATTCCTCCCGAATGGAGAATTAATTTATCACACTGTATTTTTCGGCTTGCCACCCATCGCGCTGCAATGGAAACACCTTGTGAATATCCTAAAACAATAAGGTTTTTTGTTTTTCCAATAATTTCTTTTTCAAAAACGGAATCCACATAATTCAAAATATTCTGTGTTTCCATCAGCGTATTCTCACGTGTCAGCCAAGAAGCCCCAACGTGTTTGAAAGCTTTGTCTTGATAATATTTGGAAGGCGCTTGTGGTGCAATGATGTAATTTTCCTCAGCATTGAGTTCTGAAAAATAATTGATGAAATATTTGCTCAAGTAACCCATTCCGTGGAAAACAATCCAAATATTCTTAGTTTTTTCGGTAAGCTCATTAAGCGTATGATAGGTATTTGTGGCAGTATAGGAAACCTCTTTTTGAATGCTCATTTTGTAAACTTCAATTTTGTATTTTTACAAATGTAATCCAATAGAATGAAGTACACCAAAGACGAAATTCTTGCAATTTCAAAAAAAATGTGCAAGAACACTTTAATGGAAACCTTAGAAATAGAGTTCACGGAAGTAGGTGATGATTTTTTAGTTGCCAGAATGCCTGTAACTCCAAGGGTTCACCAACCTGATGGTGTACTGCACGGGGGTGCTTCGGTGGCTTTGGCAGAAAGTGTGGGCAGTGCTGGCGCTTACTTTTTTTTGAATTCAGAAGAAATTGTTATACGCGGAATTGAAATTGCCGCAAACCACGTTAAAAGCGTTCGCGATGGCTATGTTTATGCCCATGCCAGCATTATTCACAAAGGACGGACCACACAGCTTTGGCAAATAAAAATAACCAATGAGGAAGGCGCATTGGTATCACAAATAAAACTCACAACCCTTACCTTACCCAAAAATAAGTAATGGACTTTAACCTACTGATCGAAAAAATTTCGCAGCATTATATAAAAAAAATACCGTTTGTGATTTTTTCATTGCCCGAAAGTGAAAGTGTAAATGCACTTTTGCAAAAAGACAATCATACGCATAGGATAACCGCATTTACCGATAATGGATTTGTTTTTGCTCCCTTTGAATATAGTGAAACAGCTTTATATATACCTCAAAGTGATGCTGAAAGCTATCAATGTCAACTGATTAAAGAAGAAATCGATTTAAGCCCTGTTGTCATTTTAAAAGATATTAAGGAAAAAAATAAATACATTAAGCTTTTTGAGAAAACCCTCGACACAATTAAAAAAAGAAAGGCGAATAAAATTGTAATCTCCCGACATAAGGATTTTTCTTTGAATAACTTTTCATTGGAAATTTTAATAAAACAATTGTTTTCGGCTTACCCCAAAGCTTTTAGATATGTTTGGTATCATCCCGAAACTGGAATTTGGTGCGGCGCCACACCCGAAACATTGGTTCAGGTTGAGAATGATTCCTTTAAAACAATGGCCCTGGCGGGAACGCAACCATTTACAAATAAAGAACCTGTACTTTGGGGCCCGAAAGAATTGGACGAGCAGCAATTGGTTACCGATGCCATTACCACCAGTTTGCAGAAGGTTACTTCAGTTTTAAAAGTTTCAAACCCACATACACATCGCGCAGGATCAGTACTACATTTACGAACCGATATTACTGGAATTCTAAAAAATGGGAAAGCAACTTTAACCACGGTTGCTGCGGCACTTCATCCAACCCCTGCCATTTGTGGGAGTCCAAAAAAAATAGCAAAGGATTTTATTGTTGACAATGAAGGCTATCCGAGAGAATTTTACACAGGTTTTTTAGGTCCAATTATGGAAAATGGTGCAGCGGCTTCATTAATGGTCAATCTGCGTTGTATGAAGATTTTTGATAACACGGCACGTCTTTTTGTGGGCGGTGGCATAACACTCGCTTCCCAACCGCAGGAAGAGTGGCAGGAAACGCAAAATAAAATGCAAACGATGCTACAAGTATTGAAGCCAATGCTATAATATTTTGGGCTTCTTTGTACCTTTGTAATCCATGAAATTCTCAAATAAAATTCTCTCACAAACGCTTGTACAATTATGTTTGGACAAGGGTATAGACCACATAATAATTTCCCCGGGATCGCGCAATGCACCGCTTACCATTGGTTTTGGTGAACATCCGCAATTTAAGTGTTTCAGCATTGTTGATGAGCGCTGTGCCGCTTTTTTCGCGTTGGGAATGGCGCAGCAGCTTCAGAAGCCGGTCGCGGTTATTTGTACTTCCGGTTCGGCCTTGCTCAATTATTATCCCGCCGTGGCGGAAGCATATTATAGCGATATTCCGTTGGTTGTTATTTCCGCAGATAGACCTTCGGATTATATAGATATTGGCGACGGACAGACCATTCGGCAGGAAAATGTTTTTGAAAACCATATTCTTTACAGCGCAAATTGTGTTGAAGGGGAAGATTTTCAGGTTAAAAATGAGACGGAGGTTAACATTGCACTGAACACAGCAATAGAGCTAAATGGCCCTGTACATATTAACGTACCTTTTTCTGAACCGCTTTATCACACTACTGAAAACCAATTGGTTTGGCCACAAAACGTAGTGCCTCGAAAAAACACAAAAACTTTTGAGGAAGATTTTTTTTCTTATGCCGAAATATGGAACAGAAGTGAAAAAAAGATGGTTCTAGTCGGCGTTTTGCCACCAAATAGTGTGGAACAGCGTTTTATTGACCAACTTTCAAAAGATGAAAGCGTTTTGGTTTTGACCGAAACCACATCAAATCTACATGATGAAAATTTTATTTCAGCCATTGACCAACTCATTGCTTCATTAACGGAAGAAGATTTCAAAAAATTACAGCCAGATATTTTGCTAAGCTTTGGTGGAATGGTGGTCTCTAAAAAGATAAAAGCATTTTTGCGCAGTTTTCCGCCTAAAGAGCATTGGCATGTTGATTCCAAAAAGGCATACAATACTTACTTTGTGTTGGATAAACATTTCAAATTAACCATAAATAATTTTTTTGCTGAATTTCTTCCGAAGACGCGAAAGATAGATAGCGAGTATCAAAACCAATGGTTAGCCATAAAAACGCATAGATTGCAGCGTCACGAGTTTTATGAAAATGAAATTCCGTATTCTGATTTTATGGTTTTTTCTAAAATTTTTAAACAGCTTCCACAAAACATCCAATTGCAGTTGAGCAATAGCGCCACGATTCGGTATGCGCAACTTTTTGACATTCCTGTTTCGGCAGAAGTGTTTTGCAACCGCGGCACCAGCGGAATTGATGGCAGTATGAGCACGGCAATCGGCGCCGGCTATGCTTCAAAATTGCCAACGGTTTTTTTAACGGGCGACCTCAGTTTTTTCTATGACAGTAATGCACTTTGGAACAATTACATTCCGAAGAATTTCAAAATTATTGTTGTGAACAACGGTGGTGGAGGCATTTTCAGAATACTTCCGGGAGAAAAGGATTCCCAGCTTTTTGATACTTATTTTGAAACGAAGCACAATCTAAGTGCAAAACAGCTTTCGGAAATGTACGGATTTAGTTACCAAACCATTGATTCCGAAGATAATTTAACCAAAAGAATTAATGATTTTTTTGATAGTGATGAAGGGCCAGCCTTGCTTGAAATTTTCACGCCTTCAACGGTAAACGATAAAGTGCTTTTGGATTATTTCAAATATATCCTATAAAAAACCCTTTCCCCAAATAACGGCTTCGGTTAAATTTTCAAAAATCCGGAATGGTTTTTTGCAGAAATTGGATTCCAGTTCTGCATTGGAATGTCCAACTTCGCTATAAGTAACAATGCCAACACATTTTAAAGTTGGCACTTTGTTCAAATATTTATAATCCATTGGTTTTATGGAATATGAGTTTGTTCTATTTGAAATATAAACAAATGGTTTAGTTCCCACTATTGTGAGGCCTTTCAATAAAACAGAGAAACCTGTTTTATAGGAAAGCGTTACGCCTTCATTTGCTTCAAACACAACGATATTTCCATAAAAATAAACAACGCCAATATCTGTTTCCAATTTACTTTTCAATTGGAAATCATTAGGAAGGTTATGTTGCGTAATTTTTTGCATTTCAACGTGAATTTACATTTTTAGTTTCATTTCGATATACGTGTTTCACATTTTTTTTAACTATAAAACAGTACCTTTGCAGCTATGATAAAACTGGGCGAATACAATATTTTAGAGATACTTCGGGAAACCGAACCGGGTCTTTATTTGGGCGATGACGAGGAAAATGTGGTGCTTTTGCCACATAAATATAAACCGGAGGAATATGAAATAGGTGATGAAATTTCGGTTTTCATTTATCTGGATAATGAAGAACGTCCCATCGCCACCACGCTCGATCCTTTTCTGCAATTGAATACTTTTGGTTATTTGCACTGTAGCGATGTAACGGAATATGGTGCTTTTATGGATTGGGGGCTGGAAAAACAGCTTTTTGTTCCCTTTAAGGAGCAAGCGCGCCCAATGAAAAAAGGTAATTGGTACATTGTTTACCTATATATTGATGAAAAAACCAACCGTTTGGTAGGAAGCAGTAAAACCAATCACTTTCTTCAAAATGAAACCTTGACCGTTGAGCCTTTTCAGGAAGTTGATATTTTGGTGACACACCTTACCGAAAAAGGAGCTAACGCAATTGTAAACGGTGTTCACAAAGGACTTATCTATATTGAAGATATTTTTGAGGACATCCGAACGGGTGATAAAATGAAGGCATTCATAAAAAAAATACGCCCCGACAATAAAATTGATCTTGTGCTGCAAACGCCCGGATATAAAAGCATTGAGCCCAATGCAAACTTTATTCGTGAAGAATTGGAAGCAGCGGGTGGATTTTTACCGCTTCACGATAAATCTGATCCCGATACTATCAAAAATATGTTGGGGATGAGCAAGAAAAGCTTTAAAAAAGCAATTGGAACGCTTTATAAAGACAAGCAGATTGTGATTAAGGAAGACGGAATAGAATTGATTTAAATTTTTTCTTCAAATTCAGGGCAGTCAACGCGAATGCTTTCGGTCTTTAAAGGCTTTTGAAGAAATTCACAATAATCGCCACCTTCTTTTTTACTGTGAAATTTACATGCAAAACAGGTTCGTTGTACGCTGATTATCCCAGCTTTGTTTAAATTGTAGATAAGTTTTACGATGGCTTCATAAACGATTTCCAGTTGCGATTCATCGAATGTATCAAATTGCTTTTTTAACGGATTGGCGTAATTTTCTGTAACAGAAACCAATTCTTTTCCCTTTTCCGAAAGAGCTATGAGATAACTTCGGCTGTCAGGTTTTGAAAAATCTTTTAAAATCAGTTTTTTTTGTTCCAAAGATTTCACAGCATCGCTGATGGTGGGTTTGGTTACATCAAATTCCTTTGCCAAATAGCTAACCGTGCATAGTGAGCTTTTATGGTAGGCAATAAAAATGAGGATTTGAATCTGAATTGGGCTTACCCCAGAATTTTTGGCTTCTGCCCAGAGCAGTGTTCGGAAAACTTCGGAAATCCGTTCCAATCCAACTACTATTTTGTTGCTCACACTTTCCTGTTGAAAGGAGGTGTCAAAAACACTTTTTTCCATAATAAAGCCTGTTAAGGATTAAGCCCTAACAGGCAAAGTTAGTATTCCTAATTGAATTTTCAACCTTTAACATCGGCCATTGAAGCTCCATAATTTATATGGAGTACGTTGCCAGTAGGGGTAACCAAAGCGGGCACGGATTTTACGCCTGCATTTTCAGCTTGTTGGATTTTTGATTTGTCCTCTCCCAAATGAACAATTTCAACGGAAGAAGGATCCATAAGTCCAAGGATTTCATGTTCGGCACTAATACAAACCGGACAACCGGCGTGATAAAAAACTGACTTTTTCATAATTAAAAGAATTTAAGATTGAAAGCAATATCGCTTCAACAAATATAGTAAGGAATCCTAACTAAATAAAACAAAACTTAATTTATTTTAAAATTGATCATCAGATTGTACTTAGAAAAAAGATATTTAATTACTGTGAAGGCGTTCCATAGACCCCATAACCTACGTAGAAACCACTTCTTCTGGTGGGGCGTTGGTAATAGTTATAAGGGTATATTAATTCAGGCCGTAAAAAACCTCGGGATTCTTTATAGGCAATATTTTTAACGGAAGTTGCGCTATCTGCAGAATAGCTGCTGTTGCCACCAAAAACTCCATATTCACGCGGATCCAGACTTATCTGAATGTTTGAGGTAGGCTGTTGGTAACTACTTATGGCCTCAAACATACTTACGGGCTCGCGGTAATTTTCCTTGCTTAGTTTAAAAGAAGGAATTTTATTGGAATATTTATTGGTAAAATTTGAATTGGAAGGTAGGGAAGTAGTCATCAAACTTTCAATCTCGGGAAGTTTCACAACATCAAGTTTAAATTTATTGCTCTCAAAATCCAACTGCGCAGCGGCAATTAACGGGAAAAACAATATTATAAACAATAATTTTTTCATCGCTTCAAAGATAACAAAAGTTGAGCCAACTTTATTGTCATATTTTTTTACAGATTAAGTTTTGTTGCCGTGTTTTTTGGCAAGGCATCTTTATGCACTGTAACACTTATTGCTTTTAAACGCATATAAGCCTCACTAAAATATATGTATCCGCCATTGGCAACACGCGTTTCATCTGTTCCCCAACTGTTTTTTACCTTATAATATTTTGTGCCGTTTTGGTCCTGCAATATTCCTGTAATGTGCATTAAATGGTCATCGGTAGTGTCATAATTTTCAAACTCTTCCTGCCGATATTCCTGGGTGATTTTCTTTTCGGGATAAATGCCTTGCAACGCTTTCACATTATTTTCGGCATTTTCGGGAATAACAGCTACGCCATCTTTTGAGGAAAATGTTTTTTCACTTACATCGCAATCCAATTCTACAGTGAAACCTTTTTCCAACGCATTGTCAATTGTCGCCATCATTTCATCCAACGGAACATTATAAAAGCTGCCGTTACTCCAGTTGTCTGGAATGTTCAATATAAATTGTGAGTAGAATGGTGCCTGCGTAAAACTTGTGAGATTTACATAATCCGCTGGCTGTATTTTGGTCATTGCCAAAAATGTTTGTGGCGTGTATTGTTTTCCCTCAAAAGTGAAATTGGTTAAGTTTTTACCAATATACGCGTCCAAAACCCCTTCAATCGCTGATCGCCATTTTTTACTGAGTTTTCTTCCGGGATTGTCCACATATGTTTTTAGCATTGCTTCAAGCACTGCAACCATTTCGGCGTGGTTGTAAACTGTTTCGCCAACAAATAAACCACTGAAAGCTTCTTCGGGAACCAAACCATTTCTTTCTACGGAATTCATTACATCGTGCGCCAAACCGCCTTCGCCAAACTGCGCGCGACCTTGGCGCATAATATAGTTTTCTGCTTTAAGAGGGTAGGTATTTCGCACTTGGTACATTTCACTCAAATCTATTTTCTTTCCCGTAAGGCGAATTATTTCACTTTCCAAAAAAGAAGTACTGCTAAAACTCCAGCACGTTCCCGTAATTCCCTGGCTTATTACAGGTGTGGCCTCCAAGTCAGTAATGGTAGTAAATTTATATGGCTGCTGTGCGGTAAGGGTGATTGTGAAAAGAATTGCGAAAAAAGAAAGAAAATGTTTCATTATTTTATGAAATTTATGTTTAGGGTTTGTGGCTTCAACGGTTAAACAACAAACCATAAACCACAAACAATTTATATCTTTGAAAACAAAAATAAGAATTATGTCTTCACCCAACTGGAAAACCGTTAAAGAATATACAGATATAACCTATAAAAAAGCAAATGGCGTGGCACGTATTGCTTTTAATAGGCCCGATGTGCGCAATGCGTTTCGCCCAAAGACAACTGCCGAACTACTGGATGCTTTTCACGATGCACAGGAAGATACTTCCGTTGGTGTGGTTTTGCTTTCTGCCGAAGGGCCTTCTTCCAAAGATGGTGTTTATAGTTTTTGTAGCGGTGGCGACCAAAAGGCACGCGGCCACCAAGGATATGTGGGTGAGGATGGTTATCATCGTTTGAATATTCTTGATGTACAGCGGTTGATTCGTTTTATGCCGAAAGCCGTTATTTGTGTAGTTCCGGGTTGGGCCGTTGGTGGCGGACATAGTTTGCACGTGGTTTGCGATTTAACTTTGGCCAGCAAGGAACACGCCATTTTTAAACAGACCGATGCTGATGTTACAAGTTTTGACGGCGGCTACGGAAGTGCTTACTTAGCTAAAATGGTAGGGCAGAAGCGTGCCCGCGAAATCTTTTTCCTTGGAAGAAATTATTCTGCACAGGAAGCTTTTGAAATGGGAATGGTGAATGCCGTGATTCCTCACGCTGAACTTGAAGACACTGCTTATGAGTGGGCGCAGGAGATTTTGGCAAAAAGCCCAACTTCCATAAAAATGTTGAAGTTTGCAATGAATTTAACCGATGACGGAATGGTGGGCCAACAGGTTTTTGCCGGTGAAGCTACAAGACTTGCCTATATGACGGACGAAGCGAAAGAAGGGCGGGATGCTTTTCTTGAAAAAAGGAAACCTAATTTCGATAAAAAGTGGCTGCCGTAATTTAGTACTTAGACTTTTTTTAATTTTCTTTTGTGACTTCGCTTTCTGCAAGTTGTATTTGAACCCAAGCCATTGCTTCGCTTAGGGTCTCAAATACTTCAAATTTCTTTTTATAGAACATACTTTCCAGAGCTGCGTTTGATTTTGCGATAGCGGTATCGGCCACAATGGCCATAGCCACAAGGTTGTGGATTTTTGAGGTTTCGAGATAGGTTAGGGGATCTACTGCGTAGTTAAAATATCTATTCGAGATATAGACCATTTTTTTGTTTGCAAAATGTTTGTCTATCACTTTGCGCAGTTTGTCATTGTGGGCAGGGATTACAGTAATTCCTTCCTTGATTTGGTTCACAAGGAAATTATCAAAAATAAAAACTTGTGACTCCTTGAATTCGTAATAGTGAAACATGCCCATAGTACTCTGTATTGGTTAGTTTCCTAAAGATACGGAAGTTTTGACTATTATTTTAGGACTGCTTTTTAAAATTAATGTGAATTGTCTTCTTTTTTGTTCTTGCTGATGTTTTTTGTGATCGCTATGAGCTCTTGGTAGCTTAGGTTGCTTATGGCTTGTTTTAGGTTGGCCTCTGCTTGGTCGCGGATGAGTTTTTGTAGGGGGTGGTTCTCATTTAGGGTCTCATTTTTTTCTGGGGTATAGGCGAAGAGGTCGCTTGGTTCGCAGACTAGGTGCTTGCAAAGTATTTCTATATGTTTTAGGCGGATGCTGCGGGGCGCTCTGTAGAGTAGGTTGCCCGCTGCGCTGCTTGATATGCCGTGTTTTATCATAAGTGAATAGCCTTTGTCTATGCCACGGGCCTTGAATACTTGTTCTAGGTTTAGTGTTATCATACTGCTTGGGTTTTGTTTTACTAAATTATTGTTTTATTTGGAATGTTGCAAGTATGTTTTTGAAAGTAGAAAAGGAAAATGTGAAAGTATAAAAGAAAAAAGTGAAAGTTTAATGTTAGAATATGAAAATATAGGAATATAAAGTTAAAATGATAAATGTAAAATTTAAAATGTAAAAGTATTTTATGAAAGTTATTGCATAAAATATGAAAGTATGAAGCTAATTTGTGAAAGTATGGAGTGAAAATATGAAAGTTTTGTGTGGGAGGTGAGGTTTAGGATGTGAGCACACGTTGCAAACTTGTGTTAGCTGGGGGGAAGGTAATATTTATGTCTTGAGCACGAGTGGCCTGCCCTATGACGCGGAATTCGTTTCGGTGCTTGCGGTAAAATAATTGAATACACAAAAAAAATAGCTTACGGGTCTATTATCTCAATCTGTAAGCGTAGAATAATACTGTCAAAATTTATTGAAGAAATTAGTTGTTTTTTACCTCAGTTCTTTGTTGCCATTAATTTTTTTACTCCAATGACATAAACTGTCGTTCATTCCGTGAATCACTTATCATAATAAATTTACCATTTATATAATTACCAAATTTTGGCAAATAATAAGTGTTCTTTTTGTTGTTTTGAAGTTTGTGAATTGAATTATTTCCAGAACTATTATAAACAAAATCATATAAAGCGGATGATTCAAAAAATCCTTGAGATGTTTTGGTTCTGCCGTCTTCGAGTTCTTTTAGCTCTTTTCCTGAATTTAAAATGATGTGCAAATCATCATTTTTGAGAAAGGCTTTATAGGAAGTTCTATAATCCTTTTTAAAAATACTTCTTCCCCAATCTAAATTGCCATTGGAGTTGAATTTGATTATTAAAATATCATCATAATGCTCAACCTTTTGATTATTATTATAAGTTATGTAAAATTGTTCAGCCAACAGATAAACATTGTCTTGACTGTCATTTAGAATATAATCTATTTTGAAATTAAACAACTCTTCATCTTTTTTCTTATCTACTTTGTCATTACCAAACAAATCTTCATAAACTTGTGCTGGCAAATCTTGCAAGTTTTTCTCAATTATTTCAAATTTATTCATGTCAACTAAAATATTACAAACACCTTTAATTGCATTCAAACCCGAATCAGAATAAAAACCGTAAACATTATAATCATTTTCATTCACGACAGTTTTTAAGGATTTAATGTGCTTACCTTCCAAATCTAAATTCAATTTTGAATAATTATTCCCATTAAATTTTTCTAAAATAAAATGTCTATTTTCTTCACTTTTTAGTTTAGGAGATTCCTCATCATAAAAGGATTCGCTTAATACGAATACGTTTTTTTCGTTATCAATTTTAATTTCTGAAAGTGAATAAAATTTGTTTTCATTCCGGGTAATTTGTTGGTCATAAATCAATTTATAAGTTTTGGAATCGAATACACTAACATGATAAAAAATCTCATCTCTGTGAATGGTATAATTGGTTATTGAGAAATAGTTCATATTTGGTGAAATTGAAAATTCCGCACCTTTTTCATTAGAAAAAAGACTTAACCTTTTATCAATTGTAGTTGATGATAACTCAATTTTTCTATCTGTTTTGTCAATTAAATTATAAACATAACAGGAAAGTACTTTTACGTCTTTATCTGGAAACGTCTCTGTAAAAACATTAATTTGATTATTGAAAAAAATATCTCCAATATAAGTTTCTTTACGGTCTGTCTCAATAATCTTTGTGTGAATCTTTGATAATTTCTCGTTAAATAAATCAAATACAATTCGTTTTTCGTCATTTCTCACAATTCCAGTATTACCTAAATCAGAAGTGTATATAGCTCTTACGCTATCAGTTTTTACTTCGTCGTTATAAGCTGGACTTTCATATATTTTAAAATCAGATTCGTTTTGCGCTATGATTAAACTTTGGCATAATAAAATTGTAATAAATAAAAATCTCTTCATTTGTTTTTTATCAAAATTAATGGCAACAAGCGGATAAACACCATATGGTGTTTATCCGCATTATATCTTTTATTGTTTCTCTTCAAATATACCCCAAAACCCAAGTTGTTAAAGAATAGGTTTCAGGAAGTTATCAACGAAAGGTTGAGGGAAGCGCATAAAAAAACGCCAGTGAAACAAAATCACTGGCGTTTGACCTTTTAATAAATTGTTTAACTCTGCCTTAAAACCATGGCAAATTTTAAGAATAACCTAAATTTACAAAAAATATAAATAGGCCGAGAAAAAAATTATATTTTACTTCTCCCTACTTCGCATAAGCATCTGTATGGACATTTTTTACCGCCCTGCCGCTTGGGTCGTTCATATTCTTAAAGCTGGCATCCCACTCCAAAGCAATGGGGCTGCTGCATGCCACCGAGGGTACACTGGGCACGCTTAGGGCAGCGGTGTCGCTGGGGAAATGTTCTGCGAAAATGCTTCGGTAGTAAAACTCTTCCTTGCTGGTGGGGGTTTGGAGGGGGAATTTGTATTTGGCGTTTGCCAACTGTTCGTCGGTTACTTTTTCGTTTACCATTTCCTTTAGGGTGTCTATCCAACTGTAGCCCACACCATCGCTAAATTGTTCCTTTTGTCGCCAGGCAACGCTTTCGGGGAGCATGTCTTCAAAGGCTTTTCGCAATACCCACTTTTCCATGCGTTCGCCGTTTATCATTTTGTCCTGCGGGTTTATGCGCATAGCGACGTCCATAAATTCCTTATCGAGAAAGGGTACACGGCCTTCAATTCCCCAAGAGGCTAGGGATTTGTTGGCGCGGAGGCAATCATACATATGTAGTTTGTCCAACTTGCGCACGTTTTCCTTGTGGAATTCCTCTGCATTGGGGGCTTTGTGGAAATAGAGGTAGCCGCCAAAAATTTCGTCAGCTCCTTCACCGCTTAGTACCATTTTTATACCCATCGCCTTAATGGCGCGGGCCATTAAATACATAGGTGTACTGGCACGGATGGTGGTAATATCGTAGGTTTCCAAGTGATAAATCACATCGCGGATGGCATCGATTCCTTCCTGAATTGTGAATTTTATTTCGTGGTGAACGGTCTTTAAATGATCTGCCACTTTTTGTGCAGCTGCAAGATCGGGGCTGCCTTCAAGTCCGATAGCGAAACTGTGAAGCTGTGGATACCAAGCGCCTTCGGTGTCTTCGCTTTCAATACGTTTTTC
This sequence comes from Aequorivita soesokkakensis, assembly GCF_001641085.1. GTDB lineage: Bacteria > Bacteroidota > Bacteroidia > Flavobacteriales > Flavobacteriaceae > Aequorivita > Aequorivita soesokkakensis. Next base: position 20,456 of record NZ_LXIE01000014.1, on the reverse strand, counting down.
GGCATATTTTTTTGCGATGGCGGAAGTGATGCTGCTGTCCAGGCCGCCGGAAAGTAAAACTCCATATGGCACATCGCTCATCAATTGACGGTGTACTGCTGCTTCCAAGGCTTTGCGGAGTTCGGCAATTTTTGTTTCGTTTTCCTTTACGTTTTCATATTCCATCCAATCGCGGGAGTACCAGCGTTTCAGTTCGCCTTCGCGGCTGTCCAGATAATGACCGGGCGGGAAGAGTTCTATTTTTGTGCAAACGCCTTCCAAAGCTTTTAATTCGGAAGCTACGTAAAAGGTTCCGTTTTGGTCCCAACCATAATAAAGTGGAATAATGCCCATATGGTCGCGGGCGATAAAATAGTTGTCGTTTTCAATATCATAAAGCGCAAAGCCGAAGATGCCGTTCATTTCATCGAGGAAGCTGGCACCTTTTTCTTTATATAACGGAAGGATTACCTCGCAGTCGCTTTTGGTCTGGAATTCATAATCCTTGAATTGTTTCCGAAGAGCCATATGGTTATAAATTTCGCCATTGGCTGCTAAAACGAGGTTGCCATCACTGCTGAAAAGCGGTTGCTTGCCAGAAGTGGGATCTACAATGGCGAGGCGTTCGTGCGCCATAATTGCTTTGTCGTTACTGAAAATTCCGCTCCAGTCCGGCCCGCGGTGACGGATACATTTTGCCATTGACAATACCTGAAGTCTTAAGGCCTCTGCGGGCTCTTTTAATTTGAATGCACATACAATTCCACACATAATTTCTATTTTTTAATTGATTAGTTAGTATTGACATTCCCCCTTTGAAGGGGGCAAGGGGGATGTAAAAAAAAAGCCTGTCAAGAAAAAACTTGACAGGCCATATATCGCGACAAGTTTTTATTACGGCAGCACGTTATTATTATTGTTTGTATTTAGGCTGAAATGCAACATAAACTTGTTTTTGTTTTTATAATTGAATTGCTAATGTAAAATAATTATAGGACTAAAAGCAATTATTTTTTGAATTAAATTGAAAATAGGGGGAAATCCCCCTATGATTTTCAAAATCTTTAAAGTGTGGATTTTATCGCAATTTTGGAAAATCTAACGGATTTGATTCATGCATAATTTCATAAACCTTTTCATAAACATCTTCAACGGAAGGCTTGCTAAAGTAATCGCCATCCGTTCCATAAGCTGGACGATGATCTTTCGCGGCAAGCGTTTGTGGCTTGCTGTCCAAGTGTTTATAACCGCCCTGAACATCCAAAATGTTTTGAAGTATATAAGCTGAGGCTCCGCCAGAAACGTCTTCGTCAATAACAAGCAAACGGTTGGTTTTGGCTACACTTTTTACCAAATCATGATTCAAGTCTAAAGGAAGTAGGGATTGCACGTCAATAATTTCGGCATCTATTCCTGCTTGTTGCAGTTCTTTTGCGGCTTCTTCCACAATTCTTATAGTGCTTCCGTAAGAAACCAAGGTAATGTCCGTTCCTTCTTTAATAGTTTCAACAACACCAATTGGCGTTCTAATTTCGCCCAGATTGTTCGGCATTTTTTCCTTTAAACGGTAACCGTTCAAGCATTCAATAACCAAAGCGGGTTCGTCAGTTTCCAACAATGTATTGTAAAAACCTGCGGCTTTGGTCATATTTCGCGGTACAAGTATATACATTCCGCGTAGTAAATGGATCAAACCGCCCATTTGTGAGCCACTGTGCCAAATACCTTCCAGTCTGTGGCCACGGGTACGAACAATCAATGGGGCTTTTTGGGTACCGTTGGTTCGGTAACGCACCGTCACCAAATCATCACTCATTATTTGAAGACAATACAATATATAGTCTAAATACTGAATTTCGGCGATAGGGCGGAGGCCACGCATCGCCATTCCAATTCCCTGCCCAAGAATAGTAGCTTCGCGAATTCCTGCATCGGCAACCCTTAGTTTGCCGTATTTTTCCTGCATTCCTTCCAAACCTTGGTTTACGTCGCCAATCTCTCCGGCATCTTCCCCAAAAATCAAAACTTCTGGATGTTTACTGAATATAGCGTCAAAGTTGTCGCGGATAATAACACGGCCATCTACATCCTCGGCGTCATTGGCGTAGGAGGGAAGGACTTCTTTTATGGTTTTTGCATTTTCTTTTGCCTCACTATAAAGGTGGGCGCTGTATTTTGGCTGGATTATTTCGAAATAATTATTGATCCAATCCTGTAATTGTTTCTTTTCTGAAGAAGCTTCACCAACGCTATATCGCAACGCTTTACGTGCCGCTGCAAGAATATTTCTGCGCAAAGGTTCCTTTTCTGAAGCCAGTTCGTTTTTTATTTTTTCAATGAAAACTTTATTGGCGCTGTTTTCGGCTAAGTTGCCAAGCAGAACTACCGCTTCTTCCTGTTCTTTTTTTTGTGGCGCAAGGAAAGCTTCCCAAGCCGCTTTTTTACCATCGCGGACTTTTTTCTTTATATCGTTTTCAATTTCTACAAGGGTTTCTTCCGAAGCAATATCGCTGGCTATCATCCACTCCCGCATTTTTACGTTGCAGTCATATTTTGCTTCCCACTCCAAACGCTCCTTGCTTTTGTAGCGTTCGTGCGAACCGCTTGTGCTGTGGCCTTGCGGTTGCGTAAGTTGTTGCACGTGAATCAAAACGGGAACGTGCTCTTCGCGCGCAATTTGTGAAGCACGGTTGTAAACCTCAATAAGCTCTGGATAATCCCAGCCTTTTACGCGTATGATTTCGTAACCGTTTTCTTCTTCTGTGCGTTGAAATCCTTTAAGTATTTCTGAAATATTTTCTTTGGTAGTTTGATATTTTGCGTGAACGGAAATTCCGTATTCATCGTCCCAAACACTCATCACCATTGGTACTTGTAAAACTCCGGCTGCATTTATGGTTTCCCAGAAAAGGCCTTCACTTGTACTAGCATTTCCTATGGTTCCCCATGCAACTTCATTACCGTTTATGGAGAAATTGGTTTTATCTTCAATCCCTTTTACATTTCTGAAAATTTTTGAAGCTTGCGCCAAACCCAATAAACGGGGCATTTGGCCTGCGGTGGGTGAAATATCGGCACTGCTATTTTTTTGAGCGGTAAGGTTTTTCCAACTGCCGTCCTCATTTAAACTATGTGTTGCAAAGTGACCGCCCATCTGTCTTCCGGCGCTCATTGGGTCTGCTTTAATGTCAGTATGTGCATAAAGACCTGCAAAAAACTGCTCGATGGTCAATTTCCCGATCGCCATCATAAAAGTTTGGTCGCGGTAGTATCCGCTTCGCCAATCACCATTTTGGAATGCTTTTGCCCACGCTAATTGTGGCACTTCCTTTCCATCGCCAAAAATTCCGAATTTTGCTTTTCCCGTCAACACTTCGCGACGGCCCAACAGACTACACTCGCGGCTGGTTACTGCTATTTTGTAATCATTCAGCACTTCTTTTTTAAAATCTTCAAAAGAAATCTCGCCGTTAGTCTTTGGGTTTGTCTGCATCGTTTTAAAATTTTTATGGTTTACAAAAATAACGAAATCGGGCGTGTTTCACAACGCTTAGTTATCCACAGTGAATTTCAGGGAAAACAGGTTTTTAAAACTAGTTGTTTTTCTTTGAAAGAAGTTTAATAATCAGCAATCTAACCAATAAAACAAAAGGGAATCCGTGAAGCAAAACGTCAAACCAATCCGCAGCTTGCATTCCTTTGGCGCCACCAGCAATCCATTTCAGTTTGCCCCAAATGTGCGGTTCTGTAAAGAAAGGCGCCAAGCCAAGCGTTATGCATAAAAGGAGAATAATTCGCCAGTTGTTTAGAAATTGCATTTTGTGAATTTATGAATTTTTCGGGTTTCAATTAATACCATCTTCTTGTAAACAATCCGAGTAATGTTTTTGGGCTCAAAGTTACTATAAACCGCACCTTTTCATCATAATGTGGCAAGCTGGGCTCAAAACCTAAACTTGAATAAACGGGAAAATAAAGCTCAAAATAATCGGCCACCAAACTTAAGCGGATGCCACTGTCAAAAACTGCGTTTGTACCTCGGGCTTTGTTGTGAACAAGTCCAGCATCGCCATAGGCATAGATCCATTTCCAGATGTTTGTGCTGGCATTAACCGTAGCTATCCAGCTATTGGCATAGGCCGGTTCCAGTTGTGATTTAAAACCACCTTCGGCAATAATCAATTGTTGGCTGAAAAGTCCGGTATCTTCACTTCGTCCATAATAATTGTAATCAAAAAGATAATCATTTGGACGATCCAACGCAAAGCTGAAAAAATCCTCATTCTCCCGTGTATCGTTAAAAAGGAATGCTCCTGCAAAAAAGCGAAGATTAAGTTGACGGTTGCTTAAAAAGAGTTTTCGGTATTCAAGATTCATGGAAACTTTGCTGAACTTTGAAGAAATTTCATAATCCACAACTCCTCTAAAATAATTTATCAGGTTTGGGTTTGAATATACATATTGAATATTAAAAACACTGTAATTGGGCTCTTGTTGTGGATTATTAGGGTCTTCGTCCTGATAAACGTTTACATTCCGAAGATTTATAAACTGTTTTTCGTTGTCCCTTAAATCGTCGTTACGGAAAGCGAAAGTTATATATGGCGTAAAACGTTTGTAAAATAATCCACGATCATAGGAGTAATAATTTCCAGAAAAACCATACCGCATTGCATATAATCCGCCTTGATCCATAGTTTGGGTATAACTTATGGAAGCACTTCCCACAAGCGTTTTACTTCTAAAACCGAATTGCGGCTCCAAACTGTAATGCACCGCTTTTGGAAGCACTGTTTTGTTGTAAAGGCGCAAACCCGTTGAAATGCCATCGTAAAGATTATATTCAAAAATTGGCATAAAGAAAAACTGGGTGTAATTTGGATCTTCAATATCTTGAAAAAGACGGAATTGAATTGGCTTGTTCAACAAACCTTTTACTGCCTTAAAATTGTTGCGGCGATTGTATTCCGGGATTCTTCCTTCGTAATTCAACGCCAACTTTCGAATATTTTCCGAAGGAATTGTTATGGTGGTAATACTGTCAAAAGGTTTTGTAAAAGTTTGAAAAACAATTTCATCTTTATTTAAACCGTACAACGAAACGGGAAGCTCAGATTTTTTGTTGTTTATGATGAAAACCTGCAGCGAATCTCCTTTCTTTTCTACCTTCTTTATTTTGAAATCGATGGTTGTCCGGGTGTTCGCAAAATCCTCAAAAAACCAATTGATTGGAAGCACAGTTTTTTCGGAAAGAAACGCTTCAAAATCTGAAGATTTTATAGGTTTCATTTTGTTTTCGGAATAAAATTCCTTGATACTTTTTTTCAAAACATCATCGCCCAAATAATCATTCAAATATTTTAACCCGCTTGCACCGTAGTATCCGTTGGCGATATTCATATTGAATTTCAGCAAAGAATCCTTTGATGCGGTAAGTGGCTGATGAATATTGTTGCGGGCCATATTGAGGTAAAGTATTGGGTATTGGTCATTAAATTCCAAGTCTGCCGCATGTGCCCAACGGATGATCCACCAATTGCTCAGGTTACCTATTATCTTCATTTTTGGATAATAGATATCAACATATTCCATCATCAAATAAATCTGCAAGGCATCCTGCAACCAATAATCCTCGCGTGAATTTAGAATCAGCGTATTGTCAATATAATTGCGGGTTATTGTTTTTAGTTGCTCCATGTCATATTCAAACCCATCTGGGAAAGGGCTTATAAAACTTGGCAATTGGTTGAGGCCATAAACCGGATTTGTACGGTAATCGGTTTCACTAATGACCATTTTTTTATGTGGATATGCCCCCAGTTTTGAATCTAAAAAGTGAACAACCCGATCAATCATCAAAGCCTGCACGGGCGGATTTACCTTGCTGTTTTGCAGATTGGTGACAATCTGTAATTTATCGGTTTCAATGGTTTCAAAGTTTGAATTTTTCTCAATATACAATACCGAATTTGTTCTGTCCTTTCCTGAAAGCTCAAGGTTTTTTATGTTTTCTGAAATATTTTCTGAGACCACATCAAAATCGGAAGTGACGGTATAATTCTTCGGAATGTGAAGTTTTATGGAAAAATCTGAAGGAGTTAAGAATAAATCATCAGTGTTCTTATTGCTGTAAACCTGCCATTCACCATCATAAACCGCTGGAGCTATGTACCAGTAGCGAAGCTTGTAATCATTTTGTTTATCAACTCCATAACGCGTAAATCTATCGTCAGAAACTTTTACGGTATATTCCAAATTAAAAGTATAACTGTCACCGGGTTTTAGAGGTGTTTCCGGGATAACTTTCAGAATATCAACAGCAGCGCCTCTTTGCCATTGCAGGGGAACTGTGGAATTGGTATAAATTTTTTCAATGGTAGTTTTTCCGCGTTCCGATTCCTTTTCAAAATGAAATGCGCTCTCATAGTTTTCGGCAAAACGTTTGCCCAAGGGCGTGACTTTGGAAGAAAAACTGTTTGCCCAATCAAACAGGAATATTTCTTTTAATGTATCTGCGGAAGTGTTTTTATAGGTAAGCTGCTGTTTTATTGAAATAGTTCTTTGCGATGGATTCAGCGTGGCATCAATTGTTAGGGTATGCTGGGCCACTGCCTGGACTGAAAGGCATAAAAGAATACTATATAAAAAACGTTTAAGTATCAAGAATTTTTTATGAAGATTAAAAGTTCGGGCTTAGATTGTATTCGTTGTAGAATTCATTCAAAATAGTAAGAACTTCATCTTCGGTATCCACTAAATGCACAAGGTCTAAATCTTCGGCATTCACGTTATTATTGGCGTGTAAAAGCGTTGTTTTCACCCATTCAAAAAGACCTCCCCAAAACTCGGTACCAACAAGTATTATTGGAAATTTGTCAATTTTATGGGTCTGTATTAAGGTTAGGGCTTCAAAGAATTCATCCAGTGTTCCAAAACCTCCGGGCATTACCACAAACCCCTGCGAATATTTCACGAACATTACTTTCCGAACAAAAAAGTAATCAAAATCAATACTTTTATCGCTGTCAATATACGGGTTATCATGCTGTTCAAAAGGCAATGCAATGTTTAAACCTACGGAAGTACCGCCAGCCAAATGTGCGCCTTTGTTTCCAGCTTCCATAATTCCGGGGCCACCGCCGGTAATGACACCATAGCCATTTTCGGTAATTTTTTTGGCGATGCTTTCGGCAAGCTTGTAATATTTATGGTCGGGTTTTGTTCGTGCAGATCCAAAAATTGAAACACAGGGACCAATACGGCTCATTTTTTCATAACCGTTTACAAACTCTCCCATGATTTTAAAAATCGCCCAAGAGTCGTTTGTTTTTACCTCGTTCCAGTTTTTAGGCGTTTGTTCATTTCTCATTTATTCAGTTTTCAGTAATTCAGTAATCAGTATTAAATATAATTCATCCAGCACCCAACATCCATCAACTAATGTAGCTCTTTTTTAAGGAATCGCGCCGTATAGCTTTTTTTGTCATCAGCAATTTCCTCTGGTGTACCCAAAGCCATAATTTTTCCGCCCTGTTTTCCTCCTTCGGGACCAATGTCTATTATATAGTCAACGGTTTTGATAACGTCCAGATTGTGTTCAATTATCAACACCGTATTGCCTTTATCAACCAGTTTGTTCAGTACAATCATCAATACGCGGATGTCTTCAAAATGAAGCCCGGTTGTGGGTTCGTCCAAAATATAAAAAGTATTGCCGGTATCGCGTTTGGAAAGCTCTGTGGACAATTTTATGCGTTGCGCCTCTCCGCCCGAAAGCGTTGTGGATTGCTGGCCGAGCGTAATATAACCCAATCCTACATCTTTAATTGTCTTTACTTTTCGGTGTATTTTTGGAATGTTCTCGAAAAAGACATCTGCTTCATTGATGGTCATTTCCAAAACGTCATAAATAGATTTGCCTTTGTAACGAATTTCCAACGTTTCACGATTGAAACGTTTCCCTTGACAGGTTTCACATTCCACATAAACATCGGGCAGGAAATTCATTTCAATAACGCGTAAACCGGCACCTTTACAGGTTTCACAACGTCCGCCGGCAACGTTGAAACTGAAACGGCCGGGTTTGTATCCACGGATCATCGCTTCGGGAGTTTTGGCGAAAAGACTCCGTATTTCTGAAAAAACGCCAGTATATGTTGCCGGATTGCTTCGAGGCGTTCTGCCGATGGGCGACTGGTTTATATCGATCACTTTATCGATATTCTCAAGCCCTTCAATCTTTTTGTACGGCATCGGTTTTTTTACTCCGTTGAAAAAATGTGCGTTTAAAATAGGGTAGAGGGTCTCGTTTATAAGCGTAGATTTTCCGCTACCCGAAACGCCCGTCACACCTATCATTTTTCCCAATGGAAATTCAACTGAAATATTTTTAAGGTTATTTCCCGAAGCACCTTTCAACGTTAGGGTCTTTCCGTTTCCTTTTCTGCGTTTTTTTGGGATTTCAATTTTTTTCTTTCCGCTCAAATAATCTGCGGTAAGTGTGTTGTGTTTTTCTATTTCTTTGGGAGTGCCTTCGGAAACAATCTCGCCGCCATGTCTTCCCGCCGCGGGCCCAATGTCAATAACGTAATCGGCACTTTCAATCATATCTTTGTCGTGCTCCACAACAATAACAGAGTTCCCGATTACCCTTAATTGTTTAAGTGAAAAAATCAAGCGTTCATTGTCGCGCTGATGCAGGCCAATGCTGGGCTCATCCAAAATATACAGCACCCCCACCAACTGCGAACCAATCTGCGTTGCTAAACGAATTCGCTGCGCTTCACCACCCGAAAGCGATTTTGAACTGCGATCCAAAGCCAAATACGTTAACCCAACATCCACCAAAAACTGAAGTCTTGAACGCACTTCCTTTATAATTTCCGAAGCGATTTTAAGTTGTGTCTCAGAAAGGCTTTTGTCGAGATTTGCGAACCATTCCGCCAATTCAACCACGTCCATATTGGCGAGTTCGGCGATGTTTTTTCCGTTTACTTTAAAATAAAGCGATTCCTTCCGAAGCCTTGTTCCGTTGCATTCAGGGCAGGGAATTTTGTCCATATATTCCTTGGCCCAACGTTTTAGGGAAGTGGTTTCATTGGCATCAAATGTATTTTGAATAAAGCTAGCAACGCCCTCAAAATCTATTTTATAGCTTCGGGTAATGCCAAGTTCCTTGGAAGCGACATCAAATTTTTCATTTCCACCGAAAAAAATTACATCTTTTGCTTGCTGCGGAATGCTTTCAAACGGATCGCTCAACTTAAAGTTGAAGCGTTCCGCAATCAATTCAAGTTGCTTAAAAACCCAATTGTTCTTTTGTGGGCCGTGCGCGGCCAAGGCTCCTTGTTTTATGGAAAGTTTTGGATTTGGAACGAGCTTGTTCAAATTTACTTCGTAAAGTTTTCCAAGCCCTTTACAGTTTGGGCACATCCCTTTTGGCGAGTTGAACGAAAAATTGTTCGGCTCCGGATTTGGATAGGAAATTCCCGAAGACGGACACATCAACGAACGGCTGAAATAGCGTGCTTCATGGGTGTCGTTGTCCAAGACCATCAGCACATCATCGCCGTGGTACATTGCTGTATTTATGGTTTCCGAAAGACGTTTGGTGTTATCGCTTTCTTTGCCTTCCTTCGCTGAAGCTTCGGAAGGAGAGGGAACTTTTAATCTGTCAATTACAATTTCAATATCGTGGGTTTTGTAGCGGTCCACTTTCATTCCCTTTACAATATCTCGAACCTCGCCATCCACGCGAACTTTTAGAAAACCTTGTTTGGCAATCTGTTCAAAAAGCTCGCGGTAATGTCCTTTTCGGGAACGGATTATTGGAGCGAGAACGCTCACTTTTTTATCGGCAAAATCTTCCAGTATAAGCTGTTTTATTTGCTCATCACTGTAACTGACCATTTTTTCGCCCGTGTTGTAGCTATACGCATCACTTGCACGTGCATAAAAAAGACGAAGAAAATCATAAATTTCTGTAATGGTGCCTACAGTAGAACGCGGACTTTTGCTTGTAGTTTTTTGCTCAATTGCAATTACGGGGGAAAGGCCTTCAATTTTATCTACATCGGGCCGTTCCAAACTTCCCAAAAACTGACGTGCATAAGCAGAAAATGTTTCAATATAACGGCGCTGTCCTTCGGCATAAATAGTATCAAATGCCAAAGAGGATTTTCCGCTGCCGGAAAGCCCTGTAATTACTACTAATTTTTCTCGTGGAATTCGAACGTCAATGTTCTTTAAGTTGTGGACGCGGGCGCCCAAAACTTCAATAAAATCCTCATTTTTCAGCATAGCTTGCAAAGGTACTTAATTGAACCGAAAATAAAGAATGCATGCCATCCTGTAGGTGTTAATTTTTGACGATTTTTTCTTAAAAATTTACTGATTTACTTCTTTGGAAAGAAAATCGTGAAAGGTTACTGCAATGTAGAAAATGGTGCTAATAACAATGGAATAACCCACAATAATTGCCCAAGTTGAAAAATCAATCATCAAATAAATAAGCGGAAGCAATACCCCGAAAACCATCAGCAGTAAAAAAATTATATATAAATAACGCACCAATCGCGGTGTTTTTCTCTGCATTTGGCTCTGAAATTGGTATAGTTTAGGGATAACATCTTTTGTTAAATGCTCCCAAAGTTTAGCGAAAAAAACTTCATTAAAGGAAGAATTTTCAAAAAGCTCACCATCTATTGTATTTGCTAAAGTGAGAATTTTTTCTTGATGTCTTTCAAAAATGGCTTCTAGGTTTATGGAATCTTTATAAGCGCCATATTTATAACCAAAAACATACCAAAGTCCCGAACCGGATTTATGCTCAACCCACTTATCTATAATGTTGTTGTTGTAAAAAACTGGGTAATTTATATTTTCTGGAATGTGCTTTTCCTTTGGGCTCGTCATCAACAAGGATTTCAATTCCAAATAAATGTTTTCTGTTTCGCCGTAATGATGTGTTTCCTGAAGAAACTCAATCGCCAATTTTGACTTTCCTTTATAGAATTCTTTTACGTCAAAATAGGAAAGCTCTGCAAATTCCTTTTCAATATAATCCTTTAAGCCCGGAAGCCAAATATTTGAGTTGAACATAATTTCAGCAATACTTCTGAAATTATGCATCTTTTGTGTCGTCTTGCTTATTTTGTCAATTATTTTGGCTTTGTTTGATTTCAAAGTCATTGCTGAAGTGGCCAAAAAAACCATTAAAATTGCTGAGAGGAAACCGCTCACACCTATAAAAATGGTGGTTAGGTTTTTTAATGTAGTTTCAAAACCTAGTGTGTTTTCGTTTTTTTCGTAAAGAAGAAAAATTAGCCCTGCACAAAGAGCCCCACTTACCACAAACGCGATAATGGAATACAAATCCTTTAGAAAAGATTTATTTCTCATAGGCTAAAATCGCCATATATGGCGAAGAGATACTAAAAATGGATTTATGAAACAAAAAGAATTTACTGCAAAAAAGAGATTGTTATTTTTTTGCAATAGGAGATAAAAAAAGAATATTTAAGCTTCCGCAAAGGCGAATATGAATAGTTTCTTCAAAAAGTCTCGATCTTAAATTTGTAAAAATCCACGGTTAATTCCCTCAAATCTAACCTTTTTTGCGAGCCAAATATACAGCTTTCGATGTAATGCACAAGATTTCGTTTAAGAGCGGAAATATTTAATAACCTTTGGCAGTATCATCACCCCGACTATCGGCCCCACCTTGCAACTTTCCGTTGGGAAGGATTAAGATTGCGTCCAATTTGCCAATTATTGGGTCTGTATCGATATTCTCGGGATAGCCTTTTTGTGTCAATTCCTCAATTAAATCTTTAGGAAATCTTTCAAATTCATACCGAATGGCATCCGGCAACCATTGATGATGGAAGCGGGGAGCATCAACGGCTTCTTGCATATCCATATTAAATTCGTAAACATTCAAAATGGTTTGTGCTACGGAAGTGATTATGGTTGCACCGCCGGGAGTTCCAACAACCATCCAAAGCTTTCCGTCTTTTTCAACAATGGTGGGCGTCATGGAGCTGAGCATTCTTTTTTGGGGTGCAATGGCATTTGCCTGTCCGCCAACCAAGCCATAAACATTGGGCTCGCCTGGTTTTGCGCTAAAATCGTCCATTTCATTGTTTAAGAAGAAACCGAGTTCGTTTACATACAATAAGGAACCGAATGTTGAATTGAGCGTGGTGGTAACAGAAACCGCATTTCCAAAAGAATCTACTATTGAAAAATGTGTGGTTTCCGGACTTTCATACCCCATAATTACACCAGGTTTAATTTCAGAGGAAGGCGTTGCTGCTTCAAAGGAAAAGCTATCCATTCTATGGGAAATATAGGCTTCGGAAAGTAATGAATCAGTCGGGATATTCACAAAATCCGGGTCGCCCAAATAATAACTTCTATCAGCATACGCACGGCGTTCTGCCTCAGCCAAAACTTGAATGTATTTTTCTGAATTATGGCCGTATTCGGAAATAGGATAAGGCTCCACCATTTTTAAAATCTGTGCCAAGCAGATACCGCCGCTGGAAGGTGGCGCCATGGAAATTACTTTTAAATCTTTATATTGAAAAACAATCGGTTCGCGCCATTGGGCTTCGTAAGCTTCCAAATCTTGCAAAGTGATAATTCCACCTTTTTCTTTTAAAAATGAAATAATTTTTTGGCCAGTTTCGCCCTCGTAAAATTCGGCTCGGCCGTTTTTGGAAATTCGTTCCAAAGTACTTGCCAAAGCAATATTTCTCAACGTATCGCCAGTTTTTAAACCTTCGGAATAAAGAATAGTTTCGCCATTTACTTCTTCAAAATAGGCAACATACATTTCCAATTCTTTGGCTTCTTTTTCGGTGATTATATAGCCCTTTTTTGCAAGCTCTATCACGGGTTTTAAAATTACTTCCATTGGCAAACTTCCAAATTTTTCGTGGGCTGCAAACATTCCGGCAACCGTTCCGGGAACACCTACTGACATTGCGCCGATGGAACTTTTGTTCGGAATAACATTTCCATCCTTATCGAGATACATGTTTTTTGTGGCGGCCATTGGCGCTTTTTCGCGATAGTCCAACGAGCCAATTTCGCCATATTGGGTTCTATAAACCAAAAATCCTCCGCCTGCTAAGTTACCGGCGTTGGGATAAGTTAAGGCTAAAGCCATATTTGTTGCAATCATAGCATCAAAAGCATTGCCGCCCATTTTTAGAATTTCCGTTCCAATTTTGGAAGCTTCGGCGCGTGCTGAAACTACCATTGCGCTGTCTGCAATTACTGCTTGTTTTGTTTCTACTTTTGGTTTTTCAACTATGGGTTGTGCATTGGGGTTTTCTTTGCAGGCGAATAGCAAAAATACAATCAGGGCGAGTGATGATAATCTCATAGTTCGTTTAGTTTTTGGTTGGAAAAGGCAATTAATTCATCAAAAAAGGAAGTGAATTCAGCTTCAAATTCATCGTAATATTCTTCGAGTTCCGCAACCGCCAAATTCATTTTTGAAACCCCTTTGGTACGCACGTTCATCTGCGCCAAAATTTTACTGATTCCTTCAACGGTCGCGTAGCTTAGCAGCCAATTATCGGCGATCATATAAGGCATCATTTTTTGGATTCTCGCGGGAAGAATCGTGAAGTTTTTCCGAAGTAATCCATAAAAATCCTGCACATATTCATTCAAAGGTTGATCTGAATAATTGCTCCAATTTTTAGCCAAAAAGTGATCGTATAATATATCTACAATTACACCACTGTAATGACTGTAATTTTTGTGAAGACGCGCCGTGCTTTGATGAACAGTAGGGTGCGCGTCCGTAAAACTGTCAATGCCACGGTGCAATAAAATTCCTTTTGCAATTTGTGGCGGATACTTTAAATACTTTTTTCCTTTAATTCCGTCAGCAATAAAGTTGCCGATAATAACGCCTTCTTCGTTGCCGGAAAGATAGATATGGGCTAAAAAATTCATTCAATAAATATATGTATTTTTGAGCTGTAAAAACTGAAAATTGAACCGATTACCCAATTTGGACCCATTGCGGTTTTTCCTTGCTTCCCTCGTGTTGCTCTTTCACTTGCCCCAACTTTCCGCCCATCAGGGATTGCCTTATTTTGATGGGCTTCCCATCTTTCATCGTGGAGTGGAAGCGGTTTATATGTTTTTTGTATTGAGCGGATTTTTAATAATCAGGCTTATTTATCGTGCAAAAATTCGAAATACATTTTCAATCAAGGATTTTTACGTTCGAAGAATTCTGCGGATTTTTCCGCTTTATTATCTCGTTTTAGGGTTTGGACTGTTTTTTTATAATGTGCTTTTGCCATTTCTAAATATTCCTTTTGAAATAAATTACACGTGGAAAGAAGCGCTTTTTTACAACATTTTTTTCCTTCCGAATGTCTTCGCAACAACCTACGAACCCGGCGGCATACTTGAAATTCTTTGGTCCATCGGGATTGAGGAACAATTCTATCTCGTTATTGCGCCACTTCTATTTTTTATAAATGTGAAATGGATTTTAAGGATTTTGACCGTGTTGCTACTTGGGTATTTCATTCTTTATTGGTCTGATTTTTTTGAGGTGCTTCATAAATTCAAATTTGTTTTTTTCTACCTTTTTTCTGGTGGCGTGATTGCAATTCTGGAAGAAAAGAAAAAACTGGAATTTTTAAAACGCTCGGCGGTTTTTCCATTAGTAATTTGCGTTGCGACTTTGCTTTATTTTGTAACCGATTGGTTTTTGATAGCACCTTTATGGCTTCGCGCAGCATTTACTTGCTTGCTGTTTGCATTCTTTATCCATTCGCTTGCCTTTAACAATCGCGGGGTGGAGGTGAAGAGTAAAATTTTAAATCACTTCGGAAGTATTTCCTATGGAATCTATATGTTTCACGCCATTGTTTTAAATGCTGTTGTATTTTTGTTTCTGAAACTGGAAATGCTCCAAAACCTTAATGAAAATTTAACCATATTTTTAATACATCTGCTTACTTTCGCAGGCACATTGTTGATCGCTCATTTGTCTTACACTTACTTTGAGCTTTACTTTTTAAAATTGAAAAATAAATTTAGAAAATAACTTTTGAAATACGAAGTGTGAAGTACGAAATACGAAATGTAAAGTATAAAATGCCACAAACCAAAAACAGTACAAAATGACATTAATAAAATCTATATCGGGAATTCGCGGAACTATTGGCGGATTGCAAAGCGAAAACCTAACCCCAATTGATGCCGTAAAATATGCAGCTGCCTACGGAAGTTGGGTGAAACAACAACGCGACAAAGACACCTATAAAGTTGTAGTGGGTCGCGACGCCAGAATTTCGGGTGAAATGATCCAGCAATTGGTAATGAACACTTTGGTTGGAATGGGAATTACCGTGATAGATTTAAACCTTTCCACAACACCAACTGTTGAAGTTGCGGTTGCTTTGGAACATGCCGATGGCGGAATAATTTTAACGGCAAGCCACAATCCAAAACAGTGGAACGCCCTTAAATTACTAAATAATAAAGGTGAATTTTTAAACGCTGAAGCCGGACAACAAATTCTCGATATTGCAGAAAATGGAACTATCGAATTTGCAGAAGTTGATCATTTAGGCGAAATCCATAAAAATGATGCGTACATAGATTTGCACATTGACGAAATATTGAATCTTCCTTTGGTAAAGGCCGATGCCATAAAACGCTGCAAATTTAAAGTGGTTGTTGATGCAGTAAATTCCACGGGAGGAATTGCGGTGCCTTTGCTTTTAGAGGCTTTGGGCGTTGAACCCGTAAAGTTGCATTGCACGCCAAACGGACAATTTCCACACAATCCGGAACCTTTGAAAGAGCATTTGGGCGATTTGATGGAAAGTGTTGTAAAAAACCACGCAGACTTTGGAATTGTTGTAGATCCCGATGTGGACCGACTTGCATTTGTTGACGAAAAAGGCGAAATGTTTGGCGAAGAATATACGCTGGTTGCGGTTGCCGATTATGTGTTGCAAAACACTCCCGGAAACACCGTTTCAAATATGTCGTCTTCCCGTGCCTTGCGCGATGTGACCGAAAAACACGGCGGAACTTATACTGCAAGCGCTGTTGGCGAAGTGAATGTGGTTGAAAAAATGAAAGAAACAAATGCTGTAATTGGCGGCGAAGGAAACGGCGGAATTATTTATCCAGAGTTACATTACGGTCGCGACAGTTTGGTTGGGATTGCTTTGTTTTTAAGCTTTTTAGCTGAAGAAAAAATTGCCGTTAGTGAACTTCGGAAAAAATACAATGCTTATTTTATGAGCAAAAAGAAGATTGAATTAACACCACAGTTGGATGTCGATGCAATTTTGAAAGCGATGGAAGCAAAATATGCTACTGAACAAATAAATACGATTGACGGTGTAAAAATTGACTTTGCTGAAAACTGGGTGCATCTTCGAAAATCAAATACAGAATCGATTATTAGGATTTATACCGAAGCAAAAAGCCAGGAAGAGGCGGATGCTTTGGCGGATAGGATTATTGGAGAGATTGAGGGGATTGCGGGGTTGTAATTTTTTAGAAACCTAAAATTTTGAAGTAATTACTTTTGATATTTATATTTTTAAGCCAGTTTTTATTTTATTTCAAAGTATTTTAGTAAATCTAGAGAGTTAGTCAATTCCTTATTTAATCTAATCAATCTTTGTAATAAAAATATTGTAATTTTTTGAACCTTAAAAAGGTCATCAATATCGATGTGTTTCTCTAAACCGTTATGTAGATATTTATCCCTTATATCATAAAATTCTACGAACAATTTTATTGCCATTTGGAGTTCATTCACTTCAATTATTTTTGGTAAAACATTTAATTTAATAATAGTCAGCCCTCTACCTTTTCCCTTTTTTAAAGGGATAAAAAGAATTTCATAAGCCGAAATTATTTTTACTACTCTTTCGTGTAAATTTCTTGTTGAAGAATAAGTTCCAATACTTGAAATTGTGTTTAAAATTAGTCTTGACAATTCATTAGTCGGTGAGTTCGAAATGAAATCCGAAACCTCACCCAAACCAGATTTAAATAGTTCTTCGATTTTTTCTTTATTCAATGAAATAGGCTTTATTCCGTCTGTTCTTTCAAATTGTAGATTAAAGTCAAATTTTTCAGAACTTGTGTCGTAAATGAATGAATTTGGAAATTTATCAGTAAACCTATATTCCGCATCCATAATTTTTGAAGATGAATTTATAGATTCTTTTATTAGAAAGCATTTTAAAGAATCGATGGCTACATTAACTTGCCTTTGTGCATTTCGTTTTGCTTTATCCTGTATTCCTTTAGAACTAACTTTTGCGATTGGCTTTGAAATATAATCTTTAAAGATTAGTTCAAATTCTTTCTCTGGTTTTTCGGGAAACTGCTCTTTGAATTTTTTAGAATAATCTAAAAGTAAATCATCTGAAAAAAATGTAAAATCTACTTTTCCGATTTTGAATTTTGAGTTAATTCCTAAAGCGTGTACTCTAAAATAGAAGTGATATTCTTTAAGGTCATTCTCAAAAGTATCTTGCAAATAATTTAAAGGCTCATTTTTAGCTTTATTGTTTTTATAAGTTTCAATTATCCATTCAAATAAATGTTCTTCGATAAAATTTACAGTAGCAAAACTTGCATAAGGTTCAAACTCGATTATTTGATTAGCAATATCACTTAGTTTCCGATAGTTTTGAATATCTAAACCTAAACCATTTTTATAGGCTTCAATTATGTTGCCATAACCATCAGATCTCGACCTTTTTATGTTTTCGACTTTTCCTAAATTGAATAAAAAAGGAATACCAACTAAATCCACATTTGGATCTTCTTTAAGTTTTTTTGGTTCCAATTTTTTAGTAACTAAAGGAACTAAATTAAAAATTTTATTATTTAGTTCGTTGTTCATTCAAATTGGCTCTAAAGTTTTATGTAATTCTTTTTGTAGAAATTGTCCTTTAAATAATTAGGTCAATGGTTTTTGTTATCGTTAATTCTTAAATAAAAACTTAATAAGTTGATTCAAGGAAATTTTTTATTTCCAATTTTCTTAAACTTTCCTCAGCTTCCACCGCTTATGCGACCATAAATAATACTCAGGTTTTTCGCGAATCTGGGTTTCCAAAGCATCAAAAAACATTCTGGTAATTTGAAAATCTGGGTATTCTTTTGGGTTGTCAACCAAGGGAACAAAAGTGGCGGTGTAGTAACCTCGCTTCACTTTTTCAACTTTTAGGTAGAGTACGGCAAAATCTAGTTTTTTTGCCAATTCCTCTGTTCCTGTAAACATTGGCACGTAAATTCCCATAAACGTATCTCGGTGTTTAAAAGCGCCTACTTTTGGGGTTTGATCGGAAAGAATATAGGTTAGGGTTTTAATTCCTTTTTTCCACTTTCGGAAAAGAACAGCTACAATTTTTTTGTTGCTGACTATGATTCCGCCAAAATGTTCGCGAGTTTTTTTTACCAAAGCGTCAAATTGTTTGCTGTCCAAAGGTTTGTAAACGGCGTGCGCTTGATGCTGCATCAACTTGTTCAAAATTCCGCTCCATTCCCAATTCCCATAATGGCCAGCCATTAAAAGGATGCTTTTGTCATTTTGATAATAGGGTTCGAGTATTTCAATATTGGTAACCACAAAACGTTTCCGGATTTCCTTTTCAGAAATTGTAAATGCCTTTATGGTTTCAAAAATAACATCGCATAAATGTTTGAAGAATTGCTTTGCTATGCGGTTTCTTTCTTGTTGCGTCTTTTCGGGAAAAGCCAATGCCAAATTGTCTTTTACCACTTTTTTACGATACCCAATAATATAATACACCAAAAAATAGAGCGCAGTGGATTTGATGTACAAAATGCGCATCGGCAAGATGGAAAGTAGCCAAAGAATTGGATATGCCAGTATATAAAGCAATCTTTGCATAAGTATTGTTACCGCAAAACTAATTAAATAAATGTTCAATATTCAACGTTCAATATTCAATATTCAGTTTAAATCCATAATTAATAAATAACTATAAAGTTTTCAATACAAAATGCAGAATTTAGATATAGCTACAATTGTCATCATCGCCGCCAACGTCATTATTTCTATGAAAGGTTTCAGCGATTTCGCTTTTTTCGAAAAGTATAAGTTCAACATCGCGGGAATTCGCCGTGGCGAGCAGATTAGAATGTTCAGTTCTGCATTTCTGCACGCAGATTTTTCACATTTGCTCTTCAATATGCTTACGCTCTATTTTTTTGCAAATGTTGTTATTGGCAATTTGGGTGTGACATATTTTGTGATAATTTATGTTGCCAGTTTGTTGGTGGGGAATCTTTTGTCCTTTTATTTTCATAAAGATGAATACCATTACAGCGCAATAGGGGCGAGTGGTGCCGTTATGGGAATAGTTTATTCCTCAATTCTGTTTGAACCAAATATTTTATTCTACGGCTTTGTTCCCGCTTGGCTTTTTGGGATGGCATATTTGTTGTATTCCATATACGGAATGAAAAAAAGAATGGGAAACATTGGCCACGACGCCCACATTGGCGGAGCAATTGGAGGATATGCCTTAACATTATTGTTTGCCCCATATTTATTTGAAACCAGTTTATGGATTGTTGTTTTGCTGGCGCTTCCTTTAATTCTTTTGTTCATTCTGCATAAATTAGGTAAAATTTAAAAGCCAATAGCTAAAAGCCAAATAATAACAAACAAAAATTTAGAAAAATGAAAACCTTAAAAACACTATTAATTTTAGCAATAACAACCACCACTATGATGGCGCAAAACACCTTACCACCAAATACAATAGACGTTACCGGCGAAGGCATTGTTCGTGTAATTCCGGATGAAGTTACCATCAACATTCGCGTTGAAAATACAGGTGAAAACACCAAAACCTTGAAAGAACAAAACGATGCTACGATTAGCGAGGTTTTAAAATTTCTGAAGAAAATGGACATAGCCGATAAAGATGTGAAAACGGAATATATGAACTTGAGCAAAAATTACGATTATAATAGTAAAACCTACACCTTTGCTGCCAATCAATCTCTTTCGGTAAAATTACGGGATTTAAAAAAATACGAAGCTGTTATGAAAGGCCTTATTGACACAGGAATCAATCGAATTGACGGAGTTCAATTTTCGTCCTCAAACAAAGCTGCCTTGGAAAGCCAAGCCCGCAAAAAAGCGGTTGAAAATGCTAAAATGAAGGCGGAAGAATATACTTCTGTTTTAAACCAAACAGTAGGCAAAGCTGTTTCCATAAGCGAATTTAATAATTCTGTTGGACCTCAACCTATGTATAAAATGGCAATGAGTGATTCTTCCTCCGGAAGTGGTGACCAAACAATAGCCCTCGGCGAAATGGAGATTAAAACTACTGTAAATGTTAGCTTTCTGTTGAATTAAGTCGATGAGTTTATGAGTTTACGAGTTGAAAAAATCTCTGTAAAACTAAAAAACCTCGGTT
>NZ_LXIE01000013.1 GCF_001641085.1 Aequorivita soesokkakensis | reverse complement strand
TTCAGGTTTCAGGTTTCAAATATAACTAATTTTTTAGTTTAAACTAATTATTTAGTTGTTTAATTTTTAAATAAAAAAAGACCTCACGGTTTTTGAAACTTGTGAGGTCTTGAGTATGAATTCCGAATATTTACACCCAAACAGTCTTTTCTTCAATACTGCTTTTGCGAGTGCCCTCGGGCAGTTCAACATCATATTTTCCCAAATAGAAAAAACCGAGACATTGCTCCCCTTCTTCCAGTTGAATGAATTTGTCCATATATTTTATAATCCCTGGAGAAGCCCAATAAGAGCCAATTTCCATTTCGTGGGCAGTTAACCACATATTTTGGACAGCCATCGCGGTAGCTGCAATCTCTTCCCATTCGGGTAAACTTTCACCGGGATCGCGCTGCATACAGATGGCTATTACACAACCTGCTTTTACGGGGTTGTCCATAAATTTATTATATGTGAATTCTGAAAAATTCTCTGTAGTTTGTTTGTAGGTTTCTGCTATAAATTTTCCGAGTGCAATTTGTGATGTTCCGTGAAAAACCTTAAAGCGCCAAGGTTCCGTACGTTTATGTGTTGGAGCCCAATTTGCACTTTCAAGTATGGCTAAAATTTCCTCCTTAGAAATAGGTTGATTGTTGTATTGGGCGGGGAAAACCGCTCGGCGGTTCTTTATAGTTTTTGAGATCATTTATTTTTTAATTTGGCACGTGAAGATAGTAAAAGCCTTTTTGAAAAAAAACAATTTTAAGCGAATGTGGGAACATTAAAAATAATATTTTGTTGCACCAAAACATCAGTAACCATTTTCAAGTCGCCTGTGTTTGGCGCTTTTGAAATTTCATTAGAAAGCAGCGCTTCAACTTTATTTTTCATTGCATCGTTATGGTATTCCAGCAATAATTCGTTATCACCCAGTTTAACCAAGCAATCCTTTTTTCCAAAGTCAATAACCACTTGTGGATTCAACCGGAGTTGTGAATCATTTTGTGGATAAGCTCGCTGCAAGACTTTGTAAAGTGCTTCCAAAACCCTTTCTTTTGTTACGGAGGTCAAGCAGATTCTGTGGGCACAGTTCAAGATTACATCATAATTACATTTAAGGTTACAAACACCCTTTTTACCCCAAATAAGTTCATTATGTTGTGCAAAACTGCCCCAGCTTCCAGGGCCGGTTGGGCCATAAATTCCCACAGAGGGAACATTAAAAGCACCGGCAACGTGGGTAATTCCTGCATCATTGCCAATGTGGAAAAGTGCGCCAGCCATGGTCTCGCCAACCTCAACCATGCCTCCGGTGATAAATTCAACGTGGGGCATCAGCTTGCTAAAATATTGTGCAATATTTGGATCGTCTGGCCCCATAATAATTTTGCAATCTAAATTTGGGAAGATTTCGCGCAACTTTTCAATTAAAGCAGCATATTTTTCAGTGGGCCAAATTTTAAGCAGAAAACCAGCTCCGTGATGTACTACAAAGTAAGGGTTTGAAGCATTTTTATTGTTTTCAAAATAAGGATAGCTTTCCAAATGGTTGTCTATATCAATATGCAATTTTGAAACTGTATCAATATAATGCTGAATGGCGTGCTGCTTCACTTTTTTATGGGTTGGATATTTCAGCGCGTGCGGCAAATCATAGCCTCGAAAAGCTGGATAATTACCCAATTCATAAATATTATTATAATTGGATTCATCATTGCGCGCGTCGGGCTCACTCACAACTTTAACGCCTTTTAAATGTTTACCGAAAAAATCCACAAGCCTGGGTGAAACGGCAAAATGAAGCTCTTCCGAAACCTCGGCCAACTTATAAATGGCGGGAATAGCAAAGAAAATATCGCCCAAGCCACCATAGCTTTTATAAACCAAGACTTTTTTTAGTTTTTTGTTTTCAGATTTTTTTGAAGTATTTAAAATTTCTGAAATGGCGTTCCAAAAATTTTCAGGAGCTTGAAGCATTTCAGCTTTTGCCATTTCAACATTATCGGGATAAAAATCGAATGAAAAAGTGCCTATTCTATCATTTGAAAGTATTTCGCAACCTGAGAGGAATGCTTCTGCGGCAAGTCTTCCCGAGGGTTCGGGCCAAACAGGTTTACATATAAATTGCTTTGTTTTTCCAAGAATTTCAAGCACTTCAGTGTTTGGAACGGGTTCATGAAAAGTCATGTTTTTTGGCATTTCGCGGCGCAATCTATTTTTTCCGAAGACTTTAAAATTTAAATTGGGATGTTCTTCGGCATAGGTTACATATTCGTGACCACCTTTTAGAAAATTCAAATCTCCAAAAAATGGGATGGTACTTTCATCTTTTTCTTTGTAAGGTTTTAATTTATTCACATCAACGGTGGGTGGCATGATGAGATGGTTTGAAACAGCTTCTCCATAAAAATCAAAATGTGACTGGTAATGTTTTGGGGATTGAAAAACATTCAGCGCCGCATTGGAAAACAGCTTTCTAAAAAGATGGAATTTATCAGGATTGCAACAACTTCTGACGTTATAATCTACTGTGCACAAAATATTCCGGCGCACACAGAAGTTATAATCATATTCAACTTTTATAAAAGGAATTGGTAGCGAAAGTAAATATGCAATCAATTCCAATTCAAAATGGCAGCGTGAGGTGCTGTTTAAGACTACTAAATCTGCTTTTAAAATTTGGTTTTTTGTTTCTTCAAAATTTTTCAGAAAATCTACTGAAACGGAATAGTTTTTAGCTTCACCAAGCGTCATTAACTCTTTAATGGTAAGCTCTGCACCGCGTGGTGTTTCCAAAAATGTATCGTGAAGGAATAGAATTTTTTTCAAAATAGAGAAGGCTTAAAATAGGATTGGACATTTCAGAAAAGGCTTAAAGAAATGTCCAATCAATTTAAAAAACACTAACAAACAGACTATGCTTTTTCAAATATCAAAATGTCGGTTCCACTACCGCCACCACTTACGTCGCGTAGTTCAATTCGTGTTGGCAGTACGCTTATAATATCCCAATCGTCGTTAAACTCGTTAAAAGGAGTTCCGTTAAAATTCAAGGTAAGTTCATTGCCAGAGCCGTTTACGGACCAACTTCCATTATTGGTATTGCTTCCATTTGTTGCCACAACCTCATCACTAACTTTAAAATCGACGGTATAGCCATTATAGTCTGAAGTTTCATCATCACCGCTGTCTATGTAGCTTGCAACCTTCCAGTTTGTGGCAATTAAAATATCGCGAATTACTTGGGCATCGCCATAATATCCGTCATCATAGTAACCATCATCATAATAGCCATCATCATAATAGCCATCATCATAATAGCCATCATCATAATAGCCATCATCGTAGTAACCATCATCGTAGTAACCATCATCGTAGTAACCATCATCGTAATATCCGTCATCATAATAGCCGTTGCCATAATACCCATTATCATAATAACCGTCATCAAAGAAGCCATCATCATTAGATGTACATGATGAAAGTATAGCGCCAGTGATAGATATTGTTGAAACTGCAAGTAGTGCTTGCCCCGATTTTTTTATAAAATGCCTTCTTTCCATAATTTTTCACTTTGAGGTTGTTATAAATTTAGCAAAAAATAAATAAATACTTCTTTACTCCATTTATAAAATAAACATTTACTTTAGAAAATACCCTACCATCTTATCAAGAAAATTTATCTACGTGCTTTTTTCTTTTTATTCGTTTTTGAACCAACCCGAGACATGGCGCATCTAAATCCAATATAATCGGTGGCCATATATTGGGGAAGAAAACGTCTTTGGGCAGGATCAAGCCAATAATCGCCATCGCGCCATGAGCCACCTTTATAAACCCTTACTTCATCATCAATAAGCGTTGTTTTATTGGAGCTTTTGTCATATTCCCTTTGAATTACGCCAACACTATCCGCATACGTTTTTTGGACGGGGGCATTGTACATTGGGTATTCGTTTGAACTTCGGTTTTTGGCATTATACAATTTAGACCCTTGATCGCCATCTTTATAATTTCTGTTATCGCTTTTTGAAAAATTTATTCGAAGATAGGTTTCCCATTCATCAACGGGAACTTGAACCAGCTCGCCCGGCAACTGTCTTGGAATAAGTTTTCCTGTGGGAAGTGTGTCATAAATTATAGAGTCAACCGTAACTACGTTAAAAGTTCCATCAGCATTTCGGGAATCTTTTGTGTAAACATTTCCGCGGAAATAGTTGAAGTCATTATAATCATCTTCTACAATAGGCCTATAAACATCTGCGACCCATTCAGCCACATTTCCTGCCATATCATAAAGACCATAATCATTAGCTGGATATTGTTTTACTTGCGCAGTAATATCCGCATTGTCATCACTCCAACCTGCAATACCGCCGTAATCGCCATAGGATTGTTTGAAATTTGCCAATTGGTCACCGCGGGATTTTCGTTTTCCAGAACGTGTGTACTGACCGTTCCATGGATATTTTTTTCTTCCTTTATGAGTATTGTATTCTCGAATTCCGTCAAGGCCCAAAGCTGCATATTCCCACTCGCTTTCCGTTGGCAAGCGATATTCTGGAAGAAAAACACCATCTTTTCGCTGCATATATAAATCAGTATGTTTTGCGGCAATAATTGAACTATCTTTTCTAAGTTCAACCAAAATTTTGGAACGTTTTCCTCCGTTTAAGATAGAATCGTTTCCGCCGTAAGCTAAAGTTGGAGTTTTAATATAGGTTTCTGTAGAAAATATTTCGTTTCCGCTCACATTATATCGAGCATTTGGAGCCGTAAAGCTCGCCTCTTCAAGTAATTTTTCATTGACTCTATCGGTTCGCCATTTGCAAAAATTGACAGCTTGGAGCCAACTTACCCCAACAACCGGATATTCAGAAAAAGCCGGATGGCGGAGATAATTGTTGACCATAGCTTCGTTAAAACCTAGGGAATTTCTCCAAACCAAGGTATCAGGGACAGCGCTGTAATAAATATTTCTGTAGTTATCAACGTCTGGCGGGAAGACTCTTTTTATCCAGTCCAGGTATTCTGCATACATTAGGTTTGTAACTTCGGTTTCATCCATATAAAAGGACATGACGTGCTGCTGATTGGGAGTATTGTTCCAATCACCCATGGGATCATCCTGCACACGGCCCATCGTAAAAGTGCCACCTTCTATAAAAACCAATCCTGGGCCTGTTTCCTGCTCTTTGGTTTTTTTATTATAATCTCTGGCAAAACCACCCATACGACCAATCATTTTCCAACCTGTTGCCCGCGAACTGTTTTTGTAATCGCGTTTATTGGAGCAGGAAGCTGAAAAGATTAATAAAAAAATAAGAAGCAATCGGGTCATCAAACTAGTGGTTTTATGAGTGTCAAAAATAAAATTATTCCGCTTTGAAGCAAACTTATGATCGGTTGATTTTGAGGAAATCACACTAATGTGGGGATGTTCTTACCTTTTCGCGCACTATTGAAGTTGCAATAAAAACAATTTGTAAAAGAGAAGTCGAAAAACACACCTTTTTTGGAGTAACTTTAAAAGAAACCAAAGAGATAACACCCAAAAACAAAAAAAGCCTCTCCATTAGGAAAAGCTTCTCATCGGTCTATTTCTAAACCACAAGCCACCTTTAAGTGACTCAACACAACATCTTGTTGCGGTCTGGACGAGACTCGAACTCGCGACCCCCTGCGTGACAGGCAGGTATTCTAACCAACTGAACTACCAGACCAAGTTTTCAATCTAACTTTCGAAAGACCCCAACAACAGTTGGGCAAAGTGAAAATTTGTTACCATACATTTTGGAATTGCTCCCTTGCCGTATTAAGCGGTGGCAAATATACCACTCCATTTCATTTTCGCAAACTATTTTTTTAAAAAATAATAATTTTTATCCAAACTTCTGACGCTCCACTAAATAGGTTGTCAAAATCTTGTTGAAACTTTCATTAATGTCGGTCAGAACGTACTTTATTCTGTATTGTGCGCAGCGCAGTTGAAGCTCCTTAAAATATTCCTGCACCCCTTTTTCGTATTGTTCTTTAATATTATCCGCGTAAAGATTTATAAATTCGCCCGTTTCAACATCAACAAAACGCTTTGGACGATTGTTAAAATCAAAATTTACCTCCCGCTTTTTGTCGAAAGTATGAAAAAGTATGACTTCGTGTTTATTATACTTTAAATGCTGAAGTGCCTCAAAAAGTTTTTCCGCTTCGGCGTCACTTTGAAACATATCTGTAAAAAGGAAAACCAAAGAGCGGCGTTTTAGCTTTTCAGCAATTAAATGCAAGTGCTCGTATGTTTTGGTTTCGGTTTTTTCTTGGGAAGAAAGTAAAGCTTCATTCAACTTCTGAAGCAACATTTGGTGGTGTCGCTCACTTCCTTTTTCCGAAGCATAAAATTCATATTCATCACTATAAACACTCAACCCGACAGCATCGCGTTGTCGTTTCATCAAGTTCATAATTGCCGCGGATGCCAACACCGAAAAACCAATTTTGTTCAAAGAATTTATGTTGAACTGTTTCAGTTTTGGATAGTGCATCGAGCTACTATTATCAACAATCAAATGGCAACGCAAATTGGTCTCTTCTTCGTAGCGCTTTGTATAAAGTTTGTCCGTTTTAGCGAAAAGCTTCCAGTCTATATGCTTGGTGCTTTCGCCATTATTGTAGATTTTATGCTCTGCAAATTCTGCTGAAAATCCGTGAAACGGACTTTTATGGAGCCCAGAAATAAACCCTTCAACCACTTGTTTTGCAAGCAGTTCAAGATTTTTAAAACCCGTAATCTCGTTTATTTCTTTCTCTATATTCATCCAGTCACCCTGAGCGCAGTCAGAGGATTATTCTGCTTTTTTCTTCAGAATATACATAGCGGCCATATCTCCTTCAATTGTGTTGCCAGATTTATCTAGCATCCACAATTGGTTTTCGCCCACTTTATACTGAAGGGTTTGGCTTTCACCATTCAAAAGTACCTTTGAACCGGTTTCGTCCCAAACATAGGTTCCGTTTTCTTTGAAATCACTTTCGCCTTCCGTTTTGCCCATATAAGTTTGCCAAAGCGTAAAAGTGTTGTCGTTTCTAAATTCCAAAGTAGTTTTTATTCCCTCGCAATCCGCACACGGAATAGTGCCTTCGTAAACCCCAAGCCAATCCAACGAATTTTCTGAATTGTGCGAATCCATTTCTGTTGAAGAAGCTTCTACGTTTTCAATGTT
The DNA here is from genome assembly GCF_001641085.1 of Aequorivita soesokkakensis. Classification (GTDB taxonomy): domain Bacteria; phylum Bacteroidota; class Bacteroidia; order Flavobacteriales; family Flavobacteriaceae; genus Aequorivita; species Aequorivita soesokkakensis. Next base: position 49,267 of record NZ_LXIE01000013.1, on the reverse strand, counting down.
TTCTTCGGAAGAGATTTCATTCTTCTCGCCATTTTTGCACCCGAATATAAACGTTGCAATAACAGCAACTAATACTATTGATTTTTTCATAATATATTATTTTAAAATTTTATCCACTATCCCGTATTCCACAGATTCTTCTGCGCTCATCCAATGATCGCGGTTAAAATCCTTCATTACTTTTTCAAATTTTTGGCCACAATTTTCAGCTAAAATCCGCGCGCTAATTTCTTTTGTTTTCAAAATTTCCTGCGCCGTAATTTCAATATCGCTGGCAACACCTCTTGCGCCACCGCTTGGCTGATGAATCATTACACGGGCATGAGGCTGAATAAATCGTTTTCCTTTTTCACCTGCTGAAAGCAAAATGCTTCCCATTGAAGCTGCCAAGCCAGTACAAATTGTTGAAACTGGGCTTTTTATTTCTTTAATTGTGTCATAAATTGAAAATCCGGAAGTAACATAGCCCCCCGGGCTGTTTATGTAAAATTTAATTTCGTCGTGGCTCAATGCATCTAGATACATTAAACGATCAACAACGTGGCGGGCACTTTTGTCATCAACCATTCCCCAAAGGAAAACCTTGCGCTCTTCTAATAATTTGCCATCTATTTTATCTTGTATTTTATTCGTTTTTTCCATAGTTTTCGGTGTGTCCCCTCGAGCGCAGTCGAGAGGTTTTTATAAGCTTGTTTTTCAAAAAGAGGTCTCGACTGCGCTCGACCAGACATTTTTACTAATATAGAAAAAGGCTCAGCAATACGCCAAGCCTTTTTGTTTTAATTTTTCTTTTTTCAAATATATTACAAAAGGGAATCAATCGCTTCTGCGTAAACGTTTTTAGGAGCAACGCCCACTTGGCGGCCCACTACTTCGCCATTTTGAAAAACCAAAACGGTTGGAATATTACGAACTCCATATTTTGCGGCAAACTCTTGGTTTGCATCCACATCTACTTTTCCTACAACGGCTTTACCGTCATATTCTTTGCTTATTTCTTCAATGATGGGCCCTACCATTCGGCATGGTCCGCACCAGGCTGCCCAAAAGTCAACCAATACCGGTTTGTCGCTTTTTAAAACCGTTTCTTCAAATGTTGCGTCTGTTATTTCTAATGCCATAATCTTTGTTTTTAATGAATGTCAAAAATAGTTAAATTTTACACGAAATCCCCTGCTCTTAATATATGTTTAGGAAATGATTGTATTGTTTATTTTTATTGTTGGTTGTTAGCTCTTGGTTCTTGGGTAAAGGAAGTTGTCAGTTTAGTTTATAACTTAACTGCTCGCGTTCCAGTTCATCCAATAATTCCTTTGAAATATTGATTTTATGTTTCCTGCTGGGCATTGTTAAATGGATTTTTTCCTCATTTTCATAAACCACAAAAAACAACTGCTTTTCACCTTTATGAGTTTTTACAAGGTTTTTAAGCGAATTGATCTTTTCATCTTTTAAATCGTTTAAAGGAATTGTGAGCGTAAGCTTTTTCCCGTGGGTTTCCATTACATCGTGAAGCAATTGAATGCTGTTATACTGAAGTCGCGGCTCGCCTTTTTTTCCAGTATCGCGATTTGTCCAACCTTCTTTCACAAAAACACGCCCATAAATGAAGGAATTTGGAACTAAGAAATGGCGCCATTTTAGATATTCTTCGCCAAAAATTTTGAAATCATAACTGTCCTCATAATCTTCAACAGTGAAAATGGCCCAGCCTTTTCCAGCTTTAGATTCGCGATGTTGCACATCACTAACAACGCCTCCAAAACACATTTCTTTATTGAGGTAATCTTCTAAATGATTAAAATGCGAAACCTTGCAATTAGTGAAACTTTTCATTTCAATTTTGAAATCATCCAATGGATGACCAGAAATATATACGCCAACCACTTCGCGTTCCTGTTTCAGTTTCTTCATCGTTCCCCATTCCTCACACGGGGGAACTTCGGGTTCGGGAATTTGCACTTCACTGGCATCGCCAAATAAACTTACCTGTGAAGAATTCTGCGTTTCTTGATATTTTGCTGCATAACGAAGTACTTTTTCAATAAACATAACGCCATCGCCATCGTCGTGCAAATATTGTGCACGATGCGTGTCAAAACTGTCGAAACCTCCAGCCAAAGCTAAATTTTCAAATGCTTTTTTATTTGCGGAACGCAGATCGATTCGCTTTGCCAAATCAAAAACAGATTTGTATTTGCCATCTTTTCTATGTTCAACAATGGTTGCTACGGCACTGCTGCCCACGCCTTTCACCGCGCCCATTCCAAAACGAACGGCTCCTTCATCATTTACGGTGAATTTATGAAACGATTCGTTCACATCTGGACCCAAAACATTTAAGCCCATTCGCTTGCATTCGTCCATAAAAAAGGTAACCTGCTTTATGTCGCTCATATTATTGCTCAGCACCGCCGCCATATATTCCGCGGGGTAATGTGCTTTTAAATAGGCAGTTTGATAAGCAATCCAAGCGTAACAAGTGGAGTGGGATTTGTTGAAAGCATAACTCGCAAATGCTTCCCAATCCTTCCAGATTTTTTCAAGTTTTTCGGCATCGTGGCCTTTTTCCGAAGCTTGGGCTACGAACTGCGGCTTCATTTTATCGAGTACCGCTTTTTGCTTTTTCCCCATTGCCTTTCGTAAAACGTCGGCTTCGCCTTTTGTGAAACCTGCCAACTTTTGCGACAGAAGCATCACCTGCTCTTGATAGACCGTAATTCCGTAGGTTTCCTTTAAATACTCCTCCATTGCGGGAAGATCGTATTCAATTTCTTCCTCGCCGTGTTTTCTACGTACGAAACTTGGAATATATTCCATCGGGCCGGGGCGATACAGTGCGTTCATCGCAATTAAATCCGCAAAGACCGTTGGCTTCAATTCCTTCATATATTTCTGCATTCCGGCAGATTCATATTGAAAAATTCCTACGGTATCTCCCCTTTGGAAAAGTTCATACGTCTTTTCATCATCGAGCGGAAAGTTGTCCGGATCGAGGTCAATGTTGTGCTTGTGTTTTACGAGTTTTACCGTGTCTTTTATAAGCGTCAACGTTTTCAAACCGAGGAAGTCCATTTTCAAAAGACCCGCACTTTCCACAACCGAGTTATCGAATTGGGTAACGTACAAATCTGAATCCTTTGCGGTTGCAACGGGAACGAAATCAGTAATATCACTCGGTGTAATAATCACGCCACAGGCGTGGATTCCAGTATTTCGAACGGAACCTTCAAGTATTTTTGCTTGGTTTATTGTTTGTGCTTCCAAATCGCTTCCTTCGGAAAGGTTTAAAAGTTCGTTCACTTTCGGAAGCTCATCGCTTCGGAAACGGCTTCGCAATTCCGCATCGCTCAAACCGAAAATCTTGTTCAGTTTGGTCATATTTGGAATCAATTTCGAAATCCGATCAGCTTCATTTAAAGGCAAATCCAACACCCTTGCAGTATCGCGAATGGAAGATTTTGCGGCCATAGTTCCGTAAGTAATAATCTGCGCCACTTGATTACTGCCGTATTTATTGATTACGTAATCCATAACCTTGCTACGGCCTTCGTCATCAAAATCGATATCGATATCGGGCATACTCACACGATCCGGATTTAGGAAACGCTCAAAAAGCAGATCGTACTTAATCGGGCAAATATTGGTTATGCCCAAACAATACGCCACCGCGCTTCCCGCTGCCGAACCACGACCCGGACCCACGGAAACGCCCATTTTTCGAGCCTCGGCAATGAAATCCTGTACAATCAAAAAGTAGCCGGGATAGCCAGTATTTGCGATTACACTTAGTTCAAAATCCAATCGTTGCTTTATTTCCTTTACCCGTTGTGAGGCAACTTCGGGAATTTCAAAATCCGTTAATGCTTCATAAGAAACTTCCAGCAATTCGGGGTAACGTTTTTTTGCACCTTCATAGGTTAAATGCCGCAAATAGGCATTTTCACCGCGCTTGCCACCGTCAATATCTTCAGTATTTAAAAACTCTTGTGGAATGCCGAAATTTGGCAGCAAAACATCACGGTGCAAACTGAAAGGTTGGATTTTTGAAATAACCTCTTCAATATTCAAAATCGCTTCGGGAAGATCCTTGAAAAGAACCTTCATTTCGTCCTGACTTTTGAAATAATATTCCTGGTTTGGCAAGCCATAACGATAACCACGACCACGGCCAATTGGCGTTGCCTGCTTTTCACCGTCTTTTACACACAGTAAAATATCGTGTGCGTTGGCATCTTCTTTCTTAATATAATAGGTGTTGTTGCAGGCTACAAGTTTTACATTGTTGCGCTTCGCCATTTCAATCAAAACATCATTGACGCGCTTTTCGTCTTCTTGCTCGTGGCGCATCACTTCCACATAAAGATCTTCACCGAACATTTCCTTCCACCAAAGCAATGCTTCTTCTGCCTGATTTTCACCAATATTTAAAATCTTTCCGGGCACTTCGCCGTAAAGGCTTCCCGTTAAAACAATGATGTCTTCTTTGTATTTTTCAACTATATTTTTATCAATCCGAGGCACGTAATAAAAACCTTCGGTGTAAGCGATTGATGCCATTTTAGCCAAATTGTGATAGCCGTTTTTGTTTTTGGCAAGCATCACAATTTGATAGCCGTTGTCTTTGTGATTTTTATTTAAATGGTCTTCGCAGACGAAAAATTCACATCCAACAATTGCTTTTATGGGTTGTGCCGAAATTTCTCCTTCGTCATTTTTTGGCAAATCTGCGAGGGATTTGTTATAATTGGAAACAGCCTGCACAAAATGAAATGCGCCCATCATATTTCCGCTATCGGTGATGGCAACTGCGGGCATATTGTTCTCAACTGCGGCGTTTACCAAATCCAACGTGCTGGAAGTGGATTGCAAAATTGAAAACTGCGAATGGTTGTGAAGGTGCACAAACGGAGCATCTTCCAAGGTGGCAATGTTTTCTTTTATTTCTTCTGAAGAAATTTTTTCAGTTTCCGAAGAATCCTGCATTTGCTTTCGGATTCTTTCCGAAGCTTTTTTGAGGTTTATGTGTTCAATTCCAATTAATTGAATTGTCTGCGGGTTTTCTTCGGAAAAATTTTCGAAGTAATCCGGCTGCACATCCAATTCTTCTTTCGTGAAAATCTGACGGCGAACCAATTCCAAAAAGCAACGTGTTGTTGCTTCAACGTCTGCCGTTGCGTTGTGGGCTTCGGCGAAAGGCTCGCTGAACAAAAATTCGTGAAGTTCGGTTAACGTTGGCAGTTTAAACTTTCCGCCGCGACCGCCGGGAATCTGGCAAAGTTGGGCGGTGGTTTCGGTACAGGTATCTAAAACTGGAATATTTGGAAGCGGATTTTCAATTCCCAATCGGAAAAATTCCGCGCCCATAATATTTACGTCGAACCCAACATTTTGACCAACAACAAACTTCGTTTTTGAAAGTGCTGCATGAAATTTTCTTGCCACTTCTTCCAAGGAAATTCCTTCGGCGGTTGCCAATTCAGTGGAAATTCCGTGAATTTTTTCGGCATCAAAAGGAATATTGAAACCTTCTGGCTGTACCAAATAATCCTGATGCTCAATCAAATTACCCATTGCATCATGCAATTGCCACGCAATCTGGATACAGCGCGGCCAATTATCGCTATCGCTCACGGGAGCATTGAAGCGCTTGGGAAGACCTGTTGTTTCTGTATCGAAGATTAAATACATTTGCAGTTATGAGTTATGAGTGTTGGGCTATGAATTAAGTTTCACATAAGTTTTAGTGAAGAGGTAAAAATAGAAAAACCTCCCGCTTTTGGGAAGTTAAATTATCACGAGTTGTTCACAATAAAAAACCGTTTCCGGGAGTTCCGAAAACGGTTTTCTTTTCTTCTTTTTCAAGATTATTTATTAGGATACTACAGCTTCAAAGTTCTTGGCACTTTGCCATGCAGTATTAATCGTGTCACGCTGGTTGGTCAAAATTTTCTGCGTTGTTGGCGGTAAGGTAGTGTCTTTAATCACTTCGTTATACTCTTCAATTGCAGCTTTTTCGCCTTTTTGGACTTCTTCTAAAATGGTTTCTTCATTATTTGAAGAAAACGCAGTTTCAATATCCATCCAAGTTCTGTGCATTGCCCCCGTGGCACTTCCACCTTTTTCAGGAGTTTCGCCATAGTTTTTAATTTCGGTTTTTAATTCGTGGCCGAAATCATATCGCTTTTGCGCTTGTTCGCTAAAGAACTGCTTCAATTTTGTGTTTTCCACATTCTCTGCAGCTTTTTTATAACCCTTTTCAGCATCATAATTTTTCTCTAACAGTTCGTTTAATTTGTTCGTCATTTTTTCAGTAAACTTCATCATCTTTCGTTTTAAATTATACAGTTGTTTTGTTCAACATCGTTCCTCTAAAGACAACTGTTCAACTTCATTCGGATATATCCTAATATACCATGAATAAAGGCGGTCAACGAATTATTAACCTAAGTTTAGTGGAAATTAACAGGGTTTAACCTTTAAAGCGGTTTTGGGGGAGAAATGTTTACTAATAAGCAACATCAAACTGGCCTTCGGATATTTCGGTTCTATTTGTAAAGAAAGAAAATGTGCCTTTAATAGTTTTATCGCCAAGGTTATGCTCAGTTATATTAATGATACCTTCCGAAGTAGTTTCAGGCCCATTGGCATCTTGATATTTAAACCTTACACTTCCGCCAGGAAATGTGTATTCCCCAACCTCGATCCCCGGTGGCACCGAAAGCACGATTGTAGCATTGGCGTTGCTTCCAGATATAATAATAGTATTTGTTGTACTTCTTGCAGACACAATTACAGGAATGAACTGATTGCCATCTACTTTCGCACTAAATGTTCCGGCATTTGTTGGGTCAGGAATTTCTCCATTGGAATAAGAAACATTATAAAATGTCCCGCTTGAAACATAAATAGTATCAATTCCCGGAAGAAAAGCGTTGAAATTAAAATTTCCGGAAAGGGTTTTGCTATTTTCGTTTAAATCTGAAATAGTAATCACTCCTTCGCCATTTGGGTCTGTAGTGTAAATATTTCCTTCAAAATCTTCATATACAGCATAATTAGGACGTCCTTCGCCAATGGCAAAATCACCGTCATCCAAACGGGAAATATGCAGTGTCAATGATTCATCATCAGTAAATCCCTGGATAGTAACAGTTCCGTCATCATTCAAAGAAGCGCGCGCATCTGCTGAAACATACAGCCTGTCATCAACTTTCGCCTGCAGGGCAACCTCATTGGTTTGAGTATCTTCGCAGGAAATAAGCGACAAAGTAGCTAAAAGTACAAATAGAAGATTTTTCATAGGTAAGCTGTTATTTAGGGATTTTGACAAATGTAAAATAAAAACTTTAATTGGTTGAATTTCAAAAAGAAAATATACTATCTTTGCCGTCCTTAATTATAACCGGGGTCGGGAACCCCAAAAATTAATTTAAACATGCCTGTAAAAATCAGACTACAAAGACACGGAAAGAAAGGTAAGCCTTATTTCTGGATTATCGCTGCGGATAGCCGTAGTAAAAGAGACGGTAAATTTCTTGAAAAATTAGGATTTTACAATCCAACAACAAACCCTGCACAGATTGACCTTGATGTGGACAGCGCTGTAAAATGGCTTCAAAACGGAGCACAACCTACAGATACTGCCCGTGCTATTCTTTCTTACAAAGGAGCATTAATGAAAAATCACCTTGCTGGTGGTGTTCGTAAAGGCGCTTTGACTGAAGAACAAGCTGAAGCAAAATTCAACGAGTGGTTGGAGCAAAAATCAGGATCTATCGATCACAAAAAAGCAACTCTTTCTGAAGCTAAGGATAAAGCGAAAGCTGAAAAACTTGCTGCTGAAAAAGCTGTAAATGAAAAACGTGCTGCTGATGCCGCTGCCGCTGCCGCGCCTGCTGAAGAAGTAAGCGAGGAAGCTGAAGTTGAAACTGAAGCTGCCGAAACTGCATCAGAAGAAACTCCTGCTACTGAAGTTGAAACAACTGAAGCAGCAGCTGAGGAAACTACTGAAGAAGAAAAAGAAGCATAATATTTATAACGATGCAAAAGGAGAATTGCTTCTACTTAGGCAAAATCGTTAAAAAATACAGCTTTAAGGGAGAACTGCTCATAAAACTTGATACAGACGAACCCGAACTTTTTACTGAAATGGAATCAGTTTTTGTGGAACAACGCAAAAACTTGATTCCATTTTTTATTGAAGAAAGCTCACTGCACAAAAGCGAACTGCTTCGCGTACGTTTTGAAGACGTAAAAAACGAAGAAGAAGCTAATGCTTTGATTGGCGCACATCTTTACCTTCCGTTGGAATTTCTTCCGAAACTTTCAGGCAATAAATTTTACTATCACGAAATAATAGGTTTTACAGCTAAAGACGAATCTTTCGGAAAAATTGGTGAAATTACCGGCGTTAACGACACTACTTCACAAGCGCTTTTTGAAATTGATCGCGACGGAAAGCAAATTTTGATCCCTATGATTGACCATTTCATCAAAAAAGTGGATCGGGAAAATAAATCTATTCTTTTAAATGTACCCGAGGGATTGATTGAAATGTACCTTTGAAAGTAAATTCCAAATGTCAAGCACCATCCCGATAGCTATCGGGAACAAATAAATCCCAAAAAGTAAATCCCAAATTCCAAAATCTTCAATCAGCAATCGTTAATCGGAAATCTAAAATCCATTGAAGCCTTTTAAATTCAAGCAATTCACTGTTGAACAAGACCGCTGCGCCATGAAAATTGGTACGGATGGAGTTTTGCTAGGAGCTTGGGTTTCTATTAAAAACAATCCATTTTCAATTTTGGATATTGGTGCTGGCACGGGAATCATTGCTTTGCAATTGGCGCAACGCTCCAATGCTGAAATGGTAGATGCTATTGAAATTGACGAAAACGCCTACGAACAGTGCGTTGATAATTTTGAAAATTCTCCTTGGGGCGACAGGCTTTTTTGCTATCACGCTTCTTTGGAAGAGTTTGTTGAAGAGATTGAAGAGAAATACGACATCATCATTTCAAACCCGCCATTCTATTCTCCCCCTCTGCCTTCAGCATCTCCCACGAAAGGGGAGAAAATAATTTCTACTTCTCGAGAATTGGCTCGATTTAACGATGCACTTCCTTTTGATGAATTGATTGAAAGCGCTTCGCAACTACTTTCGGACGAAGGAATTTTTGCAGTTATAATTCCTCGAAAAGAAGAAGAAAATTTTATTGCAATGGCTTCGGAAGTAAATCTTTTTCCAAACAGAATTTGCAGGGTTCGCGGCACGGAAACTTCCGAAGAAAAAAGAAGCATGCTTGAATTTTCTTTTGAAAAGATTTCGCCAAAAATTGAAAACCTCACCATTGAAACTTCACGCCATATTTACACCGAAGAATATCAAAATCTAGTGCAGGATTTTTACTTGAAAATGTAGGTCTTTAAGGTTGTGATTTCTACATTTGTATTCCTTTTAAATACTTATAGATGAAACCAGATTTATTCGAAGCTCCCGATTATTACAATCTTGATGAATTACTTTCAGACGAACATAAGCTGGTACGCCAAGCCGCCCGCGACTGGGTAAAGCGCGACGTATCTCCCATTATAGAAGAATACGCCCAAAAGGCTGAATTTCCTGAACAAATAATCAGCGGTCTCGCTGAAATTGGCGCTTTTGGTCCCTACATTCCTGAGGAATATGGCGGTGCCGGACTTGACCAAATTTCCTACGGTTTGATTATGCAGGAAATTGAGCGCGGCGATAGTGGCGTGCGCAGTACTGCTTCGGTTCAATCTTCTTTGGTTATGTATCCAATTTGGAAATATGGAAACGAAGAACAACGCAAAAAATATCTTCCAAAACTCGCTTCTGGTGAATGGATGGGTTGTTTCGGATTGACCGAACCAGACCACGGTAGCAATCCTGGTGGAATGACTACCAATTTTAAAGACAAAGGTGACCACTATCTTTTGAATGGCGCCAAAATGTGGATCAGCAATGCTCCTTTTGCACAGGTTGCCGTAGTTTGGGCAAAAAATGAAGAAGGAAGAATCCACGGTTTGATTGTAGAACGCGGGATGGAAGGCTTTTCAACCCCAGAAACACACAACAAATGGTCGCTCCGTGCTTCGGCAACAGGTGAACTTATTTTTGATAATGTAAAAGTTCCGAAGGAAAATCTGCTCCCAAACAAATCTGGATTGGGCGCACCACTTGGCTGTCTTGATTCCGCACGATACGGAATTGCTTGGGGCGCAATCGGTGCCGCGATGGATTGTTATGATACGGCGCTTCGTTATTCAAAAGAACGGATTCAGTTTGGAAAACCTATTGGGCAATTTCAACTTCAGCAGAAAAAACTTGCTGAAATGATTACTGAAATCACCAAAGCACAATTATTGGCTTGGCGATTGGGGGTTATGCGAAACGCAGGAACCGCAACTTCTGCACAAATTTCTATGGCAAAACGGAATAATGTTGATATGGCAATTAACATTGCACGTGAAGCTCGACAAATGCTGGGGGGAATGGGAATTACGGGCGAATACAGCATTATGCGACACTCGATGAACCTTGAAAGCGTGATTACTTATGAAGGAACCCACGACATTCACTTGTTGATTACCGGTCTTGATATTACTGGTTTAAACGCCTTTCAATAAATAATTTTCAATATAAATTTCAAAAAGGCTTCGTTCAATCGGAGCCTTTTTTGTTTCTAAGGCAAGTTGTATCTTTCACAAAACAATTTGAAACATGTCTTCAAAAACCCGAATGTATCGCGCTTATAAAACCGCTCGACGGATTTCTTTCAACGACGATTCAAAATTCATAATTTTTAGTGACTGCCACCGGGGTGACAACAGTTTTGCGGATGATTTTGCCAACAACCGGAACATCTATTTTCACGCGTTACAAGATTATTACAAAAACGGTTTTACTTATTGTGAAATTGGGGACGGAGATGAATTATGGGAGAATCTTTTTTTCAAGGATATTTTTGAGGCCCATCACAACGTGTATAGCTTAATGCAACTTTTTTTCAATGAAGGAAGGCTATACAGATTGGTAGGAAACCACGATATGGTTTATAAAAACAAAAGATATGTGGAAAAAAACCTGTTTACTTATTTTGATAAAATCACAGGAAAGGATGCGGCACTATTCCCTGGAATTGAGTTTACTGAAGGGTTGATTTTAACGCACGAAACTACTGGGCAGGAAATTTTTATGATGCACGGCCACCAAGCCGATTGGTGGAATTATGTTGGTTGGAAATTCAACCGATTTATGGTGCGCGTGCTATGGAGACAATTGCAGATTTTCGGTATTGGCGACCCCACAAGTCCCGCTAAAAATTATAAAAATCTAATTAAAGTTGAAAGACGGACCAAACGTTGGATTGTTGAAAACAAAAATCTTTTTACCATTATTGGTCATACACATAGACCGCGTTTTCCCGAGCCAGGCGACATTGCCTTTTTTAACGACGGAAGTTGCGTACATCCGCGTAGCATCACTGGATTGGAAATAGAAAATGGCGAAATTTCCCTTATAAAATGGCAGATTTCCACTACGGAAGACGGCACGCTTAAAGTTGTAAGGGTGTTGCTGGAAGGCCCGCAAAAACTGATTGATTATAAAACTGAATAGCCGCTTTTATCGTATTATTATAAAACAATTTCTGAAAAATGATGAATTTTAAAATTGCAATATTGTTAATGACTTTAGTTTCGTTTTCTTGCGCTGTTTCAAAAAAGAATATTTCTGCGGAAAAAACAACTTATAAATATTTAGCGCTCGGTGATAGTTATACCATAGGTGAAAGCGTTTGCGGTGACTGTAATTATCCGAAGCAATTAACAGATAGTTTAAACAATACCTTAAAAGAAAAAACCTCGGTAAAAATAATTGCTAAAACAGGTTGGACCACTACAGATCTGCTTTCGGCAATCGCTACTGAAAATCCTTCAAAGGATTATGACTTGGTAACCTTGCTCATTGGCGTGAACAACCAATATCAAAACAAACCATTTGCAATTTATAAAGAGGAATTCCCAAAATTGCTTGATATGGCAATCGATTTTGCCAAGGGAAAGCCTGAAAATGTGATTGTAATTTCAATTCCGGATTACGGTTTTACACCCTTCGGCCAAAAGTCTGGAAAAGCCGTTACTGTTACAAAAGAATTGGAACGCTATAATATTTATGCCGAACGGATTGCTTTTGAAGAAGGCGTTCGATTTGAAAACATTACTCCAATTACACAAAAAGGTTTGGAAAACCCCACGTTAGTTGCTTCGGATGGTTTGCACCCTTCAGAAGTAGCTTACAGAAAGTTTGTTGAACAGCTATTTCCGTTTGCGAAAAGTGTTCTAAAATAATTCAAAAGAAGTTATAGCGAGTTTATAAATTTTAACAAGTCTTCCCTTTCCGAAGCAGAAAGATTCTTGAATTTATTTTTTGAAGCTTCAGCTTCGCCACCGTGCCACAGTATTGCTTCCGTAACATTTTTTGCCCTTCCGTCATGCAGAAAATCGGTGTGGCCGTTTACAACTTTTGTTAAGCCAATTCCCCAAAGGGGTTTTGTTCGCCACTCTTTTCCATCCGCTAAAAAATCAGAGCGATTATCTGCCAAGCCGTCGCCCATATCGTGCAGTAACATATCGCTGTAAGGGTAAAAAGTTTGATTGGCTACCTCAGCCACTGAAAAACTTCCAGAAATCATTTTAGGAATATGGCATTTTGCACATTCCATTTGCTCAAAAAGCGCCGAGCCACGAATAACTGAATCATCATCCAAATCGCGTGGAGCGGGAACGCCCAAAGTCTGACAGTAAAAAGTGATTTCGTCCAGCAACGCTTGTGAAATCTCGGCATCGTCATTCAGTCCGTCATCGCCATTAGTTTGTCCGTAACCAGTTTCAAAAGGAAAAATTGGGTTTGTTACGCCCATATCGCCCACATAAGCGCCAGCACATTGCTCCATCACGGAAGCAGTGTTTGCTTTCCAACCAAAACGTCCCAATCGCACCTCGCCGGAAACATTATCGTACACATAATTTGCTTTGCCCGAAATGCCATCACCATCAGCATCGTTAATATCTTCGTTATTTAAAATATAATATTCCGGAATTGCTTCCAAAAGTCCAAGTCCGAAAACAGGCGATGCCAAACGCGGCGAAAGCTGTGCCGATTGTGGGAACGGAATATAAGTATCAATTAATGAGTAATTTGGTTTTTGAAGGGTTACCTGCGTTCCATCGGCCAAAGTTTCTACTATTGGTGTGTAATCTACCTTGAATTTCGCCTCAGGTTCAAAACCAAAAATAGCTTGGTTCTGAATTTGATCTCCAAATCCAGGAACAGAAATAGGCGCATTGTAATTTCCAACACCGGGCATACTGGTTCTTAAGAAGAAACCGCTCAAACTATTAATATCTGTGGGGAAAGCACTGCGACCGTCCTTTGGATGGCAAGAAACACAGGAAGAGTTATTAAAAATTGGCCCAACACCTCCATTCACTGGCGCTGGCGCAGTTACAAAAACCGTTTCAAATTGAAAATCGCCATCTAAATGAAAATCCAGTTTTCCGCCAGAAAGATTAGCGGCGGGCGTACTAAAAGCGTTACTTGAAGTCAAAAAAACTGTGGTTTCTCCGCCTGCCATAAGACGCTCCTGTAAATTCGGCAAAGGTTCATATACTGAATCAGAATCCTTGGCACAAGATGAAAATAGAAGAACGGATAGTAAAAGGCAATAATAACGCTTCATAGAAAAAAATATAAAAACGGGCCGCCTAAAAATGGCAGCCCGTTATGGAATTAGTTGCTAGTTCAAATTTGAAATAAGAGGCAAAAGCTGAGATTGCAATTTATTCAAAAGAGCCAATACTTTTGATTGTGCAAACTCTACTTCTGCGCGATTGTCAAAAATTGCTTGTGTGAATGTTCCGGGGATTGCTTCAATAGCTACAATAGCTTCAGTGATTGACATTTTTATTTCAGTGTCAAGTGCAGCATTTTGAATACTCACAATGTTAGTAAGCCCACTACCTTGAACCCCATTGAAATCGCCCAAATAGATGTGTTCAATACTGCGAATGTTGTTTGCGAAATCCAGTTTAGAGTTGTTGCTGAAACGCGATTCCTCTGCTTCTGGTCTTGGCCCACCGTTGTTTCCGTTAAGTGGCTCCTCAATTTTTCCGTTTGCAACTTCATCTGCAATAATTTCAATGCCTTCAGCAATTTCAGAAAGTGCATTTATTTTTGAAGTATATACAGATCCGCTTTCCCCAGCATTTATAAAGTTTGCGGCAAAATTACCTTGAGATGGCAGCCATCCAAAATACAATTGTTCAGTTTTTGAACGCAAATCGGAAGCAGCGGCTTTTATGTATTCAATTTCGCGAGCAGTAAGATCGGCGGCTGTTTTATCGCCGTCCAAGCCCCAAAAAAAGTATTCTAACGTATGGAAACCTCTTGCTTCGTTATTACTTTCAAGCAAGGATTGTGTAATGGGGTTGCCACTGTTTAACACATTGTTGATGGCGTTTACGTCAACAGGCCAGGAATCTATCGCAGGATCAATTCCTTCGGTATCTACGGGACCATAAAGAAATCCTTCTGATTCTTCCCAAGGGGCACGAGTGTCCTGCCATTTGTTTTTCGCGTTTTCCAAAGCAGCTTCATCACCAACGGTCATTGCATTTGCAGCCTGCTCCAAAGCAAGGGAATTGGTGTAAAGTTGGTTATATGTTTCCGTAATAACTTTTAAGGAAAGATCAGTTAAAACCTGTTCGTAAAGTTCGTTATTGTTTTCCTGTGTTTCCTGTGGCGGGTCGTTATCGCTACAACTGTTGAATCCAAAAGGTATAATGGTTGCCAAAGCGATGATCAAAAGTGATTTTTTCATTGTTTGTTGATTTTTATTGAATGGTTTAAAATTTAAAGCCAATGCCGGCTGAGAATGTTTTTTCGTGTTGTTTTTCACCAGTAAACTGAAGCGTTGCTGGATCATAATTTTCAGAACCCAATTTTCTATCTGAATAATGTGCTTTTACTACTATTTGTGGATGCACAAACCAGTTTATTCCTCCAGTAATTGTGCTTCGCTCCCAACGTGGATTTTTAACTATTGCGCCTTCCACGTCCTGCATGGTATCGTAATAGTCATAGCGAAGGAAAGGAAAAAGCATTTGTTTAGTATTGCTTAAGAACAAAGGCAAAACATTATAGCCAGCTTCTACCGAAACACCCAATGCGTTTTTGCCGACAGGTGTACGTTTTACCCCTAAATTGTTTGAAAGATTTGCGTTTTTTTGTGAAACGATGTCTGAATTTTCAAGATTGCCATATAATGCAATGGCGTTAAAACGAAGATTTTTTTCGTTATAACTCACGTGACCCTCAACCATGGTTACATAAGCACTCTCTTCCATATCGTTTTTTGGGCGATTGGCGGCGGCGTCATTTACGTAACCCGCAACGCCTATAAAGGTATCCTCGTGTGTTCCGAAATGATAATCAACTCTTCCAGCAAAAGCAAAAGATTCGGCGTTGTTCATTTCGAAACGTTGTTGGTGCCCACCTTTGATCCAGCCTCTTGAAGAAAATCCAGAAGCGTCCAACCCACTCACTATATAGGCTTTATAACTGAATCGCTTTGCAAAGGTTCCATAAAATTCAAGTCCGTTTTCATACCAGCCCAATGGAATGATTTCATTTTCCATTTCCTGTCGGTATGTTGTAAAATAAGATGTTGGCTCGTCAAGTGTTTGGTGAAGACCGAAGTACACTTTCATTCTACCGGCACGAACATTAAAATATGGCGCAATTTTAAAATCTATATATAATTGTTCCAACTTTACGGATCCACCCTTTTCAATTTCTTCATCAAACTCACCGAATTCTTCCTGTGTGTCATATCCAATGGAAGCGCCTGTTCCACCGTGCTCAAATTCTATTTCTGATTTTAAACTTATTTTGTCCGTGAAACTATAGCCCAGGTATAGGTTCAGCCTTTCAAGATCAATTTTATCCTTAAGTGTAGGATCCGTATCAAAATCAAAATTGTAATAGTTGATTGCGCCGTAGCCCTTTAAACTGAAATTTTTAAAGCTAAAAACTGGCATTTTCTGCAGATTGGTATCGGCCTTTAGCTCTTCCCGCAGTTCTTGCTTTATTTCCTCTTTTAATTTTTCAACTGTAATAGAGTCGTTCAATGTTTGTGAAAATACTGCGCCTGTAATCAATAGGCTAAGCGATAAGATTAATCCCTTCATTTTTTTAATTTGGGAGCAAAATTAATCTTATTTAGACTTAATACAAATTAAAATGAATATTTTTTGAAGAAATTATCGAATAAAAAATTAAACTTCGGGAGCTAGCTCAACTTCCAGACCGTCAAGTTCTTCGTGTATGAAAATCTGGCAGCCAAGACGGCTATTTTCCTTTACATTATAGGCTTCGGAAAGCATTAAATCTTCATCATAACTCATTTCGGGAAGTTCGTGATCGCTTAAAACGTAACATTGGCAGGAAGCGCACATCGCCATTCCACCGCAGATACCGATTGTTCCTTCAGGAGCCAATTCGTAGGAACGAACTATTTCCATTAGGTTCATATTCATATCGGTCGGGGCGTCAACTTCGTGTTTTACGCCTTGACGATCTGTGATTGTTATTTTAATATCTTTCATAAAAAAGTCGATGAGTCGATGAGTTTATGAGTTTAGAAGACCTCACTGGTTTTGAAAACCTGTGAGGTCTGTAGCTTTGTTAATCAATAGATTTAATTACCGCTTTTGGAGCCTCTTTTTTACTGCCATCAAAGCCTTCCACGCCACCCACGGTTGTATATTTCATAACATAACGTTTATCCGGGAAAATACGTTGATAGGCGCTTTGACACATTAAAGTTGCTTCGTGAAAACCGCAAAGTATCAATTTCAATTTTCCGGGATAGGTATTTACATCGCCGATGGCATAGATGCCGGGAATGTTGGTTTGATAATCTAAAGTATTGTCAACTTTTATTGCGTTTTTTTCAATTTCGAGCCCCCAATCTGCAATGGGTCCGAGTTTTGGAGCCAATCCGAAAAGTGGAATAAAATGGTCGCATTCTCGGTTGAAAACTTCTGCGCCTTGTTTTATGACCACCTCTTCCAAATTACTATTTCCCACCAAACCGATAACTTCAGCTGGGGTAATTAATTCAATCTTGCCAAGGTTTTTCAATTCCTGCACTTTTTCAACACTGTCCAAAGCACCTCGGAATTCATTTCTTCTGTGAACCAATGTTACACTTTTTGCAACATCAGTCAAAAAAATACTCCAATCCAAAGCAGAGTCACCGCCACCGGAAATAATTACATTCTTATTTCGGTATAACTCAGGATCGCGGATAATATATTCCACACCTTTATCTTCAAAATTTGAAATATTTGTAATAGGTGGCTTTCGCGGCTCAAAACTTCCCAAGCCGCCTGCAATTGCAACTATTGGCGCGTGATGTTTTGTTCCTTTTTCCGTTGTAACAATAAAAGACCCATCATCCAGTTTTTCAATGGTATCAGCACGCTCACCCAAGGTGAAACCTGGCTGAAAAGGTTCAATCTGTTTCATTAAATTGGTTACCAATTCACCCGCCAATACTTCCGGGAAACCAGGAATAT
The DNA here is from genome assembly GCF_001641085.1 of Aequorivita soesokkakensis. GTDB lineage: Bacteria > Bacteroidota > Bacteroidia > Flavobacteriales > Flavobacteriaceae > Aequorivita > Aequorivita soesokkakensis. Next base: position 31,597 of record NZ_LXIE01000013.1, on the reverse strand, counting down.
CGTAGATGGGTTTTTTTGGATATATTTCGGAACACTGCCCGCCGGGCTGCGGAAGTGCGTCAATTAAATGACATTTCAATTTTAGTAATCCTGCTTCAAAAACGGCGAAAAGCCCTGTTGGACCTGCGCCTATTATGAGAATATCTGTTTTAATCATAAAAGAGGCTCTCTTAATTTTACTTCAAAATTAGTTGTGAAATTGTTTAAAATAAATGACGGATGTCATTATTGTGAAACACTAACAACTTTTTCAATTTGTGGCGCATATTTTTTTATGGTCATTTCAACGCCGCTTTTTAGCGTCATTTGATTGACAGAGCAACCTACGCAAGCACCTTGCAACTGCACATTTACCACTTTTCCTTCTTCAATGGAAACAAGTGAAATATCTCCTCCGTCATTCTGTAAAAATGGACGAATCTCATCCAATGCTTCCTCTACTTTTGTTGTTAGTTCCTGCGTTGTCATATTATTTTTTTACGGCGCTGCAACCTGCCATTGTTGTGATTTTTATTGCTTCAGTAGGCGGAAGGTTTTCGTTTCTGCGAACGGTTTCTTCCACTACATTTCTTGTAATTTCCTCAAAGGCTTCTTCTGTTTGGGTAGCGGTTTGTAGAGCTGCTGGTCTACCAGCATCACCTGCTTCGCGAATGCTTTGCACTAAAGGAACTTCTCCTAAAAATGGCACTTCCAAATCTTCAGCAAGATGTTTTGCGCCTTCTTTTCCAAAGATATAGTATTTATTTTCAGGAAGTTCTGCTGGAATGAAATATGACATATTTTCAATTATTCCCAAAACGGGAACGTCAATATTTTCCTGTCTAAACATTGCCACACCCTTTCGGGCATCTGCCAAGGCAACATTTTGGGGCGTGCTAACCACAACCGCTCCCGTGATTGGTAACGACTGCATAATGCTCAAATGAATATCGCCAGTTCCGGGCGGAAGATCTATCAGCATAAAATCAAGCTCTCCCCAAGCGGCGTCAAAAATAAGTTGATTCAACGCTTTTGCAGCCATTGGTCCACGCCAAATTACGGCTTGATCAGGTTGTGTGAAAAAGCCAATTGACAAAATTTTTATTCCATAATTTTCAACGGGCTTCATTTTGCTTTTACCACCAATATTTACTGAAAGTGGTTTTTCCATTGCCACATCGAACATAATTGGAATGGACGGCCCATAAATATCGGCATCCAGAATACCAACTTTGAACCCCATTTTGGAAAGTGTAACCGCAAGATTTGCTGTTACAGTCGATTTACCGACGCCTCCTTTGCCAGAAGCAACGGCAACAATATTTTGAATTCCGGGAATTGGTTTTCCTTTTATCAAATTTGGATTTTGAGGTTTTGCGGGAGCTTCAACCTTAATGTTTACTTGTACTTTGGCATTGGCATCCACTTTTTCGTGAATGGTTTTTATTACATCTGCCTCGGCTCGTTTTTTTATGTGAAGTGCTGGTGTGGAAAGTTTCAGATCCACGATAATTTCGTCTGCAAAAGTCACTACATTCTGCACAGCACCGCTCTCTACCATATTTTTTCCTTCGCCAGAAACTGTAATGGTTTCAAGGGCTTGAAGGATATCTTGTTTTGAAATGCTCATTTTATATTTGTAATATTTAGATTGATTCTAAAGTGCAAATATACTAAAATAAGTTGGCAGTATTCAGTGGCAGTTTGCAGTAAGTTTTATTGGAATTATTTCCTATTATTTGTAAGTTTTTAAAAAATTAGGAAATAATCACAGCTCCTTCATTGGATCCCAAAAAAGCTTTTCAAAATTTTGGATTTTATTATCAACTACCTCAACCCCTTCGCTTTCCAAAAGCTGTTGCATTAAATTGGTGCCTTGAAAATGGTGTTTTCCCGTCAAGAGACCATTTCTATTTACAACGCGGTGTGCGGGTACATCTTTTTTTCCGCTTCCGTTCATTGCCCAACCTACCATCCGCGCACTTCCGGTTGCGCCTAAATAATTTGCAATTGCACCGTATGAAGTTACCCTTCCATAAGGAATGAGTGCCGCCACTTGATAGACTTTTTCAAAAAAACCTTCGTCGGACATCTTTAAAATTCCTTTAAAATTTTCAATAGCGTTATTACGGAAATTACAGCAGTAATAATTCCTATAACATAATTCATATTTAGGCTAAGTTTGCTAGAATGCTCTTTAGGCCTAAAAAATTGGACATATAAAGACAGACTCGCATAGGTTCCTAGACCAGATGCAATTACGGCCAAAATAAGTTCAGGTTGGGAAAAAGAAAACATCCCGAATGCGGAAAAAGTGATGCTGAGATATATCCAATAAGGAATAGGTAAAATATTCAGTAATGCAATAAAAATACCCAAAAAGAAACGGTTTCTTTTTGAATTTTCATTGTGATCGCGAATTTCCCTGCGGGTGTCCTTCGCAATGAATATAAAGTAAATGGTAAGGCTAATAAAGATTCCCAAAGCAACTTTTTGAAGCATGCTGACCACTTCAGGGTGTTTTCCTATGTAGCCTGCAAAAAGTAGCGCAATAAAGGTTTGAAGCATCACAGTAATACAAACGCCAATCGAAAAAAGGAAGGCTCTTTTTCTTCCTTCTTTCATACTTATTTTAGCGGCATACATATTTATCAACCCTGGCGGAAGTACCCCAATAAATGAACCGAGAAAACCTAAAAGTAAATTGTAAAATATTGCCATTTAGGGCAGTTGTTTTTGTGAATATACTGAATTTATAACTAACGGAATTTAAACCGGATATAGGTTATTTTTTTCCCGATTTCAAGATATTGCTTTTCATAAAAAGTTTGAATTGAAGTCACAGCCTCCGGAGCGCCTTCGCTGCCATAAACATCGTGGTGTGCATATTCAATGGTTTCACCTAAACCGTGAAGCAGGCCAAGTGTATAGCCGTGCATAAATTCGCTATCGGTTTTAAGGTGAACAACCCCATCTGGCTTTAGTATTTTCTTGTATTTCTGAAGAAAATCCTCATTCGTCAAACGGTGTTTTGTGCGCTTGTATTTTATTTGTGGATCTGGAAAGGTAATCCAAATTTCATCCACTTCGTTTTCACCAAAAATATGATCCACGAGTTCAATCTGGGTTCGCAAAAAGCCTACGTTCTGCAAGTTTTCTTCCAAAGCAATTTTTGCTCCTCGCCAAAAACGGGCACCTTTAATATCTATTCCCAAAAAATTTAATTCAGGATAAGCTTTTGCGAGGTTCACGGAATATTCGCCTTTGCCACAACCCAATTCCAAAATCAACGGATTGTTATTTTTGAAGAAATTTTTTCGCCAGTTTCCTTTTAGTTTCAGTGAATCGTCCAGCACTTCCTCCCGCGAAGGTTGCACTACATTTGAAAATGTTTCATTTTCCCTAAAACGTCTCAGTTTATTTTTGCTACCCAAAATTTTAATTTTTGGTAAAATTAAGGAAATATACCGCCGTGGCAATTATTGCTACCTTTGTTTTTATGCTTAAAAAGAAAACGATATTGGTAGCGCCATTGCATTGGGGTTTGGGCCATGCTACGCGCTGTATCCCAATAATTCGTGCTTTGTTGGAGCATAATTTCAATGTTTTGTTAGCATCAGACGGAGGTGCTCTTTTGTTGCTGCAGAAAGAATTTCCAGAGTTGGAGTCTATTGAACTTCCTTCCTATAATATCACGTATCCAAAAAAAGGAAGCCATTTTAAGTGGAAGATTCTTTTAAAACTTCCGCAAATCAAGAAGACGATGAATGCTGAGAAAAGCATCGTAAAACAACTTGTGGATACTGGAAAAATTCAGGGAATTATTAGCGACAACAGATTTGGCGTAAGAAACAAAGAAGTTCCCTCAGTTTTTATTACCCACCAATTAAATGTTTTAACAGGAAGCACAACCGCCATAACAAGCAAAATGCACCAAAAAATTATTAAAAAATTTGATGTTTGTTGGGTTCCCGATATTGAGGATTTGGTGATGAACCTAAGCGGAAAGCTGGGCCATTTAAATCAAGTAAATTTTCCCATAAAATATATGGGGGTTTTAAGCAGAATGCAAAAAGAGGAACTTCCAAAAAGCATAGACATTTTGGTTTTGCTTTCAGGACCTGAGCCTCAACGCACCATTTTAGAAGAAAAATTGAAACAATCATTAAAGAATAGTGGAAAGAAAGTATTAATGGTTCGCGGAATTGTTGAAGCAAAACAACAATGGCAAAATTTCGAAAATATTAAAATGGTAAATTATATGAAAAGCGAAGAGCTTGAAGAAACCATAAACCAAAGTGAAATAGTTATCTCCCGCTCTGGTTACACAACTATCATGGATTTGACAGTACTTGAAAAGAAAGCATTTTTCATCCCTACTCCCGGCCAGTACGAGCAGGAATATTTGGCAACGCGTTTAAAGGATCTTGGGATTGTTCCATCCTGCAAACAGAAAAAATTTAAACTAAAAAAACTCGAAAAAGTTTCTGTTTATAAGGGCTTGAAGACTTTATCCCAAAAATCTGTTGATTTTTCGGAATTATTTGCCCTTTTCGAGGGTGAATGAAAATTCAGAACCAATTCCCAACTGGCTTTCCACATATATTTTTTCGTTGTGGGCTTCCACAATATGTTTTACTATGGAAAGGCCCAAGCCACTTCCGCCTTCTTTTCGGGAGCCACTTTTATCCACTCTATAAAAACGTTCAAAAATACGGGGCATATTTTCTTTTGCAATCCCTTCACCGTTATCGGTAACCCGGATAAGCACCTTGTTTTTTATAATATTTTCAATGCTTACTTCCGTAGTTCCGTCTTGTTTTCCGTATTTCAATGAATTAACTACTAAGTTCGACAAAACTTGCTCAATACGCTCCCTATCTGCGTTTACCATAATTGGCACAGAATATTCTTTGTCAAAAACAAGGGAAATATTTTTTTTGGCGGCCTTCATTTCAAGTAGATCAAAAATATTCTGAACCAATTCAATTATATTCAAATTTTCTTTGTTCAAAACAAGTCCTCCCACTTCCAGCTTGGCAATCATATCAAGTTCTTTCACAATATATGTGAGCCTTTCTACGCCTTTACTAGCCCTGCGTAAATATTCTTTTCGAACTTTTTTGTCCTTCATTGCGCCGTCAAGCAACGTTAGAATGTAGCTTTGAACCGTAAACAAAGGGGTTTTTAGCTCGTGGGAAATATTTCCCATAAATTCCTTCCTATAGTTTTCGCGAACGTTTAAGGTTTCAATTTCCAACTTTTTAACGTTCACATAATTCTCAACCTCGCGCGTTAGCACTTCCATATCTGTAGTAACCGATGGTTTGGGAAAATCCTTTTCATTTAAAATACGGACGTCTTTATATATTTTTTTTATTCGGAAGTAAATGAATTTCTCAACCCGATATTGAAGAATGAAGAACGATAGCAGCAATGAAACCAAAAAGAAAAGCAATAGCCAAGCAGAAATAATTTTGAGAAAGGCATACAGGAAAATGCCCATTGCCATTGTTGAGCACAGCGCAATTAGGAACGCGGTTGAAGCTGCAAAATTATATCTTGTGGAATATGCCATTAACTGCTAAAGTACAAACTTATAGCCTACGCCTTTAACCGTTTTAAATTTATCATCGCCAATTTTTTCACGGAGCTTTCTGATGTGGACATCTATGGTTCTTCCGCCAACAATTACATCATTGCCCCAAATAGTGTCCAAAATGTCTTCGCGTTTAAAAACTTTTCCAGGTTTTGAGGCAAGCAGTGCCAATAGTTCAAATTCCTTTCGCGGCAGCACCATTTCTTCTTTGCCCAGCAGGATTTTATATTCTTCCCGGTTGATGGTTAAATTTCCGAGTTTTATTTTTTCCTCTTCTTCTTCCTCTTTAAACCTTCGCAGCAATGCTTTTACTTTGCTAACAAGAATTTTTGGCTTGATGGGTTTTGTTATATAATCGTCTGCGCCAGCCTCAAAACCTGCCATTTGTGAATAATCTTCTCCGCGTGCGGTTAAAAAAGTAATTACTGTTTCAGCGAGTTCCGGGATGTTTCTAATTTTCTCGCAAGCTTCAATTCCGTCCATCTTTGGCATCATTACGTCCATAATGATTAGTTGTGGCTTTACCTTTTTTGCTTGCTCAATAGCTTCCAGTCCATTTTCTGCGGTTTCAACCGTGTAGCCTTCCGATGTAAGATTGTATCGGACAATTTCAAGAATATCCGGTTCGTCATCAACTAGTAAAATTGTAATATCCCTTTTTTTCATATTAAATTTTCATCTTTTTTAACGGTATCAAAGATACTATTATTTAACCTCAGGAAATGTTTAGCACACTTATTGTTAATGTTATAGTAACGGTTTATTAATATTGAAACTCACGACCAATTGCATCAATTTTAGACGTAAAACGCAATTAAAAATATTATTAGTATTCTGTTTTTAAAGCTAAAAATTATTTTTTAACTTTAAGTAAATAACATAAAAACAGATGGTTATGAAGAAAATTACACTTATTGCAAGTTTGTTGTTCTGCACCATTTCTTTTTCGCAAATACGAATAAATGAAGTGGATGTAGATCAAGATGGAACGGATGCTATGGAGTTTATTGAAATTCTATCCGATTCCCCAAATTTTTCTCTGGAAGGTTACATTGTAGTGCTCTACAATGGCTCAGACGACGAAAGCTACAAAACGGTAGATTTAACGGGGTATGTTACGGATGCCAATGGTTTTTTCATCCTTGGCGGAAGCGGAGTAGCAGGAGTTGACATTGCCATCGGCACGACCAACACTATACAAAATGGGCCCGACGCCATAGCTGTTTATCAAGACGACGCAAGCAATTTTCCAAATGGAACACCCGTAACGAATACAAATTTAATCGATGCAATTGTTTACGGAACCAACGATGACGATGACGCAGAGCTTTTGGCGGGGCTGGACCAAACCGTTCAATATGATGAAGATTTGAACGGAAACTCCGAGACAGAATCAATTCAAAATGACGGTGCAGGTAGTTTTTGTATCAATCTTCCAACGCTTCGTGATGTAAATTCATGTGTTTTGGGCACTAACGAATTTCAAGGTGATAATTTCAAAATATATCCAAACCCAGCAACAAATGGATATCTGTATGTAACCTCAAAATTAAATGGAGCTAAAAATATTTCCGTTTTTGACGTTCTGGGGAAACAAGTTTTAAAAAATAAACTGAACGGGGAAAGGTTAGACATTTCATCATTGAAAAGTGGCGTTTATTTTTTGACAATTGAACAGGGAAAATCTTCAACTACCAAAAAATTAATCATTAAGTAATTGCCGAAAAATCATTTTTTAAAGCTCCTGTTTTCAGCAGGAGCTTTTTTATTTGCCTATTTTTGAAGCGAAAATTCGTTACTGAATAAAATGCTTGAAAAGGAAATTTTTAATATCGCTACTTCCGAAGATTTTGAACGTCTTGCTTTGGAAGTATTCCGTTTTCAGTATGAAAATGTTTCGGTTTACCGCCAGTTTTGCAATCATTTAAAGACGAATGTTTCGGAAGTAAAAAATATTGAAAACATCCCTTTTCTTCCGATTCGATTTTTCAAAAACCATAAAATAGTTGCTAATAATTTAGAAGAGGAAACCATTTTTACCAGTAGTGGCACAACGGGGAGCATAACCAGCAAACATTATATCTCCAATGTAAAAATATACGAAAAAAGCTTTCTGAAAGCTTTTGAAATGCAATATGGCAATCCCGACAATTTTTCGATTTTAGCTTTGCTCCCGTCTTATTTGGAGCGCGAAGGCTCCTCCCTGATTTATATGGTTGAGAAATTGATTGAAAAGAGCAACAATCCAAATAGCGGGTTTTATTTATATGAAATGGACGCTCTTATCGAAAAGCTTGAATTTTTGGAAAAAAGTGGAAAGAAATCAATTCTTATAGGTGTTTCATATGCGCTTTTGGATTTAATTGAAAAAAGAAAATTCCAACTAAAAAATACAATTGTGATGGAAACCGGCGGAATGAAAGGCCGCAGAAAGGAAATGATAAAGGAAGAACTGCACGGAATTTTAAAAAAAGGTTTTGGGGTTGAAAAAATCCACAGCGAATACGGAATGACGGAATTGCTCTCCCAAGCTTATTCAAAGGGTGACGGGATTTTCACATGCCCGCCGTGGATGAAAATTTTAACGCGCGACCCCGAAGATGCTCTTTCATATACTTTTGGAAAAACCGGAGGAATAAATGTAATTGATTTGGCGAATTTGAATTCCTGTGCTTTCATCGCTACCCAAGATCTTGGGAAAACCAATATTGATGGCTCTTTTGAAGTTTTAGGCCGTTTTGATGCCAGCGACGTCCGTGGCTGTAATTTGATGGTTTTATAAAGAAATATTTAACAGAATACAGCTTTTAATACTGTAAGTTTTTTAATAATCCTTCGACCAAACAACCGTGAAAAAGTGATGATTTTTCATAATTTGGTTGGTTAGTTAATTGAGAAATCCCCGCGCAAACTTTGCCGGGGATTTTTTTCCATTTATAAAATAAATTTAGACAGCTTTTATAATAAAGTAATTTTTCTTTCCTCTTTGAAGTAAAACAAATTGTCCGTTAATCAAATCATTTTCAGAAACGGTAAAATCATCTGAAACCTTTTCTTTGTTCACGGAAATTGAATTTTCCTTTAAAGCCCGTCGCGCTTCGCCATTCGATTTTAAAAAACCTGTTTTTTCAGCTAAAGCGCCAATAATATCAATTCCGCCTTTCATTTCTTCTTTTGAAATCTCTGCCTGCGGCACGCCGTCAAAAACATCGAGAAACGTTTTTTCATCAAGCGTCTTTAAATCTTCCGATGTGGAATTTCCAAACAAAATCTCAGAAGCTTTTACGGCCTTTTCAAACTCTTCCCCACTGTGAACGGTGGTTGTAACTTCCTGTGCCAATCGCTTTTGGAGCAGGCGCATGTGCGGGGCTTCTTTGTGTTCAGCAACCAGATTTTCTATTGTTTCCTTATCCAAAAAGGTAAAAATCTTTATGTATTTTTCGGCATCTTCATCGCTGGTGTTCAACCAATATTGGTAAAACTTGTACGGAGAAGTTCTGTTGGCATCCAGCCAAACATTCCCGCCTTCGCTTTTGCCAAATTTGCTGCCGTCACTTTTTGTAATCAGCGGGCAGGTTAGCGCATAGCCTTTTCCACCAGCAATTCTTCGTATTAGCTCCGTTCCGGTTGTAATATTTCCCCACTGGTCGCTGCCGCCCATTTGAAGGGTGCAGTCTAGGTTTCTATATAAATGAAGGAAATCGTAACCTTGAATCAATTGATAGGTAAACTCAGTAAATGAAAGTCCATCCGCGCTTTCGCCACTCAATCGGGTTTTCACGGAATCTTTCGCCATCATATAGTTTACTGTGATGTGTTTCCCCACATTTCTGATGAAATCAAGAAAGGAAAACTCTTTCATCCAGTCATAATTATTTACCATTACGGCTTGGTTTTCCGCTCCCGAAGAAAAATCCAAAAATTGGGAAAGCTGATTTTTTACACATTCCTGATTGTGGCGCAGCGCAGCTTCATCAAGCAAATTGCGCTCGGCACTTTTCCCCGACGGATCGCCTATCATTCCCGTTGCCCCGCCAACCAATGCCACTGGTTTATGCCCACATCGCTGATAGAAAGACAAAAGCATTATAGGAACCAGATTGCCAATATGCAACGAATCTGCGGTTGGGTCAAAACCCACATAGGCAGCACGCATGGTTTCCATTAAATGTTTTTCGGTTTCTGGCATCACGTCGTGAATCATGCCTCGCCATTGTAGTTCTTCGACGAAATTTTTCAGCTTCATTTTTTAAATTTTTACTCCGCAGCAAAGGCTTTGGAGAATGAGGCTGCAAAGATAGGGTTATCAATTCTGAAATCAGAATCCAGAATTCAGAATTATACGTTGAATTTCGATTTCGATTTCAAAAAGAGTATTTTCGCTAAATGATTTTAGTAACCGGCGGCACAGGTTTGGTGGGTTCCCACTTGCTTTATTTTCTTTTAAAGGAAAAGGCACAGGTTCGTGCAATCCACAGAAAAAATAGTGACATAAATTCTGTGAAAAAGGTTTTTGAACTGTACACTTCTGAAGTGGATTCACTATTCAATAAAATTGAATGGGTTGAAGCGAACATTACAGATATTCCTGCATTGAAGCTCGCTTTTGAGAATATTACAAAAGTGTACCATTGCGCAGCTTTCATAAGTTTTGATCCCTCAAAATACAAAGTGCTCAAAAAAGCAAATGTGGAAGGCACCGCAAATATTGTGAATCTCTGCCTTGCAAATAATGTTGAAAAAATTTGTTACGTAAGCTCTGTAGCCACTTTTGGAAACCCGCTAAATGGTGAATTTATTACCGAGGAAACCCAATGGAATCCGGAGGAAAAAAACAGTGTGTATGGCATTACAAAATTTGGTGCCGAAATGGAAGTTTGGCGCGGAACACAGGAAGGTTTGGATGCAGTAATCGTAAATCCCGGAGTTATTTTGGGAACTTCGCCAGACGGTGGTGGCAGTGGCATAATCATCACGCTTGGCTCGAGCGGAATTCCTTTTTATCCTTCGGGAGGAATTGGTGTTGTTGACGTTCAAGATGTAGCAAAAGCGATGCTATTGCTGATGGAATCAAAAATAAAAAACGAGCAATTTATTTTGGTGGGCGAAAATATTTATTACGAAGAATTGCTCTCAAAACTGGCGCCATTATTTGGAAAAAAACCACCTTCCAAAAAACTTTCAAAATCACTTATGTTTTTTCTGAGCAGTGCAGATTGGCTATTGGCCAAACTTTCTTTAAAAAAGAGAAAATTGTTTAAGGCAACCGTTCGCTCTATGTTTAAAACATCGTTTTATGACGCTTCCAAAATAAAAAACAATTTGGCTTTTAAGTTTACTCCTTTAGAAGAGACATTGGAAAGAGTAGCAAAAGAAACAAAAAAAGCGTCAAATTAAACTGTCTTTTGCAGGTTCGGCATTTAATTTTATTGCGTCATTCTTTTTGCCAATACTATCCTTTCGGCTTTTTTCGATTTCGCGAAGACTGTCCATTTTTTTCTGCATTCTGGCAAGCCTGGCCTCCACTTTTTTAAAAATTTCCATATAAACATTTACATCTGCGGCGTAAAACTCATTGCTTTGGGCAAACTGAAGACTGTCCACCCCAAAATTTTTATAAACCAATGAATCCATTCTAATCCCCTTGGAAACTATGGATTTATTATCCACACTTCGCGCAGCATTGGCAAGATAGGCTTCAGTTAGCATATCCACCATTTTATCTTTTGGGATTAGATTTTCTGGTTTTTCAGGCTGCTTCACTTCTTGACAGCCAAAAAAACCAAATACAAAAACCAGAATGATTGCCCAGTGTTTCATTATCTGTTAAAAGTAAGTCTTTCGGGATTGCTTTTATTTGGGAATTTTGAATTTTCATAAACCACAATTCCGTTTACTAATGTATGCGTAACGCGGGATTTAAAAATAGTACCTTCAAATGGCGACCATCCGCATTTGTAAAGTAGGTTTTCCTTTTTTACCGTCCAAGGTGAATTGAGATCCACCAAAACCAAATCGGCTTTGTATCCTTTTCGAATATATCCGCGTTCCTTAATTTGAAACAAAATTGCTGGATTGTGCGCGGTTTTTTCCACGATTTTTTCTAAGGAAATTTTTCCTTTGTGATACATTTCCAAAAGTGCGACCATAGCATGTTGTACTAAAGGCCCGCCCGAGGGAGCGTTCAAATAGTTATTGTTTTTCTCTTCCAAAGTGTGCGGCGCGTGGTCTGTGGCAATCACATCAATACGGTCGTCCAGCAATGCTTTCAACAGACCATCCCTATCTTTTTCAGATTTTACGGCTGGGTTCCACTTTATTTTAGTGCCTTTGGTTTTATAATCGGCATCTGTAAACCACAAATGGTGGATGCAAACTTCGGCAGTAATCTTTTTCTCCGAGAGCGGTTTTTTGTTGCTGAAAAGATGTGTTTCCTTTTCTGTTGAAAGATGAAAAACGTGAAGTCTTGCACCTGTTTTCTCGGCAAGTTTTATTGCTCTTGAAGAAGAAATATAGCAAGCTTCCTCACTTCGTATTATTGGGTGAAGTTCAATCGGGATGTCTTCGCCATATTCAGCTTTGTATTTTTCCAGATTCTTTTTGATAGTGGTTTCATCCTCACAATGTGCGGAAATAAGCAATTTGGTTTTGCTGAAAATTTCCTCCAAAGTCTTTGGATTATCTACTAACATATTTCCCGTGGAAGAACCCAAAAACAATTTAAGTCCAGCCACTTTTTTTGGATCAACTTTTAAAATTTCGTCCAAATTATCATTGGTTCCTCCAAACATAAAGGAATAATTGGCCCATGAAGTTTTTGAAGCGATGTCAAATTTTTCTTCCAACAATTCAATGGTTGTGGCTTGCGGAACGGTATTCGGCATTTCAATGAATGAAGTGATTCCTCCTGCAACCGCCGCTTTCGATTCGGTTTCAATAGTTGCCTTGTGCGTTAATCCGGGTTCGCGAAAATGCACTTGATCATCAATCATTCCGGGCAATAAGTAGCTACCATCTGCGTCTATGACTTTTGTCTCGGCAGATTTCATGCTGATGGTTTCAGAAATTTCCGCTATGCGGCCGTCCTGCACAAGCACGTCGCCTTTAAAGATTTCTCCTTCATTTACAATATTTGCGTTCTTTATTAAAACTGCTTTCATTTGCCGTTTATATTCTTTTTTTAAGGACAAATGGAACATCTGTCATTTCTATTTTACTCACTATTAAAACTTAATGAAACGATGTTTCATTAAATCTTTTCCTATTAAATACACTTTTAAATTTCATTGCAATCACTCCAAAAATAGCTTCGGAAATAATCCCCGAACTCATTTTTGATTCGCCTTTTGTGCGATCCGTAAAAATAACGGGCACTTCCTTAATCTTAAATTTACTGATGTGCGTCTTGAATTTCATTTCAATCTGGAAAGCGTAGCCCACAAAACGAATGTTGTCCAAGTTTATTTTCTGCAACACATTTCTTTTATAACATATAAATCCGGCGGTGGTGTCATAAATATCTATCCCCATCACAAACCGAACGTATTTTGAAGCAAGCCAAGACATTAAAACCCTGCTCATTGGCCAGTTTACCACATTTACACCTTTCACGTATCGCGACCCAATGGCCACATCGTTCCCATCTTTGTGACAGGCATTGAACAACCGGATCAAGTCGTTTGGGTTATGTGAAAAATCAGCGTCCATTTCAAAAATATAGTCGTAATGATTTTGAAGCGCCCACTTAAAGCCAGCGATATAAGCCGTTCCCAAGCCTTTCTTTTCAGCTCTTTTCAGTAAAAAAAGTTTTCCGGGATATGTTTCAAAATTAGCCTCAACCGTGGTTGCGGTACCGTCCGGAGAATTGTCATCCACCACCAAAACGTGAAACTCACGCTGTAACGAAAAAACAGTGCGAAGCAACCGCTCTATATTTTCAATTTCATTGTAGGTTGGCACCACTACGATTGCCTTGGACATACTCCTATTTTAGCGCAAATGTACCTTTTTTTGAACAAATAAATGTGAAGTAAAATCTAATTGATGGCCTAAATAGAAAATTTATTTTACTGTACCTTTACCAAAAAAATTGAAAGTGGATTTTAGTGAAAGACTTATCGAATCAACCGATTGGGCTACCTATTTGCTTTTGGCATGCTTCATTCTTTTTGCGCTCTCCAAATATTTTTATCCGAAAAGATTCCACGAATTTTCCATGTTGCCATTAACCAATCAATATTTTTTTGTGCACGGAAAAAACGACGAGATAAACCATCCGTTTAACGTTATGCTTTTTGCGGCACAGGTAATCTGTGTTTCTGTTTTTCTGTTTCTTCTTTTTAAGGTTTTCAACCCTGCGGAAGTCCAAAAAAACGAATGGCTCTTTCTTCAAATCTGCACCGCATATTCTGTTTTTGTACTCATAAAATTCTCTTTGGAAAAAATTATCGCAAACATATTTTCCTTGGATGACCTCATCAACAATTATTTGTATCAAAAACTCAGCTATCGGAATTTTTTGGCTATTTTATTATTCATTGCCAATCTTTTCTTTTTATACATTTATAAGCCACAGCCATTGGCATTGCTCATTTTTTGTGGCGCCATCGTAACATTGAACGCTATTGCGCTGCTTTACAGCTATAAGAAAAACGGAAAATTGATATTACGCAATTTCTTCTATTTTATTTTGTATCTTTGCGCACTTGAAATTTCACCCTATATTATTCTGTATAAAACGTTTGTTTGAAAAGATAATATTTAAAAAAATCAGGAATATCTATGAAAGTGAAAACTATTTTGGTTTCCCAGCCAGAGCCTAAAATTGAAAATTCGCCTTATTTCGACCTTATCGAAAAACAAAAGGTAAAAATAGATTTCCGCCCTTTCATTCACGTGGAAGGCGTTTCAGGTAAGGATGTGCGCTCCCAAAAAGTTGATCTTACTAAATTTTCGGCTATCATTCTCACAAGCCGAAACTCTGTTGACCATTATTTCCGCATCGCTGAAGAACTGCGTTTTAAGGTGCCGGACACCATGAAATATTTTTGCTTGAGTGAAGCCGTAGCTTACTATCTTCAAAAATATGTGGTCTACAGAAAACGAAAAATTTATGTTGGTAAAAGAACCTTTTCGGAACTTGCGCCACTTATCAAAAAATACAAAAACGAAAAATTCCTGCTTCCCACCTCAGATAAGTTGAAACCAGAGGTGCCAATAGTTCTTAACGAACTAAAAGTGGATTGGAAAGAAGCAACTTTTTACAAAACAGTAATAAGTGATCTTTCTGATTTGGCCGATGTTTATTATGACATTTTGGTTTTTTTCAGTCCAAGTGGAATTGAATCTTTATTTGAAAACTTTCCGAATTTCAAACAAAATGATACCCGAATAGCCGTATTTGGCAACACCACTGTAAAAGCCGCTACAGAACAAGGCCTGCGCGTGGATATTCAGGCCCCAACTCCTGAAACACCTTCAATGACGATGGCTTTGGAAAAGTACATCAAAGAGGTTAACAACAAAAAATAAAATCGATTAATTGCAATTAAAAAAGGCTTGCCAATTGGCAAGCCTTTTTGTTTAAACTGTAATTTGAAATTATTCGCTGGCCGGAGCTCCCGAAAGAATTTCATCATTTGCATAGGATTCAAACTTCGCAAAATTCTCTTTAAAGGAGTTTGCCAATTCTTTAGCTTGAATATCGTAAGCCTTTTTGTTCTTCCAAGTTTCCTTTGGGTTTAATACTTCGGTAGGAACATCTGGACAGGATTTTGGCATCATCAAATTGAAAACGGGATGCTTTTCAAATTCCACATTTTTCAACTTTCCTTCCAAAGCTGCAGCAATCATTGCTCGGGTGTATTTTAATTTCATTCGGCTTCCAATTCCGTAAGGGCCACCGGTCCAACCTGTGTTTATCAACCAAACATTCACCCCGGCATCTTTCATTTTTTTGCTCAACATTTCAGCATATTTCGTTGGGTGAAGTGGCATAAAAGGTGCCCCGAAACAGGCCGAAAAATTAGGCGTTGGCTCGTTGATTCCCTCTTCCGTTCCGGCAACTTTGGCTGTATATCCACTTATGAAATGATAAGCAGCCTGCCCCGGAGTCAATTTTGAAATTGGAGGCAAAACACCAAAAGCATCTGCCGTTAAAAAGAAAATATTCTTTGGATTGTGACCAATAGAAGGAACTTGAATGTTCTTAATATGATATATAGGGTAACTTACGCGGGTGTTTTGTGTAATGGATGTATCCGCAAAATCCACATCGCCATTTTCGTCCATCACCACATTTTCTAGGATTGCGCCTGGTTTTATTGCGTGATAGATATCGGGTTCGTGTTCTTCGGTAAGGTTAATCACTTTTGCATAACAACCTCCTTCAAAATTGAAGATGGTATTATCTGGGGTCCAACCGTGCTCGTCATCGCCTATCAATTTCCGATCCGGATCGGCAGAAAGGGTTGTTTTTCCAGTTCCGGATAATCCAAAGAAAACTGCTGTTTCACCGTCTTCGCCAACGTTTGCGGAGCAGTGCATTGGCAACGTATTTTTATCAACCGGCATAATAAAGTTAAGCGCAGAAAAAATACCTTTTTTAATTTCACCAGTATAACCAGTGCCGCCAATTAAAGCAATCTTTTTGGTAAAATTCAGAATCGCGAAGTTGTGCTGACGTGTTCCGTCAACCTCTGGGTTTGCCATAAACCCTGGCGCATTTACAATAAGCCAATCTGGGCCAAAATTTGCCAATTCTTCTTCCGTAGGGCGAAGAAACATATTGTGGGCAAACATATTGGACCACGGTGTTTCGGTAATTACACGAATGTTAAGTTTATAATTTTCATCAGCGCAAGCATAACTGTCGCGCACATAAATTTCCTTTCCTGAAAGATAATCTACCACTTTATCATAAAGCGCATCGAACATGTTTGGTGGAAATGGAATATTTATGTTTCCCCACCACACTTTGTCGCGGGTAACATCGTCTTTTACTATAAATCTATCTTTTGGCGATCTACCGGTGAATTCTCCGGTGTCTATAGCGAGGGCGCCACTACTGGCTTCTTTTCCTTGGCCTTTTTTTATTGTTTCTTCGTGAAGTTGTTCTGAAGAAAGTTGATACTTAACTTTTGCATTTTTGATTCCGTATTTGTCAACTGAAATCGATTTCGCAGTTTGGTTATTACCCACCATAACTTGTTTTTGTTTTGTAGGGTACAAAAATAATAAATCTTGGACAGACTTCGGAATTTATAAAGAATTTATCGCTTCTTTAACGTAAGTAGTCCGTAAGCCAACAAAAACCAGCCTATTATAAAAAGTAAACCGCCCAAAGGAGTTATAAAACCTATCTTGGAAGCTTCAAAAGGAAGAAAAGAATTCATCGAAAGCAAATAAATGGAGCCCGAAAAAAACAAAATTCCTATAACAAAGAGCCAAAAAATCTTTTGTTTTAAGTTTTGCGAAATGGAAGGCACCATTCCCAAAATAAAAATTCCCAAACCATGATACATTTGGTAGCGAACGCCCACTTCAAAAGTAGCAAGCGCATCTGCATCCAGCATTTGCTTTAAACCATGCGCCCCAAAAGCGCCAATTGCAATTGTTGCTGCAATAATAAATGATCCCGTAGCCGCTATATTTTTATCAAAAATCGTCATTTTTAAAAAGTAGAATTAGTAATTTCGTCATTCATAAACATACCTCCAAAGTTAACAAAAAACTCTCCCAATGAGAAACATATTGATTATAGGCGCAGGAAGATCTGCCACAAGCTTGATACGCTATTTGCTCGACAAAAGTGATGAGGAAGAACTTTTCATAACCATTGGAGACCTTTCAATACAAGCTGCGCAAAGATTTACAACGGGTCACCCCAATGCACGTGGAATAATGCTAGACGTTTTTAATGACGTACAGCGAAAAGAGGCCGTTGAAAACAGTGACTTGGTAATCTCGATGCTCCCGGCCCGCTACCATGTTGAAGTGGCAAAAGACTGTATAGAATTTGGAAAACATATGGTTACGGCCTCTTACGTAAGCAAAGAAATGCAAGCGCTGAACCACAAAGCCCAATCAAAAGGGTTGGTTTTTATGAACGAGATTGGCCTTGACCCAGGGATTGACCACATGAGCGCCATGCAAGTTATTGATAGGATTCGCGCCAAGGGCGGAAAAATGTTGCTTTTTGAATCGTTTTGCGGAGGCTTGATTGCCCCTGAAAGCGACAACAATCTTTGGAATTATAAATTCACCTGGAATCCACGAAACGTTGTTTTGGCAGGACAAGGCGGCGCTGCGGAATTTATTCAGGAAGGCAAATACAAGTATATTCCATATCACCGACTTTTCCGAAGAACCGAATTTATCAATATTGAAGGGTATGGCAAGTTTGAGGTGTATGCCAATCGAAATTCCTTACAATACCAGTCAGTTTATGGATTGGAAAATATTTTAACGCTGTATCGTGGCACCATTCGCCGTGTGGGTTTCAGCCGCGCCTGGAATATGTTTGTTCAGTTGGGAATGACCGATGACAGCTACACCATTCCCGATTCTGAAAATATGAGCTATCGCGAATTTGTGAATCTTTTCCTTCCCTATTCGCCTTCAGATACGGTGGAATTAAAACTTCGCCATGCTTTGAAAATTGATCAAGACGATTTAATGTGGGAAAAGTTGGAAGAGCTGGATCTTTTCACAAAAACAAAAACATTGGGAATAAAAGATGCTACTCCGGCAATGGGCCTCCAAAAAATACTTGAAGACAAATGGACGCTCGCGCCTCACGACAAAGATATGATCGTGATGTATCACAAATTTGGGTACGAAATTGACGGAAAGCAATACCAGATTGACAGCCACATGGCTTTGATTGGCGAGGATCAAACCCACACCGCTATGGCAAAAACCGTTGGGCTTCCCGTGGCGATTGCAGCGTTAAAAATTCTGAATGAAAAAATAACTACGCCCGGCGTACAGCTGCCAATGGCGAAAGAAGTTTACGAGCCAATTTTAAAGGAATTGGAAGAACACGGAATTATTTTTAAAGAAGAAGAGGTGAAATATGCTGGCTATAATCCAGATAATGTTCACTGAGAAGTGAGAAGTGAGAAATTAAAAAAGCCCGCAAGTTTTGCGGGCTTTTTTATTCGTAAATCAATAATCAAAATTGACAATCGTTAATCCTTTTATCGTCTTCCCAAGAAAATTGAAATGAAATATAGCAAGGTTGCCAAAGAACCAAGCGCTGCAACAACATACGTTCTCGCCGCCCATTTCAATGCGTCTTTTGCGCCTGCGTGTTCCTGTGGCGTAACCATATTGCTACTTTCTAACCAAACCAACGCACGTTTACTGGCGTCAAATTCCACTGGAAGTGTTATAAAAGCAAAAGCAGTAGTTACTGCAAAAAGTAAAATTCCTACTCCGAAAATCCAAGTCCCAAAAGTGGAACCAGTCGCGAAAAGAATAATACCCGCCATAATCACAAAATTGGAAAGTTTGCTCGAAACACTTACCGCGGGAACGATAGTGGAACGCAATTTCAACCAACTGTAAGCTGTGGCGTGTTGCACGGCGTGGCCACATTCGTGGGCCGCAACCGCTGCCGCAGCAGCATTTCGCTGCATATAAACTGGCTCGCTCAAATTAACCGTTTTCTTTGAAGGATCGTAATGGTCCGTCAATTGACCCGGAACCGAAATAACCTGCACATCGGTAATTCCGTTGTCGGCGAGCATTTTTTCGGCAATTTCCTTTCCGCTCATTCCATTTTGAAGATGGATTTTGCTGTATTTTTTAAACTTGCTTTTTAGTTGGTGGCTAACGTACCAACTCACCAAAAAGATAATCCCTGCAATTATATAGTATCCAAACATAGTTTCTCTTGTTTAAAGTTTGTTGTTTATAGTTTTTCTCTGTGCTCTCTGTGTCTTTGTGGTAATTTTTAAAAACCACAAAGACACAGAGGACACAGAGATTTTTTCAATCACAATATAGCAAATAGCGTGCAAATTTTTAACCAACAATATTCACAATTTTTCCAGGTACGATAATCACCTTTTTCGGCGTTCTTCCCTCTAAATATTGGGCTGTCTTTTCATGTGCCATTACGGCAGATTCTATTTCTTCTTTTGAAATATCCAATGGCAATTCCAACGTAAAACGCATTTTTCCGTTGAATGAAATAGGATATTCCTTTGTGCTTTCCACCAAATATTTCTCCTCAAATTTTGGGAAAGGCGCTGTGGAAATACTTTCCGAATGGCCCAATTTCTCCCAAAGCTCTTCCGCAATATGCGGCGCATAGGGCGAAATAAGAATTGCCAACGGCTCCAAAACTTCGCGTGAATTACATTTTTCTGCTGAAAGCTCGTTCACCGCAATCATAAAAGAGGAAACCGAAGTATTGAAACTGAAATTCTCAATATCTTCCTGCGTTTTTTTGATGGTTTTATGCAATGTTTTAAGACTTTCTTTTGAAGCATTATCTTCCGAAACAATGAACTCTTGCTCCCCTCCTTCGGAGGGGTTGGGGGAGGCTGAATGATACAATTTCCAAAGTTTTTTAAGGAAACCGTGTACGCCCGTAATGCCGGCGGTGTTCCACGGTTTTGCCTGTTCCAGCGGGCCGAGGAACATCTCGTACATTCTCAACGTATCGGCGCCGTATTGATTGCAAATATCATCGGGGTTTACCACATTGTATTTGCTTTTGGACATTTTTTCTACTTCGCGGGAAACTTTAAAAGTGCCATCTTCTTCAGTTATAAATTCTGCATTTTTATACTCTTCTCGCCAGTTTTTGAAAGCTTCGATATCTAGTTCATTTGAATTATTTACAAATGAAACGTCTGAATGAATTAAATCTAATTGAGCATTTAAAAATTCGATTCTTATTTCAGTCTTAAAACTTGGCTTTGAAGCTTGTTCCAATTTATTATTGAAATTTTCTAGAGCAATAATTTTAGCTTTTTCTTGTAGAATTTTCAATTCATCTTGCATTTTTAAAGAGACAAAAAGTTCTGCTTTTTCTGAAATCAACTCCATTATTGGATTATCTTTTAAGAGAGGCTCTCTTTGAATTTCCACTTCCTCTATATTAAAAACACTTATTTTGAAATACCCAGAGTATCTTCCTACAAACGCACTCTCCCCCAAAATCATCCCTTGGTTTATCAGCTTTTTAAAAGGTTCGTCTACGGGCACCAAGCCGCGGTCGTGCATAAATTTTACCCAAAAACGGCTGTACAATAAATGGCCGGTGGCATGCTCGCTTCCGCCAATATATAAATCCACGTTTTTCCAATAGTTCAATGCTTCTTTTGAGGCAAAAACTTCGTCGCGCTTTTCATCTTCCATATATCGGAAAAAGTACCAACTACTTCCCGCCCAACCCGGCATGGTGTTCAATTCCAATGGAAAAACAGTTTTGTGGTCAATCAACTCACAACTCACAACCGACAACTTTTCAACATCCCAAGCCCAATCATCGGCGCGGCCCAAAGGCGGTTCGCCTTCTTCGGTGGGGAGATATTTTTCAACTTCGGGAAGGCGCAACGGCAAACATTCGGTTGGGATTACGTGCGGCATTCCATCTTTGTAATAAATCGGGAAGGGCTCGCCCCAATAGCGCTGGCGACTAAAAACGGCATCGCGCAAACGGTAGTTTATTTTGCCTTTGCCAATCCCTTTTTCCTCCAAGGCAGCTATTATTTTATCGGTTGCTTCGGAATAATTTAAATCATTTAAAAAATCGCTGTTCGTGATGATTGTATTTTCCTTATCAGAATAGGCTTCTTCAGAAATATCCGCATCCTTAAATATATTCGGAATAGGCAAATTGAAATGTTTAGCAAAATCATAATCGCGCTGATCGCCACAGGGAACGCTCATCACAGCGCCCGTTCCGTAGCCCGCCAAAACGTAATCGCCAATCCAAATTGGAAGCGGTTCTTTTGTAAAAGGATGCTCGGCATACGCGCCCGTGAAAACGCCGGTAATGGTTTTTACATCTGCCATTCGTTCGCGCTCGCTGCGTTTTGCGGTGGCTTCCACATACTTTTCAACTGCTTCTTTCTGTTCGGCAGTGGTGATTTTTGAAACCAAATCGTGTTCGGGTGCGAGCGTCATAAAACTCACTCCGAAGATTGTGTCGGGTCTTGTTGTGAAAACGTCTATGGAATATGACTTCTCGACTGCGCTCGAAGGGACATTTTCAACTTTGAAAGTTACAGTTGCCCCTTTACTCCTACCAATCCAATTGGTCTGCGAATCCTTCAATGGTTGCGGCCAATCAATTTTATCGAGTCCGTCGAGCAAACGCTGGGCGTAGGCCGTGATGCGCATACTCCACTGTTTCATCTTTTTTCGCACAACCGGATAGCCGCCGCGTTCGGAAACGCCGTTTACTATTTCGTCATTTGCCAAAACGGTTCCCAGTTGCGGGCACCAGTTTACTTCGGTTTCGGCCAAATAGGTCAATCTATATTTTAAAAGGATTTCCTGTTTTTCTGTTTCCAAAAAACCAAGCCATTCCGAAGCTGTAAAATGCGCAATTCCCTCATCGCAGACTGCATTTATGTGTACATTTCCTTCCGAAGAAAAAATTGCGCGCAGTTCTTCAATGGAACGGGCTTTATTTAAATCTTTATCGTACCAACTTTCAAAAAGCTGGATGAAAATCCACTGCGTCCATTTATAATATTCTGGGTTGCTGGTGCGCACCTCGCGGCTCCAATCGAAGGAAAAACCTATTTTGTCAAGCTGTTCGCGGTATCGGGCAATATTTTCCTCAGTTGTTTTTGCAGGATGCTGCCCTGTTTGGATGGCATATTGCTCTGCCGGAAGTCCGAAAGAATCATAGCCTTGCGGATGCAACACATTATATCCTTGGTGGCGTTTGTAGCGCGCATAAATATCACTGGCAATGTACCCGAGCGGATGCCCCACGTGAAGGCCGGCGCCGGACGGATAGGGAAACATATCCAAAACGTAATATTTCGGTTTGTTGCTATCGTTCTCGGCCTTAAAAGTTTGATTTTCGGCCCAATGTTTTTGCCACTTTGCTTCTATCTCGTTGAAGTGATATTTACCCATCTTCTTGTTTTTCTTTTGAAAATTATTTCCACTGGTGGAAAGAGCCGCAAATTTAAGGTTTATTGGAAGAAGTAAAACCCTATATTTTAAAAATTTGGATGCAGTAGATTTCCGGAATAAAGCACCCAAATCATCGAAAGAATTGCGGAAATGTTGATGGCGATTCCAAAGATTTTCATTTGCTTTACCGAATAGGGTTTTTCTTTGAAGAAAACGAAAATATCCAAAATAAGCCAAAGCGAAAAAATCGCCAAAAAGCCCGACAATACCCAATCATCAAACCAGAATTTCAGGATATACGCTTCAAACAATAGTAGAAAAAGCATTAAAAACTTCGCATTTTTTCTTCCTATTAAAACTGCAGTGGTTTTCTTTCCGACCAACTTATCGGGTTCAATATCCATAATTTCCCCAGCAATATGGGCTTGAAAAGCAAAGAGTGTGAGGTAAAGCATTGTTTGCCATGGAAGCATTTCCAAATTGTTCAGCTGAATACTGAAAAGTGCCGTGAAAACATATCCAACCTGTATTAAAATCTCAAACGGCGGGCGTTCTTTTAGTCGAAACGGTTTGTAGTTGTAAATGATATTAATAACAATCATAAACAATAAAAGAATGAAAAGTTCGCCGCCGCCAACGTAAGCGAAATATGCCAAAAAGGGCACCATTACACAGCAGATGTGCCACGGTACGTTGGTTAGTTCTTCTTTGCTCAATTTGGCACCAAAAAGATAGTTTCCCTTTCGCGGGTTTAAGGAATCTGCTTTACCATCAGTAAAATCATTCAATCCGTAAACCAAGAAATTCAAAGGAAAAGTAACAAAGAAGAGTCCAACCCAAAAAAGTGGTTTTTCCCAAAAGTTTGAAGCTAGTTGGAATGGAACCAAATAAATCCAAACTGTTGGAAACCAAAGTCCCGGTCGGGAAATTTTTAGGGATTTTAGCAAATTTTTTATGATAATACCGAAATTTAGGGCACCCCAAAAATAATCTTATTATAACAAATTGGAAACTTTCGGCGTTGTTTAACACAAGATGCAAAATTACTTGTATTTTTACGGCAAAATTCACCAAACCCTATGAGTTCTTCTTTTGAAAAATATCAAAAACGCAGGTTGATTTCTTCCTATTTTTCAGTAGTTATTAGTATTTCACTGGTTCTTTTTCTATTGGGCCTGTTGGGATTGTTGGTTTTGAATTCAAAAAAAGTAGCCGATTATTTTAAGGAACAAATAGCGATTACCGTTTTTTTGAAAGACACGGCGAAGGAAGTTGAAATTACGCAACTCAAGCAAAGTCTGGCTTTGGCGGAATATACCAAGTCTGCAACTTTTGTTTCAAAGGAAGATGCCGCAAAGGAACATCAAGAAACTTTGGGCGAAAATTTCATTGAATATCTGGGCGAAAACCCACTTCAAAATAGCATTGACGTTTATATTTTGGCAGATTATGTTACGCCCGCAAAAATGGAGGAAATCACCAACGAACTGAAAAGCAAGGATTTTGTGGACGATGTTATTTATGACAAACCTTTGATTGCGCAACTCACCGAAAACGTGAAACGCATCAGTTTTTGGGTTTTGGTAGTCAGCGGAATTTTTACGTTTATTGCCGTATTGCTTATAAACAGTAGCATTCGATTAAGTATTTATGCGAAGCGATTTACCATAAAAACAATGCAAATGGTTGGAGCGACCAAGAAATTTATTCGCCAGCCTTTTGTTTGGAAAAGTGTTCGCCTCGGCATAGTTGGGGCCATAGTCGCTATGATCGGGATGGCATTGGTGTTGTATTACCTCAACGAAAGTTTCCCACAATTACAATTGCTGGGAGATCCGGTTTTACTAACTATCCTTTTTGCTTTTATACTTTTAATGGGCGTTATTATTACTTGGATAAGTACTTTTATCGCAACACAGCGTTTTTTGAATTTACGCACGGACGATTTATATTATTAGATTTGAAAAACCTGAAACTTTAAACCTGAAACCTGAAACTCTGAAATAATGGGAGAGAAAAAACGCAAAGAAGAAACAAAAACAGAATTTGTTTTTGATAGAAAAAACTACAAGTTCATGCTTATTGGCGTGGCATTTATAGTTCTTGGGTTTATACTGATGACCGGTGGCGGAAGCGATGACCCCAACGTTTTCAATCCAGAAATTTACAATTGGCGACGTATCCGTTTGGCCCCAGCTATGGTGCTTTTAGGTTTTGCAATTGAAGTCTATGCCATTTTATTAAAACCAGATAGCAAAGAAGAAAATTAGTGGATACTTTACAAGCCGTTGTCCTTGCCATTATTGAAGGTTTAACCGAATTTTTGCCCGTTTCTTCTACGGGACATATGATTATCGCTTCCTCCTTTTTTGGGATTGCTGGTGATGACTTTACCAAACTTTTTACCATCGTTATCCAACTGGGAACTATTATGAGCGTTGTGGTTTTATACTTAAAACGTTTCTTTCAGAGCATGGATTTTTATTACAAACTTTTTGTGGCTTTCCTGCCTGCCGTATTTTTAGGATTGCTTTTAAGTGATTTTATTGATAGCCTTTTGGAAAACCCCATTACAGTTGCTATTTCGTTAATACTCGGTGGATTTATTCTTTTAAAAGTTGATGATTGGTTTGGCGATGGCGAAGAAACTGAGATTTCTTATTTAACCGCTTTAAAAATTGGCTTTTTTCAATGTTTGGCAATGATTCCGGGCGTTTCCCGAAGTGGAGCAAGTATTGTGGGCGGTATGAGCCAAAAACTTTCGCGAACAGTAGCTGCTGAATTTTCTTTCTTTTTGGCTATTCCAACGATGCTGGGCGCAACGGTAAAGAAAAGCTATGATTATTACGAAGCAGGCTTCCAGCTTTCTTCGGAACAAGTGAATCTTTTGATTATTGGAAATGTTGTCGGTTTTATCGTGGCTTTGATTGCTATAAAATCCTTTATAAATTATTTGAGCAAACACGGGTTTAAAATATTCGGTTATTATAGAATTATTGCCGGAATCGCTGTTTTATTGATTCACTTTTTTATTCAGGAACTTACCGTAATTTGATGACTGCTGAAGATTACAAAGAAGGCCAAGTAATTTTGATAGACAAACCTTTGGAATGGACTTCATTCCAAGCGGTGAATAAGGTGCGGTGGCTCATTCGAAAATCCTTCAACATTAAAAAGATAAAAGTTGGGCACGCTGGCACGCTCGATCCTTTGGCTACAGGGCTTTTGATTATTTGCACGGGTAAATTCACAAAAAAAATAGATACTTTTCAAGCACAGGAAAAAGAATATACCGGAACTTTCACTTTGGGTGCAACTACGCCCAGCTATGATTTGGAAACCGAAATTGACCAAACTTTTGATATTTCCGAAATCACTTCAGAAAAAATATACGAGGCCACAAAGCAATTTTTAGGTGAAATTCAGCAACAACCGCCTGTTTTTTCTGCTTTAAAAAAAGATGGAAAACGTTTGTATGAATTTGCGCGAAGTGGCGAAGAGGTGGAAATTCCCTATAGAATAGTAACCATTTCAGAATTTGAAATAACAAACATCGAGCTTCCAAAAATAGATTTTCGCGTGGTTTGCAGTAAAGGCACTTATATTCGTTCGCTTGCGAATGATTTTGGAAAGGCTTTAAACAATGGAGCGCATCTTTCCGCTTTGCGAAGAACAAAAATTGGCGACTTTTCTGTTGAAAACGCTGTTGGTATTGAAGCCTTTGAATCTTCGCTTCCAAGTTAAAATAACGCTAATAGCTTCTTAATTTTCAGCGTTTTTGTGGAATTTTGCACAAAATTTCGGTACTTGCAATAATGAACTTCAATTATTCATACAGAGCTTTTCTTATAACTTCACTGCTTACGGGCATTTTAGTGTTATCATTATATAGCATTAAACTGTCCAAGGAAAAAGTGGAAACCAATGAGGAAACCTATGATGTGGTTATGGCTCCCGAGGAATTGCTCCCCGAAGATCTTGCCATTGCAGAGCTTACGCCGGAAAAAGTGAAAGTGGAAACCAATCGTGCCTATAATGAAGCCGAAAAATTTATTTCTTCCGTAGAAAATGAAAACCAGGAAGAAACCGAAACTACAGAAGGCAAGCTTCAAGAAATGAACGAAGCAATGGAAAATTCAAAAAGTGATAACGGCAACGGAACTTCCATTGCTGAAAAAACTGAAAAAGAAAAAAAGAAGAAGTTTTCCAACAGTGAAAGCGGGAAAGAAGGTGAAGCTGTCGTAAAAAGCGGCAATAGAAATACCACAATTAGCTATCAATTGGTGAACAGAAAAGATATCGACCTTCCCAATCCGGTTTATACTTGTTACGGTTCTGGAAAGGTTGTTATAAATATTGAAGTCAATAATTTTGGGAAAGTAGTGAAGAATTCATACAATAAAACTTCTTCCACAACTTCAAACGAATGCTTGATTGACGCGGCTTTGGAATATGCAGAACAAGCGCGTTTCACCACCGATGCTTCAAAAACGAAACAATTGGGCACGATTACATTTAATTTTCCCGGACAACAATAATTAGTATTCAGTAATCAGTAATCAGTATTCAGTAATCAGTATTCAGTAATCAGTAAAAATTATGTCTTCAGAAAAAGTGCGCTGTGGTTGGTGCGGTACCGATCCGCTTTACGTAAAATATCACGATGAGGAATGGGGAGTTCCGGTTAAGGATGATAAAACACTTTTTGAATTTTTAATACTGGAAACTTTTCAAGCTGGACTTAGTTGGATTACCATTCTTCGGAAAAGAGAAAATTTCAGGGAAGCTTTTGACAATTTCGACTATAAGAAAATAGCGAAATACGACCAATCAAAAATAGATTCCCTACTTCAAAATGAAGGGATTATTCGCAATAAATTGAAGGTTCACGCTGCAGTTACAAACGCACAGCTCTTTATGGAAATCCAAAAGGAATTTGGCAGTTTTAGTAATTACATTTGGGAATTTGTAAACCATAAACCCATTAAAAATGTCTGGAAAACGCATACCGATGCTCCAGCGATTACAGCAGAAAGCGATGCCTTGAGCAAAGACCTAAAAAAGCGCGGTTTTAAGTTCGTAGGCAGCACGGTGGTTTATGCACATATGCAAGCCACTGGAATGGTTAATGACCACATTGAAAACTGTTTCCGCTATCACGAAGTGTGATTATTTTAAAAAGGAAGTTTTTAGGGAAGCTGTGGAGTTTGCAGCCGCAACGGCTTTCAAAGTCTGATTGTATTGATGCGCTAATTCCGGATCTGTATTTTTTTCTTCAGCAAACAATTTTTGAAACCAAGCCAATGCCTTTCCGTATTCGTTTTTGAAATAATATGCCGTTGCAAGTTTTTTATAAATGAAGGGTGTTCCGTAGCCTTCCACAACCACTTGTTCATATACACGAACCACATCAATATCCTTATTGACATCAGTTTTATGCGTGCTGGTTTGTGAAAAAGAAACGGCTGAAATACTTGCAAATACTAAAAGAGCAAGCAGATTTTGCTTAGGAATCATTAGGGATAATAAGTTTAAAACGAACGCCTGCAGTTTTAGTGGGATTGCAATAGTTCGTGAGGTTTGTTGTTCAGAAAAACTTAAAAAAACACAATATATTGCCAGCCCCGAAAAATTTAACAAAATCGGCGGTTTTCTTATTCAAAAGAAGAGGTTGTGCGCTTTAAATTTTAACTACAGCAGCTGAATTTTTATTTGCTTTTATAGCTTTTAAAGTTTGCTGATAACGCTGTGCAATTTCAGGATCCGTATTTTTTTCGGCTTCAAAAAGCTTTTCGAACCAGATTAAAGCTTGGTTGTATTCATTCCTGAAATAATACGCATTCGCCAAGTTTTTATAAATAAATGGCGTGCCGTAGCCTTCCTGAACAACTTGTTCGTAAACGCGAACCACATCAATATCTTTATTGACGTCGGTTTTGGTGTTTGATTGTGAAAAGGAAATTGATGTGATTCCTGCAAATAGCAGGAATGCAAGTAGGTTAGACTTGAATTTCATTTGGGGCTAAATTTTAAGTACAAACAACTGCAGTAATGTAGGTTTACAGTTGGATGTGTAGGTTAATATTGTAAAAAAACAAAAAAATCCACAATAAATTGTGGATTTTGAAAGAAATTTTATTTTCTAAGTAAAAGATTTACAGTTTAATAACTTTTTTATGAACCTTTCCGAAGTCACCTTCAAAAGTAACAAGTAAAGTTCCCTGCCAGTTTTGGTTCAAGTCTAAAATTACTTTTCCGTTACCATTTTCAATAGTTGTTTCATATAATTTTTGGCCCAAAACATTGTGGATTTTTACATTTATGGAGCCTTGAATAGCATCTAGATTAAAGGAAACTTTCCCGGTAGTTGGATTTGGATAGGCAGCTGAAATATGGTTCTGAGCCCATTCGTCTACAGAAAGGGTTTCCACTTGAATGGTCCAATAGCCTTCGGGCGCAACAATGGGACGGGTTAATTCCTTCCCAGAAAAGGCCTTTGCCCAAATGTAATATTCTATGTTTACTGGGTTATTTGGAATCGTTAAATCTGCGGTCCAATAATCAGAGTTTGAGGGCGCCATGTCAATTTCGTTGAAAGTATTTGTACCCTCTTCCCTCCAAAAAACCTTGGCTTGTTCTATAAATGAAACGTGTTTTATAAAGGCATCAATTGTTACTGTACTTCCGGCATTGGCCTCATCAATTGGTTGGTGAACTATCCAAAGCGGTTCCGCAACGCCAATAGTGTGCGTAATGCAATGAATAGCACCCAAAGAATTTATCAAATTTTCACCTGGATTATCTACATCAATCCCCACAACATTGTAACCCGGCAACATTTCCTGGTATTGAGCTAAAGCTGGCGCATCAACTTCGGGACGGTAGGTGGGTACCATAATGGTTTTGTTCACGAAAACCGCATTGCTGTAGGTATTGTATGGGCCGCCTGTATTTGGGTAATTTCCGCCGGTACTCGGGGGTGCATCAATCCATTCAATATCATATGGCGTTCCAAATGGCGATTCAAAATTATCCAGAACATACTGGATGTTTGCTTCAATCTGGGGACCATCGGCTACTCCGGGAGGATATTTGCTTACGAGGATTGTCTCTTCATCAAGCAATTTCATGTGCATATCAATATGGTGGATTACGTCATAAGGCAATGTATTCATTTTAACGAAACGGTTAATTCCCATATATTCCTGCATAATCCCGTCAATTTGGGCTTCGGTTTTAACGCTTACACCATAAGGATTTCCTGCAGAGTTTTCATCTAAAATTAAATTTGATGCAAAAGCATTTCCCATCCCGTCACTCATATAATTTCCACCCGTGTTTACCAAATCGTTGGTGCCCGAATTGGTTGTATAAAGTGGGATGCCAGCTTGTGCTGCGTGGGCTACAGGCATTACATCATCATTTGGGCGAGGGCGGTTATAAATCCAATCAGTCAATGCAAGTTCGCCCACATCGTCCGAATAAATTGTGTTTCCCGCATAATCGCGAATCCAAATACTGTCCCACGGCACATTTAAAAATGTAACATTCGTTATATCTACACCGTTTGTGGTTAAGTAGTTAGAAACCGAAGCTTGGTTTTGAGTTGTAATGATCACTTTGCATTCCTGAACCCCGGCCTGAACTATTTGCCGAAGAATATTTGGGTAGGAAGGATTCCACGTAACCAAAAGATATTCCACCTCTTCCCATTCCGCTGCAGCGCGAACCGGGCCAGAAGGCGGAGGGGAAAATCGCGGATTTGTAAATTGAAATTCCGAAACCAGTGCTTTTTCTGTTTCGGTTAAATTGTGAGGGAGATTAGGTTTTTCCTGTGAAATGGCAAAAGAGGTCTGCAATGCCATCAACAATACCAAAAGGTATTTTGTGTAGTTATTTTTCATCTGAATAGTGAATTGTGGATTACGAAGATAGAATTTTAAATTATTGTATAGTTAACTGTTCCCCATAATTTTATAATACCAATAGCTCAAAAAACTCCTCTCTATCAATCTCCTCCGCCCCCAAACTTTCCAAATGTTCATTGTAAATCTGGCAATCAATAAATTTATAATTTTTACTTTTCGCGTATTCCGAAAGATGGTAAAAAGCCACTTTTGAAGCATCGTTCACCAAACTGAACATACTTTCCCCACAAAACACTTTTTTCTGCGGAAGATCAATTCCGTAGAGCCCACCAACAAGTTTTTCATCTTCCCAAACCTCAACGGAAACCGCGTGGCCGGCACTGTGCAATGCAATATATGCTTGCTGCATTTCTTCTGTAATCCAAGTTCCAGCTTGTCCTTTTCGCAGAACGGTGGCGCAGTTTTTAATAACTTCAGGAAAATTTTGGTTGAAGGTAACTTTGAATTTTTCACTTTTTAATGTCTTCCGAAGACTTTTGGAGACCTTAAATTTTTCGGGAAATAATATCATCCGCGGATCCGGGCTCCACCAAAGTATGGGCTGATCGTCTTCAAACCACGGAAAAATTCCTGAATGGTATGCAAGCAGCAAACGTTCCGTTGAAAGATCACCGCCAATGGCGAGCAAACCATCGGAAGTGGCTTCCGTAGGGTTTGGGAACCAAAGTTTTTCGGTTAAAAAATTCATGGTTCAAAATTGCTGAATTTTTTTCATTAATAACAATTCGTGGACGATTATGGGTTTTTGTTTCTGGGTTTTGGGTTTGTATGAAAGGACAATGGTTTTTTTGCAAGATATAATTGACATTGTTCAAGATACAATTGGCAATGCGTAAGATATAATTGGCAATGTGCAAGATACAATTGGCAATGCAGGAGTTGCAAATAGCGTTGCAAGAGATGCAATTGGCAATGCAGGAGTTGCAAATAGTGTTGTAAGAGATGCAAATAGCGTTGCAAGAGATGCAAATAGTGTTGTAAG
>NZ_LXIE01000012.1 GCF_001641085.1 Aequorivita soesokkakensis | reverse complement strand
GGGTTCGCTATTGGCTGGGGCGCTAATACAAGATTAAACTGAGTAGTAGCGAAGCAGCTTGAAACAGTATTGCTTTCCACTCTAGCAAAAATAAATACAGAACCTGTAACTATATAGGGTTGTGACAAGGGGTTATTTCCAGAAAGTGCGTCAGCTGGATTACTATGGTATGTAACTGTATATTGTAAAGGATTTTGACCATTTAGAATAATTGCGTCAAATGTGGTATTTAGATTAATAGACTCTTGCCCATTCCCCCCTAAATCACAAACATAATGAGGACTTGCAGGAGCTGTTGCAGTAGCCGCGGCATAGGTAATTTGAAAAGAATCAATAGCAAAACAAGTGCCTGTAGGTTCTTCAATTCGAACCCATATAGTTTCAGAAGTACCTACTATAGGGTAAGCATTTGCTGGAATAATAGGATTTGCACCTGTTGAAGCTTCCAATGCGCTGTGATGATAGGTTATATTAAATAGCGGGTCTTGTCCGCCCCGAACATCATCATCATTTTCGGTTAAGTCGAAAATACCTGCATTTGTACCGTCATCACATATGGAAAGATCCAGGGGTGGACTAGCAATAACTGGCTGGGGATGAAAAACCATGTTAAAGAACCTAACATTCTCCCCTCCTCCTGCAAATTGTATTCTAGCTTTATAATTTCCTGTTTGTGTTACATTAATTGTAGGGAAGTTTCCATTATAAATTTGAACAAATCCACCTCCCATTAAATCATCATACTCCCAAATATAATTATTTGCCATAGGGTCTGTAGCATCAAGTGTTACAGTGTCTCCATCACAAACATCGGTTTGCACTATGGAACAGTCAAAAGCATCGGGGTCTCCAAATGTTAAATCGAATGTATCGGGAGTAGCTGAAAATCTATCAACGACAATTATAACTTCATCTCCAGGAACTAAACTTATAAATTGAACCTGCCCATCGCCCAAAGCAGTTTCACATAAATCAGTGGATGTAAGGTTTAAACCTGTATCATATTCGCCGGCAGAGGGAGCGTCATAACTTGCCCTGTCTGCAACTCCCAAGTTATTACAATCTGCATTCACATATACCGCAAAATCATAATCAATATTTCCTGTTGGCTCAATTTG
Organism: Aequorivita soesokkakensis; assembly: GCF_001641085.1. GTDB lineage: Bacteria > Bacteroidota > Bacteroidia > Flavobacteriales > Flavobacteriaceae > Aequorivita > Aequorivita soesokkakensis. The sequence continues at coordinate 242,724 of NZ_LXIE01000012.1, read as the reverse complement.
GAATGTGAAATTTGTGGCCTGAATAATGGCCAAACGGTACCATGCGGTCCGGGTGCCCTGCAAAGTTTGGCAGGTAGTGGCGATGGTAATTGGTGAAGGGTCTATCGCATTATTGTTAAGCCCGTCCTGACTGGTACAAATTGGTATTAAAATATCGCAAACTTGGGCTTTTGCGGTAGGGATCAAAACTAGTAAAAAGGCAAATAAAAGTATTAGTTTTTTCATTGAGGGGATGTTAATAGTATTTAGGTGCGGTTAATCATATTTTTTTGAAGGGAATTTTTTTCACTTCATTATTTTCAACAAAAAAGCGGATTTCATATCTGCCTTTTTCTAAAAAAGAAAGGTCGAATTTCATCATTTGAGCCCCTTCATTTTTTTCTATTTCTTTCGTAAAAAGCACTTCGTTATTTTTCGAAATGGTATATTTCAAAGTATTCGCTTCTAAAAAGTTTATGCTCAATATAGCACTGGCAGCAACTTCGGAAGGCTCCATTGAAATTAAGTCTCCATATTTTGAGGCTTCATTTTTTTGACCGTAAGTAAGTGAAACAAAAAGAATAGCAATAATTACAAGTAGGTTCTTCATAACAATTAAATAATTTTTTGCGAAAATTAAGAAAATTTTATGAAAATGTATAGTTTATGGTTCTTAAAATAAGAAGTTTCAGTTTTCAAAACCTAAATGCTATTGCGTATCTTTGCAGGCCTGAATAAGAAGATTTTAATAGATGGATTTAGAAAAACAACTTAAAGACATAGAAGCGATGGGCAATGACCACATTGGCAGTTCCACGGAAACGCCCATGCGCACTGATGCCTTTGAGCTTAGCGATATTGAAAAGATTGCAAGTATCAAAAAAGACATTCAAAACATTATGCACACTTTAGGTCTCGATCTTACTGACGACAGCTTAAAAGGCACCCCTACCCGAGTTGCAAAAATGTTTGTACAGGAAATTTTTGGTGGGCTCCACCCAGACAGACGGCCAAAAGCTTCCACTTTTGAGAATAAATATAAATATCAAGAAATGCTGGTAGAAAAGAACATAACCCTCTACTCTACCTGCGAGCACCATTTACTTCCCATTGTCGGGAAAGCACATATTGCCTATATTTCCAACGGTTCCGTGGTTGGGCTTTCAAAAATGAACCGGATTGTTGACTATTATGCAAAGCGTCCACAGGTTCAGGAAAGATTGACAATGCAAATTGTGAAAGAACTGCAACAAGTTCTGAATACGGAAGACGTTGCCTGTGTAATTGACGCCAAGCACCTCTGCGTAAACTCCCGAGGAATTCGCGATATTGACAGTAGTACCGTAACAAGCGAGTTTGGTGGCGCATTTAAAAATTCGGAAACCCGCCGTGAATTTTTAGATTATATAAAACTGGATACTGAGTTTTAATCGAAAAATCCAAATTTCAAATACCAAATTCCAAAAATTGAAACAACAAGATCTTTATATATACAATTCACTTTCAAAAAGTAAAGAAAAATTCACTCCAATTCACGAAGGCGCAGTGGGAATGTACGTTTGCGGCCCCACGGTTTATAGCAATGTGCATTTGGGAAATTGCCGCACCTTTCTTTCTTTTGATTTGGTTTTTCGCTATTTAAAACATTTGGGCTATAAAGTGCGCTACGTACGCAACATTACCGATGCCGGCCATTTGGAAAACGACGGTGAAAGTGGTGACGATCCAATTCTGAAAAAAGCCCGAATTGAGCAATTGGAACCGATGGAAGTGGTGCAAAAATACACTGTGGATTTTCACACGACTATGGCAAAATTTAACGCTTTGCCTCCAAGTATTGAACCAACTGCTACCGGACATATCTACGAACAAATCCACATAGTCGAAAAAATAATTGAAGAGGGTTTTGCCTATGAAAAGAACGGCTCTGTTTATTTTGACGTCCTCAAATTCAACGAATCCAACAACTACGGAAAATTAAGCGGAAGAAAGCTAGAAGATATGATTGCCAACACCCGCGAACTTTCCGCACAGACCGATAAGAAAAACCCTCAGGATTTTGCCCTTTGGAAAAAAGCCGAACCGCAACACATTATGCGCTGGCCATCACCCTGGAGTGAAGGTTTCCCCGGGTGGCATTTGGAATGTACTGCAATGAGTACAAAATATTTGGGCAATAACTTTGACATTCACGGCGGTGGAATGGATCTTAAATTTCCACACCACGAATGCGAGATTGCACAAGCTGAAGCCTGTAACCACACTTCGCCAGTAAATTATTGGATGCATGCAAATATGCTTACGTTGAATGGCAAAAAAATGTCAAAATCCACCGGAAATTTTATTCTCCCGAATGAAATGTTTTCTGGTGAAAACGATATTTTGAGCAAGCCGTTCTCTCCTACTGTTACTAAATTCTTTATGTACCAAGCGCATTACAGAAGTATTTTGGATTTCAGCAATGATGCTTTGGAAGCTTCCGAAAAAGGATTTAATCGGTTGATGGATGCACAAAGAATATTAAAAGATATTGTTGCTTCGGAAAAAAGCAGCTTAGATATTGAAAGCTGGCGAAAAGCATGTTATGATGCCATGAATGATGATTTCAACAGTCCGATTTTGATAGCACATCTTTTTGAAGCAGTAAAATTTGTAAATTCCTTAAAAGAAGAAAAAGAAACCATTTCTGAAAAAGATTTGGAATTGCTGAAGCAAACGATGGATGATTTTCTTTTCGATGTTTTGGGACTGGAAGACAGTGTTTCAGAAAATTCACAGGATGGCGAAAAACTTTCGGCTGCGGTGGAACTTCTTATTCAGTTGAGAAACCAAGCCCGCGCCAATAAAGATTTCGCGATGAGCGATAAAATTCGCGACGAACTTTCAGCAAAGGGAATTCAACTGAAAGATGGGAAAGACGGAACTACTTTTTCATTAAATTAATTTTTACGTGAAAAACATACTTACATATCCTTTTGTTTTATTAATAAGAGGGTATCAAAATTTTATTTCACCATTATTGCCTTCAAGCTGTCGCTACACGCCCACCTGTTCGCATTATGCAGTTGAAGCATTACAAACCCACGGCTTGTTGAAAGGCGGCTGGCTTGCCGCAAAACGGATAGCAAGCTGCAATCCTTGGGGCGGTTCTGGTTATGATCCCGTTCCGCCAAAAAAATAAATTACAGACAAATGAAACAATTGTTCCGCTATACTTTTTCGCTTTTGTTATCTTTACGCTGCTCAATAAAAACTCCGCTATGCACTATTTAAGTTTTACCTGGAACCCTTCTGAAGGGATTGACCTTGGTTTTTTTATGATCCGTTATTACAGCTTGATGTTTGTGGTAGCGTTTACATTAGGTTGGATTTTAACCAAAAAGATTTTTGAACGTGAAGGACAACCCCAGGAAAAATTGGACAGCCTCTTTATCTATATGGTTGTTGCCACCTTGGTTGGCGCGCGTTTAGGGCATGTTATTTTTTACCAGCCCGAGCTTTTTGTGGACGATCCGCTTTCGGTTTTTCTGCCAATACAAACCAAACCTGAATTTGAATTTACAGGCTTCCAAGGTTTGGCAAGCCATGGTGCTGCCATTGCTATTTTGATTGCGATGTATTTTTATACTAAAAACGTAATCAAGAAACCATTTCTTTGGATTATGGATCGCATTGTCATCGCAGTAGCTGCAGGAGGAATTTTTGTACGAATTGGGAATTTTATGAATTCTGAAATTATTGGGAAAATCTCAGGAGAGTTTCCCCTTGGCGTACGGTTTGTGCATGAAGGCATTCGCAAACAAGATGCCGTTAACGCTACAGGAATTAAAGAACCTAGCAAAGCTTATGATGCTATTGTACACAATCCACAGTTTTCGGAATTGTTGAACTCCGTTCCCTTTCGTCATCCGGCGCAGCTTTACGAAGCAGCTGGTTATGTGATTGTATTTTTGGTTTGTTGGTATTTATACTGGAAAACGGAACGCAGAAAACAGATTGGTTACATTTTCGGGGTTTTTCTGATTCTTCTTTTTATGGTTCGTTTTTTGGTGGAATATGTAAAGGAAAGCCAAGGCGGGTTTGAATCTGCGCTTGGATTGCTTTCAACAGGACAATGGCTCAGCATTCCTTTTATAATCGCAGGAATTTACATTATGTGGAAAGCTTCAAAAAAAAGCCCCCTAACCCCCGATGGGGAAATTTAGTATTCCCAATATTTTAAACTTTTCAAGAATGAAAAAAATATTTATTTCCGCTTTGCTTTTGGCTTCACTTTTCTCCTTAAGCAATTGCAAAGACAATAAAACTTCGGAAAATAAAAGCCTAACCAAAGAAATTACTTTTACGAAGGAAGGCGAATTGACCTTAATGAAAAGCTCAAACGATTCAATAGTAGCAACCCTTGATATTGAAATTGCCGATGACGAATATTCAACCGAAACTGGCTTAATGTACCGCCATTCCATGGCTGAAAACCAAGGGATGCTTTTTGTGTTCAACAATTCGCAGCGCAGGTCTTTTTATATGAAAAATACTGAGATTCCGTTGGATATAATTTATTTCGATTCTGAAAAAAAGTTGGTGAGCATCCAAAAAAACGCGCAGCCTTTTGACGAAACTTCGTTGCCTTCCGAGGATGTTTCGCAATATGTTTTGGAAGTGAACGCAGGCCTTACCGACACTTGGAAACTTCAAAAAGGCGATACGTTCCAATTTTCAGAAAACAAGTAAGCATTTCAAAAATTTGACAAAACAAAAAGCCCTTTCCAAATTTGGAAAGGGCTTTTTTATTTCTTCCGAAGAAAGGGAAACTACGCTTCTAATGCAACTTCGTCCTCTTCTTTTTTATCGATCAAATCCTCAACTTTTTTGCGTTTCACGGTATCATACATAATTGGTGTTGCAATGAACAACGATGAATATGTACCCACAACAATACCAACGATAATCGCAAACAACAATCCGCGAATGGATTCTGCCCCGAAGAAGAACATACACAACAACACGATAAGCGTGGTGAATGAGGTATTCAAGGTTCTTCCCAAGGTGCTGCTTAAAGCTACGTCAATAATACGGTTCATTTTCCAGCTTGGATGCTCGCCGAAATATTCACGAATACGGTCAAACACAATTACCGTATCATTCAGCGAGTAACCAATTACGGTAAGAATCGCCGCGATAAAGGCTTGGTCAATCTCCATGCTGAAAGGCATAAACTTATATGTTAAAGAGAATACCCCAAGCACAATAAGCACGTCGTGGAATACGGCCGCAACCGCACCCAAACTGAACTGCCATCTTCTAAAGCGCAACAATATATAAAGGAAAACCACAACCAAAGAGCCAAATACTGCCCAGAAAGAGTCTTTCTTAATATCATCTGCAATGGTAGGACTCACTTTGTAATATTCCATTCTACCAATGGTTTTTCCTTCGCGATCGCCCACAAAGTCTTCATAGGTCATATCTGCCGGCATATCCTTTTTAACGGTTTCAAAAAGCATATGCTCTATTTCTTCGTCAACATCAGTTCCAGTCTCGTCAACTTTATATTTGGTTGTAATCTTTAACTGATTGTCGCCACCGTATGTTTTTGCCTCGGCACTTCCAAAGGTTTTAATAAGATTGTCTTGAACTTCCTGTGAATTTACATCTTTCGCAAAACGAACGGTGTAGGTGCGTCCACCCACGAAATCAACACCTTGGTTAAGTCCAATTGTGAACAAAGAACCAAGACTTATCAATATCATAATTCCGGAAAACACATACGCAATTTTACGTTTTCTCAAGAATTCGATACTAACATTCTTGAAAAGATTCTTTGTAAAAGAAGTTGAACATGGCAAAGACTTTCCATTTTTGGTATAGCTGTCAATAAACAATCTTGTAATGAATATTGCAGTAAACAACGAAGTTGCAATACCTATTAATAAGGTAGTAGCAAAACCTTGAATTGGTCCAGTTCCGAATACCAAAAGAATCAAACCTGTTAAACCAGTTGTAATGTTTGCATCCAGAATTGAGGACAACGCATTGTTGAAACCATCTTTAATGGCGTCTTTCTGTGCCTTCCCTTTTGCGAGCTCTTCCTTAATTCTCTCAAAGATAAGTACGTTCGCATCCACAGACATACCTATAGTCAATACAATACCGGCAATACCAGGTAACGTAAGTACCGCACCAAGTCCCGCTAATATTCCGAAGATAAACAGAATGTTTACCAACAAAGCAATATCAGCAAACACGCCTGCTTTGCCATAATAGCCAATCATCCATAAAAGAACGATTACAAGTGCAATCATAAAGGACATTATACCACTGCTTATTGCTTCGTGGCCCAAAGTTGGCCCTACAACTTCACCTTGAATAATTTCTGCAGAAGCAGGCAATTTACCCGCACGCAATACATTGGCTAAATCCTGCCCTTGCGGCACAGTAAAGTTTCCAGAAATTTGGCTACGACCACCTGCAATTGGGCCGGAAGTAACGCCAGGAGCAGAATAAACAATGTTATCAAGAACAATAGCGATCTGGCTTTGGTTTTGGTATGCATCGCCCGTCATTTGTTCCCAAACTTTGGCGCCTTGACCGTTCATTTGCATAGAAACCACGACGCGGCTCATATTGTCAAACTCTTGTCTAGCATCTACAACCACACTTCCGCCAAGTGGAGGAAGGCCATCCTTTTCACTTTTTATAGCATATAATGCTGTAACCTCTTCACCATTAAGTTGTGGGTTGCTTTCTGGCAATCCCCACATAAACTTTGCAAAACGGAGTTCGTTTGGCAACAATGATTTTATTTGCGGATTGCGCAAATAACTATTGATGTCTGCCGTATCCTTTAATCTGAAAGTAGCAATCACCGGACCGCCTTGGCTTCCCAATGAAACCATTTTGGAAAGTATTGGGTTCGACTTGTTATCATTGGCAAGCGAATCTTTTACATCTTGGCCACCCAACAATTTGCTAACGTCATCATCTTCAGTTTTGGTAGTATCAGTAACTGTTTTTGTTGTATCGGAAACCTGTGTTGTTTCAGGAGCAGATTTTGCCATTGCAATTTCACCTGCTTTAGTATCGGCAGCTTGAAGGAAACCTGCCATTTCCTCAAATTTATAAACGTACCAAAATTCAAGTTGCGCGGTACTTTGAAGCAATTTTCTCACCCTGTCCACATCTTTCGCTCCCGGAAGTTCCACAAGAATTCTTGCAGATTTTCCCAAACGCTGAATGTTTGGTTGGGTAACTCCAAATTTATCAATACGCTTTCTTAAAACCTCAAAGGCAGAAGTAATAGACTCATCAATTTTCTTTTGGATAATTGGCTTTACTTGGTCATTTGACATTCCTTGATCAATAACATCCTCAAGGTTTTTATTGAAGAAAATATCAGACGAAGCAAGCTCGTTTTCACCCGGAAGTGCTTCAAATGCCTTGAAGAAGGATTCCAAGTAAGTCTCCTGCGAATCTTTTTGAAGTTCAGTAGCATTTTCCAAAGCTTGGTTAAATGCAGGATCCTTGGTGTTGTTTGCAAGACCTTTTAAAATGTCTTTCACAGAAACCTCAAGAATAACGTTGATACCACCTTTAAGGTCAAGCCCTTTGTTCAGCTCTTTCTCCTTAGCGGTATTGTAGTCAATTCCTAAAAATACGGTATTGTTACCAACAGAATCTAGATAACGAGCTTCCGCATTGTCTCTTTCATGAGGTTGCTCTGCAGAAAATTTGCTGTTGGCAAATTCTTTGGCACTGTCTTCTACTTTGTTCGCAACAAACGTAAAAGAGAGCTGGTAAATACTCACCAATCCAAAAAGGATGGCAAATATGGTAATTAGTCCTTTGTTTTGCATGATATATGTTTTTGGTCAGATTTTTTAAAAACGGGCAAATATATGATTTGCTGTTATATCTGACAATTATCGTGGTTATTTAAAAATTAATTTTTTTGGCTTCGGAATTTGAAAAACCGAAACTTTTTTTGCGAAGAATTTCCTTTAAGACAAAGGCCCAGCCCTTACCTCAGGAATTTTATGCGAAGCGTTATCAATTAAAAGTGAAGCGTCTCGGTAGTTCTTAAAAACAACCCTTTCAAAACCTTGTTTGAAAACGAAGTCAGTTTCCGAAGCCCTTAAAGATACATATGGGTTTAAAAATTGATCTTTGGCGCTCTTTAACTCTACCGGAAAACCATGAAGCCCTAAATCTGAACCAAAATCCTTTTGGATTTTAATTACGTCTAATTTATAGGTGTTGGAATCACTGCTGAAAGGAATTTTTGAAGAAGTGTCCTTTTTATTAAATGCCGTATCACCAAAGTGAAGTTTGTTCTGTTTCTGAAATAAATTCTTTATTACGGCTACATCAATTGTGCTGTAATACGTCACTTTCAGCTTTCCGTCAAGCAATTTCGAGATTTGCACATCGGCAACACCAATGGTTTTTAACTGGCTCGTGATTTCAGAAATAGCCTGCTGCGCCTCATCGGCACTTATGGAATCGGCACTGAACTGAACCACAATCTCTTGATTGGGCACGGCAGATTGTTCTATGCTTATCCCAAAAAAAGCTAGCGCAACAATTATTCCCGTAAAATACCATCTCCAGTTCACGCGCCAAATATAAAAAAATAAAGGGTTTATTTCTAAAGTCATTCCATAATCTGCAAAAATCTTTAGAAAACATTTCTTAAATAACAATTCTTCAGCTAAACAATATTATTTTCAAAATTTGTCAACTTTTTACTGTTGATAAATTTTTATTCAATTGGATATAAGCATATTAACAATATTTTCTTGACAACTTTAATTTTTAAATTTTAAATCAACATTACTAATTCGTTATATTTACCTACTTTAAATTTCGAATTCAAAACAACCAAAAATCATTTCAGAATATGCAAATTAAAACAACCGTCCCCGCCCCCAAAACCTATACACAAGATGAAGCTTTCAATGCTTCTGTTGAATATTTTAAAGGTGATGATCTTGCCGCCCGAGTTTGGGTGAACAAGTATGCTCTGAAAGATTCCGAAGGCAATATTTATGAAAAAACACCGAACGATATGCACCGCCGCATCGCAAAAGAAATTGCGCGCGTGGAACAGCGTTATGCAAATCCGATGACTGAAGACGAAGTTTTTGAAGCCATCAAAGACTTTAAATACATTGTACCCCAAGGCAGCCCTATGGCTGGAATTGGCAATCCGTATCAAATTGCTTCGCTTTCAAACTGCTTCGTAATTGGTAACGACGGTGATTCCGATTCTTACGGCGGAATTATGAAAATAGACCAAGAGCAGGTTCAATTAATGAAACGCCGCGGTGGCGTTGGGCACGATCTTTCGCACATTCGCCCAAAAGGTTCTCCCGTAAAAAATTCAGCTTTAACCTCAACTGGGATTGTTCCTTTTATGGAGCGTTATTCAAACTCAACCCGTGAAGTGGCGCAGGACGGTCGCCGTGGTGCTTTGATGCTTTCGGTTTCAATAAACCATCCAGATTCCGAAGATTTTATTGACGCCAAAATGGAGCAGGGAAAAGTGACCGGAGCCAATGTTTCTGTGCGAATGGATGATAAGTTTATGCAAGCCGTAAAAGATGGCAAAAGCTATACGCAGAAATATCCAATCTTCAGCGAAAACCCTAAGTTTTCAAAAGAAATTGAAGCTGGAAAACTTTGGAAAAAAATAGTGCACAACGCTTGGAAGTCTGCCGAGCCGGGAATCCTTTTTTGGGATACTATCATTAACGAGTCGGTGCCGGATTGTTATGCAGATTTGGGCTACAAAACCGTTTCCACAAATCCGTGTGGCGAAATTCCGCTTTGCCCCTACGATTCCTGCCGTTTGTTGGCTATCAATTTGTTTTCATACGTTGAAGAGCCTTTTACGAAAAAAGCTTCCTTCAATTTTGATCTTTTCAAAAAACACATTGCTATCGCCCAACGGATTATGGACGATATAATCGATTTGGAACTTGAAAAAGTAGATGCAATCATCGCAAAAATAGATGCCGATCCGCAAGCTGATGAAATAAAAGCTGTGGAACGGAATCTTTGGAAAAACATCCAAACAAAAGCAAATGAAGGCCGAAGAACCGGAATTGGCATTACCGCAGAAGGCGATATGCTAGCTGCTTTGGGAATAAAATACGGCAGCCCCGAAGGCATTGATTTTTCAGTGGAAATACACAAAATAGTGGCTTTGGAAGCGTATCGCGCTTCGGTTTATGCAGCAAAGGAGAGAGGTGCATTTGCAATTTTTGACAGTGAAAGAGAAAAGAACAATCCGTTTATTCTTCGCCTAAAAGAAGCCGATGAAAAATTGTATTACGATATGTTGGAATACGGCAGAAGAAATATTGCATTATTGACAATCGCACCCACAGGAACTACCAGTTTGATGACGCAAACCACTTCCGGCATCGAGCCTGTTTTTCTTCCAGTTTATAAACGAAGAAGAAAAGTGAACCCGAATGATAAAAACGTGCGCGTTGATTTTGTGGACGAATTGGGAGATAGCTGGGAAGAATACGTGGTTTTTCACCACCGCTTTAAACAATGGATGGATGCGAACGGGATTGACACCAATAAAAACTACACTCAGGAAGAACTGAACAAAATTGTGAAGAAATCACCGTATTACAAAGCAACTTCAAACGATGTTGACTGGATGAGCAAAGTGCGCATGCAAGGCGCGGTGCAAAAATGGGTTGATCACTCTATTTCCGTGACCATTAATTTGCCCGAAGACGCCACTGAAGAATTGGTTGGTAAGCTCTATTTGGAAGCTTGGCAAGCAGGATGCAAAGGCGTAACTGTATATCGTGATGGATCGCGCTCTGGGGTTTTGATTTCAAACGAAGAAAAGAAAGAAGAGGACAATGAAACCTTAACTGCTTTCCCAACAAAACGCCCCGAAATTTTGGAGGCAGACGTGGTCCGTTTCCAAAACAGTAAAGACAAATGGATTGCTTTTATCGGGTTGATTGATGGAAAACCCTATGAAATTTTTACCGGTTTTGCAGATGATGAAGATGGAATTTTGATTCCGCGTTGGGTAAATGAAGGAGTAATTATTAAAAACCGAAACGAGGACGGAACTTCACGTTACGATTTTCAGTACAAAAACAAAAGAGGGTACAAAACCACTATTGAAGGGCTTTCGCATAAATTCAACCCAGAGTTTTGGAATTATGCAAAACTGATTTCCAGCACGCTGCGCCACGGAATGCCAATTGAAAAAGCGGTGGAATTAATCAACAGCCTGCAATTGGATAGTGAAAGTATAAACACATGGAAAAACGGCGTTGCCCGTGCCTTAAAACGCTACGTTGCCGATGGAACCGAAGCGAGAAAACAGAAATGTGAAAACTGTAATAGTACTTCGCTTATTTATCAAGAAGGTTGTTTGACTTGTAAGGATTGTGGGTCTAGCAAGTGTGGATAGCTCTCGACTGTGCTCGAACTGACAATAATATTTCTATAAAGAAAAAGCCGGCTCCCGAAGTTTCGGGAGCCGGCTTTTTCAATTCTATAGAGATTTTACTTAAACTACAATTCAAGCAAATCATTAACGCTTCGAACGCCTTCGGCACTTTCTTTCATATGTGCTTTTTCGGCATCGTTCAATTCAAGTTCTACTATTTTTTCGATACCGTTTCTGCCCAAAATAACTGGAGCACCGATGCAGATATCCTTCATTCCATATTCGCCATCAAGCATTACGGAACAAGGGAACATTTTCTTTTGGTCGCAAGCAATTGCCTGTACCAAAGCAGAGACTGCCGCTCCCGGAGCGTACCAAGCTGAAGTTCCCAAAAGTTTTGTAAGCGTTGCCCCGCCAACTTTAGTGTCTTCCATTACTTGGTTCAATCTTTCTTCTGAAATGAATTTGCTTACGGGAACACTATTGCGCGTTGCCAATCTTGTTAACGGCACCATTCCGGTATCGCTGTGACCGCCGATTACCATTCCGTCCACATCGCTGATTGGCGCGTCCAAAGCTTCCGCCAAACGGTATTTGAAACGAGCGCTGTCCAAAGCTCCACCCATTCCAATGATTTTATTTTTATCCAGCCCAGATGTTTTATGAACCAAATAGGCCATCGTATCCATTGGGTTGCTAACAACGATTATAATAGTTTTAGGAGAATTTTTCACAAGGTTTGAAGAAACATCTTTCACGATTCCAGCATTGATGCCGATTAATTCTTCACGAGTCATTCCCGGTTTACGAGGAATTCCGCTGGTGATTACGCAAATATCGCTACCTGCAGTTTTAGAGTAATCGTTAGTCACACCTGTAATTTTAGTGTCGAAACCGTTTAATGAAGCGGTTTGCATTAGGTCCATCGCCTTTCCTTCGGCATAACCTTCTTTAATGTCCAACAAAACTACTTCGCTTGCAAAATTCTTGATGGCAATGTACTCTGCGCAACTTGCGCCAACAGCACCTGCTCCTACAACTGTTACTTTCATATTAAATGTTTATGGTTTATAGTTATTCCGAAGAAATTTCGGAGTGATTTTTAAACTTTCAGATTACTTCTGAATGTTGTGCAAAAGTACTATTATCTCCTTAAAATAATGATAATAAAGGGTTAAAAACTAAAAAGCCCATTTCAGAATTTTTCAGAAATGGGCTTTTCAAACTATTTATAGTTGCTTACGCATCAATATTCGCATAAACCGCATTCTTCTCAATAAACTCACGACGCGGTGGAACCTCATCGCCCATAAGCATTGAGAAAATTCTATCTGCTTCGGTGCCATTGTCAATAGTAACCTGACGAAGCGTTCTAAACTCTGGGTTCATTGTGGTGTCCCAAAGCTGTTCGGCGTTCATTTCACCCAAACCTTTGTATCGCTGGATGGCTGCGCTTCCTCCAAATTGTTCGTTTAAGGCATCGCGTTCCTTATCGCTCCAAGCATATTCTTTTTTGGCACCCTTTTTCACCAAATAAAGCGGCGGAGTTGCAATATAAACACAACCAGCTTCTACCAATTCCTTCATATAGCGGAAAAAGAAAGTAAGGATCAGCGTTGCAATATGGCTACCATCCACATCCGCATCACACATAATCACTACTTTGTGGTAACGCAATTTTTCAAGGTTTAAGGCTTTGCTATCCTCTTCGGTACCGATGGTTACACCTAAAGCGGTATAAATATTTCGGATTTCCTCGTTTTCAAAAACCTTGTGGTGCATCGCTTTTTCCACGTTCAGGATTTTTCCACGCAAGGGAAGAATAGCCTGAAAATTACGATCACGGCCTTGTTTTGCAGTTCCACCTGCGGAATCTCCCTCCACAAGGAATACTTCGCATTTTTCTGGGTCTTGTTCGGAACAATCTGAAAGTTTTCCTGGCAAACCACCACCGCTCATCACGGTTTTGCGCTGTACCATTTCGCGGGCTTTTCGAGCAGCGTGTCTTGCTTGTGCTGCAAGAATTACTTTTTGGACAATAGTTTTTGCATCGTTGGGATGTTCTTCCAAATAATTTTCGAGCATTTCAGAAACCGCTTGGCTTACCGCTGAAGTAACTTCGCGGTTACCCAATTTGGTTTTTGTTTGCCCTTCAAATTGGGGCTCCTGCACTTTTACCGAAATAATTGCGGTCAATCCCTCACGAAAATCATCACCGGCAATTTCGAACTTCAACTTATCGAGCATACCGGAAGCATCTGCATATTTTTTCAAAGTACGCGTCAATCCTGCACGAAAACCGGCCAAATGCGTTCCACCTTCGTGAGTGTTAATATTGTTTACGTAGGAATGTAAGTTTTCGTTAAACGAAGTGTTATACACCATTGCAACTTCAACAGGAATATCGTTTTTCTCACCTTCCATTGCAATAACATCAGCAATAATTGGCTCGCGGTTTCCATCCAAAAAGCGGATAAATTCCTTTAAGCCTTCCTCACTGTGGAATTTTTCGGTTACAAATTCACCGTTTTCATCTTTTTCTCTTTTATCAGTAAAATAGATAGTAATTCCTTTATTCAAAAAAGACAGCTCGCGCATTCTACTGGCAAGCGTGTCATAACTATATTCCAACGACTGCTGAAATATTTGCGGATCTGGCTTAAAGGTAACTATGGTTCCACGGTAATCAGTTTCCCCGATTGACTTTACAGGATACATCGCCTTTCCACGCTCGTATTCTTGTTGCCAAACTTTACCATCACGGTGCACGGTAGCAGTTAAGTGTTCAGAAAGCGCATTCACTACTGAGACCCCAACCCCGTGAAGACCACCAGAAACTTTATAGGAATCTTTATCAAATTTTCCACCTGCTCCAATTTTGGTCATTACAACCTGAAGTGCGGAAACGCCTTCTTTTTTATGAAGATCTACGGGTATTCCACGCCCGTTATCTTTTACGGTTATTGAGTTGTCTTCGTTTATCCAAATTTCAATCGTGTCACAATAACCGCCCATTGCCTCGTCAATGGAGTTATCGACCACTTCATAAACCAAATGGTGCAAACCGCGCACGCCAACATCGCCAATATACATGGATGGGCGCATACGCACGTGTTCCATTCCTTCCAAAGCCTGAATTTGGTCGGCACCATAAGCGCCTTTTTTCTGTTCTTCGCTCATATTTTATTTTGAATGATTTTCATTTTTTTTCGTAACGAACAAATATAACCAAATCCCCAATAAAATTAAGGGTTTGCGTATTTTATAAGCCGTAAGTTATTAACAAATTCCTGTGAAAAAACCCAGCTTTTGAGAGTGTTTAAAATAGATTGGGATTTTGGCGTAATAGTTGCGCACTATTTTCGACTTATTTTACGTTTTAAGTTTACAAATTTTAGTATTTTTTTAAATTCGATTAGACTTTATATTCAAAGAATCATCTAAATTGTAAAACATGTTTTACGCCTAAATAAACGCTTTTTTATGAAAAAATTACTTCCCATATTTTTTATTGCACTTTCAATTTTCTCTTTTCAAAACCTGCAAGCGCAGAATTTTCCAGAGATGGATGCTTCGCCAATGGACCTTGCAATGGCACGCCCTGACAAAAAAAGTCAGCCTTTGGCAAGAGTTATCTACAGTCGTCCACAAAAAAAGGGACGTGATATTTTTGGTGGCGTGGTACCTTATGGCGAAGTATGGCGCACTGGCGCAAATGAAGCTACAGAACTAGATATTTATGTTCCCCTAAAACTTGGAAGTACAATTTTGAAACCTGGAACTTACACACTTTACACAATTCCTGATGAAGATAACTGGACCATCATAATAAACAGCGATACCAATGTTTGGGGTGCTTTCAGCTATAAAAAAGAAAAAGATGTAGCCCGAATTACAGTGCCCTGTGAACAAGCCGTTGCGCCTATTGAATCTCTGTCAATGATTTTTAAAACGGATGGTAAAGGAACCGTTTTGATGATTGGTTGGGATGACCATTATGTGGAAATTCCCTTTAAAAAAGTCTGAATTTTTTAAAAAGGAATTTCAATTAACAAATTTCAAGCACCAAATTCCAAAGTAATTGATTGGAGTTTGGTGTTTTTTTATTTGGAATTAAATTTAAGGTATATTTAAATATTTGTGTGTTTGCAACGAAACCTTCCACTTTGGGTTTTGCATTACATAATCAACAATCAACGGGCTCATTTTTTCGCGTTTGCTCCATTCTGGTTGCAAATAAAGAATGCAATCCCCTCCAACTTTAGCGGCCTGTTCTTCCGCAAAACGGAAATCGTCTTTGTTGAAAACAATTACTTTCAATTCATTCGCAGCTTTATAAACTTCCTCCGTTGGGAGTTTCATTTTTTTAGGCGAAAGACAAATCCAATCCCAGATTCCCGTGAGTTTGTAGGCTCCGGAAGTTTCAATATGCGTTTGCATTCCACGCTCCTTCAGCATTTCTGTCAACGGGCCCATATCCCAAGTAAGTGGTTCACCGCCAGTAATTACAATGGTTTTTGAATGTTTTGCCGCATTTTCAACTATTGCTTCAATTGCTGTTGGCGGATGCAAATCCGCATTCCAACTTTCTTTTACATCGCACCAATGGCAGCCCACATCGCAACCACCAACGCGAATAAAATAGGCTGCCGTTCCTTTGTGAAATCCTTCCCCTTGAATGGTGTAAAACTCCTCCATTAATGGGAGCATTACTCCTTTGTCAACTAAAATCTGCACTTCTTTTTTCATTGGTGCAAAATTACTTTAATTGTTGGGGAAAATTCCAAATTACAAGCACCAAATTCCAAATAAATTACAAGTGCAAAAAAAGCAAGTTTCAAATACAAGGTATTTAAATACAAATTTGTAAACTACAAGAGTAACAACATCTTGTTTGAATTTTGAACATTAAATTTTGAATATTATTTGGAATTTGGGATTTGAGTTTTGGTTTTTTTATTTGTTACATTTGAACAAAATTTAGAAAGATGGCAGATAAGCAAGTTTTTTTTGATTACATAAATAGCGGATATACAACCAAAGGCGATTTCATAAACCTTGGAGCCGCAATGCTTGATGGCGAAACCGTAAAAGATGCCTATGTGAAAATTCCATTGAAAACCTTGAACCGTCACGGATTGATTGCTGGGGCTACTGGTACTGGAAAAACAAAAACGCTACAAATAATTGCCGAAAATCTTTCTGAAAAAGGAATTCCCGTATTGCTAATGGACATAAAAGGCGATTTAAGTGGAATTGCTGAACCTGGAACTAACAATGCCAAAATTGAAGAACGCCACACTGCAATTGGCTTTCCGTATGAAGCCAAAAAATTTCCAGCCGAAATACTTTCACTTTCAGATCAACAAGGTGTTCGTCTTCGTGCTACCGTAAGTGAATTTGGGCCGGTTTTGCTTTCGCGAATTCTCGATTTAAGTGATGTTCAGGCAGGAATTGTTTCTGTAATCTTTAAGTATTGTGATGACAATAAAATGCCGTTGCTGGACTTAAAAGATTTCAAAAAAATATTGCAATACGCCACCGATGAAGGAAAAGAGGAATTTGCTGATGCTTATGGACGAATTTCCTCATCCTCAACAGGTGCGATTCTTCGAAAAGTTGTGGAATTGGAACAACAAGGTGCCGATTTATTTTTTGGTGAAAAATCCTTTGACACAGATGATTTGCTTCGTGTGGACGAAAACGGAATGGGTTACATAAATATCATTCGCTTGACCGATATTCAAGATCGGCCCAAACTTTTCTCAACGTTTATGCTAAGCCTTTTGGCTGAAATTTATTCAACCTTTCCCGAACAGGGCGATAGCGGCAGACCGGAATTAGTGATTTTTATTGACGAAGCACATTTAATTTTCAACGAAGCTAGCAGCGCATTGCTCAATCAAATTGAAAGTATTGTAAAATTGATACGTTCCAAAGGGGTGGGACTTTATTTTTGCACCCAAAACCCTACCGATGTGCCCGATGCTGTTTTGAGCCAACTGGGTTTAAAAATTCAACACGCGCTTCGTGCATTTACTGCTAAAGACAGAAAGGCAATAAAACTTACAGCAGAAAATTATCCGCTTTCAGACTATTATAAAACCGACGAAGTTTTAACAGCCTTGGGAATTGGCGAAGCTTTGGTAAGCGCCTTGAACGAAAAGGGAATTCCAACGCCTTTAGCCCGTACAATGCTGCGAGCCCCAATGAGCCGAATGGACGTTTTAACAGATGGCGAATTGAAGGATTTATTGAAAGCCTCAAAACTTATCCCAAAATACAACGAAGTAACCGATCGGGAAAGCGCTTATGAAATGCTGACCGAAAAAATTGAAATCGCCAACAAAGAAGAGGCTAAAGAAAAAGCCCAAAAAGAAAAAGAAGCCGTAAAAACCTCATCTTCAAGCAGAAGTTCTTCCAGCCGTAGAAGTGCTTCAAATCCGTGGTTGAAAACTCTTACCAGCCCAACTGTAATCCGTAGCGTTTTGGGGATTTTAGGGAAAATGATGAAGTAGTCAGTAGTCAGTAGTCAGTAGTCAGTAGTCAGTAGTCAGTAGTCAGTAAAATATCCTAAACTTTTAAATTCATAAACTTTTAAACTCATCAACTCACTCAACTTAATAATTTAATAATTCAGTAACTAAAAACATAAATGAAAAAGACACTTTTAATAATTGGAATAGTTTCACTTGCTTTTGTTCAATGCAAAAAGGACAGCGATCCTTTTTTGATTAAAAACGGTTCCATCGGTAATTTGACAAATGAAATGAAAGTTAAGCAGATAGATTCCATTTTTGCAACAGATTCCATCGTGAAAATAAATTCATCACCAAATGCATTGGAAACTCAAGGCGAGGTTGAAATTTATGAAAAAGGTGGGAAACAATTGTTGTTACTTTCACCGGATAATGAAAGTGATCCAAATTCAACTATAAAAAACATACAGATTTTTGACTCCAGATATAAAACCGAAAAGGGCCTGACCTCAGCAAGTACTTGGAAAGATGTGAAAGCCAATTATACGGTTGACAACATTCAGACCACAATCAATGCGGTAGTTATATTTCTTAAGGAAACAGACGTTTATTTAACTATTGACAAAAAAAGCCTTCCGGAGGAACTTCGCTACAACCTGGATTTAAAAGTTGAGGCAAGCCAAATTCCGGATGATGCACCTTTCAAATATTTTATGATTGGTTGGGAACCTGCTGCCAAATAAATTTTGCCTGCAAAGGTTTTGTTAACATTCATTAAATAGTGAATGCTTTCCTTTAATTTTAATCCAATTAACCATCTAAACAATTGAATTATGATTAAGATTTTAGGTTTTATTTTAACTATAGCTGGAGGAATTGCGCTCGTAATGGGCGTGCTTAGCGCATTTGGAAGTATGAATGTCGGCATGAGCCCTTGGGCACTTATAATTTTAGGCATAGTGTTCTTTTTTGCGGGTATAGGCCTTCTTAAAAACAGAAAAGATACAGATCAAACATAATTTATTAATTTTAAAACCCTTTGTTTTCAAGGGGTTTTTTGTTAAAAAAATCGTTATGCCAAATCCAAGAATCAAAAACGAAGAGCAATATGAGGCATTGCGGGACAAAGGATATAGCAAACAAAAATCTGCCCGCATCGCCAACACTCCAAATGCTGGTAAAAAAGGCGGCAAAGCCAAACCCTACGAGGAATGGACCAAAGCCGAACTTTATGAACAAGCAAAAAACGTGGGCATTGAGGGACGTTCAAAAATGAAGAAAAAAGAACTGATACACGCTTTAAGAAATAATTAATGAGCAACCCGCTAAGACCTTTCCATCTTGCCATCCCAGTGGATAATTTGGAAGTTTGCCGAAAATTTTACAGAGATACACTTGAACTTGCAGAAGGGCGAAGCAGTGACCATTGGGTTGATTTCAACTTTTTTGGTCATCAGCTTGTAATTCATCTAAAAGAGAAGAATTCCGAAGAAGAAACCATAAATCCCGTGGATGGAAAAAATGTGCCCATACCGCATTTCGGGGTTGTATTGGACATGAAAACTTTCAAAAATTTTTCAGAAAAACTGATTCAAAAAAACATTACCTTCATCATAGAACCGTACATTCGCTTTGAAGGACAAGTGGGCGAACAGGCCACCATGTTTTTTAAGGATCCCGCAGGGAATGCTTTGGAATTTAAAGCATTCAATGACTTAACACAATTATTCGCCAAATGATAAAACAAATACCACCTCAAATAATCCGACAAATATTTGTCATTTTGCTCATTTTGCTAATGGGCAGTCTTATTTTTAGGGAACTACTTCCTTATCTCACGGGGGTTTTGGGCGCAATAACCATTTATGTTCTTATGCGCAAATGGATGGCTAAATTGGTCAATAAGAAAAAATGGAACCCCTCACTTGCAGCTACCGTATTAATGCTCATTTCATTTTTTTTAATCCTTATACCCATTGCCGGAATAATTTTGATGCTTACCAACAAAATTGGGAGAGCAGTACAAAATTCTGAAGAAGTGATAAATGCGCTTAAGGAACAATTGGGCAAAATGGAAGATAAGTTTGGTTATGATCTCAATTCCCAAATTGATCCTGGAGCAATTACAAGTTGGCTTTCTGATAATTTGCAAAATTTGGCCGGCGGCACTTTTAATGCTTTTATCGCTATTGGGTTGATGTATTTTATGCTCTATTATATGTTTACAAATCGTGCGGACCTAAGAGAATCTTTAAAAGAATACATCCCGATGGACCGCGAAAACTTAAAGGAAATTGGATCCGAAGTTCAGGCCATGGTACGCTCCAATGCACTTGGAATTCCCTTGGTCGCAATAGCGCAGGGAATTGTGGCACTTATTGGTTTTCTTATTTTCGGAATTGAAGACCCCTTCTTTTGGTTTGTAATTGTTACTATTGGCAGTATGATTCCATTCGTAGGGACGTTGGTGGGTATTCTGCCTGTTTTTGTGCTCACACTTTCCACAGGACACAGCTTTCAAGCTTGGGGAATACTTATTTACGGCTTTGTTGTTGTGGGTTCTACGGACAATATAATTCGTCTTTATGTTTTGAAAAAATTAGATAATGTGCATCCGTTAATAACGCTTATTGGAGTAATAGTTGGCGTACCTTTATTTGGCTTTATCGGACTTATTTTTGGCCCATTGCTTATCAGTCTTTTTATGGTCATCGTTCGTATTTACAGAAAAGAATATGGAAAAGAGGAAACCGCAACCGAAGACGAACGTTTGTAAATTTTATTTTTTACGAAGAATTTTTTCCTGTCTCAAATTATTTATAACATAATTTTAAAAGTATTCCTTTTTCAATTCTTTAATTTTAAGGAAACAAAAAAAATATATGCTTTTCAGAAAAAAGAAAGAAAAAAAACCCTCTACCATCGCAATGATGGATTCCAAAATCAACGAAGATTATGTTGAGGAAAAGGTAACCAAAATAAAGGATGAAGATGTTGAAATAGTGATGAATAATGAAGAAGCTATTTCGGAAAAACTTAGCAACGCCAGCCCTTTGCGCAAATATGCCGAACTTGGTAAAATTATGTTCGCAATGCTGAAAGACGTTAAAAAAGGAAATTATCCAAATGTGCCGTGGTTTACAATTGCCTCCATTGCAGTAGCGCTTTTATACGTTTTCAACCCATTTGATTTAGTTCCAGATTTTATTCCCGGCGTTGGTTATATTGATGATTTGGCTGTCTTATCAATCAGCATGGGCTGGATAGAAACGGATCTTCACAAATATTTGGATTGGCGTTTGGCGGAAACTGAAAAGGCCTAACCTCTTCTTTGTTCGCGTGCTAAAAGTGTATTTTTTAAAAGCATCGCAATAGTCATTGGGCCAACACCTCCGGGAACTGGAGTTATGAACGAAGCCTTTTTGCTCACGTTTTCAAAATCCACATCGCCGGTAATTACATACCCTTTTGGATGACTTGGGTCTTCAACCCTTGTAATTCCAACATCAATAATTACAACATCATCTTTTACCATTTCCGCTTTTAAGAAGTTTGGCACTCCCAATGCTGAAATAATTATATCTGCTTGCGTGGTTATCTGCGCAATGTTTTTTGTGTTGCTGTGCGTAAGTGTTACTGTGCTATTTCCGGGCCATCCTTTTCGGCTCATTAAAATACTCATCGGTCGGCCAACAATATGGCTTCTTCCAATAACTACGGTATGTTTTCCTTTGGTATCCACATCATACCGCTGCAGTAACTCAAGAATGCCGAAAGGGGTTGCGGGAATAAAGGTACTCATATCCAGAGCCATTTTTCCAAAGTTTTCAGGGTGAAAACCATCCACATCTTTTGAAGGATCTACAGTGAGAAGTACTTTTTGGGTATCAATTTGTGGAGGCAATGGAAGCTGAACAATGAAGCCATCAATATTGTCGTCTTCGTTGAGTTCTTTAATCTTTTTTAATAATTCTAATTCACTGGTAGTATCTGGCATTTTAACCAATGTTGACTCAAAACCAACGCGCTCGCATGCCTTAACCTTGCTTCCAACATATGTAAGACTAGCCCCATCATTTCCAACAATAATAGCTGCTAAATGTGGAACTTTTTCACCACGCGCTTTCATTTTATCAACTTCGGCAGTGATTTCGTTTTTTATGTCGTTTGAAACTTTCTTTCCATCTAAAATGGTCATACTCCTAAAAATTAAAAATTAAAGACCTCTCGACTGCGCTCGAGGTGACATCATAAATCTACCTCATCTTCCCCATTGCCTGCATCATCTTTCTTCCGCCGCCGCCTTGCATCATCTTCATCATTTTGCTCATTTGGTCAAATTGCTTCAAAAGTTGATTTACCTGCTGAACGCTTGTTCCGCTTCCGATTGCAATTCGTTTTTTTCGGCTTCCGTTTATAATTGCTGGTTCGGTTCTTTCTTTTGGAGTCATTGAATGAATTATGGCTTCAATGCCTTTGAAAGCATCGTCATCAATATCAACATCTTTCAACGCTTTTCCTGCTCCAGGAATCATTCCCACCAAATCTTTCATACTTCCCATTTTCTTAACCTGCTGAATTTGGTTTAGGAAATCGTCAAAACCGAATTGATTTTTTGCAATCTTCTTCTGTAGTTTTCTTGCCTCCTCTTCGTCAAACTGCTCCTGCGCTCTTTCAACCAAGGAAACAACATCTCCCATCCCCAAAATACGGTCGGCCATACGGGCTGGGTGGAAAACATCTATAGCATCCATCTTTTCACCGGTACCGATAAATTTTATAGGCTTATCAACTACACTTTTAATGGAAATTGCAGCTCCACCACGGGTATCACCGTCTAATTTGGTAAGAACAACTCCATCAAAATTCAACCTTTCATTAAAGGCCTTAGCAGTATTCACTGCATCTTGCCCGGTCATGGCATCAACCACAAAAATTGTTTCCTGTGGGTTGATCGCTTTGTGAACGTTTGAAATTTCAGTCATCATCGCTTCATCAATCGCAAGACGACCGGCAGTATCCACAATTACAACATTGAAGCCATTTTGTTTGGCGTGTGCAATTGCGTTTTGAGCAATTTGAACTGGATTTTTATTTTCGGGTTCGCTATAAACCTCTACGCCTATTTGATCACCAACCACGTGCAATTGATTAATTGCCGCAGGACGATAGATATCACAGGCAACCAAAAGTGGTTTCTTTGTTTTTTTTGTTTTAAGATAATTCGCAAGTTTTCCAGAAAAAGTAGTTTTACCGCTACCTTGCAGACCGGACATTAAAATAACCGTTGGCGTACCGCTCAAATTGATACCGGCTGTTTCGCCACCCATCAATTCGGTCAATTCATCTTTTACCAGTTTCACCATCAATTGGCCAGGTTGCAACGTAGTAAGTACGTTTTGTCCCAAGGCCTTTTCTTTTACAGTATTGGTAAATTCCTTTGCGGTTTTAAAGTTAACGTCGGCGTCCAAAAGGGCACGGCGCACTTCCTTTAAAGTCTCTGCTACGTTTACTTCAGTGATGCTGCCGTGACCTTTCAGTACGTGCAGCGCTTTGTCCAGCTTATCGCTTAAATTATCGAACATATTCTTGCTTTCTTTTTAAGAGTTGCAAAGGTAAAAAAAAGTTGGCAGTATGCAGTTGCAGTAGGCAGTGTTTCTTAAGATTTCCAAATAATTAAACAGAATAAAAATATAGGAGTTTCGTATCTTGCCAATTCGAAAAAAGTATATGATAAAAGAAAAACTGCTCTCTCCATTCCAAAAATTCGTCAACCTTCAAAGCTCTACTGGAATATTGCTTTTGGCAACAACCATAATTGCCTTGGTGTGGGCCAATTCCGCCTTTTCAGAAAGTTACCAATCTTTTTGGCAGTATGAATTGGGTATTGTAACCGACAGTTTTGAACTCAAAAAACCATTGATACTTTGGGTAAACGATGGATTAATGGCTATTTTTTTCTTTTTGATTGGGTTGGAAATAAAGCGTGAATTTTTAATTGGCGAACTCAATTCAACCAAAAAAATTATGTTTCCGCTCTTTGGGGCAATCGGTGGAATTATAATTCCGGTACTAATTTATATAATTTTAAACCAAAACCCAGAAACCTTAAAGGGTTGGGGAATTCCGATGGCTACAGATATTGCCTTTTCACTGGCAATTTTAAAAGTACTCGGAAATAGAGTACCCTTGAGCTTAAAAATATTTCTTACTGCTTTTGCCATTGTTGACGATTTGGGCGCGGTATTGGTAATCGCAATTTTTTATAGTAGCAGCTTGAATTTTGTATTGTTGGGTGCCGCTTTTGTATTATTGGCAATTATATATTTCTTAAGCTATAGAGGATTGTATTTCGAATTTTTAACCATTGTTTCCGGCTTCGTTGTCTGGTTGTTGTTTTTAAAAGCTGGCCTCCACCCCACCTTGGCTGGAATCTTGATGGCATTTGCTATTCCCGTTAGACAAAAAATAAGCACCCACGAATTTACTGATCAACTGGAAAGTATTGTGGGTGAAATAAAAGAGAGCACCATTCTTCAAAAACCGGTACTTTCACCCAAACAACTAGAATTGATAGATGATTTGGAAGATTGGGCCGATGATTACCGTTCCCCCTTACAGCATTTAGAGCATAAGCTTCACAATTGGGTGGCTTATTTGGTAATTCCAATTTTTGCGCTTGCTAATGCGGGAGTTGCCATAAATAGTGAAGGCGGACTCGAAACGGCGCTGATAATAAATATTATGGTTTGTTTGATTTTGGGAAAAAGTATTGGCATCTCTACAGTTATCTTTTTGGCAAGAAAATTCAAAATCATCGAGGTGCCGAAAGACATAACCAATAAACAGATAATTGGTGTTTCTTTTTTAGCAGGAATAGGTTTCACAATGGCCATATTTATAGCTAGCTTAGCCTTTAACAGCAGTCCAGAATATATAGATTCAGCCAAAATTGGAATCTTAATCGGCTCTCTTATTTCAGCAGTTATTGGATTTGTTATTCTTCGGTTTAAGACGGTAAAGGGTAAGTTTAACCATTCTGTTATGGAGAAAAACGATTGAGTTTATTGGATTAAAAGTTTAAAAAGTTTAAATGGATTATCCCCTGATTACTTATTATTGTCAATCACGTAGTTAAGCACCTTCGTCATTAAATGAACCCTATCCTTCCCGCGCACATTGTGTTCGTGCATAGGGTACACAAAGAAATCCATCTGTTTTTCATTATCCACAAAAGATTTAATCAAAGAAAGATCGTGCTGCATAACAACTACTGGATCTATTGAGCCGTGGATTGTCAACAGTTTTCCAGTCAGGTTTTGGGTTTTGTTTAGCAAGCTGGCAGTTTCATAGCCTAAAGGATTTTGTTGCGGAGTGTCCATGTATCGCTCGCCGTACATAATTTCATAATATTTCCAATCGGTTACGGGTCCGCCTGCAACTCCTGTGGTGAAAACTCCCGGATTGCGAAGCATCATTGAAACTGTCATAAAACCACCAAAACTCCAACCGTGGATCGCCAAACGGTCGGCATCAACATACGGAAGTGATTTTAAATACTCCACCCCAACCAATTGATCTTTCAGTTCTTCAGTGCCTACGTTTCTATGAATTACACTTTCAAAAGCAAAACCTCTATTTGCGGAACCTCTACCGTCCAATGTGAAAACAAGGTAGCCTTGTTCTGCCATCCATTTCATCCAAAGTGACGCGCCATCGTTCCAAGAGTTTGTAATCAATTGTGCATGCGGCCCACCGTAAACATACACCAAAACTGGATATTTTTTATTCGGGTCGAAGTTGGATGGTTTTATTAAACGGGTATAAAGGTCAAAACCATCGTGCGACTTCAATTTTCCAATCTCCGTTGTTCCAAGTTTGTAATCTGCCATTGTATTTTCGGCTTTTACAAACGTTTGGATTGTTTTCCCTTTATTGTCAATTAACTGTGCAACGTTGGGTGTTTCGTGATTTGAATACTGATCAAAAATATATTTCCCATCTGCAGAAATACTAGTATTGTGCGTACCGCTGGTTTCCGTTAAACAGGTCTGTTTTCCATTTGAAATAGTCACCGAATACAATTTGGTATCCAAAGGCGATTCGCCTGTTCCTGTGAAATAAACTTCGGTTCCTTTAGTGTTGTTTCCAACTATTTCCTCAGCGACCCATTTGTTATTGGTCAATTGTTTTACAATTCCTTTGGAAGTATTGCACAGATACAGATTCATAAATCCATCCTTTTCGCTCATCCAAATAAAATCTTCGGAAGAATCTGCATAAAAATAGGCAGGATGCTCTGGTTCCGTCCATTTGTCGCTTTTCTCTTCCAGAATTGTTCGAACCAATTTTCCCGTTGCAGCATCAAAAAGTTGTAATTTCAAATGGTTTTGATCGCGGTTCAATTCTGCAATAACTATATTTTTTTCATCGGGCGTCCACGATAGATTGGTTAAATAATCTTCAACATTTCCAATGGGAGAAATAAAAGCTGTTTTCCCCGTGCTCAAATTATAAACGCCAACTTTTGGGCGCTCACTTTTCTGTCCCGCCATTGGGTATTTTATGGAAGTCAATTCTCCGGGAGTCGGGTCAATATTCAAAAGCGGATAATCTGCAACATCGTTTTCATCTTTTTGATAAAACGCGAGCAGATTTCCTTTTGGCGACCAAAAAATTCCGTTGGTTATTCCGAATTCACTTCGCGCAATTGCCTGACCGGAAACTATGTTTTTATCAGTATTATTAGTAACAGCAACGGTTGTGCCATCTGCTTTTTGGATGTATAAATTATTTTCTTTCGTATAAGCTACGTTTCCTGTTTCATTTTGAAGCGTACTATTTTCTGCAGATTCCTCAACCTTGGAAATTAGCTTCCCTTTTTTCTGTTTATAATCATACAAATAATAGGAATTGCCATCTACCAAATAAAAAGAATCGGTATTCTTCCACGTCATTCCCGAAAACCATTTTAAATTGCTGTTTAAGGTTTTATTTACCTCTGCAATTGAAAGGCTTTCACTTTGGTTTTTATTTTCGGCAGATCCATTTTTAAGCGTTGTTCTATTTTCAAGATAAACATAAGAAGTTGTTCCTGGAACCCACTGAAAACCTTGAATATTTTGAGGATAAAATTTGCCGTACTGTTCCAAAACGGCGTCTTTTAACGTGAGTTCCTTTTGCTGTGCGTTGCTATTAAATAAACAGAAAACAAAAAGTAGGACGGCGAAATAATGTTTCATAAGTGTATTTTTTTTGGTCGGAAAAGACAAAATATTCAAATATTCTTGAAAGAAGCTAAGATAAAAAACCTTTATGGTGTTTAAAGCATAAGCCAACAATTTTTAAGTTATCGCTTCAAGGGAATTTTTATAAATGTGGTAATAACGTTTTTGCTTTATTGTTTTCCACTTTCAATTAACATCACTCAAACCCATACTTGGGGTGTTTGCATCAATGCTGAATTGTTTCGCGTCTTTTTCATAAGCTTTAGATTTGAAGGTTTCAAAAGAAATTATTCATTCTCCAAAAGATTTTTAAAACGGTTTAGCAGTCATTCAAAACAATAATCTTCCGTTCACAACAAAATCAAAGATGTCTGTGACATTTCAAATTAATTTCACACTTACAAAAGCATTCAACAACCAATCACAAAATCAAACAATTATGACAAAATCAATTATACTTTTTAGCCTTTGTGCCTTCATCTTTTTCTTAGAAAAAATTAAAGCACAGTCTTTTGAGGAAACAACTTTTGAAGACATTACCACAACACCTTCCGCCTCACGAAGTGCTAATTTTATTGATGTGAATGGCGATGGCTGGGACGATATATTTTTTACCAACGGGCCTACTGCTGGGCAAAACAATATGCTTTACATTAACAACGGTGACAACACTTTCACAACCGTAATCGCTGATGATATAGTTTTGGACAACGACCGTTCCGACGGGGCGAGTTTTGCCGATGTTGACAACGATGGCGATTTGGATGCCGTGGTAGTAACTTACGGCAGAAATGGCGTGGGGAAGAAAAATTATTTCTACAGAAACAATGGCGACGGTACTTTTGAATATGAGCCCAGCAACGCTATCGGAATTCCGCTGACCTATTCTGAAATGGTGAATTGGATTGACCTCAACAACGATCAATTTTTGGACGCTTACATCACGAATAGTATTGTTTCCACGCGAAATCTTTATTTTGAAAACCAGGGCGATGGCTCTTTTGAACCTGTGACTGGTCTGTCCATTACCAGTGAAACCCTTGCTTCGCGTTCCATAAATTGGATAGATTATGACGGCGATGGCGATAGCGATTTGTTTGTTGCGAATGAAGACAATACCAACAATTCACTTTTCAGAAATGATGGCCCTAATATTTTCACACAAATCACCAACCTTCCCATTACCCAAAACGGAAAAAACTCTGCTGGCAGCTCTTGGGCAGACGTTGACAACGACGGCGATTTCGATCTTTTTGTAGCCAATTGGGGCGGACAAAACAATCAATTATTTATTAATGAAAATGGCACATTTGTGGAACAAACCAGTTCTGCAATTGCTGCGGAAACTGGAAGCTCGTTTGGTTCTGCCTTTGCAGATGTTGATAACGATGGCGATTTGGACCTATTGGTTTGCAATGCTTATTTTACTGGACAAGAAACAAATTCCCTTTTTATAAATGATGGAAACGGTATTTTTTCCAAAGACACAGGTAGCGCTTTGGCAAATCACCAAGGAAATACGTTTGGTTGTGCTTTTGGCGATTACAACAATGACGGTTGGCTAGATGTGATTTTGGCGAATACATTAAACGAAAACCAAAGCAATTCACTTTTCAAAAACACGGGAAGCGGGAATAACTGGATAAAAATTCGCTGTGTTGGCGATCCTTCAAACGGGTCGGCTGTTGGGGCAAAAGTTCGAATTAGGGCTACCATAAACGGAAACGAAATCTGGCAAACATGCCAAATTGAAGCCGCAAGTGGCTATTGCAGTCAAAACAGTTTTACAAATCATTTTGGGTTGGGCGATGCTTCAAATGTATCGGAAATTGAAGTTCAGTGGCCTTCGGGAGCGGTTGAAACTTTTACGGATATTGATGGAAATAATACTTATTTGGTTGTTGAAGGCAACGGAATTCAGTTGGGCATAACTACTCAAATTAAATATGGCTACGTAATTTATCCCGTGCCTGCAGAGGATATTTTGGTCGTAAATTTTCCAAAGGATGATATAAATTCAAAAGTTGAGATTTTTGATTTAAATGCTAGAAAAGTAAAAGAAGGCACAAACAACAATGCAGTATCTATGGAAATGGATATTAGTCATTTAAATGCGGGAACCTATATTTTGAAAATCACCAATAACGACCAAGTCACCTCACAAAAAATAATTATTAAATAGAAACCTACTGTTCCTAAGTGTTGGTTTGTTAGTGAGCGTGTTGGATTTCCACTATGGAAATTCAGCACGTTTTTGGTATCTTCACTTCACCAAAAACCAAAATTGATGAAACTTTTACGCACAGATTCCACAAACAAAGATTTTATTGAATTGGTGAAACAGCTCGATGCAGACCTTGCGATACGCGATGGCGATGATCATCCGTTTTACGATCAATTCAATAAAATAGATTCCATAAAACATACCGTTGTTGCTTATGACGAAAATAATACTTCCGTGGGCTGCGGCGCTATTAAGCAATTTGAGCCAAACGTTATGGAGGTAAAACGGATGTATGTTCCTTTGGAACAACGCGGAAAGGGAATTGCCGTGGAAGTTTTAAAAGAACTGGAAATTTGGGCAAGGGAATTGGGAAACACAAAATGTATCTTGGAAACGGGTATTAAACAACCGGAAGCCATTTCGCTTTATAAAAAATGCGGTTATAGATTTATAGATAATTACGGTCAATATGCTGGAGTGGAAAACAGTATTTGTTTTGAGAAACTTTTAACCCATTAAACATTTGAAAAAATCAAAAGATTCTATAAAACTAAAAGACGCCATAGCCATTGGTATTGGCGGTATGGTGGGTGGGGGAATTTTTGCGGTTTTAGGGTTGGCGGTTTCCTTAGCCAAAGGAGGCACACCCTTGGCCTTCCTTTTTGCAGGTATTATTGCCTTGTTCACTGCCTATAGTTATTCAAAACTATCGTTGTCTTTTCCAGACAGGGGCGGAACCGTTCGGTTTGTGAATGAGGGTTTTGGCAAAGGAGTTTTTAGTGGTGGCATCAATAATGTGTTGTGGATTAGCTATATAATTATGCTATCGCTTTACGCCAGTGCGTTTGGTAGTTATGCACCTAATTTAATTTCCATTACTGGTTCAAAAGGAATTGACACCCACATTTTTGTGAGCGGGGTTATTTTATTGGCGACGCTTATAAATTACTACAGTTTAAAAGTTGTTGGCCAAATTGAAAGCCTGTCTGTTTTTATAAAACTATTTATTTTATTGGCCTTTGCAGGAATTGGAATTTATGGCTTATTCGGAAATGCCAATCTTTCACAGCTCAATCCAACAAACTGGGAAAGTCCGTTTTTATTACTTACGGGCGGAATGGTGATTTTTGTAGCCTATGAAGGTTTTGAGCTTATTGCCAATGCAGTTCCGGATTTGGAAAATCCGAAAAAAAATGTTCCCCGAGCCTATTTTGTTTCCGTTGGTTTCGTGGTTTTGCTGTATATAATTATTGCAATGGTTACCGTAGGTTCTTTAAGTTTTGATAAAATAGCAACCGCTAAAGACTATGTTTTGGCAGCAGCCGCTAAACCAATGATTGGTCAAATTGGTTTTACAATTATGACGGTTGCCGCACTTATTTCAACATTCTCAGCTATAAATGCAACACTTTATGGTGGTAGTCGGGTGAGCTATGAACTTGCCGAAGATGATGAATTGCCCCATTCCTTTACAGACCAATTTTGGAATAAACCCATTGGTTTAATCATTACGGTAATACTCACATTGTTAACAGCAAATTTTTTAAACTTAGAAAGCATTTCAACTTCTGGCAGTGCAGGGTTCTTGTTGATTTTTGCAGTTGTAAACTATGTAAGTTTTCGCAAAGCGGAAAAAATAAAATCGAATAAAACAATTAGTCTAATTGGAGCTATTCTTTCATCCACCGCCTTTGTTGTTTTAATTGTCCAACAATCCACTTCAAACTTGTTGGGAGTATCTATTTCCCTTGGAATTATCTGCATTTGTTTTATAGCGGAATGGGCTTATAAAAAGAAAGTTTCAAAAACCAAACAATAAAAAAATTCATTTTTTTTTAAAATTTTATTGCGTTTTAATTCTTTAATCGTAATATTGCAATGAATAAATATAAAGAAAATGGGAATTACCAAAACAGAAATATTTACCGATCAACAAAACCAAGTGGCGATGTTCGCTAAAGCCTTTGGACATCCAGCACGAGTGGCCATTCTTCAGTATCTTTTTAAAATAAATGCTTGCATTTGTGGCGATTTGGTGGAAGAAATTGGTCTTGCACAACCCACAATTTCACAACATTTAAAAGAGCTGAAAAACCTGGGATTGATAAAAGGAAATATTGAAGGTACAAGCATTTGTTATTGCATTCACCAAGAAAATTGGACTGCTATGAAAACGGTTATGAACCAGTTTTTGGACCAGGACATTGAAAATAAAAACAATTGTTGTTAAATTATAAAAACACATTATTATGAAACTATCAGAAATAAAAGACCATTTAAATAATTTAGAACAAATAACCTTTATGCTTCCAAACGGAGAATTGGTTCCAACGCATTTTCACGTAACCGAAGTAGGGAAAATCACTAAACACTTTATAGATTGCGGCGGTACGGTACGTAATGAGGAAGTTGCAAACTTCCAGCTTTGGAATGCTGATGATTATAACCACCGATTACATCCCGAAAAATTATCAAACATTATTGCTCTTTCAGAAAAAGTTTTGGGACTTGAAGATTTAGATATTGAAGTGGAATACCAAGGGGACACTATCGGTAAGTTTGGGCTTGACTTTGACGGGACCAATTTCCTTCTTACAACCAAACAAACAGATTGCCTAGCTAAAGAAAGTTGTGGCGTTCCTTCAGAAAAACCAAGGATAAAACTTCGCGAACTACAAGAAGCTGAGCCTTGTTGCTCACCAAACTCAGGCTGCTGCTAATATAAAATTCATTATAAAAGCTTTAAAAATGAAAAACGAACAAGAATTAAAAGAAATCGTAAAAGATCGATATGCTAAAATAGCCGAACAAGGCAAAGCTGAAAACGCTTCCTCTTGCTGCGGCGCAACTACGCCTTCAAATAAGGTTTATAATATAATGATGGACGACTATTCCGAAACGGGTGGTTATGTAGAAGATGCAGATTTAGGATTGGGCTGTGGACTTCCCACGCAATTCGCGAAAATCAAAAAAGGAGATACCGTAATCGATTTGGGCT
The DNA here is from genome assembly GCF_001641085.1 of Aequorivita soesokkakensis. Classification (GTDB taxonomy): domain Bacteria; phylum Bacteroidota; class Bacteroidia; order Flavobacteriales; family Flavobacteriaceae; genus Aequorivita; species Aequorivita soesokkakensis. The sequence continues at coordinate 210,389 of NZ_LXIE01000012.1, read as the reverse complement.
CCGGCGCTGGCAACGATTGTTTTGTTGCAAGACACGAAACCGGAAGTGAAGGAAAGGTAATTGGGATTGACTTTACCCCAATTATGATTCAAAAAGCGCGAAACAATGCAGAAAAATTGGGCTACAACAATGTTGAGTTCAGGGAAGGCGATATTGATGCAATGCCCGTGAACAATGATGTTGCAGATGTAATTGTAAGCAACTGTGTTTTAAATCTTGTGCCAAGCAAGCAAAAAGTAATTGGCGAGATTTTCAGGGTTTTAAAACCGGGCGGCCATTTTAGTATTTCCGATATTGTTTTGGTTGGAAATCTTCCCGATGCTTTAAAGGAAGATGCCGAAATGTATGCGGGATGTGTGGCTGGAGCAATCCAAAAAACCGAATATTTACAATTCATAAAAGACGCAGGTTTTCAAAATATTCAAATCCAAAAGGAAAAACCGATCGTAATCCCGAATGATATTCTTGAAAAATATCTTTCGCCCGAAGAAGTGAATACATTCAACACTTCCGATACAGGCATTTTCAGTGTTACAGTCTATGCTGAAAAACCGGGAACGAAACCTGAAAAACCGAAAAGACAATTGGCTGAAATAAATGATGAGCCCTGCTGCTCCCCGGACGGTAATTGTTGCTAGTATGAAACTGATTGAAATCTCAGAAGAAAACTATCCCGAAGTCGCCCGAATTTATGGCGAAGGTCTGCAAACAGGCACTGCAACTTTTGAAACCACAATTCCCAATTGGGAAAAGTGGGACGCTGGGCATCTTTCTTTCGGTAGAATTTTGGCGGTGGAAGACAATAACTATTTGGGTTGGGCTGCCCTCTCCCCTGTTTCCAGTCGCTGCGTTTACGGTGGCGTTGCCGAAGTGAGCGTATATGTTGCGGAAGCGGCAAGAGGAAAGGGTGCGGGAGCATTTCTTCTGAAAAATTTAATTGAAATTAGTGAGGCCAACAATATCTGGACATTGCAATCGGGAATATTTCGTGACAATGTAGCCAGCCATAAATTGCACATAAAATGCGGCTTCCGAGAAGTAGGTTACAAAGAAAAAGTGGGACAACTCCATGGTGTTTGGAAAGACAACGTGCTTTTGGAACGCCGCAGTAAAGTTGTGGGTATATAAAAATTAAATAATGAAACTATTGAAACCAATCCAAGAATTTATTGATGAACTGGTTACAGCAAATCTTTCCGAAGAAAGGAAAACCGTTCTGCAACCTCTTATTGATTATATAAATTCAAAAAAGAAGGAAGAAAAACCAATCCAGCTAAACTTCATCTGCACACACAACTCCCGCAGAAGCCATTTGGCGCAGATTTGGGCGCAGACCATTGCGGAATACTTCGGAATTAAAAATATAGCGTGCTATTCCGGCGGGACGGAAGCTACTGCCGTTTACACAATGGTTGTAGAGACTTTGAAAAACACGGGCTTTGAAGTTACTAAAGAAGGAGACAACAAAAACCCGATTTATAGCATAAAATACGCTTTGGAAAAGTCGCCGATTATTGCTTTTTCAAAGAAATATGATGACGAGGCTAACCCCGCAGCAGATTTTGCCGCAATTATGACCTGTTCGCAGGCCGATGAAGGCTGTCCTTTTGTAGCTGGTTCGGAAAAACGTATTTCAATAATGTACGAAGACCCGAAAATTTCAGATGGTACTCCCCAGCAAAAAGAAGTGTATTTGGAACGCAGTATCCAGATCGCGACCGAGATGAAATTTGTTTTTTCACAAATCAATTCATAAAAAATGGTTTCAACTAAAAAATTAAGTTTTCTCGATAGTTATCTTACGCTTTGGATTTTCATTGCAATGGCCTTGGGCGTTGGCATAGGTTATTTCGCGCCTAATTTTCCAGAGTTTCTGAATTCCTTCAATAGTGGCAGCACAAACATCCCCATAGCCATTGGTTTGATATTAATGATGTATCCGCCCTTGGCAAAGGTAAATTACGCACTATTGCCAAAGGTTTTCCGAAATACAAAAATCCTTTCTATTTCGCTTGTTCTCAATTGGATTATTGGCCCTGTGTTAATGTTTATTCTGGCAATTATCTTTTTAAGCGACTATCCGGAATATATGGTCGGACTTATTTTGATTGGTCTGGCGCGTTGCATCGCCATGGTTTTGGTTTGGAACGACCTCGCCAAAGGCAGCAGTGAATACGGTGCCGGTTTGGTTGCGCTGAACAGTATTTTTCAAGTTTTTGCCTATAGTTTTTACGCTTGGCTTTTTATTACCGTGTTGCCACCCTATTTCGGTTTTGAAGGTGCAATTGTAGATATTTCAATAGCGACCATTGCCGAAAGTGTTGCTATTTATTTGGGAATTCCGTTTGTAATGGGAATTTTAAGCAGATTGATTTTAGTCAAGCTAAAAGGCGAGGAATGGTACAATACAAAATTCATCCCTACCATATCGCCATTGACATTGATTGCTCTTTTATTTACGATTGTGGTTATGTTTTCGCTGAAAGGTGAATTGATTGTAGAAATACCGATGGATGTCCTGATTATTGCAGTCCCTTTACTTATTTATTTTACGTTAATGTTCATCATTGGTTTTTTCTTTACAAAAGCAATGGGCGCAGAATACGACAAGACAGCAGCAGTAGCTTTCACGGCAGCTGGTAATAATTTTGAATTGGCAATTGCTGTGGCAATAGCAGTTTTTGGACTGAATTCTGGGCAGGCTTTTACGGGTGTAATCGGCCCATTGGTTGAAGTTCCAACCTTGATTTTGTTGGTTCGGGTTTCATTTTGGTTGCGGAAGAAATATTTCAAAAAAGAAACCCTTTAAAAATATTCCTAAATCACATTTTGGCTTTGGATGAAAAAAATGTTTTATTTTGGCAGGGTGAATGCAAAGATAAAAGCCAAACTCTTCAGATTCAGCTTTCTTTTAAATGCCTTTATCTTCTTTATTGGCGGTTTAAGTTTTTTGGAAGAAGGTAAAAATGCCCTCGCCATCCTTCAGTTTGTAACTGCTCTTTTCAATTTGTTTATGTTGTTGAAAAAACTTTCACCAAAAAAGCGCATAACATTAAACTATATTATACTTATCCTCAATATTCTTGTGGCCGCGAGTGTTGCTTTCGATTACTATTTTATGGGGAAGGAAAAAATTAAGTATTTATGGTTTTTTGCTGCTATTATGTATACAGTTGCGCTTATTGTGCACATTCGGAAGCAACGAAGCTCTGAAGGCAATACCGTTTAAAAAATTTCAATTGAAAAAAAAGACATTGTCTTATTATAGATGTTTTTCTATTTAATTAAAAAAAAATTTCGATTGACGTAGAATGAAAACTTTATTAAATTGAATAAATTAGACATAAGTATCTAATTTTCAGATAAAAACACAAGTCAATTTTAAAAAGGAAACAAGAAATTTTCTAAATTTGGGTGACTAACTAAAATCAACCAAATTATGAGAAAACAATTTTTAACGTTAGCTGCGCTTTGTATTATAATGGTGGGCTGCAATTCAGAAAAAAAGGAAAAGGATACACCAAAAATGTATGAACCCAAAACAACTGAAGTGGAGGTATCACCAATAAAACGTGGAGAGATGCTTGTTACCGCAACAGGCTGCCATGATTGCCATTCCCCAAAAAAAATGACAGATAAAGGACCTATTATTGATCCAGATCTTTTGCTTTCCGGACACCCTGCTAATGAAGTCTTGGGAGCTTATGATGTGGAAACCGCAAAGTCATATCTTCTTTTCACGCCTGGACTTACTGCAGCCATCGGTCCTTGGGGAACATCCTTCGCCGCTAACCTCACTCCCGATGATACCGGCATCGGTGGATGGACGGAAGCGCAGTTTTTAAATGCCATTAAGCACGGAAAGTACAAAGGAATGGAAAATAACAGACCTTTGCTACCGCCTATGCCTTGGCAATCCATTTCAAATTTACCGGATGCCGATTTAAAAGCAATGTTTGCATATCTGCAAAGTATAAAGCCAGTGTCAAACCTTGTGCCGCCTCCAATTCCACCAAAAGCCTAATGGAAAACATCAAAACAATATGAAATGTAATTACTGTCTTTTATCTTTTCGGAACGGACCGATTCAATAAAAGACAGTAAAATTTAAAGTGAAAACCGAAAAAGAAGCATTTACCTTCTTCCCTTATTTCTATTGCTGTTTTTTTTGGAATGTGTGTTTACCTTCGTGCCAGAATTGCGGCCACGGCTGTGGCGTTGTGCTTTTTCTCTTTTCTTTTCTTCTTCCGCGGCTTTTACTTCGGCCATGGTTTCCGTAGGTTGAAAATCCGAAAGTATTTTAGGCTGAAGCCGTTCACCAATCAACTTTTCAATGTCCTTTAAGTACCCAACCTCATCAAGACTTACTAATGAAAGCGCTTCGCCACTGGCTCCTGCCCTTCCGGTACGGCCAATGCGGTGTACATAATCTTCGGAAACGTTGGGCAATTCAAAATTGATAACGTGTGGCAGTAATGGAATATCCAAACCACGGGCTGCAATATCGGTTGCAACCAGAACGCGTACTTTCCCTTCCTTAAACCCGGACAACGCTCTAGTTCGAGCACCTTGGCTTTTGTTTCCGTGGATTGCTGCTGAAGTGATTTTCGCTTTTTCAAGTTTTTCACTCAAACGGTTGGCGCCGTGCTTGGTTCTCGTAAAAACCAAAACCTGTTGCCAATTACCTTCGGAAATAAGTTTAATTATTAAATCGGTTTTTTGGGCTTTGTCAACCCTATAAACGGTTTGGTCAATTTTTTCAACCGTAGTATTTTCCGGCGTGGCTTCCACCAAAACAGGATGGTGCAAAAACTCGCTTGCCAGCTTTTTTATTTCCTTTGAAAAAGTTGCCGAAAACAGCAAATTCTGTCTTTTTGAAGGCAATAAAGCAAGTATTTTTTTAATATCGCGCAGAAAACCCATATCGAGCATTCTGTCGGCTTCGTCCAAAACGAGAATTTCCACCTTTGAAAGCGAAAGTGCGTTTTGGCTTTCCAAATCGAGCAACCTGCCCGGTGTTGCCACCAAAATATCCACACCGTTTCGCAAGGCACGAATTTGGGGATTGGCGCCCACGCCACCAAAAATAACAGTGGAGCGAAGGTCGGTAAATTCGCTGTATTCCTTAAACTCATCCTGCACCTGTGCTGCAAGTTCTCGGGTTGGGGTAAGTATTAATGCGCGAACGGGACGTTGGCGCAAAGGAGGTTGATTGTTCAATATTTGAAGCATAGGCAATGCAAAGCCCGCAGTTTTACCGCTTCCCGTTTGGGCAGAGGCCAGCACGTCTTTTCGTTCCAAAATTAAGGGAATTGCTTTTTGTTGAATTGCCGAAGGCGTTTCATATCCTTTTTTGCTGATTGCTTTCAGCAGGGCATCGGAAAGCCCAAGTGATTTAAATGACATATTTTATTTAGATTGTTGGAAGCGCTTCGCTTTTGGATTCTTCGATTATTAGAATTCAAAAACTTTACGCTTTGTATTTTTTTAGACCGCTGCGCTTGGAGATACTTTATCGCGGCGCTTTTAGAATTCGGTCTTTTTAAAAACCATTAAAACTAAGAAGACGGTTTTAATAAGCAGCGAAGGTACGGCTAATTTTCTGCGTGGAAGATTTTATATTCAAATTGGACGGAATAATACATTTGCATATAAAATTAATCTCCCTATCTTTATAATCAACTAACAACCAATCATCAATAAAAATGAAACGACTATTACTCTCTGCAGTATTAGCTTGCGTTTCGTGGAGCAGTCTTCCCCAAACTCCTTCCCAAACACAAGAAGACACGCTTAAAAGTTCCTATCTAAATGAAAAACTTGAGAAAGCGCAGGATACGCTTTTGGAATACAACACTTTCAAAAAAACAATTCAACTTTCCTTAAAAAATGAGGATTTTAAATCACTTGGGGAAGCTTATATCGGTTTGGCAAAATGGCACGAAGACCATACCGTTCTTGATTCCTCCATCGTTTATTTGAAAAAGGCCATTTCACTTTATAAAAAAGAGGAAATGAGCAAACCACTTGCGGATACTTATCTTTTATTAGTAGTTAACTACAGTGGAACGGCAGAGTACGACAAGGCTTCTGAGGCCGTGTATAAAGCACTCGCACTCTACGAAAAAACAGATGATCAGCGTGGTGTTGCACAATGCTATACAAAAATTAGCGACTTGCTCTATTATTCTGATAGTTATGCCGAAGGAGCGGAATACTGCAAAAAAGCCATCGCCATTCAAGAGAAAAATGGTTATGAAGAAGATATGGCTCTTTCCTATCGCAGACTTGCCGAAAATCAACTCTTTCTCGGAAATCTGGAAGAAAGTTTGGCAAGTATGAATCACGCCATTGATTTATACAAAAAAATAGGAATCACGGATGCCCCACTTTTGGCCTGCTATAATGGTCGTGGAAACATCTACAAATATATGGAACGCTATGACGAAGCCATTGCAGATTATAACTTTTGCTATGAAGGTGCAAAAAAGATAGGCTTATTGCGCTATACCATGCCGCCAACGGCAAATATTGGTCACGTCTATATTTTACAAGGAAAATATGCCGAAGCACTGCCTTACAATCTAAGAGCCATAGAAATTATGAAGCAAATAGGGAATACCAAAAACCTTTGGGAAAACTATATGCACGTTTCCAATATTTACAGCGAATTGGGGGATTATAAAAATGCCTTGGAATATCACGAACTCTACGAACAAGGCCATACGGAATACTTAAATACCATCATCGCACGAAAGGATAGCGAGCTGCAAGTAAAATATGAAACAGCGCAAAAGGATTTGGAAATTTTGGACCAAGAAGCTAAAATTGCACAACAACGCAAAACGCAATTTCTTTATATTGGCATCGCCGGATTATTGGCAGTTATTCTCTTCGGAATGTATTTTACACTTAAAAACATTCGAAAAAAACGAAAAGCACTTTCTGTTTTAAATATAGAACTGGATGCCAAAAACAAACAAAACGAATTGCTGTTGAAAGAAATTCACCATCGAGTTAAAAACAATCTGGAAATGGTGAAAAGCCTTATCGCACTTCAATCAGCAAAACTGGAAGATGGCGCCAGCAAAGAGGCTATGCTCGCCAGCCAAAATCGTGTGCAAAGTATGGGTATTATTCACCAAAAATTGTATCAAGGCGAAAACTTGGGCAGTATTGAAATGAAGGATTATTTTATCAATTTAGGTGAAGGTGTTTTGGACACTTTCAATGCAGAAGAAAAAGTAAAGATAGAATGCGCGATGGACGATTTGAATCTAGATGTGGATACCGCTGTTCCAATTGGGCTTATTGTGAACGAACTTTTAACGAATGCCCTAAAATACGCTTTCCCCGAAGGAGCAAAAGGACAAATTAACATCAGCCTTGTTAAAGAGAACAATGACCTTTTGCTAAAAGTTACAGACAACGGCATTGGTAAAACGGAAGGTTCAAAACCCAAAGGAACGGGATTTGGCACACAATTAATTCAGTTATTAACACAACAATTGAACGGCACTATTTCCGAAGACTATAAAAACGGCACTGCTGTATTTTTCAACTTTAAAAACTTCAAAATAGCTTAATGGGGAAAGCAATAAAAATATTGATCGTTGAGGACGAAATGGTAATCGCCGCCAATATTTCTTTGCAATTAAGTGAATTGGGATATGAAGTTACAGGAATTCTTCCCCGCGGCGAAGAAGCACTTTCACATATAAAAATAGACAAACCAGACATCGTTTTATTGGATATTAGGCTAAAAGGCGAAATGGACGGCATTGAAACCGCCCACGAAATTCAAAAATCCTATAATATCCCAATTATCTATTTAACCGCAAATGCAGATGAGGCACATTTTAACCGCGCCAAGGAAACCCATCCGTACGCTTTTATCTCAAAACCCTTCAAAAAACTGGATTTACAGCGTGCCATTGAGTTAACCGTTGATAGAATTTCATTGGAAAAATCTTCAGAAAATGGCAACGGAAACGGCAATGGAAATGATTCAGCAGCAATTAATGGAAATACTACGGATTTCATATTGAATGACCGCATTTTTGTTCGCCATAATGAAAAGATGTTGAAAATAGACATCAAAGACATCTATTATATTGAAGCAGATCGCAACTATTGTCGCATTTTTTCGCAGGGCCGGGAATATCTTTTAGTAATGACTTTAAAGGATATTGACGAAAAACTTCCACAGAACCATTTTCTTAGGATTCACCGCTCTTACATCATCAATCTTTCGCAGATAGATGAGGTGGCGGGTACGCACGTTGTTATTTCAAAAAAAGCAATCCCGATGAGCAAAGCGATGCGCACAGAACTTCTTAAGCGATTGCAAACCATATAGATAATTCAGAATTATGAATTCTGAATTATGAATTACCCCCCTTCGGCAAATAAAACCTTTCCTTCGGACAGAATTTGACCTTCTTCGTCCTAAACCATTTCCAATTTTGTTTGATTGTCAGTTACTTAGATGCACTCCCCGCAACATTTTTTCAACTAACTAACCATTTAAATCATTCAAAATTATGAAAAAACTACTCTTTTTAGGGCTTGCAATAGTCCTTTCGCTTACCGCTTGCCAACAACAGGAAAAGCGCTACACTCAACAATCTCCAGAGATTGACACTTACAAAAAAGTTATCGATGCATACTCAAAACAAGATTGGGAAGCAATGGCTACTCATTATGCAGATACTGTAAAAATCATGAATAATGTAACCGAAGCAAATGGGCAAACCCTTGCGGAATTGGTTCAGAATGACAAAGATGACGCCGCGCTCTTTTCAAGCTGGGAATATGTGGATGGTGAGTCTGAATATGAAATGGTAGTTACCGACAAGGACCAAACCTGGGTAAACTTTTGGGGTCTGTGGAAAGGAACCTTAAAAGCAAATGAAAAAACCTATACCATTCCAACACACCTTACCGCACAGTTTATAGATGGTAAAATAGTGAAAGAATTTGGGTATTGGGATCTTTCAAAAATAATGTTGGATATACAAGCCATGCAGGAAGCAGAGAAAAATGCTGCGGAAAAAAATGTAGGGCCCGAAGAACCACAATCCTAACAATAAATATGTTAGCCTAACAGGCGTTGGAAGTGAGGATTCAGCTAGCCTGTTAGGTTTTTAACAAAAACCCAAGCATTATGAAAACAGTAGGCATTATAGGTGGTTCAGGTTTTATAGGAAGCTACATCACCAAGAAATTTCTGGAAGAAGGATACAACGTGAAAGTATCTGTTACCGATATTAAAAAGAGTGAAAAATACAAGCATCTCTTCAATATTGAAAACTCAGATAACCTCAACATTAGTGCATTAAAAGTGGAAGATTTGGAAACACTAAAAGACTTTATAAGCGATTGTGAAATTGTGGTTCACGGCGGAACGCCTTTTCAATTGGATGTGCAAGATCCGCAGACAGAGCTTTTTGACCCTACAATAAAAGGAACCGAAAATTTTCTAAAAGCCATAAGTGATACGCCTTCAATTGAGAAAGTTATTTTAATTGCTTCAGTTGCTGCCTACAATACAAACTTTCCACTTCCAGCAGGAACTAAAAAACCTACGGATACTTTTGATGAAACCGATTTGAAATTCACGAGTCCGGATAGCCATCCGTATGCCCAGGCTAAATTTCTTGCAAACCAAGTGGTGGAAAAATTTATCAATCAAAACCCGGTGCTTCCTTTTGAAATCATTTCAGTTTCGCCAGTTGGGGTAATGGGCAAATCCCTTTCTGAACGTGAAGATTCCACATCTACGGGGCTGCAATTTCTATTCAAAAATAAAATTGCGCCCAACCCTTTTGTGCAGATGCTTTATGATAGCAATGTGGAATTTGCCCTTGTAGATGTTCAAGACGTAGCCGAAGCTATTTTTAAAGCCGCAACCACTTTAGGATTACATAGTAAAAATTATTTGTTGAGCAGCGAAAGCTATCCTGTTTCAGACATAACACTGATGCTAAACCATCAACCGCCAAAAAACAATGCGTCCATTATTTATAAAAATGGACTGGCGCAAAAAGAATTGGAAATAAAATTTAAACCTGTTCAAGAAACTTTAAACAATTATTCAAAATAAAATCAAACAGAATATTAACCAAATAAATATATAACAATGAAAACAAAAATTCTCTCGGTAATGATGCTCATAGCCTTCATTGCCACCGCACAAAAAAAGAACGGAACAGTTTACATTGAGCATCCATCCATAGATGTTGTAAACCAATTTGTAGCAGCTTCAGTCGCCGGTGATCGGTCAAAAATGGCAAGCTACTTAACAGACGATTTTAAGGCCTATAACGGTACCTCGGACAGGGCGAGTGACAAGGGAATGGACAAAGAATCCTTTTTGGACAACCAAATGGTCTATCACGACCAATTGGACTATTATAATATTGTTCCATTTCCCAACTCCTATCCCGATGCCATTGAGTACAAAAAAGACAATACAGATGGTGCCGTTTGGGTACAGACCTGGGATCTTATAAAAGGCGTACATAAAATCACTGGTGTTAAAATTGATGCAGCATCACACAGATTGTACACGCTCAATAAAAACAATAAGATAGCGATGCTAATTTATTATAAAAACGACGGACCGATTGATGAAATCCGTGCCAGTTTTACCGACAGGAAGAATGGAACCATCTACAACCATCACGAATATATTAATACAGTCCGAAAAATGGTGTATGCTTTGGAAAACAATGATCTGGACAAAATGTATAGTTTTTATGATGATGATGCTGAATTTATAGATTCCAGTACGCCTGATTACGAAAGTATTTCACTGGCTGAACAAAAAGTTATAGACAAACAGATTTTAGATAAATATGAAGTTTCCAGCATAGACATGGTTGGCTATCCAGACTATTTGCATTACGAAATGGGTGATGCAGACGTGGTTATGTCTTGGTGGAATATTAACCTAATTCGCAAATCAGACAAAAAAGCGATTATCCTTCCCATTCACTATGTAAACTACTTTAATAAAGAAGGAAAGATAATTTCGGAAACAGCTTATTACAACGCTAAATTATTTGATTAATCAAGAAACTCCCCAGTTGATTAAGCTAAACAATTTAATACTAACCCGTTTTCGCCTAAGGCGGAAACACAAATTAAACATTATGAATTTTTCAAAGAAAAATCACGAACACCAAAACAACAATATTTGGGCCGTGAGTAAAAAATTAATTTTTACTATGCTTTTACTTCCATTATTGGCAGTATCGCAAAACAACACCGAATACGGCGTATTCGAAAATGCACTATTAACGCCCAATCCTGGTCAAATAACACAATTTGAAAAGGGGATTACGGCACACAATAAAAAATACCACGGCGATGGTCCTTATGGCGGACGTGTGTATTGGATTTCCAACGGACCCAAAACCGGGAGCTATGTATGGGTTATGGGACCCTTTCCTTGGAGTTCTTTAGACAATAGACCCGCCCAAAAAGATGGACACGATGCCGATTGGAACAACAATGTTGCTCCATACATCACAGCCGATAGCGGTGCGCAAAGTTACTGGCGTTTTAACGCAGAAATGTCTCGATTTCCGAAAGATTTCACCATAAAAAATATGGAGGTGGACACGTGGGACATAAAGAGAGGTAAATACAAAGAAGCTATGGCCTTAGTAAAAAAAGTCCACGACATGTACGCCTCAAAATCGCCTGAAGATATCTATGGTATTTACACCAATGAATTTTCCAGCACCAAAGAAGGACGGGACCTGGCGGTCATTTCATTTTTTGAAAAATCGGCATGGTTGGGCGAAGATCACGACATTTCAAATAAATATGACGAAATGTACGGAGCCGGAAGTTGGGACCGGTTTTTAAAGGACTGGATGGACGTGACCAATGGCGGCGATACCGAAATTTGGATTTATGTTCCAGAATTAAGTGGAATTAGTGGTGATGTAAAAGTTGCCGATAGAAAATAATTAATAGCTTCTATATGTCTGTTCGAGCGCAGTCGAGAACTCCTTATGGAGTTAATGACAAAAAAGGTTTCGACTGCGCTCAACCAGACATGTAGATTAATTTTTTAGTATTCAAAAGTTAAAATCATGAAGACCGATCAAACACAATGGAGCAAGGAAGAGCTGAAAACTTATATACTAATTCTCTGTGCAAAGGCTGATAAAGTTGAAGCCGAGGAAGAGATTGCGCTCATAAAGGCAAAAGTATCCAATGAAGTTTTCGATAAAATGCATCGAATATTTCAAAATGATGATGAAGATGAAAGTCTTGAAAAAATTCAGGATGTCTTGGAGCACCACCATTATTCTGAGTTGGAAATCTGTGAGCTTAAAAATGAAATTCAGAAAATCTTTGCCGCAGACCGCAAAATACCAATGGCTGAAAGCAACTTGGGAAGAATTTTGGAAAATATTATTTACTGAGAAGAAAGAACAAAGAGAAAATACAATAGATACTTATAAAAACCCAATATGATGAAATTAAAAATATTATTACTTCTACCCTTCCATTTTATAAGCATACTTGGTGTACAGGCTCAAAATCCAGATCCGCATGGAAGTGCTGAATCTGCAATTACAGGAATAATTTCTTCAGAAATAAATAACGATACGATGTTTGATATCAATGCATTTGCCAAAGACTACGCCCAAGCATGGTGTAGCCAAAAACCAGAATCTGTGGCTTCATTTTATGCTGAAAATGGTTCATTAACTATAAACAAAGGCACACCTGCTGTGGGAAGGACCGCCATTACCCAAAGTGCCAAAGCATTTATGGATGCCTTTCCGGATGATATGATTGTGGCTTTTGACAAATTAATAAAAACCAAACATGGCTACGAGTTTCATTGGACGTTAACCGGAACGAATACAGGTCCAAATGGCACAGGTAAAAAAGTGAACATCAGCGGATTTGAACTCTGGCAAATTGATGAAAACGGTTTAATAAAAGAGTCTAAAGGCACTTTCGATGCTGAAGAATATAGCCGGCAAATTAAATATGGCGTAAATGATTAAAATTCAAAAATAAATCAACTATAAAAACCATTCAAAAATGAAAACATCAAATTTACTTTTAGCCATCGCTTTATTAAGCATTTCAACAGTATTCGCTCAAAAAAGCAATATTGAAAAAGACCTTAAAATGTATGAGCAGGTTTGGAATGACATCGTTAATAAAGGTCAAATTGATCTTATCAATGATAAAAACTTCGACCCAAATGTCGTTCAGTTAAACGATAGTGGAAATATTGTAGGCATTGCAGATTTCAAGGCATATTACCAAAATTTCATAACGGGATTTTCTGACGTTAAATTCACTGTTGAAGATGCTTTTGGTCAAGGCAATAAAATTGTTAAACATTGGCGATTTCAAGGCAAACATACTGGCGATTTCTTCGGCATTCCAGCTACTGGAAAAACGGTCGATGTCCATGGAGTAACATTAGTTTTAATGAAAAATGGACGCATTGCCCAAGAGCAGGATTTTATGGACAATGGTGTGCTTATGCAACAATTGGGATTGGTTAGCGATCCAAATAATGTAGCTATTGTTGATGGGGTATATAAAGCATTTGCAGTTGGTGACATTCCTTCAGTACTTGGAGCAATGGATGCCAAAATAGTTTGGAACGAAGCCGAAAGCAATTCATTGGCAGATGGCAATCCTTACATAGGACCAGACGCTATATTAAATGGTGTTTTTGTTCGTCTTGGCGCCATGTATGACGGTTTCAAATTGAAAAATATTAAACTTCACGAAATGAGCGATAATCAAGTACTTGCCACATTGCGATATGATGCTACAGTAAAAGCTACAGGCAAAAAAATTGATGCTCAGGTAGCACATTTATGGACTTTGAAAGATGGAAAAGTAATCGCATTTCAGCAGTATGTAGATACTAAGAAGCTTGCAGAGGCGGAAAATAAATAGCAATATTCCGAGAAAACAGACAGTTTCCCCATGTCATAAATAAAACGAAGGATTTTTATTCCTTACACTTAAAACCAATGTCATGGCAAAAGAAAAAAATAGACAAAAAAAAAGATTCAGCCGCATTTTAACTGATAATGCTTTAACGCGCTACGTTACTTTTTCCGCGCTATATACCGCCCAAGGAATACCTGAAGGAATTACTTTTTTTGCCATCCCCGCATGGTTGGCGATGAATGATAAGTCCGCAATGGAAATTGCTGCCTATGTTGGGGTAATTGGAATTCCATGGAGCTTTAAAATTTTGATTGCCCCCTTAATGGATCGTTGGACTTTCTTGGCAATGGGCAGAAAAAGGCCATGGGTTATTTTTGGGCAATTGGGATTAATCATCAGTTTTTTGTGCATCGGGCTAATTCCTGACCCTTTAAACAATGCTTTTGGATTGATGGCGGCAGGATTTTTTATCAGTTTTTTTGGAGCATTTCAGGACGTGGCAACCGATGGAATGGCGGTAGATGTGATTCCCGAAAACGAACAGGCCAGAGCCAATGGTTTAATGTGGGGAACCAAAACCATTGGCATTTCTGCATCTTTAATTATTGGCACTTGGCTTATCAATACGGTTGGTTTTTCAATAGCCATTTCCTCACTTTCCATTGCAGTGGCAATGATTATGATTTTCCCAATATATTTTAAGGAACGAGCTGGAGAAAAATTAATGCCGTGGAGCCCGGGTGAAGTTTCTTCAGAATCAAAGCAAACACAGTTGAGAAGTTGGAAACATATATTTAAAAGTCTTTATAAAGTTGTGCGCCTAAAATCGAGTGTCGTGTTTGGTATTGGAGCTTTTGTGATAGGTTTAATGTTCGGGCTTATAGATACACTACTTCCTATTTTTAGTATTCAGGAATTGGGCTGGACAAACACTTCCTTTTCAAATGCGTTTTCAATTACAACGGTAATAGGAGGATTTTTAGGCATGTTCATTGGTGGCTATTTGGTAGATTATTTTGGTAAAATCAAGATGCTTTCAGTGTATTTAAGTTTACTAATTATCCTTATTGCGGTATTTGGTTTTATGACCAATTTATGGAGCAACAATGTGGTTGTTTATGGCTTTATCTTATCCTATTACACATTATACACTTTTTTATGTATTGCAATGTTTGCGGCGGCAATGCACTTGTGTTGGAAAACAGTTGCGGCAACTCAATTTACAATTTATATGGCACTCTCAAATATGGGACGAGCGACTGGAGCTGCCATGCTCGGCGTTTTAAAAACCCACTATAGTTGGGAAATCGTTTTTCTTATTATAGCCATTATGCCTCTGATTATGGCAATTCTCATTCGATTTATAAATTTTGACAAACACAGAGTTACAGTAGATAGCTTTGTAATATTAAATCAGAAATTTGCTGCTCCTCAGGTAATTAAAGATTAACTTTAACAATGGTCAAACTTTTCAGAAACATCAGCAAAAACTTTCTTAATGAGAAAAAGCTAGCAATCAATAACTATATTATGAAAACAAAACTACTTTTCATCAGCTTAATCGCAACATTTCAACTAAGCGCGCAAAACTACCAAAACATCCACAAAAATGCAATTTTGGTTGATACCCACAATGATTTTCTTACCCAAACCATGGAAAAGAATTTTGTTTTTGATACCAATTTAAAAGGCAAAACCCACAGTGATTTAAATCGAATAAAAGAAGGTGGCGTAGATGTTCAGTTCTTTTCCGTTTGGAGCGATGGCGAAAAACAGAATCCGTATGATTTTGCCAACCGCCAAATAGATAGTTTGGATGCCGTTATTAAACGGAATCCCGATAAAATTGTAAAAGTCGCCAATTCAAAAGAACTTTTAAAAGCCGTAAAACAGAACAAAATTGCAGCATTGATTGGTGTGGAAGGCGGCCATCAATTTGAAAACGATTTGGGCAAACTTGAAGCGCTTTACAATCGTGGCACGCGGTACATAACCTTAACTTGGAATAACTCTACCCCTTGGGCAACAAGTGCTTCGGACGAGACCAATCCCGAGGGCGCAAAAAATTCCGAAGGAAAAAATGGGCTTACAGCTTTTGGCAAACAAGTAGTTCAAAAAATGAATAGCTTAGGAATGATGGTAGATATTTCGCACGTTGGCGAGCAAACGTTTTATGATGTAATTGCAACAACCACAAAACCTGTTATCGCCTCCCATAGTTCAGTCTATGCCCTTTGTCCGCACAAACGAAATTTAAAGGACGACCAAATAAAAGCCATTGCCAAAAATGGCGGCGTTATTCAAATTAATTTTAATTCAGGATTTATTGATCCTTCGGTTGACGCAAGGGAAATGGCATTTATTGAAAGCCACAAAGCAGAAATAGATTCCCTAATGCAAACGGGAATGGAGCCATTTTTAGCCCAAGAAAGTATATACAAAAAATATACTGAAGAGTCAGAAGCTCTTCGTGCACCATTTGAATGGGTAATTAAACATATTGAATATGTTATTAAATTAGTTGGCGTGGATTATGTGGGCATAGGTTCCGATTTTGATGGAATTTTTCTGCCACCAAAAGAGTTGGACGATGTTACAGATTATATAAAAATCACAAAAGCTTTGGCTGAAAAAGGCTATAGCGAAAAAGATATTGATAAAATCCTTGGCGGAAATCTGCTTCGGGTTTTAATAGCGAATGAAACCAACTAACATAAACCAACCATTATGAAAAATTACAAGCAAATTTACATTTCAGCCTTGCTATTATTTTTTTTCGGACACAGCGTTTTAAACTCTCAAAATAATACGAATGATAACGGATTGACATTTAAATCGCCAACCTATGTAGCTTCCGCAATTTTTAATTGGCCGCAACTAAATGCTGATAGTTACGGTTATAATAATTTGGACTTTTTTCTCACTGTTGAAAAAGAAGCACCCAATTTTTATTGGGCACATCAATTCTCTTTTGTAAACGGTAAGTCTGCTTATATGGGGCTTCAAACTACAGCTTCATTTAAAGGAGAGCAAACAAAGATTGCTATTTTTTCAATTTGGGATTCAAAAGGTGTAGAAAGTGCAGCCAATGGATTTTCCGAAGCATTTGGCCACGAAGGGAGCGGCTATTCTTGCAGAATAAAGTACAATTGGCAAGAAGGGCGTAAATATCGTGTAAGAGTTTGGGAGTTAGAAAAGGCAGTTGCGCCAGAAACTGGAACTTGGTGGGGGTCTTGGGTAATGGACATGGAAACTGAAAAAGAAGAATTTATTGGTAAAATTTTAGTGCCAAAATCCTGGCAAAGACTCGCACCTGTATCGTATAATTTTACTGAATATTGGGGCTCGCAAGACGGTAACAGACATCCTTGCAGTACCGTTGGCTACACTTACACTGTTTATGATTACCCTACAATGTCTAACGGAGCTGTAAAACCAACCGATGCTATTTTTGAAAGAAATGACGAATGCGCTTCACTTTCAAAAACTGGGCAAATTGGGCCAAATAAATATCAAGTAGAAGGATGGTAAGTAAAAAAAATCAAAATATATATGAAAAAAATAATTCTATAATTTCAAAAAAAAACAACTAAATCAACCGTTATGAAATACATAATTTACACATTAATATTTTCAGCAACACTTTTATTTAGTTGTGCCGAAAAACAAGAAACCTCAAAAACAGAAACCGCCAGCAAATCCAGCTATTTCGATTATTCCAATAGCGATGACCAAAATACCGGAGGTATCAAAATGATTCCAATTGAAACCGCAAAAGGCACTTTTAATGTTTGGACAAAACGTATGGGCAACAATCCAAAGATGAAGGTTTTGTTACTTCACGGCGGTCCCGGCGGAACACACGAATTTTTTGAGAATTTTGACGGCTACTTTCCTAATGAAGAAATTGAATACATCTATTACGATCAATTGGACAGTTATTACAGCGACAAACCAAACGATTCCACCCTTTGGTCCACTGAACATTTTGTGGAAGAAGTAGAGCAAGTGCGAAAAGCATTAAATCTTGATAAAGAAAATTTTTACCTACTCGGCCAATCGTGGGGCGGAATTTTGGCGATGGAATATGCGTTGAAATATCAAGATAATTTAAAAGGCTTGATTATTTCAAATATGATGGCGAGCATTCCAGAATATGAAAAATATGCCGAAGTTTTGGGAGCCCAACTTCCTCCACAAATCTATAAAGAAATCAAGGAATTGGAAGCCAAAGAAGATTTCTCAAATCCCAGATATTCCGAACTCGTGATGAACAATTATTATACAGAGCATATTCTTCGCAAACCTTTGGATGAATGGCCAGAATTCATCAATCGCGCCTTTTCACACCTCAACCCAAATATTTATATCTATATGCAAGGTTACAGCGAATTTGGTGTAACGGGAAATGCAACTTTAAAAGGATGGGATGTTTCAGATAGATTAAAAGAAATTAAAACTCCAACATTAATGATTGGCGGAAAATACGACACCATGGATCCAAAATATATGGAATGGATGAGCACACAGGTTCAAAACGGAAGAAGTTTGACAGTAAATGCTGGACATTGTTCACAATATGACGATCCAGAAAATTATTTTCCGGGATTGATAAAGTTTATTAAAGATGTAAATACAGGGGAATTCAAATAAAGCAAAATTCATTATCTTTAAAATCACCCAATACATTTATTATGAAGTATCTATCAATTTTTTTGGCACTATTTCTTATAATTTCCTGTAAACAGAAAGAAAAAGAAACTGATGCTTTGGGTGTTGTGAATATTTCTGTCACTGGAAACAAAAATGCTCTACCCCATTTTAAAAAAGGGCTGCTATTACTGCATTCCTTTGAATACGAAGACGCCCGCGAAGCTTTTCAAAAAGCAAAAAAGGAAGACCCTGAAATGGCAATGGCGTATTGGGGCGAAGCCATGACCTATAACCACAGTTTATGGCAGGAACAGGATTATGAAGATGCCGCTATAGTTTTGGAGCAACTTGACGAAATTAATTCCAAACAAGAAACAACGGAACTTGAAAATGATTTAATTGAAGCAGTACACATACTTTACAAACCAAAAACAGAAAAAAAGGAACGTGATATTGGCTATTCCGAGTTTATGGAAAGTTTGTACAAAAAATATCCAGCCAATCAAGAAGTTGCTGCATTTTATGCACTGTCTTTGCTGGGTTCCGTTGAAGAAGGAAGAGACGATGTGATTTATGGCAAAGGAGCAAAAATTGCAAAAGGTATTTTAAAGGAAAACCCAAACCATCCCGGAGCTTTACATTATTTAATACATTCCTATGACGATCCCAACCACGCTTCACTTGCGCTGGATGCCGCCAATGCCTATTCAAAAGTAGCGCCAGATGCCAGCCATGCACTGCATATGCCTTCACATATTTATGTTGCAATGGGGATGTGGGATGATGTAATTTCTTCAAATATTGCTTCCTACCAAGCAAGCCTTAACAGAATGGAGAAAAAAAATCTGGACAACGACTCTCGTGGCTATCACGCTTTCCATTGGTTAGAATACGGCTATCTTCAAAAAGGAAATCAGGAAGAAGCAAAAAAAATGGTGCTTGATATGAAAAAATATGCTGCTGAAACCCCTTCAAAAAAAGCACGAGTGCATGTGGTATTTTTAAAAGGAACCTATTTAACCGAGACAGATGAATGGGACGGTGAAATAGCAAATATTCCTGTAGATATAACCGACTTGAATATTTCCGTTCGTTCCCAATATCACTTTCTGGAAGGGATGAAAGCTTTTAAAGAAGGTAATATATCAAAATTGGACAGCTTGATTAACACTATGGAACAAGATCATAAAAGGGAATCCTTTGTTGTAGCAGAAGGCAGTTCCAAACTTTGTTCAGCAGTTACACGCGATGAAGCTACGGAAATGGATTTAAAAGAATCTGAAATAAGACAAAACCAATTAATGGCGCTTCGCGCTGAACTAAATAATGATTTAAAACTGGCCGAAGAACATTTTATAAAATCCATCGATATTGAGAATAGTCTGAGTTTTAGCTATGGTCCGCCATCCATACAAAAACCGCCTCATGAGTTGTTTGCAGATTGGTTGCTTACCCAAAATAGAAATGAGGAAGCCGCAAAACACTATTCACTCGCACTTAAAAATGGGCCAGGAAGATTGCGCATTTTAAAAGGAATAGAAAATACAAAACAGGTAATTTAATTATCTTTGAATTCTGAAAAAATCCTTCAAAAAACAATATGAATATAGATCAAATCTTCAAAAACAATCAAGCTTGGGTAAATGAAAAATTGGGAAACAATCCTGATTATTTCAAAAATCTGGCAAATGGACAAAACCCAGACGTACTTTATATTGGCTGCAGCGATAGCCGCGTTACAGCAGAGGAAATTATGGGAGCCAAACCTGGAGAGGCTTTCGTGATGCGAAACATATCAAATATGGTTTCAAATTTAGACCTTAGTGCCATGAGTGTTATTAATTATGCCGTAAACCACCTAAAGGTGAACCATATAATTGTTTGCGGCCATTATGGTTGTGGTGGCGTAAAAGCTGCAATGCAGAGCCAGGATTTGGGTATTTTGAACCCGTGGTTGCGAAATATTCGCGATGTTTATAGATTACATCAAAAAGAATTGAATTCCTTTTCAAACGAAGAAGAAAAGTACAGAAGATTGGTAGAGCTAAACGTTCAGGAACAGTGCGTTAACGTAATAAAAACGGCTGACGTACAACTTGCAAACCGCAACCGAAACTTAACCGTGCACGGCTGGGTTATGGATATGGAAACCGGAAAATTGATCGATTTAAAAATTGATTTTGACCAAATCCTGAAAGAGATTATGGAAATTTATCATTTGGATTGAGAAGTCCTAAAAATAAAGAATGCTGCCATCTGAAAAAGAAAGCAGCATTTTTCCAATAAAGTACCTGTATTATAATTGGGGAAGAAGTACTTTATCGATAGCGTGAACAACACCGTTTGAGGCTTGAACGTCCACAACTATAATATTACTTACTCGTCCGTTTGGATCTGTAAGAGTAGCGTTTGACGCATCAACAACCAAGTCTGCCCCTAGAGTTGTTACAGTTCCATCTACCAAATCTGCTGCACGAACATTGGCACCAGCTATAACATGCGTACTTAAAGCAGCTGTAAGTGTAGGGCCATCAATATCATTTAAACTACTTGCTCCCAATTCAGCCAATAAAGCTGTGAAAGCATCATTTGTTGGAGCAAAAACCGTAAAAGGTGCTGGAGAAGTTCCAGCTGGAGTTGACAAAATACCCACAAAATCTGGCTGGTCTGCACGTGTTAAAGCTGTAACCAAGGTAGCGAAAGTTGAATCGGCAGTAGCGAAGGTGACTACCGTTGGCAATGCAATTACAGCATTTACAGCGTGAATCACTCCATTGTCAGCTTCAATGTCCGCAGTTGTTACGGTAGAAATTCCATTCAATTTTACACCAGTGGAAGTATTTACATACATACTTAAATTAGCCCCTGAGGAAGCTTCTGTTGCCAAGGTATTTACGTAACCTGTTGTTAAATCACTAGCCATATTAACACCGCTAACAACGTGATTTAACAATACATTCGTAAGCAAAGCTGTTGGAACATCATCCAAACTTGCAAAACCATTTGCGTTTAAAAAGGCGGAAAAAGCTGCATTATTTGGAGCGAATACCGTAAAACTTCCTTGTCCATCAAGGGTTGCGGTCAGCCCAGTTTTATCTAACGCTGCCTTTAAAGAGGAATAATCATCATTTGATGCAACAAAATCAGCAATCGTATTTGTTTGAGGGTCTGGATTGGTATCATCGTCATCACTACAGGAAGCAAATCCTAAAGTGATAAAAACAATCAGTGAGATTTTCAGTAAATTTTTCATGGGTTTTATAGTTTATTTATTAGTCCAACAAAACTATTTAAACAAATCCCTCATAAAAAGCACTTTAACTTTTGTTTAAGTTTTATGTGAAAAGATTAAACAGTTTTAAAAAAATAAAATTTATTGTTTCAATACAAAACTTATCTTTATGCACAGTTTTAACCAATTTTCAAATTAAATTATGAAGTACACCATTTTTTTTATCTCGTTATTGCTAAGCTCAATCACTCTTTACTCACAATCCGATAAAGAGAAAGTAGAAGCTACCATTACTAAGAACAAAATTGAGGGCCACATATACTTTTTGGCCGATGATCTTTTGAAAGGAAGGCAAACGGGAACACCTGAAAATAAAATTGCTGCTGCCTATCTTGCCAATACCCTTAGAAGTTATGGCGTAAAACCAGTTACACAAAACGTGATGAAAGGCTCAAACACCGAAAGCTATTTTCAAGAAATAAAACTGAATAAGGTTAGCCCAATAAAGCGTTTGCTTTTAGCAATTGACGGCAAGGAACTAAAGAGAAAAGTGGTATTAAAACCGAATAAAATGGAGTTCACGGGTGAAGCCATTTATTTAGGTTACGGCCTTGAAAACGATTATAAAGGAAAAAATGTTTCGGAAAAAATTGTAATTGTAAGATCCGGAGCACCCAAAGTTACAGATACCCGCGCTGCTTTTGGCTTGGTTGAACAGAAAGAGCAATTGGCAAAAGACCATGGAGCGATTGCCGTGATTGAGCTTTTGGACGCCAATGAAACAACGTGGGGCTATATTGACCATAATTTTAATAGTGACCGAATAGAAATTGCAAAGGATAAAGAAAACCAAGACGGAAAAAAAGGGCTTGCCTATCTATGGGTCCACGACGAAAATAATGTTCAAGCCAAAGCATTTGAGTCTAAAAATTATATGAGTGCAAAACTGATGATGGAAGGTGAAGACAAGCAAACAATCATTTCCCAAAATGTAATCGGAATGGTTGAAGGAACAGATTCTCAATTAAAAAATGAATTTATAATATATTCTGCACATTACGACCATGTGGGCATTGGCAAACCCGATGAAACCGGCGATGAAATATACAACGGAGCAAGAGATAACGCCGTGGGAACAACAACGGTTTTAAGTATGGCTGAAAATATTGCAAAATACCCAACCAAACGTTCGGCTTTATTTATTCTTTTCACAGGAGAGGAAAAAGGGTTACTGGGAAGTCAATATTATGTTGAAAACCCCTTGCTCCCTTTAAACAAAATGGTTTATTGTTTTAATAGTGACAATGCGGGCTATAATGACACTTCGGTAATTTCAATTATTGGATTGCCCAGAACCACTGCTTCCGCCAATATAAAAGATGCAGCCACAACTTTTGGCTTAAAAGCAATTGATGATGCCGCTCCAGAACAAAATCTTTTTGAAAGAAGTGATAATATTGTTTTCGCCAGAAAGGGTATCCCCGCTCCTACTTTCTCTTTAGGCTTTCAATCTTTTGATGGTGATGTCACCAAATATTACCACCAACCCGGTGATGAAGCTGACACGTTGGATTATGACTATCTGCTGAAATTTTTTCAGAGCTATGTATTGGCCGGAAGACTTATTGCCAATGATCCAAAAACGCCAACCTGGACCACAAATGATAAATATGAGGCTGCTGGAAAGGCATTATATGGAAATTAATTAGTTTTAAAATTTCATAAAAACAAAAAAGCCACGGGAAACCGTGGCTTAATCATGGGGATAAAAAAGGCAACTAAAGTTTTTGAAATGTCAAGTAATCAGTACCACCGTTACCTCCACTAACATCAAATAGCTCAACTCTTGTATTGTTGTAGGTAACAACATCCCAATCATCATTAAATTCATCAAAAGGCATCGCGGTTCCAAAATCCAATAGTACATCAAGACCATTACTACTGTTAACAACACTCCAAGTCCCGTTGATTGTATTGCTATTATTTGCGGCAACTACAGTTCCATCAGAATTAAAAGTAAGGGTATAACCGTTGTAATCGTTGGTTTCGTCATCGCCATCGTCTATATAGCTTTGCACATACCATTGCCCATCCATTAAAATATTGGCAAGCTCTGTGGTATTACCTCCTCCATTACAATCTTCGTAAGGGTTTCTGCCAAAATTCAAGTAATCTGTTCCGCCATTACCACCACTAATATCAATTAATTTTATGATTTGTGCATCAAAGCTTGTTACGTCCCAATCATCGTTTAAATCTTCAAAAGGATCATCGCTGCCAGTTATCTCAAAATTTAAAATAAGGTCTATTCCGCTGCTACTGTTGGTGACTGCCCAAGTACCATTAACTGTGTTGCTTGTGCTTATAGCTGTAACAGTTTCATTGGCATTGAATTTAAATTCATACTCCACATAATGGCAGGTTTCATTATTTCCATCATCCTCCAATAAATTTACATACCATACACTATTTATCAAATTATCAGTGAATTCAGAAGTATTTCCCCCGCCGCCGCCATTGGGTGTGCGTTCGTAAGTTAAAAAGTCAACACTTCCGTCTCCGCCGCTAATGTGCTTCAGTTTAATGATATCTTGAGTTGCTTCTATAATATCCCAATCCTCGTCCAGCTCATCAAAAGGAGTATTATTTCCAAAGAAAAGGTTTAGATCCGGGGTGTTGCTATTTGTAAGGCTCCAAGTTCCATCTACACTATTTGCAGTACTTACGGCTTGAGCAGTATTGTCTGGATTAAAGGTAAACTCATATCCAGCAAAATCACCAGTTTCATCTTGATCATCGAAAAAATAAGTGACAAACCAAGAGCCCGTGGTCAATATAGTTTCAAAATCTGAAGGAAAACCACCGCCGTTAGATGAACAATCAGAAATTAATGTTACCAATTCTGCATTGCTGTTAACTTCTACAACAGTGCCATCCTGCAATACAACGTTTATGGGAAACTGCAAGGCAATATAAGTTCCAGGATCCAAGGAAAGCAATAAAGCAAGCAGTTCACCGTCGTTACCTACCGTCTGCGTTCCAGTTTGTTGCTGATCTGAGTTGTAGATAAAGAAAGTAAGCGGATAAACAAGGTCTATACAATCTATGGAAGAAGTATTGTTATTATCTGAAGTGCGAAGGAGTAAGTCTCCTAATTCAGAATTTACTGCTACCATATCTGAATTAGAATCATCAAAAGGCAATGAATCTTCAGTTGTACAGGAGCTTACTAGAAAAATCAATAAGAAGGTTAAGAAAGAAAGTTTAGCTAATTTATTCATGGTTAATTATTTTTATGTTATATGATTAGGACAGATAACCTTCAAAAAACCCTACCTTATTTCTTAAATTAATAATGAAAAAAATTAATAATTAAAGGCATAAAAAAACCATCCTAAAAGGATGGTCTAATTGGGGAAAGAAAAAATTAATTTTTAAATTTTTTGAAATGTTAAAAAGTCTGTACCTCCATTTCCGCCACTAACATCGGTCAGTTCAATTTTTGAATTGCTCACCGAAATAATATCCCAATCATCAGAAAGGTCTTCAAAGTCTGCGGGAGAAGCGAAGAAAATATTGAAATCCGTATCATTTGAACCTCCATCATCATCGCTTGAATTGCTATCTGTTACGGACCAAGTTCCGGTTACTGTTGTGCTTCCCTTAACAGCTACCAAAGAACCGTTTTCATTGAAAGTAAACACATAGCCTGTAAAATGCCCCGTTTCTTCATGATCTGAATCAAAAAAGTAAGTGATTTTCCAACTGCCACTTTGTGCAGTATTTATAGTTTGTGGAATAGTTGTGTTTTGCTGTTGGCTGTTATCATCATCTTTGTCGCATGACATTGCCAAACCTGTGTAAATAAAAATAACGAGTGTTGCTTTTAATAGGATTTTCATAGTTTAAACTTTTTTATTGTTTATTGTTTATTGTTTATTGAAATTTCTAATTCTTTTTGAAGATCAAAGTATCTTCAATTTCCCCATCACTATTCCGGGTAATAAAAGTTACTGAGGTTGGCGAATATTGAAGCGCTTTGTATTCATCATCGTCAGTTCCATTTATGGGGCTGTCCATATCAAATTCAAAGTTTAATTCTTGTCCGGTCACGGATATAATCCATATTCCATCAACATTTTGAGAGCCTTTTGTAGCCAAAACATCTTGATTGGCAAAGAAGGTATAATCATATCCAGAATAATCAGATGTTTCATCGCCTCCATCGTCCAAATATTTTTCAATGTACCAAGTACCCGATTGCAGAATATCACGAAGCTCCTGTGGATCTGGGCCACCACCGCCTCCTCCATTTGGTTCGCGACCAAACGTTAGAAGATCTGTTCCGCCTCCGCCACCACTTACATCAGAAAGACGGATAATGGTTTGTGTGGCTTCCAAAACGTCCCAATCATCGTTCAATTCAGAGAAATCGCCATTTGTTGTAGTTTCAAAATTTAAGATAAAATCCAAATTTCCGCTATCAATTTCAGCAGTCCAAAAGCCATTAATTGTATTGCCACTGCTCACGGCAATTGCATCCCCGTTTCTTAAAAATGTAAATTCATATTCATTAAAATTTGCAGTGTGATCACTTCCATTTTCCTCCAGCAAGTTTACGAACCAACTTCCGGTGCTCAGGTTTTCTATGAAAAGATTTAATTCTGTATTGTTCCCGCCGGTATTAGGATTACGGCCGAACGTTAAATAATCTGTACTACCATCGCTGCCGCTGATGTGTTTCAGTTTAATAATTTCAGAAGTGGCTTCCAGTATTTCCCAATCTTCGTCCAATTCATCCAAAGGCGCATTGGTTCCGAAGAAAAGATCGAATTTAAAATCGTCAACAAGCGCCCAAGTTCCAGCTATGGTATTTCCAGATTTTACGGCTTGTGCAGTTCCATCCAAAGCGAAACTAAACTCATAACCGGCATAATTATCAGTCTCGTCATAGTCATCAAAAAAGTATTCAACATACCAAACCCCAGTTGTCAAATCTTCCTCAAATTGTGAAATGTCTATCGGGTCAGTATTGGTATTTGCCACGCAGTCCAAAATCAAGGCTTGTAATTGTTGGTTACTGTTCACTTCGGAAGTTGAACCGTCAGCAAGTATTACAGAAATAGAAAAATCCAAACTGATAAAATCATTCGGGCCCAAACCTTGCAGAAAACTGAAAAGTTCCAAATCACTATTCACAATCACAGAACCCGTTTGCTGCTGATCTGCATTATAAGTGAAAAATGTGATTGGATACACAAAATCCAAACAGCCAATTTCAGTGTTGTTTGAGTTGCAGGTTGCCGCCAGAGCGTCCAATTCGGCTTGGTTGTTTACGGTTACTTGGGTGAAATCAAACAATTCAAGCGTGATGGGGAAACTAATTTCCAAGGTATCAGTGTCGTTGGGAAACTGATTGAAAATCTGTTCGATTAACAAAATATCTTCGGGAGTGTTTATCGTTACTTGCTGCCCGTTGGCAATTACGGTTACGGGAAGCAATACGGAAGCGCATCCATTTCCATCAATTAAATCATCATAAGTACCAGGATTTTGGGAGGTTCGCAACAGCAAGCCCGTTAAGGGCGAATTTGCCGTTATGGTATCCTCGGGAGTTTCATCTATAAATTCTTTTTCCTCTTTTTGGCAAGAGAAAAGCGCAATACATAAAGAAAGTAATGCAAAATATAGTAAGAGTTGTATTTTTTTCACCCTAAAAAAATTTGTTGGTTTATGTTAGAACAAATAAATTAAAATAAACCCTACCCACCAACTTGAAAAACTTTTAAATATATTTGAAATCCATCAACCCGTTTATGAAAGAACCCGAAAACGTTTGTAACGAAAATATATTTAATCGCTTGTATGAAGCCCACGGAAAACCTGTTTGGCGGTTTATCTATTTTAAGTGTGGCGATACGGCGCAAGCGGATGATTTGGTGCAGGAAGCTTTTATAAAATTATGGCAGAATTGTGCAAAGGTTACGCAGGAAAAAGCAAAATCGTTTTTATATACTGTTTGCAATAATGCTTTTTTAAACGAAGTAGCGCACAAAAAAGTAATTTTAAAGCACGCGAAAAGTCAACCTGAAAAAACAAATTTCCATTCCCCAGAGTTTTTGATGGAGGAATCGGAATTTCACGAAAAACTTAAATCCTCACTTGAAAATCTTACTGAAGCACAACGCACCGCATTTCTTTTAAACAGAATAGAAGGAAAAAAATATGCTGAAATTGCCGAAATGCTGAACATTTCAGTGAAAGCAGTGGAAAAACGAATGAGCCAAGCGCTGGCAACACTTCGGAAGGAAATTGGAAATATTTAAATTTTTAAGGTAGGGTAACACGCAACTTAGCTGTTTAACCTATGAATACAAAGAAAATGGAGAAAGACTACTTATTGCACAAATGGCTCAACAATGAAGCTACTCCCGAAGAACTGGAACAGTTAAAGACTGATCCGGAATATGCTTCGTATATCCAAATTGCCGCAGCAAGTGCTGGTTTTGAAATGCCAGAAATGGACAGCGAATCAAACTTTAAAGCCATTTCAAATAAAATAAAACCAGTGCATCAATTGCACAAACCAAATATTTTTTCAATTGTCTGGAAAGTGGCCGCCGTGTTTGCGGTTTTGTTGGTTGGTTATTATTACACAACCACTTTGGACACTTCAGTAAAAACTGAAATTGCGCAGACCGAAACTTTTTCATTGCCCGATAATTCTGAAGTTGTGCTGAACGCAGGTTCAAAAATTACCTATAACAAAAAGAACTGGACCAATTCCCGTGAGCTTTCTTTGGACGGCGAGGCTTATTTCAAAGTAACAAAAGGAAATAAATTCAGCGTAAAAACCGTTGAAGGTACTGTAAGTGTTTTGGGAACGCAGTTTAATGTGTTTGCGCGGGATGGGCTTTTTACGGTTGCTTGCTACGAAGGTTTGGTAAGTGTTGCTTTCAATGATACACTTTTAAAAGTACCCGCGGGAAGTAAAGTTCAGATTGAAAACGGGAAATTAGTGATAAATGAAACTGCCGATACCCCTTCCCCAGTATGGCTTGCCCACGAAAGTAATTTTGAAAATGCGCCTCTTTCCTTAGTACTTAAAGAATTAGAAAGACAATATCCAATTAAGATAACTTCGGAAAAAGTAGTTTCTGAACATAGATTTTCGGGCACTTTTACCCATGAAAATCTGGAGCTGGCATTAAAAGCTATCTGTGAACCCTTACATTTGAATTATATCACAAACGAAAACGGAACTGTAATTATAAATGCCAAAAATAGCGAGTAGCTACAAAATCTTGGTTTTCCTTTTAGTTTTCTGTGCTTTTGGATCCAAATCCATTGCACAGGAAACTGATAATACTACACTCTTGACCTATTTGAAATTTTTGGAAAAGGAATTCAATGTTAGGTTTTCCTATGTCCGTGAGGAAGTTGATGGAATTAAACTGAAACCACTTTCAAATGAAAACACTTCAATAGAAAATGTGCTTTCGTATCTTCGTGAAAACACACCTTTACTTTACCACCGCATCAACGAACGCTACATAACCATTACTTCCAAAGAAAACGATGGTAGCCTTTGCGGGCGTATAATCGATTTTGAAACCCAGTTACCGTTGGAAGGCGCAACGATTGTATCTGAAAACAATTCGTTCAACACCATTTCAAACGCGGAAGGCTTTTTTTATATCCCAGCCCATCACAAAAAAGTAAGTTTTACGGTTTCGTTTGTGGGCTATAAATCAATTAAAGTAAACACTTCAAACCTTTCAAATGACTGTTCTGCCTTGCTTTTAGTACCGTCTGTTTCTGAATTGGAAACAGTTATCGTCCAAAATATTTTCACAAAGGGAATTGATAAAAATCTGGATGGATCAATTACTATTTCAACTGAAAATTTCGGACTGTTGCCCGGACAGGTTGAAGGGGATGTTTTGCAGATTACTCAGGCGTTGCCCGGAGTGGAAAGTGTGGACGAAACCATTTCAAACATCAACATTCGCGGGGGAACGCACGATGAAAACCTGCTGCTTTGGGACGATATAAAAATGTATCAAAGCGGGCATTTTTTCGGTCTCATTTCGGCTGTGAACCCTGACATTACCAAAAACGTAATTATTTATAAAAACGGGACAAACATTCGTTATGGCGAAGGCGTTTCGGGGGTTATCGATATGCGTTCAAAAAACAAGATTTCGTCAGAAACCGAAGCGGGAATTGGTTTCAATTTGGTGAATGGCAGCGGGTTTTTGGACATTCCCGTTTCAGAAAAACTCGGCATTCAAGTTGCCGCAAGAAAATCCATCAACCATCTTTGGGAATCGCCTATTTATAAAAATTACACCAAACGTATTTTTCAGGACAGTGAAATTTCGAACATTGAAAACACTGAAAATAATGTCGCAATTACTGCTGATGAAAATTTCAGTTTTTACGATTTCAGCACCAAATTATTGTGGGATATTTCGGAAAAAGATAAAGTGCGCGTCAACTTTTTAACGATTGACAATTCGCTGGATTTCACAGAAACCTTGGAAACCAATTCACAATCAAAAACCAGCGAGCTGGACCAACGCAGCTTATTGGGCGGCGTTTCGTGGAATCGTTTTTGGAACGACAATATTGAGACAACTGCTTTGTTTTACGGCACTTATTACTTGCTGGATGCCATAAATAAAGACATCTTCACTACCCAAGAGCAAATTCAAAAAAACGAAGTTTTGGAAACGGGTGCTAAACTTGACGCCAATATTGGGCTCTCGGAAACTTTAAAGCTTCAAGCTGGCTATCATTTTTCAGAAATTGGAATAGCAAATACACAGGATGTAAATCTGCCGCGATTCCGCGATTATGAAAAGAATGTTTTGCGAACACACGCGCTTTTTGCGGGATTGAATTTTGTTTCAAACAATCAAAATACCTTTGTTTTTGGAGGCGTTCGTGGAAATTATTTTTCAAAGTTTGGGGAAATTTTAATTGAACCACGTCTAAGTTTGCACCAAAAATTTGGAAATGGCTTTGCCGTTGAGGTTTTGGGGGAATTCAAAAGCCAAAGCACTACGCAACGAATTGATTTTGAAAGTGATTTTCTCGGCATCGAAAAAAGAAGATGGATTTTGGCAGATGGCGAAAACACGCCAATCATAAAAAGCAAGCAGGCTTCCGCAGGTTTGGTCTATAGCAAAAAAGGGCTTTTTATGAATTTGGAAGGTTTTTACAAAATAGTGGAAAATATAAACAGTGCAAACCAAGGGCTTCAAAACCAGTTCCAGTTTTCAAAAGCGATTGGAAATTATACGGTAAAAGGCGCCGAATTTGTGGTGAACAAAAAAACGAAATCGTTCAGTACGTGGCTTAGCTATATGTACAGCAAAAATAATTATGAATTTGAAAATCTCGAACCATCAACGTTTGCAAATAATTTGGATGTTCAGCATTCCGCAACGCTTGCAGGAACCTATTCTTTAAATGCCTTGAAAATCGCTTTGGGACTTAATTGGCACAGCGGAAAACCCTATACAATTCCTTTGGAAAATTTTGAGACAACCACTGAGGGCGGAATAACGACCATTCAATTTG
Organism: Aequorivita soesokkakensis; assembly: GCF_001641085.1. GTDB lineage: Bacteria > Bacteroidota > Bacteroidia > Flavobacteriales > Flavobacteriaceae > Aequorivita > Aequorivita soesokkakensis. The sequence continues at coordinate 178,966 of NZ_LXIE01000012.1, read as the reverse complement.
ACGCTCCAAACAACGAGCGTTTGCCGGATTATTTCCGTGCAGATCTTTCTGCGGAATATCTTTGGAAGCTCTCCCCTTCCATTGATGCAAAAATAAATATTGCGCTTTTAAACCTGTTGAATACGGAAAATACTATTAACATCCGCTATGCTTTGGCACGGGATGAAAACAATGAAATAACCGTAAACCAAATTGAGGAAATTTCTTTGGGAATTACGCCAAACTTTTCGTTTCAGGTTTTGTTTTAAAAGCTACATCCTTTCCGGAACTTCAATTCCCAACAAAGCAAATGCACTCTTTATAATTTCGCCCACTGCTTTTGAAATTTTCACACGGAATGCTTTTTCAGTTTCGTTATCTGTTGCCAGAATTGGCACATTTTGATAAAAACTGTTGAATTCCTTTACCAAATCATAAGTATAGTTAGCAATCAAAGCCGGGCTGTAATTCTCAGCTGCCAATTGAATGGTTTCAGGAAATTGCTGGATAATTTTTATAAGTTCTTTTTCCTTCGGATGCATTTCAACAGCTGTTAGGTCGAGTGCTCCCGAGGCTTCGGGAGATACCTCTCCAGCTTTTCGTAGAATAGACTGAATCCGTGCGTAGGTATATTGTATAAACGGGCCCGTATTCCCTTGAAAATCCACACTTTCCTCGGGATTGAAAAGAATCCGTTTTTTAGGGTCAACTTTCAATATATAATATTTTAAAGCCCCCAAACCGATCATTCTATAAAGTGTTTCTTTTTCTTCTTTTGAAAAATCGTCGATCTTTCCAAGTTCTTCTGAAATGATTCGGGCAGTATCGGTCATTTGAGCAATCAAATCATCGGCGTCAACCACGGTTCCTTCGCGGCTTTTCATTTTTCCCGAAGGAAGATCCACCATTCCATAACTTAAATGAAAAAGATTTTTAGCCCAACTATAGCCCAGTTTTTTAAGAATTAAAAACAAAACTTTAAAGTGATAATCCTGTTCGTTGCCCACTGTATAAATCATTCCGCCAACGTCTGGGTGATCTTTAACGCGTTGCACGGCAGTACCGATGTCCTGCGTCATATAAACCGCTGTGCCGTCGCTTCGCAGAACTAGTTTTTCATCAAGCCCATCTTCGGTTAAATCGCACCAAACGGAGCCGTCGTCTTTCATAAAGAAAACATCTTTTTTTATGCCTTCCTCAATAATATCTTTTCCGAGCAAATAGGTATCACTTTCGTAATAATAAAAATCGAAATCTACGCCAATGGACTTGTAGGTTTCCTCAAAACCTTTATAGACCCAGCCGTTCATTTTGTTCCAAAGTGCTACGGTCTCTGCATCGCCCGCTTCCCACTTTCGGAGCATTTCCTGGGCTGATTGCATTATTTCGGTACTATACAATGCATATCCATAGATTTGCTCTTTAAAAACTTTTAAATTTTTTTGTGCTTCTTCAGACTTATCATTTTTGGCAGATTCAATATATTGACTCATACCTTCAAATGTTATTTTGTTGACAAAATTATCAGGATAATTTCCAGCTAAATAAGATTTGTAAATTGGTTCAACTTGCTTTTTGAGTTCACTATCAAATTTTACGTAATATTTCCCCACCAAGTGATCTCCTTTTAATCCTGCTGAATCGGGCGTTTCACCATTTCCAAACCTTTCCCAGGCCAGCATACTTTTACAAATATGGATTCCGCGATCGTTGATAATTTGGGTTTTATAGACTTTTTTTCCGGCAGCTTTTTCAATTTCGGCAACGGAATAGCCGAGCAAAACATTTCGAACGTGCCCCAAGTGCAAAGGTTTGTTTGTGTTTGGCGAGGAATATTCAACCATTACCGCCTCATTTCCTTGCGGAACTTTTCCGAAGGAAGAAAAATCTCCCACGGAATTGAAAAAGTTCAAATAATAGGAATCGCTCAAAACAATATTCAGAAACCCTTGAACAACGTTGAATTTTTCAATTTCAGAAACATGTTCAACCAAATAATTGCCAATAGCCTCCCCAATCTGTGCCGGATTTCCTTTAACCACGCGCAACATTGGGAAAACAACTGCGGTAATATCGCCCTCAAAATCCTTGCGAGTGGGCTGTAATTCTACCGATTCAAGTTTTGCACCGTACAATTTTTCAACTGCGGTCTTAATTTGGGTTTCCAATGTTTGCTGTAGCGTCATAGTAACATTTTAAAGTGCAAAGATACTTTTTTTGAATTCAGAATTCTGAATTCAGAATTCAGAATTTTCCCGAAGCCTTCTAATAACCTTCATTTAAAGTTTTGGTAAACTACAAAACCCAAAACCGAACGTCCTTTGCCGAAAAAACTATGGACATTTTTTTATATGTTTTTGCAGCACTTTTTTCGGTAATAAACCCTTTGGGAACTGTACCCGTTTTTGTAGGATTGACAAGTGACGAGAGCATTCAAGAACGAAACAAAACTTCACTTTTAACCACCATAAATGTGATTGTTATTTTGATTATTTCTTTTTTCGCAGGAACCTATTTATTGGCTTTTTTCGGAATAAGTTTGAATGCGTTGCGAATCGCGGGCGGAATGATAATCGTTACTTCCGGTTTTGCGCTGTTGACGGGAACTTTTTCGAAACACAAAGGAATGAAGAACAAACGCGTTCAAAAAGACTTGGACAAGCGTGAAAAATTTTCACTTACACCCCTTGCAATTCCAATGCTCGCGGGACCTGGATCCATTTCATTATTGATAACTTTCAATCAGAAATATCAAAATACCACAGAAATAGTTTGGGTTATTTTAGCGGTTTTGGCAGTTGGTTTGGCAACGTTTATTATTTTAAGAAGTTCGCATTACATCAGCAAGTTTCTGGGCGCTTCCGGCATCAACGCTATTTCACGAATTGTTGGTTTTATCGTAATTTCAATAGGCGTGGAATATATTAGCGCCGCTGTAATTTCAATTCTTAAAACAATAAATATTTAAAAATTAGCTGCGATTTTTAAGCAACGCACCAGCAATAAGTGCCAAAACCCCAATACCAATCATTCCCAAAGTTTGATTGCTTAAACCCTCTTTAGCATTGACTTCCAAAGGACCTATATCTAAAACTTGTTGCGGAACAAAAGCGTTGTAAAGTCCGAAAATAATCAGAACGACACCCACAATTAACAATACAATTTTTAAAATTTTCATGACCCTTAGATTTGATTGGTTGAGGTATTAAAGATACCGTTTTGAAAAATAAAGACAGCTATAACTTAACGGGTTTTTAACTGTTGTTTAATAATTATAAATTATCTTTAAACAAAACTTTTCAATTGAAGATTCTACTTACAGGAGCCAATGGTTATATAGGGATGCGATTGCTGCCAGAATTGCTCGAAAACGGACACGAAATAATTTGTGCGGTTCGTGATAAAACAAGGCTCCCGCTGGATCCTGAAACCATTAAAAAGGTAACCGTTTTTGAGGTTGATTTTGCGGAAGAAGTGAACACAGAATCTTTTCCGAAAGATATTGATGCTGCTTATTATTTAATTCATTCAATGAGCGGGTCTGACAATAATTTTGATAAAATAGAAGCCCGCGCTGCGGAAAACTTTAATAAATATATGGCCGTAACTTCTGTGAAGCAGGTTATCTATTTAAGTGGAATTGTAAATGAGGAAGAACTTTCAAAACATCTTTCATCCCGAAAAAAAGTAGAAGATATTTTATATAAGGGCAACTATCATTTAACCGTGCTTCGCGCTGGAATTGTTGTTGGTAGCGGCAGTTCTTCTTTTGAAATTATCAGGGATTTATGTGAAAAACTGCCCATAATGGTCGCTCCAAAATGGCTAAAAACAAAAATCCAGCCCATCGCCATTCGCGATGTTATTGCCTTTCTTTATGGGGTTTTGGATAATGAAAAATGTTTTGATCAGTCATTTGATATTGGTGGACCCGATGTACTGACTTATAAAGAAATGCTGCTGAAATATTCCAAAATCCGTGGTTTGAAACTTTGGATAATTTCCGTTCCGGTTATGTCGCCACGGCTTTCATCGTATTGGTTGTATTTCGTAACCTCAACTTCCTATAAACTCGCTGTAAATCTTGTGGATAGTATGAAAATGGAAGTTGTTGCTAGGGATAATAAATTACAGGAAATTTTAAATATTCAACCCATTTCTTACGAAGAAGCTATCAAAAAAGCCTTTTTGAAGATTGAGCAAAACCTTGTGATTTCAAGTTGGAAAGATTCATTGGTTGCAGGTAGAATTTCGAACTTAAAGGAATATATCCAAGTTCCAAAATACGGCTGTTTAAAAGATAGAAAAGTTTTACAAATAGATAATCCCGAAAAAGTGTTGGACAATATTTGGGCCATCGGCGGCACGCGTGGCTGGTATTATGGAAATTCGTTATGGAAAATTCGCGGTTTTATGGACAAAATTGTTGGTGGGGTTGGACTGCGGCGTGGTAGAACACACCCCAATCAAATTTACACGGGAGATGTACTGGATTTTTGGCGCGTACTTTATGCCGATAGGGAAAGCAAACGTCTCCTTCTTTTTGCCGAAATGAAATTGCCGGGTGAAGCTTGGCTGGAATTCTGCATCAACGATAAAAATGAATTGATACAAACTGCTACATTCCGTCCAAAAGGTTTGTGGGGAAGATTATATTGGTATTTGATGCTACCCTTCCACTATTTCATTTTTGGCGGAATGATCAAAAATATTACGAAAAAAGAAGTTTTGGTTTAAAATTATCCCTTTGGAAGAAATACCTCTGCCATCATGCAGCGAGCGCTTCCGCCACCGCAGGTTTCTATGGTTGTAAGGTCACTGCTCAAGATTTCGCAATGCTTTTCAATTGCCGAAATCTGTTCTTTGTTTAAGCTTTTGTGCGCAGCGGCGCTCATCACTAAATATTTTTTATCCTTTCCTTGTAGCTGAAGCATATTGCCCGCAAAATGGTGCATTTGGGCTTCGGATATTTTAATTATTTCCTTTCCGTCTTTTTTAAGATGTTGAACCACATTTTTCTTTTCCGCAGCATCGTCAATTGTGTCTAAGCAAATTACACAGAATTTTTCAGCAAGACACATCATTACGTTGGTATGGTAGATGGGCAATCGTTTTCCGTCCACGGTTTGGTTTGCGGTGAAAATAACCGGCAGATATTCAAAATCCTCGCAGAATTCAATCAGCAATTCTTCATCAGCGCGAGCAGAAAGCGCGCAATAGGCTTTATGGTTTACACGGTCCAGCAAAAGACTGCCAGTACCTTCCAAAAAGATTCCCTCGTCTTCAGCGGGAGTATAATCATAAACATTATTAATTATAAAACCTTCGTTTTCCAAACGGATCAAAACCTCCTCACGTCTTTCGCGACGGCGGTTTTCAGCAAACATTGGGTAAAGACCAATATCTCCATTTTCATGAAAACTGATCCAATTATTCGGGAAAATGGAATCTGGCGTGTCCATTCTTAAATCATCGTTTTCAACAATTACATTTACACCCACCGCACGTAGTTTCTGAACAAAAGCATCAAACTCCTCCTGTGCTTTGGTGTTAATTTCAGCATTTTTAAGGGCTATGTCTTCCTGAAAAAAATTATTGACCGCCGTTTGTTCGTTCATTCGGAACGCAACTGGGCGAATCATTACGATGGTATCTGTTATCTGTTTTGCCAATTGAAAGGATTTTAGACTGCAAATTTAAAGGAATTTCCTATTGAAAAAATGCTTTTAAATGGGTAAATTAGTTGTGCAAAGAATAATTGGATTTTTAAAATAAAAATTATGGATACGCTAAAAAATTTAAAGGACGAGCTCTCCGAAGAATACAATACCACCAAAAAATTTCTGAATAACTTTCCAAAGAACAAAAACGATTATGCCCCACATACAAAAAGTATGAAGTTAATGGATTTAACAACGCATATTGTGGATATTTTCGGTTGGCCGCAGGTTATATTGAATACCGAATATTTGGATTTTGCCGATGGCTATAATCCCGAGAAAATGGGCAGTAAAGAAGATTTGTTGCAACAGTTGGAAAAACAGTATAAAGCTGGCATGAAAGCTTTGGAAAATGCGAAAGAAGCAGACTTAAAACTCAATTGGAGCATACGGATGAACGGCCAAAAAATTATGGAATGGAGTAAGTACGGCGCCATTAGGCATGGGCTAAACCAAGTTACCCACCACCGTGCACAACTGGGCGTTTATTATAGATTGCTAAATATTCCCGTGCCGGGCAGCTATGGGCCTTCGGCGGATGAACCAAAAGGATGATTTTTAACCCTCTAATTTATTTTTGAAAAAGTTGCGAAGCTAATTGGGATCTCGGCACTAATTTTGAATATAATACGTTATTAAAATTATTTACTCATTATTATGAAGAACCTAATTATAGCATTTGTTGCTATTGTATTTTCAATCACACTTTCCGCCCAAGAATGGCAAACCGATTTTGAAATCGCAAAACAAATTTCTTCCGAAAAAAACCGCCCTATCGTCCTTGTCTTCCAAGGAAGTGATTGGTGCGCGCCCTGCATAAAACTGGATCGGGAAATATGGAGTTCCAAAGAATTTAAAGCCTATGCCAAAGAACATTTTGTTATGCTTCAGGCAGATTTTCCGCGAAAAAAAGCAAACACCCTGACCGATGACCAACAAGAAAAAAATAATCTACTTGCCGAAAAATATAATAAGCAAGGGTACTTTCCCTTCGTAGTTGTTTTAGATAAAGACGGCAAGGTTTTGGGCGAAGCGGGTTATGAAAAGACCACCCCTGCTACATATATTGAAAAACTGGAGTCCTTTGTAAAATAATTTTGAAAAAGATAATCTCATTATTAATTGCGCTACTTTGTGTGAATTTCACGTTCTCACAGGAAATTTTTAAGCGCACCCTAAAATTGATGGGCAGCCGTTTTGAAATTACGGTTGTTGCCAAAGATTCCACAGAAGCAAACAAATATATTGATCTTGCCATTGGTGAAATATCCCGTATTGAAAAACTAATTTCCTCTTGGGATCCTGCTTCGCAGACTTCAGAAATAAATAGAAATGCCGGCATAAAACCAGTAAAGGTTGATGAAGAACTTTACAACTTAATTGGCCGCTCCATTGAAATTTCAAAATTGACCGACGGCGCTTTCGACATCAGTTTTGCCTCCATGGATAAAATCTGGAAGTTCGACGGCAGTATGACAGAGATGCCTTCTGAAGAAGCAATAAAGCAATCTGTTTCAAAAATAGGGTATCAAAACATTGTTCTCGATCCTGAAAATTTTACGGTTTTTCTAAAATTGGAGGGAATGAAAATAGGTTTTGGCGGCATTGGTAAAGGATATGCAGCAGATAAAGCTAAAAAACTTTTAATGGAAAAAGGTGTCAGCGGAGGAATTATAAATGCTTCGGGCGATATGAATACTTGGGGAAAACAACCCAACGGAGAATTTTGGAAAGTAGCTATCACAAACCCCTTGGATAAAAACAAAGCTTTTGCTTTACTCCCACTAAATGAAAATGCAGTAGTAACTTCCGGCAATTATGAAAAATATGTTACTTTTAATGACATTCGCTACACACACATAATTGACCCCCGAACTGGCTATCCCGCAACAGGAATTATAAGTGCTACGGTGTTTGCACCAAAAGCTGAAATTGCCGATGCCCTCGCCACTTCAATTTTTGTGATGGGAAAGGATGTCGGGATTGATTTTATAAACCAACTCCCAAAAATAGAGTGCATTATTATTGACGAAAAAGGAGAAATTTTCACTTCCGAAAATATTGAAATTCAGAATAAAAAATGAAAAAGATAATAATTCTTTCGAGTATAATTTTATTGGGATTTTTTAGTTCCTGTACAGTTGTTAAGGAATATGAAAAAGTAAACATCAATGATCCCGATATGGTTTTAGGCGACAAAGCCGTTGATAGGTTTGAGATAAATGCACAGGCATATCGTGAGGCTGCGTCAGGAGCTAACGGAGGTAAAACTGGCGGTGGTTGCGGCTGTAATTAATATTTATATGAAGAATTTATTCGGTTTATTTATCATATTTTTTTCAGCAACAATCTTTGCGCAGGATTCAATTTCAACATATAAAAAACGTGTGCTTGAAGCCCCCGAAGTAGATTTTCTTGCAAGTTATTACAGCCAGGATGGTGAAAATGCTGCCGTTAGCGGTGGTATTGGCACAGAAAAACTTACTGATTTAACTCCCACAATAGTAGTTGCAATTCCTTTAAATGACGACGATGTTTTAACGATTGACGCAGGTGTTTCAGCATACACCTCAGCTTCTTCCAGTAATATTGACCCTTTTGATGGCGGCGGCCAAGCCGACCCTTTTGTAGCATCATCGGGAGCATCTTCTAGCGATGTGTGGTTTGGTGGAAATATTAATTATTCGCACAGTAGCGATAGTAGAAACGATATTTTAAGCGCTAAAGTCTCCGTTTCTTCAGAGTTTGATTATTTCTCCTTTGGCTTTGGAGGAAACTACACAAAACTTTTTAATGAAAAAAATACAGAATTAAGCGTGCACGCAAATGTTTACTTAGATACTTGGAAATTATTGTACCCAATTGAATTGCGCCAATCTTCTTCTTTTAATGGATTGGATAAAAAAAACCGAAATTCGTATTCACTAGGTTTCGGATTTTCGCAAATACTTTCAAAAAATCTACAGGGATCACTTTCTTTAGATTTAGTGCAACAGCAAGGCTTACTCTCTACACCCTTCCAAAGAGTTTATTTTAATGATCTTCCAGATCGGTTTCTAGAAAACTTTCAACTGGCTGATGATATTGAACGCTTGCCCGACACACGTTTTAAAACGGCAATTGGAGGGAGGTTGAATTATTTTATAAATGAAATGTTCGTCTTAAGGACCTATTATCGTTACTATTTTGATGATTGGGGAATAAGCTCGCACACAGCGAGTATTGAAATTCCAATAAAAATTACAGATAAATTTACGCTTTATCCAAGCTATCGTTTTTATAACCAGACTGCGGCAGATTATTTTTACCCCTATAATGTAGCGCTTTCTACAGAAGAATTTTATACTTCTGACTTTGACCTTTCTAAATTTTCCGCAAACCAATACGGCTTTGGAATTAGCTATACAGATATTTTTGCAAAATTCCATATTGCTGATTTCGGTTTGAAAAGTGTAGATTTAAAATACGATTATTACAAACGCGACACTGGCTTACATTACAGTTTAATTTCGGCTGGATTCAAATTCATCGAAAATTGATTTAAGCACTCAACATGTCCCCATCTTTAATGGAATCACCATATTCAAAAAGCAATTTTTTATAAAAATTATACTGAAGTTGGCCTTCTTCAAGACACCCGATTAATGTTTCTTCCAAATCGTTATAACCTACCCTATCCGAAATTGCTTCGTTTAAATCATAAAGCCTTATTGGATCCATCGTCAAAGGTTTTGAGTTCCAAATAGAAATCAAATTGTTTTCATAATCAATGTTTACATCTATTGAATTGAAGAAAAAATTCAATAAATTTTTATGAAATGCTGTGAATTCTTTAGAGGGACGTTTCTCAAAAAGGCAACTTGCGGCAATAAGGTTTCGCATTTCCTGACGTACTATTTCTTCTCTACTTTCCATAACAAAGGTTTTCTTACTTGAAGGTACGAAGCGTTTGCTTATGGAGATTTTAAAAAAGAGACTTTAGCGTCAGTTTAACTACAACACTTCCAATTCGTTAAAAAATTAAGAAGAAAATTTAGTTTTTATTTTGAAGCCCTTCACTTTCCCAAAGAAGATAGCCGCCTTGCATATCATAAATCTCTTTAAAACCAATGTCTTTTAAAATCAAGGCTGCTTTGGCGCTTCTTTTTCCACTTCGGCAGTAAACATAAACGGGTTTTTCCAAATCCAATTTTTCAGCCTTAGTTTTGAAATCCGCTTCCAAGACATCAATATTTAATGCATTTTGAAGATGGCCTTCCTTATATTCTTCCGGCGTTCGGGCATCAACTAATTGAACATCCTTATTCTGCGTCATTGCATCGTTAAATTCAACTGGCGTCAAAACCTTTATTTCCTGTGCGAAACTTTTGTCTTTACAGGCCGTAAAGAACAGGGTTAAAGTAAGTCCGAAAAGAATAGCTATTTTTTTCATAATCATTTTTTTAATTTGTTGTTTCTCCTTTCCATTCCATAATCCCTCCTTTAAGGTTGTAAGCATTTTTAATGCCTACGGAATTTAGCAACATGCAGGCCTGCCCGCTTCTTCCGCCGGAACGGCAATACACATAATAGTTTTTCTGAGGATCTAATTGTTTTGCGCGTTGAAGAAACTCGGCTCCGTTGTATATATCTATCTGTATTGCTCCGGGAATATAGCCTTCCTCAAATTCCGCATCGGTGCGAACATCGAGAATTACCGAATTGTCATCCTTTTCCAATTGCTCACTCCACTGTTGTTGTGTTAAATCTGCCATTTTTAAAAATTTTCAGTAAAAATAATAAATACCAAACGTTTAAAATTAAAAAAACCGAAAACAAAACGTTTTCGGTTCTTAAAAAATTATTTTCAGAAATCTATTGCTTAACGGAACAGCCAATAGCTTTGGTTTCCTTTACGGAAACCTCTTTTCCTTCCAAAAGCTCATTTACGGCATTCGCTAAAAACCGATCTTTCACGGCAGCAGCATTTTTCACATTATCGTCAATGGCGCCAATATATTTCACAATGTTTTTTCCATCTTCTTTCTGGAGTAGGTAAACGTGCGGCGTTTTTGTAGCCCCATATTTTGCATAAACCGTTTGGCTATCATCAAACAAATACGGAAATGTAAACCCAGCTTCTTTCGCCTTTGCCTGCATTAATTCATAAGTATCATCCTCTTGAACAATTGGATTGTTGGGGTTTATGGCAATTACTGGATATCCTTTTGGTTTAAATTCATTATCCAAGGCAACTATCCTTTCTTCACTTGCAACCGCAAATGGACAGGTATTGCAGGTAAAAATTACAATAAAACCTTTGGCATCCTTATAATCTGAAAGTGAAACCATTTTTCCGGTTACGTCTTTCAGTTTGAAATCTGTGGCTTCGTCACCAATTTTATAACCAACCGCTGCATTTTCTGAAACAGTTTTTGTGTTATTTGCTTCAATATTTTCATTTATTGCAACATCTTCTGCATTCTGATTCTTTTCATTTTTGCAACTACCGAAAGCCGTTATCGCAATAACAGCAAAGGCTAAAGTGTAAAGTATTTTTTTTGATTTCATAGTTTATAGATTTAGAGGAATAATTTTATTTCTGTTTCAAGTTCTTCAAATGTAAAGGATTGTTCGTAAAATTTACGGTTATCTTTGTTATAAATGATGGTTGCGGGAATGGCACCGCTCCATTCCGGCGAAACTTTCGGTATCCAGCTATTTGCATCTGCATCATCCAGCAAAACAACTTCAGATTGTATGTTGTTTTTTTTGATAAACGGAATCACTTGGCTTTCAAGTATATCAGAAAAATCGAGGCTTACCAAAAGTATTTTTACTTTTTTATCGGAATAATCCACAGCTAATTTTTCAAAAGCGGGAAGTTCTTTTACGCAAGGTTTGCACCAGGTGGCCCAAAAATTTATAACATAAATGGAATCGTTTTTCTTTTGAAAATAGTTCTTTTGAAGCTCGTCAAAATTGAGGGAAACAACTTTTTTTGGATTGAAATTTTCTTCATTGGTTTGAAGATTTTCTTTCATCGCAACTTCAGAAGTTGCTTCGGTCATTTTTGCATCCGTTTTTTTTTCGGCACAACTTTGAAACATCAAAACAAAAAGAATAGCTGGCAGTAATTTCATTTGCTAAAAATATTGAAAGTGAAACGATTAAAACAAATCATTAACGTAAGATTAATAGACTTATTTATTGACAAAAAGTTTCATTTCAGAATCGAAATCTTAAATTTTTCAATAAAAGAAAACTGGCTTCAAAAAAAATTCTATATTTGAACCCGAAACAATGAACACATTTACACAAAATACTTGGTGGTGGAAAAACTTACGGCAAAACTCGTGAGCAGAACACCTGTAGTATAAAATATACGAAAAGGCTTGTCAATCACGACAAGCCTTTTTTTATTCACATATTTTGACGAAATGAAATATAATTTAAAAACATATTCAAAAAAACTGCTGGCAGATACGCTCACGCCGGTTTCGGTGTATTTGCGATTGCGCGATAAATTTCCGAACAGCCTTTTGCTGGAAAGCAGCGACTATCACGCCAACGACAACAGTTTCAGTTATATCTGCTTTAACCCAATTGCATCTATAAAAGTTGAAAACGAAATCATTTTTCAGCAATTTCCCGATGGGAAAAGTTCGATTATCGATTTAAAAAGTCCCCCTTCGAAGGGGGATTTAGGGGGATGTTCACACAATGTTCCAACTATTTTAGATGAATTTGCTTCTTCTTTCCTTCCGAGCGAAAGCGAAGGAACCTCAAAGTATAAATTCATAAATAACGGACTTTTCGGTTTTATGGCTTTTGATGCGGTTCGTTATTTTGAAGATATTGAACTTTCAAAAAAAGAGGAAAATCTTGAAATGCCCGATTTATACTATGCTGTTTACCAAAACATAATTGCAATAAATCATTTCAATAACGAAGCATATATTTTTGCCCACACTTTTAAAGCTGAAAACAATATTCCGCAGATTGAGCAAATTTTAAAGGCGAAAAGTTTTGCCGAATATCCTTTTGAAAGAAACGGCGAACGAACCACAAATCTTAACGATGAAGATTTTAAAGCGTTGGTGCGAAAATGCAAAGAGCATTGCCAGCGCGGTGATGTATTCCAAATTGTGCCGAGCAAACGGTTTTCGCAGAAATTTACGGGTGATGAATTTAATGTTTATAGAGCTTTGCGAAGTGTGAATCCTTCACCTTATCTTTTCTATTTCGACTACGGAAATTTTAAAATTTTTGGAAGTTCGCCCGAAGCGCAATTGGTCGTAAAAGGAAACACGGCAGAAATCCACCCCATCGCCGGAACTTTTAAACGTACCGGAAACGACGAGCAGGATGCCGAGCTAGCCAAAAAACTTTCCGAAGACAAAAAGGAAAACAGCGAACACGTAATGCTAGTTGATTTGGCACGAAACGATTTGAGCCGCCACGGCACGAACGTAAAAGTGGAAACCTATCGCGAGGTTCAGTTTTTTTCACACGTAATTCATTTAGTGAGCAAAGTTACGGCAACGAAAAACCCCGAAACATCAACGATGCAGATTGTTGCAGACACTTTTCCCGCGGGAACTTTGAGTGGCGCACCAAAACATAAAGCGCTGCAATTGCTGGAAAAATATGAAAACCGAAGTCGTGAATTTTATGGCGGTGCCATTGGTTTTATGGATTTCAGCGGTAATTTTAATCATGCAATTATCATTCGGTCCTTTGTGAGCAAAAACCATACATTGCATTACCAAGCTGGTGCTGGCGTAGTTTCGGAAAGCAATGAAGAAAACGAATTGCAGGAAGTTTATAACAAACTCGGCGCACTTACAAAAGCGCTGGAATTAGCGGAAAACATATAAATATGAAAATATTAGTAATTGACAATTACGACAGTTTTGTTTACAATCTGGTTCACTATTTAGAGGAATTGGATTGCGAAGTAACCGTAAGAAGAAACGATAAATTCTATTTGGAAGAAGTAGAAAACTACGACAAAATCCTGCTTTCTCCCGGTCCCGGAATTCCCGATGAAGCAGGATTATTGAAAGAAGTAATCCAAAAATACGCAACTTCAAAACCTATTTTTGGAGTGTGTTTGGGTCAACAGGCCATCGGTGAAGTTTTTGGCGGAAAGTTGGAAAACCTGAGTAAGGTTTTTCACGGCGTTGCAACGAAAGCGATAATTTTAAAGGAAAACGAACCACTTTTTAAGGGAATTGAAAAAGAATTCGAAATAGGCCGTTACCACAGTTGGGTAGTTTCAAAAGAAAATTTTCCGGAGGTTTTGGAAGTTACTTCTGTAGATGAAAATGGACAGATTATGTCCATCCGTCATAAGTTTTATGATGTTTGCGGAGTACAATTTCATCCTGAAAGTGTACTGACACCAATGGGAAAACAGATTATTAAAAACTGGGTGGAAAGCTGAAAGAAAGTTTTCAGTTTTCAATAACAGTTGGCAGTATTTGCTTCTAAACTTATAAACTCATCGACTCATCGACTCATCGACTTAACAATGAAACAGATTTTAAACAGATTAATAAACCACGAACAACTCAGCAAAGACGAGGCTCGAACCGTTTTGGTAAACATTTCCGAAGGGAAATACAACCAAAGTCAAATCGCCGCTTTTTTGACTGTTTATATGATGCGGAATGTGAGTTTGGAAGAGCTGGAAGGTTTTCGCGATGCATTATTGGACCTTTGTCTATCGGTTGATTTAAGCGAATACAACACTATTGATTTATGCGGAACTGGCGGTGATGGAAAAAACACGTTTAACATTTCAACTTTGGCATCTTTTGTAACTGCGGGCGCTGGAATAAAAGTCACCAAACATGGCAATTATGGCGTTTCTTCCGTAAGCGGAAGCAGCAATGTTATGGAAGCGTTGGGCATAAAATTCAGTAATGAAAAAGATTTTCTGAAACGCAGTTTGGACGAAGCTGGAATTTGTGTTTTGCACGCGCCACTCTTCCATCCTGCTATGAAAAATGTGGCGCCAATCCGCAAGGAATTGGGTGTAAAAACCTTTTTTAATATGCTTGGACCAATGGTAAATCCTTCGTTTCCGAAGAATCAATTGGTTGGCGTTTTCGATTTGGAACTGGCACGGATGTACGGCTATCTCTATCAAAAAAGCGAGAAAATTTACGCTGTGCTTCACGCGATGGATGGTTATGATGAAATTTCGTTAACGGGACCAGTAAAAGTGATTTCAAAAGCTTCGGAAAATATTTTGACTGCTGAGAATTTCGGTGTGAAACAAATTGAGGAATCAGAAATTTTTGGTGGCGAAACGGTAAAAGATTCAGCCGAAATTTTTCTGAATATTTTAAACGGAAAAGGTACCGAAGCCCAAAATAATGTGGTTTGTGCAAATGCCGGAATGGCGATTTCAGTAGTTCAAAATTGTACCATAAAAGAAGGGTTTGAAAAAGCGATGGAATCTTTACAATCCCGAAACGCATTGGATTCATTGAAAAAGTTAAAACACTTATCGAAATAGAAAATGAAATGTCAGTTCGAGCGCAGTCGAGAACTAAATAGTACTAAAAAAAATGAGGTCTCGACTGCGCTCGACCGGACAAAAAAATAATAAAAACCGAATGACAATTCTAGATAACATAACAACTTATAAACGCAAGGAAGTATCCGCCAAAAAGGAAGCAATTCCCGTGCGATTACTGGAAAAATTTCCACTTTTTGCAAAAGAAACCAAATCGTTGGCAGAAGCGTTGCGAATTTCCACAACTGGAATTATCGCGGAACACAAACGCCGCTCGCCCAGCAAATCGGTTATAAACGACAAAGTTCTGTTACCCGAAGTTGTTTCGGGATATGAACTTGCAGGTGCAAAGGGAATTTCCGTTTTAACGGATTCCAACTTTTTTGGCGGTTCCTTGGATGATTTATTAGTGGCTGAAAAAACAGTTTCAATTCCAATTCTTCGGAAGGAATTCATCATTGATCCTTATCAAATTTATGAAGCAAAAGCTTATGGAGCAGACGCAATTTTATTAATCGCCGCTTGTCTTTCAGCAGAAGAATTGAAGCAGTTTTCGTTTTTGGCGAAAAGCTTGAAGCTCGATGTTTTATTGGAAGTTCACAATCTCGAAGAGCTTCAAAAATCACTTTTGCCGAATGTAGATATGATTGGCGTAAACAACCGAAATCTGAAAAATTTCAAAGTAAATATTGAAATCAGTAAAAAGCTTTCAGAAGAAATTCCAGCCGATTTTGTAAAAATTTCCGAAAGCGGAATCAGCGACACAGAAACCATAAAAGATTTGAGAACCTACGGTTTTGAAGGATTTCTGATTGGAGAAAATTTTATGAAAACTGAAAATCCCGGCGAAACTGCAAAAGCTTTTATAGATAAATTAAGATGATAGAAAAAAATCAAACTCCCTTCCCCTCGGGGAGGGCTGGGGTGGGGCTGAAAATCTGCGGAATGAAACACAACATCGCTGAAGTTGCAAAGCTTCAGCCGGATTATTTGGGTTTTATTTTTTATGAAAAAAGTCCGAGGTTTTTTGATTTGGAAGAGATTCCTTCGCTATCGCTCGGAATAAAGAAAGTTGGCGTTTTTGTGAATGCCACAATAGAGGAAATTCTCGAAACTTTTGAAAAATACAATTTGGATGTTATTCAACTTCACGGCAATGAAACTAAGGAATTTGTGCTAACACTAAATATGTATTTACGGTTAAAATTTTGGGATGGTTATGAAGTTTGGAAAGTCTTTCCCGTTGACGATTCTTTCGATTTTTCCAAAACACGTGATTTTGTAAAAAAAGTAGATGCTTTTTTATTCGATACCAAAGGTGATAATCACGGTGGCAATGGAAAAACCTTTAATTGGGAAGTTTTAAAAAACTACAAATACGAAACTCCTTTCCTTTTAAGTGGTGGCATTGGTTTGGAAGAAGTTGATGAATTAAAAGAATTACTAAAAACCGACCTTCCAATTCACGCGATTGATGTAAACAGCAAATTTGAAATTGAGCCGGGATTGAAAAATATTGAAGATTTAAAAAGATTCAAAAATGAATTATAACGTAAACGAAAAGGGTTACTACGGCGAGTTTGGCGGAGCGTATATTCCCGAAATGCTATATCCTAATGTTGAAGAGCTTCGGCAGAATTATTTGAAAATAATGGCAGAAGAATCTTTTCAAATGGAGTTTCGGCAATTGTTGAAAGATTATGTGGGAAGACCTACTCCTCTGTATTTTGCAAAACGACTTTCGGAAAAATACAATACCAAAATCTATTTGAAGCGCGAAGACCTTTGCCACACAGGCGCACATAAAGTAAACAATACAATCGGCCAAATTTTAATGGCAAAGCGTTTGGGCAAAACCCGAATAATTGCTGAAACAGGAGCCGGCCAACACGGGGTTGCTACCGCAACCGTTTGCGCATTGATGGGTTTGGAATGCATTGTTTTTATGGGCGAAATCGACATTAAACGCCAAGCACCAAATGTAGCCCGTATGAAAATGTTGGGCGCCAAAGTAGTTCCCGCCACAAGCGGTAGCAAAACCTTAAAAGACGCCACCAACGAAGCCATTCGCGATTGGATCAATAATCCGGTGGATACACATTATATAATAGGTAGCGTGGTGGGGCCACATCCGTATCCAGATATGGTTGCAAGGTTTCAAAGTGTGATTTCTGAAGAAATAAAAACACAATTAAAAGAAAAAGAAAGTCGCGAAAACCCAGATTTTGTGATTGCTTGCGTGGGCGGCGGAAGTAATGCCGCGGGTGCTTTTTATCATTATTTGGATAAACCTGAAGTTGGAATTATTGCTGTTGAAGCTGCCGGAAAAGGAATTGACAGTGGCGAAAGCGCAGCGACTTCAGCTTTGGGAAAAGTGGGGATTATTCACGGCAGTAAAACGCTGTTGATGCAGACGGCGGACGGACAAATTACGGAGCCCTACTCTATTTCGGCAGGCTTGGATTATCCAGGAGTTGGGCCGATGCATGCCAATCTTTTTGCGAGCGGAAGAGGTGAATTTATTTCAATAACCGATGATGAAGCGATGCAGGCAGGACTAGAGCTTTGCAAACTTGAAGGCATTATTCCCGCAATTGAAAGCAGCCACGCGCTTGCCATTTTTGAAACACGAAAATTCAATCAAAATGATGTTGTTGTTGTGAATTTAAGCGGGCGTGGGGACAAGGATTTAGACACTTATATTAAATATTTCAATTATTGATTTCTTATTTTTGAAATTATGAAAAAAGATTTAAAACTCATTGTTGCAGTGCTCATGATGTTATCTTTTATTAATGCTTTTATTTTGGTTTTTATGTGGCATGAAGGAAGAACTATTTTGAATTCTTTTGGAATATTTTTCCTTGGATTTATCCAATGTTCAATTTGGGGAGGAGCAATTGCCCTTCTAACCAGCTTAGTTCCCTATAAAAATTACAAGTATTCAAAAAAGTTTATTTATCAATTTTTAGTAATAAGTATTTTGTTAACTCTATTGGCTATCATTTATAATATCTACTTCTTAATTTTTACAAAATATATTTATTCATAAATTTTAAACCAAACTTGCGGGTTTTAAAATCTGACAGTTATTCACTTTAATATGAATCGAATTAAACAAATACTAAAAGCAAACAAAAAGCTACTTTCCATTTACTTCACCGCAGGTTATCCGAAATTGGATGACACAGTTGAAATTCTTCAACAATTGGAGAAAAATGGTATTGATCTGGTTGAAATTGGATTGCCTTTTAGCGATCCATTGGCAGATGGACCTACAATTCAAAAGAGTTCCGAAGAGGCTTTGAAGAATGGAATGACTACAAATTTGCTTTTTGAGCAATTGAAAGATATTCGGAAAACGGTTTCTATTCCTTTGATTTTAATGGGTTATTTTAATCCAGTGCTTCAGTTTGGAGTTGAAAATTTCTGTAAAAAGTGTGCAGAAGTTGGTATTGATGGTTTGATTCTTCCCGATTTGCCATTGGCAGAATTTCAGGAACATTATGCTGAAATCTTCAAAAAATACGGTTTGCTCAATATCTTTTTGATAACACCTCAAACTTCCGAAGAACGAATTCGGCAAATTGACGCTGCTTCCGAAGGGTTTATTTATATGGTTAGCAGCGCAAGCGTTACGGGAAGTTCTTCAGGTTTCGGCACAGAACAGACAACTTATTTTGAACGTATTGCTTCGCTTTCGCTCACAAATCCTCAAATTGTAGGTTTCGGAATAAATAATTCGGAAACATTTCAGCTGGTCACAAAATATGCAAAAGGCGCAATTATTGGCAGCGCTTTTATCAAAATGCTTTCAGAAAAAGGAATTGCAGGAATTTCAGCATTTGTAGGCTCCATCCGGAAGGTTTAACCATTCTTTAGCAAGGGTTTAAGGGAATTTGTGATTTCATTTTTCTATTTTAGATATTCAATTATAAACAAAAAAGAAGGAATCATGGAAAAGAAATTTGAAAGAAAAACCGAGCAAAAAAACCCTACAAACCCTACGGGAAACACAAATCAAAAAACAAACGATTTTGACATCGATAAAAAAACCATTAAAAAACAGCAGAACAAAAAGTAAAATCTGTAGTTTAAATTAAGAGACTTAAAACCTTTTTTTGTTTTAAGTTAGTTGCGAAAGGTATTTAGGAACACATTTCAGTTTCTAAATACCTTTCTTTTTCAAATGATTCCCGAAGAAATTTTTATGAAACGCTATCTTTGCAATTCAATGTTACATAATTAGATGAACCAACCCGTTTCTGGATTTTCAAAAAAAACGAAAGCTGAAAAAATTGAATGGCTTGCAGAAAATTACCTGCAAAATAGTCCAAATTCCATTCAAATTTTAAGGAATTACTGGAATGAAGACGCTTCGTTACAGCAACTTCACGATGATTTTATTGAAAACACACTTTCCAATTATTACTTGCCTTTTGGAATTGCGCCAAATTTTTTAATCAACGAAAAACTGTATGCTTTGCCAATGGTTACCGAAGAAAGTTCGGTAGTTGCCGCAGCGAGCAATGCCGCCAAATTTTGGCTGGAACGCGGGGGTTTTAAGGCCGAAGTGATTTCAACGGAAAAGAACGGGCAAATTCATTTCAATTTCTACGGAAGTGAAAAAAGCATTGAAGCATTTTTTGAAGCAGTAAAACCGAAGCTTCGCGACAGCATCCAATCTCTTGAAAAAAACATGAAAGCCCGTGGCGGTGGACTTTTGGAACTTTCGCTGGTTGATAAATCTCATATTTTGGACGGTTATTTTTATGTTTACGCCACTTTTGAAACCTTGGATGCGATGGGCGCCAATTTCATAAACAGTTGTTTGGAACAAATGGCGCACACTTTTGAAGAAGAGGCTCGTAATTTTGAAGCATTTCAGAAAAAAGAAACCTTCCCGGAAGTAGTGATGAGCATTCTTTCCAACTACGTACCCGAATGTTTGGTGCGGGCTGAAGTGAGCTGTAAAGTGGAAGAACTTAGTACTAAACATTACAAAGGAAAACATTTTGCGGAAAAATTTGTTCGCGCAATTGACATTGCTAAAACCGAAACGCGACGTGCCGTAACGCACAATAAAGGAATTATGAACGGAGTTGACGCAGTTGTTTTAGCAACTGGAAACGATTTCCGTGCGGTAGAAGCTGGTGTACACGCCTACGCCGCACGAAACAGCTATTACGGAAGTTTGACACACGCGAAAATCGAGAATGATATTTTCACTTTTTGGATTGAATTGCCTTTGGCAGTTGGCACTGTTGGCGGATTGACCTCGCTTCACCCACTTACAAAGCTTGCTTTTGAAATTCTTCAAAAACCCGACGCTAAAGAATTGATGAAAATTTTGGCGGTTGCCGGATTGGCTCAAAATTTTGCGGCAGTGCGATCATTAGTTACTACCGGAATTCAGAAAGGCCATATGAAAATGCACTTGATGAATATTTTGAATCAATTGGAAGCTACAAAAGAAGAAAAGGAAAATGCAGTGGAATATTTTAAAGAAAATGCGGTTTCGCATAGTTCAGTTGTTTCTTTTTTGGAAAAGTTGAGAAATTGATAAGCAAAGCAGTTTAAAAGAATTTGAAGAAAATATTTCACAGTAACGGAAAACTATTGCTGACTGGCGAATATGTGGTATTGGATGGTGCAACTGCGCTTGCAATTCCCACGAAATATGGTCAATCTTTGGAAATTGATATTTCAGAAAAAAAAGAAATTCATTGGCAAAGTTATGATGAAAATGGATCACTTTGGTTTGAGGATTTTTTCGATTTAAAGAATTTTGAAAGCCAAAATAAGGAAAGTGAAATTTCAAAAACGGTATCAAAAATACTTCGCGAAGCGCAAAAGTTGAATCCGGATTTTCTTTCCAAATATGAAGGAATTCAAGTTAAAACACCACTGGATTTCCCGCGGAATTGGGGTTTGGGCTCTTCTTCCACTTTAATAAACAACATTGCGCAATGGGCAAAAGTAGATGGCTTCGCGCTACTCGCCAATAGTTTTGGTGGAAGTGGATATGATATTGCTGCCGCGCAAAGCGATGCTCCTATTTTATATGAATTGAAGAACGGAAATTCTAAATTCAGAAAAGTTAATCTTCCGTGGGATTTTACAGATTCATTGTTTTTTGTGCATTTAAATAAAAAGCAAGACAGCAAAGATGGGATTGCGAGATACAAAAACGCTTCGGGAGATAAAAAATCACTTCAAAGAATTTCAGACATCACCAATAAATTGTTGCTCTGTTATTCGTTGTCGGACTTTGAAACATTAATGAATGCCCACGAGGAAGTTATTTCAGAAATTATAAAACTTCCAACAATCAAAGAACAGCTTTTTAACGATTACCCAAACACAATCAAGAGTTTAGGCGCCTGGGGCGGAGATTTTGTTTTGGCTACGGGAAATGAAATTGATATGGATTACTTTAAGAAAAAAGGATTTGAGACGGTCATTCCTTTTGAGAAAATGATTCTATAAAGACCAGAATGTAAGTAATTTAAAACAAAAAACCCGAAACAATTGTTTCGGGTTTTACTGTGGTGCCTCCAAGAATCGAACTAGGGACACACGGATTTTCAGTCCGTTGCTCTACCAACTGAGCTAAGGCACCATTATTGAGTCGGCAAATATAAAGCTATTTTCTTTTTCTCAAAACATAAATTAAAAAAATAAAAAGATAATCTTTTTTCAATTTAATAGAGCCTTAACAAATAGTTCATTACTGGAGTTGTATTTTTACCGCCTTATCAAAAAAAATGAATCTTGTAATTGATGTTGGAAACACACTGGTAAAGCTGGGCGTGTTCGATTCTGGAAAACTTCAGCAAAAGAAAACGTGCATTAAAAAGGATTTTTTGCATACCCTTGCTGAAATTTCTGAAGCTTTTCCAGCTATTGCATATACACTCGTTTCTTCCGTTGGGAATTTTACAGAGCACCAGCTTTCCCGATTGCAACAAAAATATGAGATTTCATTTTTAGACCACCAAACAAAAATTCCTTTCAACAATAAATATGGAACTCCGCAAACATTGGGAGTGGATCGTATTGCGTTAATTAGCGCCGCCGCGCTGCAATATGCCGAAAAAAATGTTTTGGTTATTGATGCTGGCACTTGCATAACTTATGATTTTTTGTCTTCGGAAAATGAGTATTTGGGCGGAGCCATTTCACCTGGTATTTCATTGCGGTATAAATCGTTGCATACGTTTACCGAAAAACTACCGTTACTTGATGTAAACAACCCAAAGCTACTTATTGGAAATAGCACTACAACCTCTATACATTCTGGGGTTGTAAATGGTGTTTTGTACGAAATAGATGGCTTTATAGATGCGTATAGAAAAAAATATAACAATTTAACAGTTATTTTAACAGGAGGTGATGCACATTTTTTGCGAGATAGCATAAAAAATGACATCTTTGCCAACTCAAATTTTTTATTGGAGGGATTGAACCATATTTTAGAATATAACAAACATTGATGTTTAGACAAATAATAGTCGTTTTATTTATACTTATTGCAGGTGTTGCAGTAGCCCAGGAAGGAACTACATCTCCCTATTCTTTTTATGGAATTGGAACTTTAAAATTCCGTGGAACCGTGGAAAACAGATCAATGGGCGGTCTCAGTGTTTTCTCGGACAGCATCCACTTAAATCTTCAAAACCCTGCATCTTATTCAGGATTGCGATTGGTTAATTTTTCAGTGGGTGGGAGCCATAAGGCTTCTACGCAAAAAAATGATACGGAAAGCCAAAATACATCTGCCACTTCACTTGATTATATTGCTATGGGAATTCCCATGGGAAAACTGGGAATGGGTTTCGGTGTAATTCCATATACATCTGTTGGATATGATTTTTATTCCGAAGTGTCTGATGGACTTACCGAATACAGTGGTAACGGAGGATTGAACAAAGTTTACCTTTCCGCAGGCTATCAAGTTACGCCAGAATTGAGCTTAGGGATTGACGCAAATTATAATTTCGGGAAGATCGAAAACACCTCCGTAACCCAGCAATCTGATGTTCAGTACGGAACTAGAGCCTTCAACCGTTCTGATATTTTGGGCTTCAGCTTTAATTTTGGAGCTTTATATAAACGAATGATTACTGAAAATCTTGAACTTTCTGGGTCTGTAACATATACTCCGGGCACTAATTTCACTTCAGAAAATTACAGAAGAATAGGAACGGTATCTATTTTACCCTCGGGAATTTATAGTGTTGACGAAAGAGACGTTACGGTTGCAGATACAGATTTTACCTTCCCATCACAATTTAGCATAGGCGCTGGCATTGGAAAACCAAAATTTTGGGGCTTAGGTGCTGAATATACAAACCAAAAAACCAGTAACTTTACAAACCGATCTTTCAATATTGATAATATTGTTTATAAAAACGCTTCCAAATTTAAACTTGGAGGGTATTATATACCAAATTATAATTCATACGGAAATTACTTTAAAAGAGTTGTTTACAGAGCCGGAGCTAGATATGAGCAAACCGGTTTAAATGTGGACGGGCAGGACATAAACGAGTTTGGCATATCTTTTGGAGTTGGGTTACCCGTAGGCCGATTATTCTCAAATATGAATTTAGGATTTGAAATAGGAAGCCGCGGAACGACCGATTTCGGTTTGATTAAAGAAAACTTTTTCAATACATTCTTAAGTTTCTCATTAAACGACCGTTGGTTCGAAAAAAGATTATACGATTAATACCAATAATTTACATACCATGAAAACAAAATTTGTTCTATTATTTACAATTCTACTACTTTCTTTCTCAGGCAAATCTTTTGCCCAAGCTCCTGATGATTGCCAAATTTCATTATCCTATTTTACAGAACCGGCCAGAATAAAAAATTATGAGGCTGCGCTTCCATATTATGAAAAACTGATTAAGGAATGTCCAAACTATAATCTTGCCATCTACCAATATGGTGTGAAAATGTTTGAATATTTTATAGAGGAGAAAGGTGACAAAAGCAAAATAAACGACCTTATTCAAGCTTGGGAATTAAGATTGCAAAACTTCCCAGAGCAAACTAAGGAAGGGGATGTTCTTTTAACAATTGCTCAAATAAAATTTGACAATAATATTGGTTCAAAAGCAGAGCAATTTAATGCCTTTGATGTAGTTTTCAAAAAACACCCTGAAGATTTCACTAGTGGAAAAAGCTTATATACCTATTTCTCATTGGCTGTAGATTTACATAATAGTGGCGAAAAGAGTCTTCAAGATATTTTTGACCTATACGATGTTGTAATTTCAAAAATTGATACAGAAAAAAACAGCCTTGCTTCAAAACTTACACCTTTGATGGATAAAGAAGAAGCTGGTACTGCACTAACTGATAAAGAAAAACGTGCAAAAGATGTTTACGACAACAATCTTAGCGTATATGGAACTGTTCAAGAAAGCGTGAATGGTAAATTGGGCCAATTGGCAGATTGTGATAATCTTATCCCATTATATGAAAAAGATTACGAAGCTAAAAAGAACGATATTGATTGGATAAAATCAGCCAGTTATAGACTTGACGCTAAAGACTGCGACAGTCCTTTGTCAAACAAATTAGCGGTTCGCCTTCACGAGTTGGAGCCAAGTTCTACTTCTGCTTATTTATTGGGAAAACAAGCTGAAGCCGAAGGTAAATCTTCAAAAGCTTTGGAATACTTCAACCAAGCTGCGGAATTGGAAAATGACAGTTCAAAAAAATACAGAATCTATTACAGTATTGCTGAAAACTACCGCAAAAAAGGAAGTTTTGGAACTGCAAGAACCTATTATAACAAAATGCTAGAGGTAAAACCATCTGCAGGTATTGCTTACTTAAAAATTGCACAAATGATTGGCGATAGCTCAAATAGCTGTGGAAACACTGTATTCGAAAAAAGAGCTGTAAACTGGCTTGCTGCAGATATGGCTGCCAAAGCTGCCCGAGTAGACGCATCTA
This sequence comes from Aequorivita soesokkakensis, assembly GCF_001641085.1. GTDB lineage: Bacteria > Bacteroidota > Bacteroidia > Flavobacteriales > Flavobacteriaceae > Aequorivita > Aequorivita soesokkakensis. The sequence goes on along the minus strand of NZ_LXIE01000012.1, from coordinate 153,784 downwards.
TTGCCTCTAGCGCAAATGCAGCTGCTAGCGCTTACAGACAACGCGCACCTCAGGCAAGTGATATTTTTTCTGAAGGAATGGCTGGTAAAACCATTACCTTTAACTGTTGGGTTGGCGGAAGCGTAAGAGTTCCTAACTTATAAGAATGTACACTTCTATAAATATGTTTAAGAGCGTGATGGTCCTGGTATTGGCCATCACGCTTTTTGCATGTGAAGGAAATTACAAAAACGTAAAAAAATTGAGCCTTTCAGACGGAGCGCCAATTGCTGAAGGAAAAGACATTAACTTTAAATATACAGATTCCGGAAAATTGGTCACCAATCTCTTGGCCGCCAAATTGCTCGACTATTCAAATTTGGAGTTTCCTTACAAAGAATTTCCAAAAGGAATAGAGGTTCTTTTTTGGGATAAAGACGGAAAAAAAAGCACCGTTAATTCAGATTATGCCATTCAATTTGACAATACAGGCTTGGTAGATTTGAGGGAAAATGTGGTTTTGATAACCGCCGATAGTGTTGTTTTAAAAGCCACTCAACTTTATTGGGACCAAAAGAACAATTGGGTTTTTACGGACCAACCTTACCAAATTAAATTTAAAGACGGATCTTATAACGATGGTGCAGTGGGATTTGACAGTAGTCAGGATTTTACTACCTTTCTTTCCAGAAAAAACCAAGGAGTACAATTAGTAGACAAAAATAAAATAGACGATGTTAAGTAAAGCGTACCGTTTTTTTGAATATGCATATCTAGTAATAGCAGTATTTTTCGCCTATGAAGCCGTAAATAATTGGAGCACTGAACGCAACCGTGCTTACTTATTTGCTTTTTTCGTGGTGGTTTCAATCTTTATGTTTTTCTTTAAAAGGAATTTCAGAAAGAAAATGGAAGAACGAAATAAATAGTTGAACGTTTCAGATTCCAAGTTTAAGGTTTGCGAAAATCCAAAACTTGAACCTGTCACCCTGAGCGCAGTCGAAGGGTTGATCTTTAAACTTTGAACTTTAAACTTGTAAATGGATTACAGTATCATAATAATACTATCAATGCTCATCCTCTCCGCCTTTTTCTCGGGCATGGAGATTGCGTATGTGTCTTCCAATAAAATCCACATTGAAATTGAAAAAAAGCAAAACAATTTCTTGGCTGGCGTTCTTAAAAAAATAACTAACCGTCCTTCAAAATTTATTGCCACTATGCTTGTGGGAAACAATATTGCCTTGGTTATCTATGGGTTTTTTATGGGCGATCTTTTAATGGAATATATTCCACTTGCTGGTTTTAGCGGTCTTTTGGTACAAACCATAATTTCCACGCTTATAATATTAATGACTGCGGAATTTCTTCCGAAGGTTTTCTTTCAAATTTACGCGAACAGTTTGGTGAAAATATTCGCCGTTCCTGCCTATTTTTTCTACGTCCTTTTTTCATTGATTTCAGAATTCATTATTTGGATTTCAGACTTGGTTTTAAAACTTATTTTTAAATCGGAAGGCGATACGGTGCAATTGACTTTCAGCAAATTGGAATTGGGAAATTACATTTCGGAACAAATGGAAATTGCCGAAACCAAAGAAGAAATGGATTCGGAAATACAGATTTTCCAAAACGCCCTCGATTTTTCCGAAGTGAAATCGCGCGAGGCAATGATTCCGCGTACCGAAGTTGTAGCTGTAGATATTGATACCACGCCAAAAGAACTGGCCAAGATTTTTACCGAAACCGGCCTTTCAAAAATATTGGTCTATAACGAAAATATAGATGACATTCTTGGCTATGTCCATTCCTTTGAGCTTTTCAAAAAACCCGCTAACCTTAAAAAGGTTTTAATGCCGGTGGTTTTTGTCCCTGAAACAATGCTCGTTAAAGATGTGCTAGGCATTCTCAGCAAAAAAAGAAAAAGTATCGCCGTAGTGATTGACGAATATGGCGGCACCAGTGGAATTATTACCGTTGAGGACATTATAGAAGAACTTTTTGGAGATATTGAGGACGAGCATGACAGCATCGCTCTTATTGAAGAAGAATTAGGAAACGGCCACTATAAATTTTCGGCGCGTTTGGAAGTAGATTACCTTAACGAAACCTACAAACTCGACCTGAAGGAAAACGAAAACTACGAAACCCTAGGAGGGCTAATTGTAAATCATACCGAGGAAATTCCAGATCAAGGCGAAACCGTTGAAATTGAGGATTATCTATTTACAATTCTTGAAGTTTCCAACACAAAAATTGAACTAGTTGAGTTAAAAATACTCTCCGAAGATTAGATTTTCAATTATTCCTCACTTTTTTCACTTTACCTTTTTATTAATGGGATGAAAATACTATTTTCGCCACCTATAAATTTGAACATCAAATGGCAATTTTAAACAGTATTAGAAAAAGAGGGATATTTCTTATCCTCATTATTGCATTGGCGCTTTTCGCCTTTATATTAAGTGACGTTTTAACCAAAGGCAGTAGCGGCTCAAAAGGGCAAGATACTATCGCTACAGTTAATGGCACGGACATTTCCCGACAAAGTTTTATGGAAGAAGTGGAAGTTACCCAGCGTAATATGGGGCCAAATTCCAATACCACACAAGCCATGAATATGGTTTGGGATAGAGAACTTCGCCGTGTAATTATGGATGAGCAGATTGAAAAAGCTGGACTTACTGTTGAAAAGGCACAAATTGATAACGCTCTTCGGTCTTCTTTGGCCAACAATCCAACTTTCCTAAACGAAGCCGGACAAGTTGATGATGGCAAGATCCAAGAATACATTGCCAGCATCAAAGCTTCTTCTCCAGAAATGTACAAGCAATGGTTAACTTTTGAAGAAAACACCGCAAACTCAGTGCTTCAAACCACTTATTACAATATGATAAAAGGAGGTTTGCGCACTACAATTGCAGAAGGCGAACAAGAATATCATTTTCAGAATGACAATATCAACTTCAACTTTGTTTTAATGCCTTATGGTAAAATTGCAGATGAAGACGTAAAGGTTACCGACGAAGAAATCAAGAAATATGTAGCCGCCCACCCAAATGATTTTCAAGTGGAAGCACAGGCAGACTTGCAATATGTATTTTTCTCTGAAGAACCATCTGAAGCAGATATGGCAGCAGCTAAAACAGAAGTAACTGCTTTGCTTGATAACAAACTGGAATTCAATCAAGACACAAAAACCAACGATACTATTGCAGGTTTTAGAAATACAAAAGACTACGAAGAATACGTAAACGCCAATTCTGATGTTCCCTATTATGACCGTTGGATGTTTAAAAAAGAACTTCCTGAAACCGTTGCAGATACGCTTATCAACCTTAATCAAGGGGACATTTACGGACCTTTCAAAGTTGACAATTCATTTTACCTTTCAAAGGTTTTGGACACTAAAAAAATGCCAGATTCTGCTGAATCAAAACATATTCTAATACGCTATGTTGGCACCCTTCGCGCTCCTGAAACTGTTACAAGAACAAAGGAAGAAGCACAAAAATTGGCTGATAGTATTTTAGGCGTTGTTAAAAAAGACAAGTCTAAATTTGCTGCTCTTGCCACAGAATTTTCTGATGACAGCTCTAAAGACAATGGTGGTGACCTCGGAAGTTCAACTCCGGGAAGAATGGTACCTCCATTTGACAAATTCATCTTCAACAACCCACAAGGAACTATTGGTGTTGTAGAAACTGACTTTGGGTTTCACGTTGTGGAAGTTGGCAAACAGTCAGAGCCTAAAAAAGCAATTAAACTTGCCACAGTTGTAAAAACAATTGAACCTTCAGATAAAACAATCAACGAAATATTTGCAGACGCTTCAAAATTTGAAGTCGCAGTAAAAGACGGTGACTTTACGGAATTGGCAAAAGCTCAAAATCTTGAAGTAAAGCCTGTAAACAAGTTAGGGCAAATGGATTCCAATATTCCTGGTCTTGGCGCTAACAGAACTATTGTTAATTGGGCATTTAACGAAGACACCAAAGTGGGTGACACAAAACGTTTCAGTGTTCCTGATGGTTATGTTATTGCGCAGGTTACCAACAAAAATCCTAAAGGGTTAATGGCTGTCGCAGATGCTTCCGCTACGGTAACACCAATTTTGCGCAACGAGAAAAAAGCAAAGAAAATTCGCGAATCTATTTCGGGAACTACTCTTGAGGAAATTGCAAAAAACCAAAATGTAACGGTACAGACCGCTACAGATATTAGCATGGCCAATCCGGTTATTTCTGGCGCTAACAATGAGCCTAAAGTGGTAGGAATTGCTTTTGGAACGAAACCAGGGGAAACTACTCAATTAATTGATGGAAAAAGCGGGGTGTTTAAAGTAAAAACAACTGCTTTCAATCCTGCTCCAAAACTTGAGTCATATGTAAATTATGCAAATCAAATGAGCACTAAAGCTATTCCAGCTTCTCAAAGCGCAGTTTACAATGCATTGAAAAAGAAAGCAGATATTGAAGACAACCGCGCTACATTCTATTAATAGTTTATAAAATATTTTTTTAAGCCTTGTTATATTTTTATAGCAAGGCTTTTTTCTTTGAAACTCATTTCAGAATACTTTAGAAAACAGAAAATATCCCTTATTTTTAAAAGATATTTTATTAAATAAAAAAATGATCAACGACGAAATCATAAAAGCCCTTGAAGAAAAATACAGCAACCTTGGTGAAAACCCGGAAACCTATTTAAAAGGGCTGCTTCAAGCAAAACCAATTAATTATTGGGATTATATTCAAGTGGACACTTTGCTTTCCCTTCAAAAAACACGAACCGATTTTAAGGATGAAGAAATCTTCGTGATGTACCATCAAGTTACGGAACTCACTTTAAAAATGATGATCCACGAAATAAAACAGCTTTCTGAAGGTGAAAATCTTTCAGAAGAAATTTGGATCACTAAACTGGACCGTCTAAAAAGATACACCAGAATGCTCATTACCTCATTCGATATTATGAAAGACGGAATGAGCTATGATGATTATAATATTTTCCGTTCCACACTTACACCCGCAAGCGGTTTCCAGAGTGCACAGTTCCGTATTTTGGAAATATATTGTACCAAACTTGAAAACCTCGTAAACAGCCAAGGTCAAGAAAGACTACCTATAAATCCGTCCGCAAATGATTATTTTGAAAATATGTATTGGAAGGATGCGGGATACAATAGAAGAACTGGAAAAATGACTTTGACCCTGGGCCAATTTATTGAAAAATACGAAACAGATTTTAAAACATTAGCTGAAAAAACAAAAGGCAAAACCCTGGAAGAACGCGTAAAACAAATGAAAAATCCTTCACAGGAATTAAAGGATAAACTAAAGCAATTTGACCATTTTTACAACGTTGCTTGGCCGTTGGTTCATTTAGATACCGCCAATCATTACTTAAACAGCAAGGGTAAAACAAAAACTGCAACTGGAGGTTCCGAATGGCAAAAGTATCTGCACCCAAAATACCAACAACGCAAGTTTTTCCCGGAGCTTTGGTCTGCGGAGGAAATTGCTAATTGGGGAGAATGATTTTTTTGCGAATTAAGTCCTTCGACTGCGCTCAGGGTGACATAATTGGAATTTGTGATTTGTGATTTGTGATTTGTGATTTGTGATTTGTGATTTGTGATTTTAAAAATTTATGGACATCAAAACAAAACGCATTTATGAAGATGCATCCAAAAATGATGGTTTTAGGGTTTTGGTGGATAGAATTTGGCCACGCGGCGTAACCAAAGAAGACGCAAAACTGGACGAATGGATGAAAGAGATTGCACCTTCAACCGACCTTCGGAAATGGTTTGACCATAAAGAAGACCGCTTTGCAGAATTTGAAAAAAAATACAACAAAGAGCTGGAAAATCATCCAGAATTAATTGAAGAACTTCTGAAAAAAGCCAAAGAGAAACGCCTCACTCTTCTTTACAGCGCCAAGGACGAAACGCATAACCAAGCTGTAGTGCTGAAAAGTTTTATTGAAAACAAATGAACGCTTCTTATTTAAATTTTTGATTATTTTTAATGCGCTAACCAACCATTGAAAAATAATGAAATATATAGTCGCGTTTTTTATTATCGGCTTTTCATTTACCGCAAAATCTCAAATACTTAATGCTGAATCACTTCGGAGAGTGACCGACACCTCAGGGTTTTCCGGTTCAACAAGTCTTGCTTTTTCCTTGAAACGCGATATAAACGATTATCTTTCCTTTAGCAGCAACATTCATATTCAATATAAAATGAACAAGCATTTGGTGTTGTTAAAAAATGACATTCAGTTACAAAACATTGAAGGAAATAAATTTGAAAATAGCGGCATCACCCACCTTCGTTATAATTATCGTTTCCACCCCAGAATTGCTTGGGAAATTTTTGCGCAGGCACAATACAACAAAGTTTCAAAGATAGAATTTAGAGGACTTTTGGGAACAGGGCCAAGATTTAAATTGACTACTTCCGAAAAATATAAATTTTACTTTGGCACCCATATAATGTATGAACACGAAGAGTTAAGTGATGGCGTAACCCCAATCCAAAGAGATTTTAGAAGTTCCTCCTATTTATCTTTAAGCCTTTATCCCACCAAAACCATAACTTTTGTAAGCACTACCTATTTCCAGCCAAAACTCAGCGATTTAGGGGATTATCGTTTTTCAAGTCAATCATCTTTGGTTATAGACCTCATTAACAATTTAGCATTCAGCACTACTTACACTTTCAGTTACGATGAAACTCCTGCCATTGGTATTCCAAATTCCCAATATAATTTTGAAAGTGGCTTTGTTTATTCTTTTGACTAAAAGTTTAAAAACTTTCGTAAGCAATTTCTTTTTTGACTGACTACTTGTCTATATTTACAATAATTGAAAACCACAATGGCTTCAATTTCGTAACTATTAAATAAAATCAATCATGGCCTCTAATAATTATTATGACCCCGCAGATCTTCGCAAATTTGGAAACATAACCGAATGGAGCAAAGAACTAGGCGATAAATTTTTTGATTACTACGGAAAAGTATTTGAAGAAGGCGCGCTCACAGCTCGCGAAAAAGCTTTGATAGCTCTGGCAGTTGCACATACAGAACAATGTCCTTATTGCATAGATGCATATACAAAGGATACGCTGCAACGGGGAGTAACTAAAGAGGAAATGATGGAAGCAATACACGTTGGCGCTGCCATAAAGAGTGGCGCAACCTTGGTTCACGGAGTGATGATGATGAACAAAGTGAACAAATTAGAAATGTGAGCACCCGATTTTTATATCGGAATATTTTTAAAAATCGAATTCGAAAAAATTTTATGCTAAAAGAAAAAAAGAAAAAACAAGAATCTCTTCATAAACGTCACAGCGATCTTGCTATGGCCAATAAACAACTCGAAAAACTATCAAACGGTATTTTCGCAAGCGGCGAGCTTCCCACTTTTTCAGAAAAAATAAAGGAAACAGATCAATTTCCATTGCGCCCGAATAAACTTGAAATCCTTCAAATTAACGTTGGTTATATGTGCAACCAAGTTTGTGAGCACTGCCACGTAGACGCAGGACCCGACCGAAAGGAAATAATGACGCGCGAAACGATGGAGCAGTGTTTGGAAGTTATCCGAAACACAGGTGCCCACACTTTGGATCTTACTGGTGGCGCTCCCGAAATGAACCCAGATTTCCGCTGGTTTGTTGATGAGGCCAGCAAAGCTGGAATCAAGGATTTTATCGTTCGAAGTAATCTTACTATTATTCGCGCCAACAAAAAATATTACGATCTACCGGAATTTTTTAAAAGCCACAATGTACATGTTGTGAGCAGCATGCCACATTGGACACGCGGCAAAACTGACAAACAAAGAGGCGAAGGTGTTTTTGACCTTTCCATTAAAGCTTTACAAGAGCTCAATGCCGTTGGTTACGGAATGCCCGAAAGTGACTTGCGATTGGATTTGGTCTATAACCCAAGTGGCGCATTTTTACCAGGCGACCAAGCAAGTATGGAAAAGGATTTCAAAAAAGCATTGCTTGAAGATTTTGGAATACATTTCCACAATCTTTTCGCTATTACAAATCTGCCAATTTCTAGGTTTTTAGATTATTTAATTGCTTCAGAAAACTATGAGGATTATATGTATTCTTTAGTGGAAGCCTACAATCCGGCAGCAGTGAAAAACGTAATGTGCCGAAATACAATTTCCATAAGTTGGGATGGATATTTATATGATTGTGATTTTAACCAAATGTTGGAACTGAAGGTTGCAAGCAAAATTCAGCACATTTCAGAATACAACGAAGATATTTTAAACAATAGAAAAATTATAATCTCCCAACATTGCTATGGCTGTACCGCAGGCGCGGGAAGCAGTTGTCAGGGTGCCGTGGCAAATTAATTTTAAAAAGGACCTCACAGGTTTTAAAGAACTGTGGTCTTTAAATCATCCAATGAAAATAATTCTATCATTTTTAATAATTTTTCTTTCCATTAGTCCGGCGATTGCCCAAAAATCGCTTGACAAACTTTTGGAGCAGTACAATACACGAAGTATTCCATACATTTCTGTTGAAGAATTGCGGATGCTTCAAATGAACGATTCTGTTGCAATTCTTGATGCACGTGAAACGGAAGAATTTAACGTGAGCCATATTGCTTCGGCTAAAAATGTGGGTTTTAATGATTTTTCTTCCGAAGAAAAACAACTTCAAAAATTAAAAAAAGATACGCCGATAATTATTTATTGCTCCGTGGGAATCCGTTCCGAAAAAATTGGTGAAAAATTAAAAAAAGTGGGATTCACCAACGTAAAAAATCTTTATGGCGGTATCTTTGAATGGAAAAACAAGGATTATCCCGTGATTGATTCAACCGGAACAGAAACGGAAAACGTGCATACTTTTTCAAAAATCTGGCGTAAATATTTAAAGGAAGGAAATCCTATTTATTAAATTTATTGAACACTGAAAAATGGGCTTACTCTCCTCAAAACAAACTGATGGCGACAATGAAATGGCTTTCGATTTTCATTTTCCCACTTCAAAAAAAGCGCTAATTATTTTCACCAGAAACCCCGAATTGGGCAAAGTAAAAACCCGATTGGCAAAATCAGTTGGCGATGAAAGCGCGTTGAATATTTATAAATTTCTGTTGAAGCACACCGTGGAAATTACTGAAAAGCTAAATGTGGATAAATATGTATTTTATTCTGAAAACATTCACCGCGACGATATTTGGAACCCGGATATTTTCAGAAAAAAATTGCAATCGGGAAATGATTTAGGCGAACGTATGCAGAATGCATTTTCAGAAATGTTCGGATTGGGGTATGAAAAAGTGATGATAGTAGGCAGCGATATTTATGAGCTGCAACAAAAAGATATTGAAAATGCTTATAATGCGCTTGAAACCACTCCTTTTGTAATCGGCCCAGCAACCGATGGCGGCTATTATCTATTGGGTATGAAAGAATTGAAATCTGAAATTTTTCAAAATAAAGATTGGGGGACTACTACTGTTTTGGAAGCTACGCTGAAAGATTTAAAAAGCGGAAAATATGTTCTTCTCGAAGAACGGAACGATGTAGATTATTACGAAGACATTAAAAATGTGGACGCTTTTCAGCAATTTTTACCCCCGCATTTAGACAAAAATTTTTTATAGATTATGAGTAGTACAAAATACATTGAAGAAGCCGCAGACTATTTAAAGCAGCGCGGATTTAAAAACCCTGAAGTGGGAATCATTCTCGGTACCGGTCTGGGCAAAATCGTGGAAAACATTGAGATTGAAAGTGAAGTTAGCTATAACCACATCCCAAATTTCCCAACGGCAACGGTTGAATTTCACAAAGGAAAATTGATTTATGGAACTTTGGAAGGAAAAAAAGTAGTGGTTATGCAAGGTCGCTTCCATGTTTATGAAGGCTACACTTTGCGCGACGTTACCTTTCCAGTGCGCGTAATGCATCTTTTAGGGATTAAACATTTGTTGGTGAGCAACGCTTCTGGAGCCATCAATCTAAACTTCAAAAAAGGTGAAATTATGCTTATTGACGATCACATAAATTTACAAGGCAGCTCTCCCCTCGCCTTTCGTGGTGTTGAAAAAATGGGCGAGCGCTTTGCGGATATGAGTGCGCCTTATGACACAGAAATGAATAAGAAATTGGAGCTGATTGCTTCAGAAAAAAATATAACATTGCACAAAGGTGTCTATGCCAGCGTGGTTGGCCCACAACTGGAAACACGTGCAGAATATAGATATCTAAAAATTATAGGCGCAGATGCCGTCGGGATGAGCACCGTGCCGGAAGTAATTGTTGCAAATCATTTAAAACTTCCTGTTTCAGCAGTTTCAGTTTTGACGGATGAATGTAACCCAGAAAACCTAAAACCTGTTGATATAGCAGATATAATAGCTTCTGCTGAGCAAGCGGAGCCAGATATGATTACTTTATTTACGGAATTAATAAAAGAACTTTAAAAAATATGAGCTATTTAGAAACCACAAACGATGTATACAAACAAGCAGCTTTAACCCCAGATGTAGGTCTTTGTTGCACCACAAACCCAATTTGGGAGCTTCCTGGATTGAAAATTCCGAAAATAATGCAGGAAATGAATTATGGCTGCGGAAGTACCGTAAATGCTCGCGATCTTACCAATAACCCAAAAATGCTATATGTTGGCGTTGGCGGTGGAATGGAACTTTTGCAGTTTTCATATTTCAATAGACAAAAAGGGGGTGTAATTGGCGTTGATACCGTAACCGAAATGCTGGAAGCTTCCCGAAAAAATTTCAAGGAAGCCGAAGCAATGAATCCTTGGTTCAAAAGTGAGTTTGTTGATTTGAAAAAAGGCGATGCCCTAAATCTTCCAGTTGAAGATAATTCAATAGATGTTGCCGCGCAGAACTGTCTATTCAATATTTTTAAAGCTGACGATCTTAAAAAAGCTATTGAAGAAATGTACCGTGTTTTAAAACCGCACGGACGTTTGGTAATGAGTGACCCAACTTGCGAGCAGCAAATGAATGAAACCCTTCGCGAAGATTCACGCCTTCGTGCACTTTGTTTAAGCGGAAGTCTTCCAATTGCTGAATACGTGAAAGCGTTGACCGATGTAGGTTTCGGCACCATTGAAATTCGCGCTAGAAAACCATACCGAATCCTCGATCCAAAAAACTACCCAACCGAAGAGTTAATCTATATTGAATCCATCGAGGTTGCAGCAATAAAAGACCCAATGCCAGAAGACGGCCCTTGTGTTTTCACAGGAAAAGCGGCAATCTATTTCGGTTCAGAAAATCATTTTGATGATAAAAAAGGACATATTCTACTTAAAAATCAACCGATAGCGATATGCGATAAAACTGCTGGCGCGTTGGCAAGTTTAGGGCGTGATGATATTTTTATTAGCGAATCAACTTTTCACTATGATGGTGGCGGGTGTTGTTAAATAAATAACCTAAAACAAAAAGATGAAAAAAAACCTCTGGATTTTTTGTATCCCATTCCTATTTATTGCTTGTTCCAATAATAACAAAACGGTAATTAATGCTTCAGGTTCTACAACTGTATTGCCCGTAATATCAATTGCCGCCGAACAATTTATGAAAACCCATCCCGACGTTAAAATTATTGTAAATGCGGGAGGTTCTGGAGTTGGCATAAATCAAGTGGGAGCGCAGCAAATAGAAATAGGTATGATTTCAAGAAATATTACCGAAAAGGAAATTGCACAATATCCAAATACCAACTTTGTGGTTATACCGATAGGAAGAGATGCCGTAGTGCCTGTAGTGTCGTCAGAGATTTACGATGCAGGCATTAAATCACTATCAATTGAACAGCTTGCAAAAATCTATCGAGGCGAAATTGCAAATTGGAAAGAATTAAATGGCCCCGATAAAGATATTTTAGTAATAGATAAAGAAGCTGCTAGAGGCACTCGCCACGTTTTTATGGAAATTGTTCTTGGCGACAAAGAAGCTGAAGCAGCCGGTGCTGATTTAGTATTGGGCGCAAATAATGAAGAACAGACCGCCATTGTACAAAGCGATGCTGCACTTGGAATTCTATCAAACGCCTGGATGAATAAAGACGTGAAAGGTATTGCTATCATTATGCCCAATGGTGAAATTATTGAACCTACATTGGCAAATATTATTAATGGTAAATTTCCAATAATTCGCGATTTAGATTTAATAACAAATGGAGAGCCAACCGGAATTACAAAAGAATTTATTGATTATATATTAAGCGCCGAAGGACAAAAAATCGTTGAGGAAAACGAGTATGTCAGCATTTCAAAATAGCATAGGGAGAGGTTATGTTGTTAGCAGCACTTATTTAAGTATTGCTATTGTTCTCGTTATTTTTATTGTATTGTTTATAAGCAGCTATGATGCTTTTTCCACAGTTGGTTGGAAAATATTTACGTTGGAATGGAATCCGTCCAAAGATAAATTTGGAGTGCTTTCAATGATCTACGGGACTCTTTCGGTTACATTTATAGCCTTATTGATTGCTATGCCTTTGGGAGTTTTAACCGCAATATTTATTTCAGAAATACTTCCTGAAAAATTTAGATTGTATTTTAAATCTGCAATAGAGCTTTTGGCTGGAATTCCCTCAATAATTTATGGGCTTATTGGCATCGCTTTTTTTAGCGGTTGGGTTTCTTCATTATTTGAATTAGCCACGGGAAGAACAATTTTAACTGCCGGAATCCTTCTTTCCATTATGGTTTTGCCCACCATTATTACGTTAAGCGAGGATGCGTTGCACAACATACCAAAAAAATACCGCGAGGTTTCAAAAGGGCTTGGGTTGTATCCTTTTGAAACAATTACAAAAACACTTTTACCCATTGCAAAAAATGATATTATTGGCGCTATACTTCTAGCGTTAGGAAGAGCATTGGGAGAAACTATGGCGGTAATGTTACTTATTGGCAGTATTGACAGAATCCCTGATCCATTTTACAATTTTTTGGCTCCAGGACAGACCATAACTTCAAAATTAGGTCGTGAAATTGGTGAAAGCGCCTTTGGTTCACTTCATTTTAGTGCGCTTAATGCTATTGGGTTTTTACTTCTTTTAATAGTAATAACCCTCACTATAATCACACAATTCTATTTCAAAAAAGAAGACCGATTATAATGGATAGAAAACTAAAAAATTCAATTTTTAAGATGCTAATTTGGGCAGCTGCATGCGTTGCAATTGGTATTTTAGTATTCTTGATTACAGTACTTTTTTATAAGGGATTTCAGTCCATTTCAGTTGATTTTTTAATTTCAGAATCTAAAAATTTCGGTTCGGAAGGAGGTGTTTTTTATCAAATTATTGGAAGTGTTTTACTTACACTTTGTGCGGCCATTATTAGCTTCCCCCTATCCTTAGGGTTTGCAATTTATAAAAGTGAGTATGTTAAAAATAAATACTTGCAAAATTTTACCGACACCATAATTTACAGTCTTAATGGTATACCTTCAATTATATTCGGAATTTTCGGTCTTATTCTGTTTGTGAATTTTTTTAATACTGGTGTTTCATGGTTCGTGGGCGGAATTATTCTTGCAATAATGATTTTACCGACCGTTATACTTTCTTCCTATCAATCAATAAATAGTATTCCAAATTCATATCGTGAAAATGCATTAAGCCTTGGTTTAACCAAATGGCAAGTTATTAAAACTGTTATCTTTCCAAGAGCCATAAGCGGAGGATTTACAGGGCTGCTTTTGGGCTTAGCGCGAGCCATTGGAGAAACGGCACCAATTATGTTTATTGCTACTGCATTTTCTGGTGTAACTTTTCCGAATGGCCTTTTTGAACCGGTGAGCAGCCTCCCAACCCATATACTCTCGCTGGCCCAACAGGCAACAAACCCAGATGCACTTGAAAATGCTTGGGGATCAAGTTTAGTTTTAATACTATTGGTTTTCAGTTTTAGCATAAGCGCCTTTGTGAGAAGATTACAATACTCAAAACTTAAATATTGATGGAAACAGCACAAAAAATTATAGAAAATATATCTGAGAATAAAATACATCAGCACTACATCAGTATTTCTAATCTGAATGTTTCTTTTGGCAGCCAGCACATATTGAAAAACATTTCGTTAAACTTTCAAAAAAATAAAGTGAACTGTATTGTTGGCCCATCTGGCGGAGGAAAATCTACGCTATTGCGAAGCATAAATAGAATTAATAATGATGATTATAATTTAATAATAAACGGATCCATTTTATTTAATAATGAAGAAATTCTTATAAAGAACAAAGACCTCACAAAACTTAGAAAAGAAATAGGAATGGTTTTTCAAAGCCCATGCGTATTCCCAAAATCCATCAAAGAAAATGTGCTATTCGGGATTGAAAACCATTCAAAATTATCACAAGCAGAAAAAGATAGTATTGTTGAAGAAAATTTAAAAGCCGCTTCTTTGTGGGACGAAGTAAGTACAAGACTCAATGAGTCGGCAAAATCACTTTCCATAGGCCAACAGCAAAGGTTGTGCATTGCACGAACATTAGCCGTCAAGCCGAAAATACTATTAATGGATGAACCAACATCATCATTAGACCCAATTTCTACTGAGGCTATTGAAGTTTTGATGAATCGTTTAAAGGCAGAATACACCATAATTTTAGTAACCCATAATATTTCCCAAGCAAAACGTATAGCTGACGAGCTATACTTTATTTGTGAGGGAGAATTGATTGAAAGCGGCTCAAAAGACGTCCTTTTTTCAAACCCCAAAAAAGAACAAACAAGAACATACCTTTTTAATGGAACCTGTAATTGCTAAGTTGTAATTTTAAAATTTAAATCACGACTGTTTCTATAGATTCATGGAAAAGTATTTCGAAATATTCAAAAATTCCTATCAAGGCTATTTCAACTATTTGTGGAATGAAATAACCCATTTCCATTGGGAAAATTATTTTTACGGATTAATCCTCGTTTCACTGATAGTTTGGGGTTTGGAGCTAGTCTTTCCATGGCGAAAAAACCAAAAAGTCTTCCGAAAGGATTTTTGGTTGGACTTTTTTTATATGTTCTTCAATTTTTTCCTGTTGAATTTAATTGTACTTATTTTCTTATCCAACGCTACAGCGGAGTTGTTCAACGATGTACTTGGGTTGATTGGTTTGAAGGTTTCAGATTTTCAATTGCTTGATTTAAACGTCCTACCTTTTGGGCTGGGTCTTTTGATTTTCTTTTTGGTTACAGATTTTGTGCAATGGAACACGCACCGCTTGCTCCACAGAATTCCGTGGCTTTGGAATTTCCATAAATTGCACCATTCCGTCAAGGAAATGGGTTTTGCCGCACACCTTCGCTACCATTGGATGGAACCCGTTGTTTACAAATCCTTGCTTTATATTCCGCTTGCTATAATCGGAGGTTTTGATGTTGAAGCAGTTGCGATAGTTCATTTCACTGCGCTCGCCATTGGGCATTTAAACCACGCCAATATTGGTTGGGATTACGGAATATTCAAATATGTGTTCAACAATCCAAAAATGCACATTTGGCACCACGCTAAAGTTTTGCCAAAACACGCACAATACGGTGTTAATTACGGCATTAGTTTAAGTCTTTGGGATTACCTTTTTAAAACAGATCATATTCCGCATGACGGCAGAGACATTGAGCTGGGCTTTGATGGTGATGAAAATTTTCCAAAGAATTTTATGAAACAGGAACTTTATCCCATCAAAACCAAATAGCGGATTGCTTCGTAAGTATTTGAAACATTAAACCACACAAAAAAATGAAAACCTTATTCAATATTGCTACAATACTTTTTGTGGCTTTTACCATGCAAAGTTGCAACCTTCTTTCCGCCGCAGGCGTGAGCAGTCAAGGGCAGCCCACTAAAGAAGTGGAATCTAAACTTACCTCAACTACCGCTAATTCCGCTGTAAACGTAGATCATTCCGAATGGGACAAATTGCTGAAAAAATATGTGAATAGCCAAGGCTTGGTTGATTATAAGGGATTTAAAAACAATGAAGCCAAACTGGATGCTTATCTAAAAATGCTTTCTGAAAAAGAACCCTCAAATGATTGGAGCGTGCAGGAATTATTGGCTTATTACATTAACCTGTACAATGCGGCAACCGTAAAATTAATCGTGGAAAACTATCCCGTAAAAAGCATTAAGGATATTGACGGTGCTTGGACAAAAGGCCGCGTAACGGTTGGAAATAAAGAACTTTCCCTTGGCGGAATTGAAAATGGGATTCTTCGAAAAATGAACGAGCCCAGAATTCACTTCGCCATAAATTGCGCATCCATTTCCTGCCCAAAACCTTTGGACGAGGCTTACACCGCTTCAAAAATTAACGAGCAATTGGACCGCGCAACCAAGGAATTCATCAATAGCGATAAAAATGATATTTCAGCCAGCAACCCAAAGGTTTCCTCCATTTTCGACTGGTATGCCAAGGATTTTAAAGTGAACGGAAAACAGGATGTTATTGGGTTTATCAATAAATACGCGAATACGAAGATAAATCAAGGTGCGACTTTAAGCTACAAGAATTATAACTGGGAATTGAACGAACAAAAATAAATTACAAAACAGCAATCTGAACAAACCTCACAGGTTTCTAAAACCTGTGAGGTTTAACTTTCGTACTTTTATCATATGCTTTCCATCATCATCCCAGTTTTAAACGAGGCAGAAACCATTGCGGAATTATTGATCCATCTTTCGGAAAACCTTTCGGGAGAAAATGAAACGGAATTGATTTTGGTGGATGGCGGCAGTACCGATGGCACCCAAGAAATAATTTCAGCTTTTGAATATACTAGGTTTTCTAAACCTGTTAGGTTTATTCAATTTGAAAAAGGCCGCGCCAAGCAAATGAACAAAGGGGCACAAATGGCGTCAGGTGAAATACTGTATTTTCTTCACGCCGATTCCCTTCCTCCCAAAAATTTTGACAGATACATTATTTCCGAAGTAAAAAAAGGAAACCCAGCAGGTTGCTTCCGAATGAAATTTGACCATAACCACTGGTGGCTGCGGCTTGCGGGATGGTTAACAAAATTTCACTGGCGTGCTTGCCGTGGAGGGGATCAAAGCCAGTTTATTACAAAACAGCTATTTGAGGAAATTGGTGGTTTTGATGAAACCTATATTATTTACGAAGACAATATTTTAATCAACGAGCTTTACGCGCGGAAGAAATTTGTAGTAATACAACAATGGATTACAACTTCAGCAAGGCTTTATGAGCAAAAGGGAATTTGGAAATTACAATACCATTTTTGGGCAATCTATATAAAAAAATGGCTTGGCGCTGATGCGGATGAATTGTATAATTACTATTTGAAAAATATAAAATTTTCAAAAAAGGAATTGTCTCAAACCGCAGAATCACCTAAGGCATTAGCCGAAAAAGAGATCTAACTATTCTTTATAATATTTCCCCACAATTGCCTCCGCAGGCTTATTTTGCGGCGTAAATTGATTGTCCGTATTGCCTCCAACCTTTTCGTGCGCAATAAACCATTTCCACAGAAATCCGCCGGCAAACCACTGCTCACTCCATACTTCTTCATACAAAGCCTGCAAAGTATTGGACTGTGCCTCAAAATTCATTGAAGTTAACCTATGGTCACTTTCCCAAGGTTCCTTTCCTGCAAAATCCACGCTTCGGTAACCGTATTCCGTAAAGAGGATTTTTTTATTTTCTTTTTCAGAAAACCCTTTCAACCCCTCTTTCCAGCGCTGCCAGCCTTTTCGCGCATCTGCAACCGTTGGGGTTTTGCTTTCAGAAACTGGGAAATAAGCGTCAACGCCAATAAAATCCAAAGCATCCCAAAAAGGGACACGTTTGTATTCATCCCAATTTGCCGCATAAGTGAGTTTTCCTTTGTATACCTTTCTTATTTCTTCAATTAGGCTTCGCCAATATTCGGGACGATGTTCAATAAATTTTTCAAGCTCAGTGCCAATACATAATATTTCAACCTTTTCTTCTTCGGCAACTTTCGCAAAATCGGTTATAAAATTTCTATAGGAATTTTCAAGCTCCAACCAATCTGCTTCCGAAGCCATTTTTACCAAACCCGTAAACTCGCCGTTCCAAACCCATATTTGAGGCTTCATCATCACACGAATATCGTTCTTATGAAGCATCTTTATATATTGTTTCGCGCCTTCATCTGTTTCACCAAACCACTGCCGTTCCTGATTGTAAATAATTTTAGGATGGTCCAAACTTTTAATAAAACCGAAAGGCATAATGGCGGCATAATCTGCGTGAATATTCTTTAAAGGCGAAATATTTTCTTGTAGAATAGCGTCTTTCGAAGCCACGAAACTAACCCCGTTTATTTTCGAAATTGTTGAATCCCCAATTATTTTTTGGTGTTCTTCAGCAACAATTACTTCTGAAGAATCACGCTTTTGTGGGCATCCCAAAATTAAAGGAAGAAAAACAATACAGCTTAACAAACGGAACAACAGCTTCATTTTAAAAATAAATTAGTGCTGAATGTAGCATTATTTTAGAATTTATAGAAACTTTAATAAGCCTTTTAAATCTAACCGGAATGTAATTGCGTAAATTTATAAACGACTGAAAAAACAATTCAACAAAATAACTTCCAAATTATGGAGCATATCGTCATTATTGGCAACGGGATTGCTGGGATTACTGCCGCTAGGCACATCCGAAAACTTTCCGATAAAAAAGTAACCATAATTTCCGCAGAAACAGATCATTTTTTTTCCCGCACAGCATTGATGTATGTATATATGGGCCATATGCGCTGGCGCGACATTGAACCTTATGAATCTTGGTTTTGGAAAAAAAACAGACTGGAACTTAAAAAAGCATACGTTGAAACAGTTGATACCAATAACAAAACACTTCATTTTAAAGAGGGCGGATCAATCACTTATGACAAACTTATAATTGCAACAGGTTCCACCACCAATACTTTTGGGTGGGAAGGTTTGGAACTGAACGGTGTGCAAGGTTTGGTTTCGAAACAGGATTTGGAAAATCTTGAAAAAAACGCTCCAAACAACAAAGAATGCCCACGAGCAGTAATTGTTGGCGGCGGATTGATTGGCGTTGAAATGGCCGAAATGCTCCGCACCCGAAAGATTGAAGTAACAATGCTCGTCCGTGAGTCTGCCTTTTGGGCCGGCACACTTCCAAAACCAGAGGCAGAAATGATTTCGAGTCACGTAATTTCCCATGGCGTTGATCTTCGTCACAATGCTGAACTTGATAAAATTTTAGGCGATGATAAAGGAAATGTACGTGCCATTGTAACCAAAGATGGCGAGGAAATACCTTGCTGCGTGGTTGGGATTACTACGGGCGTAAAACCGCAGATTTCCTTTCTGAAAAATTCAAAAATTGAAACTGACAAAGGGATTTTAGTGAACAGAAAACTGGAAACAAACATCGAAAATGTTTATGCCATTGGCGATTGTGCACAACAGCGCGAGCCTATCGGCAATCGCCCGCCCATTGAGGCAGTTTGGTACACCGGACGAATGATGGGCGAAGCATTAGCCCAAACCATTTGCGGAAAACCATTTGAGTACAATCCTGGAAATTGGTTTAACAGCGCCAAGTTTTTTGATATTGAATACCAAACCTACGGTTGGGTTTTTTCTGAAAGTAAACTGAAGGATTACGAAGCCCAATTCCACTGGAAGTGTGCGAGCGACCTTCGATGCGTAACGATTTCATGTAATAAAAACTCCAATGAATTTCTGGGGATAAACACTTTCGGAATACGGATGAAACACGAAGTTTTTGATAAATGGCTGAACGAAAAACGAAGTGTGGATTATGTAATTGAAAATCTGAAACAGGCCAATTTTGATCCTGAATTCTTCAAAAATTATGAAAAAGAAATTCAAACAGCATATGCCAATCAAACTATAAGTGTATAATTTATGAGCACTGTTCAACGAAATATGTCCTTAACTGGCGAACCGCCAAAAACAATAAACACCCAGCAAAAACTTGCCTCGGCCATAGGCTTGATAGGGTTGGCATTGCTCTTTTTGGCACTTTTCAATCTAAATTTTCCCAACAAAACATTGTGGTTAAGCACTTCTTTAGGAATGATTGCCGTAGGTATTATTTGGTTTTCAATCGCTGCTTATCAAAACAAACACGAAGGAATTAAAAATGATGGTGTCTATTTTAAATCGCTTTCCAGCCGTGGATTTTGGGCTTGGGTCTTGGGAATTACCGTTACACTTTTCTACGTTGTGCTGTACTGGTTTCCGCAATATTTGGGTTTAGTGAAAGATGGAGATAACAAAGCAATTGTTGCTCTTTTTGATCCGTTGAGCAAATTGCTGAACGGCGGTCCTGCCAGTCAATGGTTTGTTTATGGAACGCTTTATACTTTGGCAATCTTGGCTTTTGGCATAAAATTCATTTTAAAATACCGCCATAACAAATACGAAAAACTTCGAACGTTTTCCGTTATGTTTTTTCAATTGGGCTTTGCGTTTTTGATTCCTGAATTGATGCAAAGATTAAATAGCGATTCATTTAAACTTCCCTATTACGACCTAAAAAATATTTGGCCCCTCAATTATTACAATTTTGAACAATACCGTGTGGATGAATTTATTTCCGCAGGCGATATTGGTTTGGGGCTTTTAATTTTCGGTGTTGTATCAATCTTTGTAATTACCCCAATTTTGACCTATAAATACGGCAAACGTTGGTACTGCTCGTGGGTTTGTGGTTGCGGCGGTTTGGCTGAAACTGCCGGAGATCCATTCCGGCATTTGAGCGATAAAAGACAAGTTGCCTGGAAAGTGGAACGCTGGGTTATTCACAGTGTGCTGGTCTTTGTGGTTTTGATGACCACGGCGGTCGTGCATTCCTATTTGGGTGACGACAGTTCAAAATATTGGTTGACAAAAGATGTTTTTCTCATATGTGTGGCAACACTTTTAACGCTCGTTTTTACAGGGGTTTGGATTTTCAAAAGAGAAGAACTTCAAAAAGATGCACGAATAGGTTCCATCGCATATTTGGTGATAATTCTTTCTTTGGTTGGACTTCATTTCGCTACAGGAAAAACTTTGTTTTTGTTTAATGCAGAAACGCTTCGCCAATCATACGGTTTTTTGATCGGAGCTGTGTTTAGCGGAGTGATAGGCGTTGGCTTCTACCCCATTTTTGGTAGTCGTGTTTGGTGTCGTTTTGGTTGCCCAATGGCTGCAATACTTGGGTTTCAGCAACGTTTGTTTTCACGTTTCAGAATTACCACAAACGGCGGACAATGCATTTCCTGCGGCAATTGCTCCACCTATTGCGAAATGGGCATTGACGTTCGTGCCTACGCCCAAAAAGGTGAAAACATTGTTCGTTCCAGCTGCGTTGGCTGCGGCATTTGTTCAGCAGTTTGTCCGCGCGGCGTTTTGAAACTTGAAAATGGACCACTTGAAAAGCGGATTGATTCCAACGAAATTCTACTTGGGAATGACGTGGATTTGATGAACTATGTAAATAAGTAGCAGTATTCAGTTGCAGTTCGCAGTATAGAGCTGTCAGGTTTAAGAAGATACTTCGTCAAACGGAATGTCATATATTTTTCTGAAATTCGCAGTCCATAAATTCACATGTTTTAATGTCCAAAATTATTAAAGTAATCATTCCCGCTTATAACGAAGAAGGCTCCATCGGGAAGGTGATTGCCGAAATCCCGGAAATGGTTTCAGAAATAATTGTGGTGGACAATAACTCTTCAGACGCTACGGCAAAAGTTGCCAAAAACGCAGGCGCAACCGTGCTTTTTCAACCCAATGCCGGTTATGGAAACGCTTGTTTAAAAGGAATGGAATACATTTCAGAAGAAAAAATTAAACCAGATATTTTGGTTTTTCTCGATGGCGATTACAGCGATTATCCTTCGGAAATGTTGAAAATTATAGCACCAATAATTGAAAAAAACGTCGATTTTGTTGTGGGTGCCCGCGTTAGGAGTCTTCGTGAAAATGGTTCTATGACCTTTCCGCAGCGCTTCGGCAATAAACTGGCCACCAAACTGATGCGTCTTTTTTTCAACTCAACATTTACTGATCTTGGACCGTTTCGGGCTATAAAATATGAAAAGCTACTTCAGCTTAATATGCAAGACAAAACCTACGGCTGGACCGTAGAAATGCAACTGAAAGTATTGAAGAAAAAATTCACCTATGTTGAAGTTCCCGTAAAATACCGAAACCGGATAGGAGTTTCAAAAGTTTCGGGTACGGTAAAAGGTACTATCTTTGCGGGTATAAAAATCCTGACCTGGATCTTTAAATACAGCTTCAAAAAATGATTCTTGAATCCTTAATTATTGTTGTTTATTCCGTTGCCCTGCTTCTTATCTTTATGTATGCTTTGGCGCAGCTCAATTTGCTTTTTAATTATTTAAGTGCCCGAAAACATCATAAAAACTCACCAACGTTCGATTTTTCCAAAGAAGAGGAAATTCCCTATGTAACTATCCAACTGCCAGTTTATAACGAATTATATGTAATGGATCGTTTGCTGAGCAACATTGCAGAAATGGATTACCCAAAGGAAAAGCTGGAAATACAAGTTTTGGACGATAGTACCGATGAATCTTTTGAAGAAACCGCAAAGCATATTGAAGCGCTTCGGAAAACAGGATTGGATATTCAACATGTGACCAGAAAAAACCGTGAAGGCTTTAAAGCAGGGGCACTAAAGGAAGGTTTAAAGATTGCAAAAGGTGAATACGTTGCAATATTTGATGCAGATTTTCTTCCGAAGAAAAACTGGTTAAAAAACACCATTCCATATTTTAAGGATGAAGAAATTGGCGTGGTGCAAACCCGTTGGGGGCATTTAAATCGCGATTACTCAATTCTCACACGAGTACAAGCTTTTGCGCTCGATGCACATTTCACTTTGGAGCAGGTTGGCAGAAACAGCAAAGGACATTTTATAAATTTTAATGGAACGGCGGGCGTTTGGCGTAAAGAATGCATACTTGATGCAGGAAATTGGGAAGGCGACACGCTGACCGAAGATTTAGACCTCAGCTACCGCGCACAGCTTAAAAAGTGGAAATTTAAATATTTGGAAGCAGTGGAAACACCTGCGGAACTTCCCGTAGTTATTAGTGCAGCGCGTTCGCAACAATTTAGATGGAACAAAGGCGGCGCCGAAAATTTTCAAAAAATGGCTTGGCGTGTTTTTAAAAGCAAGGATATTTCAATCAAAACTAAGATTCACAGTTTTCTACATTTGCTGAACAGCACCATGTTTTTGAACATTTTGATTGTTGCAATCTTGAGTATTCCGATGCTTTATATAAAAAATGAATACGAACACTTAAAAATGTATTTTTATGTGATGAGCTTTTTTGTGATAAGCACCATCATCTTTTTTATCTGTTATTGGTTTACCTACAAAAGCATTTATGGCGGCGGGTTTAAAAGATTCCTGAAATATTCAGCAATGTTTTTTACGTTTTTTTCTGTGGCGATGGGCTTTTCGCTACATAATTCCATTGCGGTTTTGGAAGGGCATTTTGGGAAGAAAAGCGAATTTATCCGTACCCCGAAATTCAACATTAGCTCTTTAAAGGAAAGCTGGAAAGGCAATAAATACATTACCAAAAACATTTCGCCAAACGTGATTATTGAAGGAGTCTTGATGCTTTATTTCGCGTTTGGAATGTACAGCGCTTTCATAGTTGGCGACCAAGGCGGTGATTTTGGATTGTTTCCATTTCACTTAATGCTTTGCGTAGGGTTTGGGTTTGTGTTTTTTAAATCGCTGACTTCCAAAGCGTAAAAACTTTATGAAACTTTGAGTTTCTTTGTGCAACTTTGTGAAATAGTTTTACGACAGAGCTTCACATAGAAATGTCCAATGCCTAATGCCTAATGCCTAATGCCTAATGCCTAATGCCTAAATAAATGTATCCACCGCCGCACCACCAAAGCCACGATATTGAAAAAATGATTTCCGTAATCAAAAATTTCCCTTTGGGAATATTGGTTACTGCGAAGGATGGAAAACCGTTTGTTACGCACATTCCTTTTATTTATAACGAAACTTCAAGAAAATTAGTCGCTCATTTAGACCGAAACAATCAGCAACTGGAAACTTTAAAAGATGAGGCTGAAGTTACCGTGGTTTTTAAAGGTCCCGATACTTATATTTCACCCAGTATTTACACAACGGCACAATTACCAACGTGGAATTATATCATTGTCCACGTTACTGGAAAACTTCAACTTATAAATGAGCCAGAAGCAATAAAGCAAACCATGCTGGATATGACTGAGTTTTTGGAAGGCAGCGAACAAAAATTCATTCTAAAAAAAGACGATCCGAGAATGGAGCGTTTGTTAAATTATATCCAAGCTTTTGAAATTGAAATAATTAATTTGGAAGGAAAGTTTAAGCTTTCGCAGGATAAAAATGCTCAGGATTTTGAGAATGCGAAACAGGAATTAATAGGAAAATCCCGAAAGGATGTTTCGGGTTTTATTGATGGTATTTACGAATAACCTATTCAGTGTAAGTTTCAGTAATAAGAAGAGGGAATTTATTAAAAAGTCTTTCTTGATCCTTTTCATATTCCTTTCTATTTAGCGGGCTAAAACTTTCCCCAAATTTCAATTCAACACTTTGATCATTATATCTCAAATCCTGAATTGCCTGTTTTTGAGATGCAAATAAAGTTATATATGATTGGTAAGTACTGTTATTATTAAAAACATAATTAAACTGTGTAGCACTATCAATATGTTTTACAAAATATTCAACTAAATCATCTTCTTTGACTTTTTCATTTTCAAAAGAATATACTTTTTCCCCTAAATGAACTTGTATTGTTTTAGTCACATCAGTATACTTCGGTACCGGAGGAAGTGGAATATTTGATACTGAATTTGGCGTATTTATATAATGCAACTCCTTAACCAAACCACGATTGTCGAATCTGCTTATGAGATTTTTATCACTAAATTTTGTAATATATTTTATAAATCGATATCCCAGACCGCTTAGTAAATTCTCCAGTTTGACTAATTTATCCATAGAAATATCCTGGGGCATCAAAAGCACAATACTAAGTTTATTTCTATATGCTTCAGATATTTCTTCTTTTAGATAATCGCCCAACAAATCGAAATCTTCAATTTTTTCATCTTCCAATTTATAGAGCAATTGATTATTTTCTTTATATATCTTTAAATTATTCAACCTAAAGGGCATATAATCTTCATCTGCAAAATCAGAAATAGGTAAATCCACAAAAGGGTTTGAACTTATCTGAATAGCTTCCATTTTTTTTTCAGGAAATACCGAAGTAAAAGCGAAGCAAAAAGCAATGGCAAATATTACAGAAAGATTCAAAAATAACGGCTTGTAAACTTTTATTTTGAAATATTTTAGTAATGATTTCCAGCTTTCCAAAAAAAATACAATTGCAACCAAAACTAGTATAAACTTCATTTCAGAAATTTTTGTTTCCATAGAGATAGAAAAGAATGAAACCATAAAACCTAGTTTTAACAAGAGATAGGAAAAGTTAAAGTGCAAAAAACGCTGATCGTTTATTATTTCTATTCTCACATTACTTGGTACCGGATTAATATCTGGCTTACGGAAAAGATTTAATAGAAATAAGGCATTTCCCAATACCAAAGATATTATCGCAAAATTAAAATTTTCCCAATATCGATCCGAAGGTTCTGTAATAACAGCATAATTTGCTCTTCCGAAATCAAGCAATCTAGGCAGAAATCGGATAAAGCAGAGAAATGTATAAAAGGAAAATGAAGCTGAAAAACCAAGAGCTACACTTAACCAAAAACGTTTTTTTGAAATATTTAATTTTCCCCTATTTCGTAAAAATCCCTTTTGGAGCATTTTTCTATTTCAAATAATTTTTTACATCCTCAAAATCCAACCCACCATAATTGCCGCTACTCATTAAAAGCAAGCAAGTATTATCGTAATCCTGTGAAAAAAGATAGGTTTTAAAATCGGCCGGATTTGTAAAAACCACCAAATCCTGTCGGTCAAAAGCTTCGTCAATTTGTTCGCCTTTTATTTCTTCCAACTGTTTTATTAATACGGCATGCGGAGAGTAGAAGACCACCGCACTATCCGCCGCATCCAGCGTTCCTTTGTATTCTTTTAAAAATTCTGGGTTTAGGCTGCTGTATGTGTGAAGCTCTAAACAGGCGATGAGTTTCCTGTCGGGATATTGGTTTTTTACGGCTTCGGTTGTCGCTTTCACTTTGCTTGGCGAATGTGCGTAATCCTTATAAGCAACTGCCGTTTTGGTTTCGGCAATTTTTTCCAAACGTTTGCTAGCGCCTTTAAAAGTCGCAATGGCTTCGTAAAAATCATCGGCATCCACGCCCATCAATTGGCAGATCCAGCGGGCGCCCTCCAAGTTGTTCAAATTGTGCTTTCCAAAGATTTCAACAGGCATCGGGCCTTCGGGAGTTTCCAAAAGGGTGGTTCCGTCTTCCACGGAATATTCGGGAGTTTGGTACGGATATTTTTTTATGGGATTTGTTGCAGCTTCAACCACACGTTTAACCTCAGCGTCTTCTTCATTGTAAATGATTGCACCGCCATTGGTTATTTCCTTTAGAAAAATTTCAAACTGCTCCACATAGTTTTCATAGGTTGGAAAAACGTTGATGTGGTCCCACGCAATGCCACTCAACAAAGCAATATTAGGCTTGTAAAGATGGAATTTTGGGCGACGGTCTATGGGAGAGGAAAGGTATTCATCGCCTTCAATTACCATAAAATCATTGTCATCGGTAATTTTCACCATCGTGTCAAACCCTTCCAATTGGGCGCCCACCATATAATCCACATCTTTTCCGTGATAGTTCATCACGTGCAGAATCATCGAAGTAATAGTCGTTTTTCCGTGGGAACCACCAATAACCACTCGGGTTTTGTTTTTGGATTGTTCGTAAAGAAATTCTGGGTAACTGTAGATTTTTAAACCGAGTTCCTTCGCTTTTAATAGTTCGGGATTGTCTGCTTTGGCGTGCATTCCGAGAATAACGGCATCAATTTCTAAAGTCAATTTTTCGGGAAACCATCCTTCTTTTTCGGGCAACAAACCTTTGCTTTTCAACCTACTTTTTGAAGGCTCAAAAACCTCATCGTCGCTTCCGGTTACCGTATCTCCTTTTTGATGTAATGCCAATGCAAGATTGTGCATCGCGCTGCCGCCTATGGCTATAAAGTGGATTCTCATTTTTTAGTTGAAGAGTTTATGAGTTTAGATGTAAAGATACAAAGTTAAAACATCCCTCCCGCCCCCTTCAAAGGGGGAATTTTCTCTTTCAAATTAAAGTGCTAAAATGAGAGATTTTTCCTGTTGTGCTTCTTTAAAATCTGTCCGGTCAATTAATGCCTTATTTATCCAAGTAAGGGCGATTTCCTTTTTTCCGAGATTTTTATAAATCTGAGCCAAACGGTAATATGCCCAATCTTTGGGCACGCCATCTTTTATGGAATAGTTGGCCAGATATTGGCTTAGGCATTCAATACCGTATTCGGGCTCCAAATTGTACTGCGCAGAAATTTTCCCGATTTGGTAATTGAGCTGGTTTCGTTTGTGTTTTTTTAATGCTTCGGAATTTGTGACAATCGCCTCTTTAGGTTGGTTATTCTTTTCATACAGATTTGAAAGTTTTTCATAAGTATGTGGCGAACCGCCTACTTCAATCGCTTTTTTGTAATAACGCTCCGCATCCTTTGGTCTATCAGTATATTCGGCAATATATCCATTGGCGAGATACCCATCAACTTTAGAAATCTTGCCCAATTCAGTTGCATAATCAATTGCTTTGTTTTCGCTTCCGCCAAAAATACCGGGTAATTGAATGTAAAATTCTATCAGCGCCCAACGCGCTTCTATATGTTTAGAGTCCAGTTTTGCAGCCTGTTCCAGTTCGTGTTTTATGTCGCCAATGTAAGCAACAGCGCGAATTTTACTGATGGACATCGCCTTCAGCCCCATTGCGCCACCGTATTTAAAATGATAGTTGGCATTGCTCGGCTCATCCTGCACCAAGGCTTCGTAATAGGAAATGGCCATGTCCCAATTTTTGCCATAAGCGGCAATATCACCCAAATATTCCCGGGTTTTTTTATCACCGGGATTTTGTTTCAAATAGTTCTCAAAAATAGGTTTTGCCTTGCTGAAATTTTCCTGCTTGAAATATTCCTCCGCTTCTTGATAGTTGTTTTGGGCAATAGCGAACAAAGGAAGCAGATAAAGAAGAAGCGATATTTTTTTAAAGAAATAGATATAGTTCAAGTTTTGAAATTAAAAGACTGATTACTGTGTACTACTGACTACTGACTACTGTTTTTCGGTGGATATTTCGCCAATATTTTCTGAACAACGGTCATATAATATGCTTCTTTCTGTTGTGGCGTGAAGCGCTCTTTCATTTCGCCATCGGCTACGGCTTGCCACACCAAATCGTCTTTTTCAACGTCTATAAAATCCATGGTCAATTGTTGGTTAATTACATTTCCGCCAATTGGAATTCCGCCGCTAACGCCTACGCCAACATTCCCGCCCCCGCTGCCAATACCAATGCCGATGGTGTTTCGGGAACTGGAAACACTTTCGCGTGCGTAAAAATTGACATAAATCTGGGGAGCTTCACTTTTTATAAAACCACGTTGTTGGAGCAGACTATCTGTAATTTGTATAATACGGTTATCATCCAATTCATTAAGTCCAGAATCTATATTTGGGAAATAATTGTAGCTGTTGTATTTTGAAAAATCCACTTGCTTATCATAATCTACGGCCACAGTGGCGCCACAGGAAACAAGGAATATGGAGAGTATTAAAATTGAGAGGAGCTTCATTGCATTTTTCTTTTCATTAAAAATACGCAAAAACAAAGTGCTTGGATTTTATGAAAGGTTAAAATTGTGAAAAATCATCCTTAAAGAGAATGATTTCCGGCGGTTTAATATTTTACCACTTTGGTCAATTCTCGATGGGGATTTCAATCAAAGTTTCTACACCCGAACCGTCAATTTTATTTCTTACTTCAAAAAAATAATTGTTGCCGTAAAGGTTCTCTAAACGATCATTAATATTAGCCAATCCCATACCTCGTTTTAGCAATAGTGTGTGGCCCACTTCAACGGGTGCGCCATTATTTTCAACCTTTATTATCAAGGTTTTTCCTTCTGCGTAAATTTTTACGAGAATCTCCAAATCGGTATGGTTAAAATCATACCCGTGTTTTATGGAATTCTCGAGAATGGGCTGTAACAGTAGCGCCGGCACCATTTTGTGAAGCAATGAGTCATCTATCTCCGTTGTTATTTTTAAATGATCGGAAAACCGAACTTTAATAATATTGAGATAGAATTCCAAAATGCGGAGTTCTTTTTCCAGCGGAATGCGGTTGCTGTCATTGTCATACAATATCTCCCTTAAAAAATCACTCAAGTCTGCGATTGTATCTTTAGCTTTACTGGCATCAATATCGGTTAGTACGGAAATTGAATTCAAGGTGTTAAAAAGAAAATGGGGCTGCAATTGTGAAGAGAGCATTTTCATACGGGTGCTTACCAATTGCGCTTCCAATTTGCCTTGTTTTTTTTCAGCCTTTTTCACCTCTTTTACATAGTAATAGGTGTAAATAATAAAGACCATCGCAAAATAAATTAGGAAATTCAGGTCTATTACATACATAAATCTAAAAATGCTGCTCTCAAAATCATATTCGGCAAAACTTACGCGTCCTAGCATAATGTAATAAAGGTCAACTACCAGCCGTATTACGATCCCAATCAACAACGAAAACAGAATATGAGTTGAAATGATTTTAGTCCAGGAGTAATTTTTCCGCAGAAACCGCTTGGTACTTATGGCGATCAACGTCATAAAACTCACTACGATTATATAGTCAAAAAGCAGATTGTCCAGCAAGAAACGCGACCATGAAAAGCTTTTCATTGAATCCATTCCAAAAACCTGCATATATGCCGTCTTTGCTATCAAAACCAAATCAAACAACGCATAAAACCCGGCTAACAGCAGCACTAATTTTAGGTCTATGTATTTCTTCTTTATATTGTAATTTTTCTTCATATTCCTACTTTTTCCAGAAAGTTCTTTTTATAGGACTTGCTGATGCGCAATAGTGTATTATCATTCATTCGGGCATCAATTTCAGAAAATTCTGAATGCACTATTTCCTTCACATGCTGCAGATTTACAATGCTCGACCTGTGAACCCTAATAAATTTATTGCTGTCCAAAGATTCACATAGATTGTTTAGAGTTTCGCGGAGTACGTATTTTTTATCTTCAACAAAAATTTCAGCATAACTGCCCGATGCCGTAATGTACATTATATCGACAGGATTAATGAGTATGGTTTTGTTTCCCTGCTTTATGGGCAGTTTTTCAAGCGCAGCGGTTTTTTGTGATTTACTTTTGTATAAATTGAAAAGCTCAATAATGCGTTTCTCAAAATTTTCATCGGCTTCATTTGCTGAAATTTTCCTGACTTTTTCAATTGTTCTAAAGAAACGTTCGTCCTTAAAGGGTTTCAGCAGAAAATCAAAAGCATCCACATCAAATGCTTTAAGCGCGTAATTGTCATAAGCTGTAACGAAAATAACAATCGGTTTTGGCGATAGGGTTATTTTTTTCAACACTTCAAACCCGTTCATATCCTTCATATTTATATCCAAAAAAATGAGGTCGGGACGTTTTTGGTCTATATCGAGAATGGCGCTTTTTCCGTTGGAACATTCGCCCAAAACTTCCACATCCGGCACTTGCCGTAGCAGGTAGAGCACCCTTTTTCGGGCGAGCTCTTCATCGTCTATCACAAGTGCTTTTATCATTATTGGCTATTTACTGGTTGTTATAAAGTGGTGTTTTGTAAAGTAAAGATATTCAAAATTCAATCGTCCAACATTTTTTCATTTTGAAATTAAGAGTTCGATCAACCTATAAAAAGACCATCAGTACAGTTGTTCTCTGACAGCCTTTTCATAAATTGCAACCATAATCTTTTAATTAACGGCAACCCCAACCCCACTGTCTCTGGCGTCAATTTTTAGGGTCTGTTTGTCCTTTCCGTTTTCAAGTTTGATTTTATAGGTGGCATTGGCCAAGATTTCGCCTTTAGTGCGGGCAGAATAATTTGCCTTGGTCAAGGTGTACCCTTGGTGGTCTTTGTACACATTGTTGCGAATATTAGCCGATAACAGTACATTTTTAAACTGTTGGCGGGTTTCCAGCAGTTTACCTTCTTTATCAAAATCTGCTTCCAAAGAACCGTTGGCGCTATTAAATGTTACCAAATAGGCGTGATATTTCTTGCGTGCAGTCTGGGTAATAAAGCTTTGAATGTCAAAATTTGCTTTCATAAACCCAATAGGATCTCTTGCAAACTGGCGGGACTGGCTTTCTTTAATGTTATAAGTATAACTGTCACCGTCCTGCGCAACTGTTACATTTAGTGGCGCATAAAACAATCTCGCCTCGTCTAGAACTGTAACCTCTTGGGCACTGATTACCGCTGCGGTAAAACTTAACATAATGGAAATAATTAGCGTTTTCATAACTGATAATTTTTAGGATTAATAACTTGTTTTTCAAACTGGTAAACACTGATCAGGTATTTTTACAGACACTAAATTAAAGGAAGAAGCCGCGCGATGGGCATAAATGATGTGAACGTCAAAAATTCACCCTCGGATATACTGAAGTATGATGTGAAATAAATTAAGGCAGTAAAAATTACAGGCAAATAGACTGAATACCAATGAATTATTCAACCTATTTTCATTATAGGAATTAGAAAAAAGATTTATAAAAGAAATTTTAAGAAAAGTTGAATTGTCTCCCCGAGCGCAGTCGAGGGGTTATTATCTATCAGATTTACAATTAAGAAGAGGTCTCGACTGCGCTCGACCTGACATTCGCTCTAGTTCAGCATCGCCCAAAGCTTATCCTTCAACTCCGTCAAACCTTGTTGGGCAACAGAAGAAATAAAGAGATACGGAATGCCTTTAAACTGTTTGTCGAGAATCTTTTTCATTTCGGCTTTTAGCTCATCGTCCAGCATATCGCTTTTGCTGATGGCTACCAAACGTTCCTTATCCAAAAGTTGCGGATTGTAACGGCGCAATTCATCGACTAAAATATCGTACTGTTCCTTAATATCCGGCGCATCGGCGGGAATTAAAAACAGCAAAGTAGAATTTCGTTCAATATGG
This sequence comes from Aequorivita soesokkakensis, assembly GCF_001641085.1. GTDB lineage: Bacteria > Bacteroidota > Bacteroidia > Flavobacteriales > Flavobacteriaceae > Aequorivita > Aequorivita soesokkakensis. The sequence continues at coordinate 121,513 of NZ_LXIE01000012.1, read as the reverse complement.
CGAAGAAAACGGTGGCCAATACCTTTACCTTCTGCGGCCCCTTCAATAATTCCTGGGATATCTGCAACTACAAAAGTTTTAAAATCGCGATATTCCACGATGCCCAAGTTGGGCTTTAGCGTGGTGAATTCGTAATTGGCAATCTTCGGTTTGGCTGCAGTAATCACAGAAAGTAAAGTAGATTTTCCCGCATTCGGAAATCCTACCAAACCTACATCGGCAAGTATTTTTAGTTCAAGAATAATATCTGCTTCCAAACCTTCTTCGCCAGGTTGCGAATAGCGTGGTGTTTGATTGGTTGCAGTTTTAAAATGGGCATTCCCCAAGCCACCGCGACCCCCTTTTGCAACAATTTTTTCTTCGCCGTCCTCCGTTAGTTCAAAAAGTATTTCTTCGGTTTCCTTATCGCGGACTACCGTGCCCAATGGCACTTCAATGTACACATCGGCACCATCAGCACCCGTACTGGTTTGTTTACTGCCGTGCTCGCCGTGTTCGGCCTTAAAATGTCTTTTAAATTTTAAATGGTATAACGTCCAAAGGTTTTTGTTAGCTTTCACAATTACGTGTCCGCCGCGACCACCATCGCCACCATCTGGCCCACCTTTGGGAATATATTTTTCGCGCCGCATGTGCTTACTGCCTTGCCCTCCTTTTCCGGAGGTAATATGAACCTTTACGTAATCTACAAAATTGCCTTCAGTCACTTTTTATTGTTTATTGTTTATTGTTTATTGTTGGGCAACCCCAGACTATAAACTACAAACTATCTATAACTTTACTTAATCGTTCAGTAATCTCTTCAATACTTCCTACCCCATCAACGCCGTAATATTTGTTTTGCTTTTCGTAATAGCTTTTCAAAATAGCGGTTTCGTTGTAATATACTTTTATACGGTTACGGATGATGCTCTCGTCCGCATCGTCTGCTCTTCCGCTTGTTTTGCCACGTTCAAGTAAACGCTCCACCAAAACCTCATCGTCAACTTCCAATGCAACCATGGCGTCAATTTGCGTGTCTTTATCGTCCATCAAATGGCCAAGGGCTTCCGCCTGTGCCTCCGTTCTGGGGAAACCGTCAAAAATAAATCCATTGGCATCACAGTTTTTGTCAACTTCGTTGCTCAACATATCTATGGTTATTTCATCAGGCACCAACTGGCCTTTTTCAATATAGCTTTTTGCTAAAGTGCCAAGTTCGGTGTCATTATTCATATTATACCTAAAAACGTCTCCGGTAGAGATATGCACCAAATTGTATTTATCTTTCAAAAAAGTAGCCTGTGTGCCTTTTCCCGCTCCGGGAGGGCCAAACAAAATTATATTAGTCATGAGTATGGTTTAATAAATAAAAAACGAAGTTGCAAATTTACGAAATATAAGGGAGTTGGGCCTAAAACCTCTTAGAAATAAATCACCCAAACACTTCTGAAAGATAAACTATCCCAAAAATCCAACCAACATACAAAGCGGTGTACCCAAAAGCATATAATGCTGAAATCCCTATATCGCCTTGCGTATCTTTTGATTTGCTGAAAACTAGTTTTAACGCTCTAAAAAAAAGCCAATAAAGCATCATAAGTATTACAAACAGTGATACCCAGAAAACAACTTCCAAAATTATTAAGAGCACAAATAGCAGTATTGTCATCGCTATCCACATAAAAATAGAAACCACGATACCTTCCCATCCATCACCTATATCCGAACTTGGAATGTCTGCATCAAAAGGGACATGCCCGCTGTAAAAATCTCCAGATCTAAAGCCTCTGAAATTCGGAAAATCATCAACAACATCCACACCTTTATACAAGCCGTAGGACATAAACAAAAATAAAGCAGTGCCGATAATAGCTAAAGAAGCATAGAGGTTGACGGTTAACGACCTATTGTAGTTTACGCCTGTAAAATATACAGTAAGCACCGTTACTGCAATAACTAACAATGAAACTATAAAAACCGATTTTCCTTTTAAATACTGTTGTTTGGGTTTTATTTGCATTTATTGGTTATTAATTATTTTCCATTCACTTTTTGTCAGGGAATAAAAATTAAGAAGTGTTGCTTCGTGAATAAATTCATTCCTTTTGATCAAACCTATTTTTTGCAAAATAATATTCGAGGCCGTATTTGCAACATCGGCAATGCCTACAATTTCATTATAACCAAGTTCTGAAAATCCATAATATAATGAAGCTATAGCAGTTTCGGTGGCATAACCCTTACCCCAATATTTTTTTATCAATCTATAGCCAATATCGTAATAATTTGTTCTGGCATTTAAAGTTTCGGTATTATATTTAAATCCACTCCAGCCAATAAAATCTCCACTTTCTTTTTCAACAACTGCCCATCGGCCAATTCCGTAATCAAGGTATTGTTGCTTTACAAAGTCGATATATTTACGGGCTTCTTGCAACGTTGTAATGGGCTTGTTTCCCAAATATTTATGTACTTCCGAATCACTATCCAAGCTAAAAAGGCCGTGCACATCCTCGTCCATAAAATCACGCATTAATAAACGTTCGGTTTCTATGTGAATTTTCATCTGTATTTATTTAAAAGAAAAAAGCTTACGGGTTAAAAAATAAACCCGTAAGCTAATATAACATATACTGTATACAGGTCACTAAATTTTCTTACCAACAATCTCCTGCCCGCCTTGAAACAAGGTCAAGCTTTCAACAACTCCAGCGCTATTCTTATTAAAAGTAATCTGCGCAGTAACTACTTTCACATAAAACTCTGTCTCCGTTTTTGGAAATATTTCAAAATCAGGCTGCCCCGTGGCTTGTGCTTTCAGTTGGCTTCCTTCTTTTGTAATGGTAAGTATAAAACCCGGTTTCAGTTCATAATTACCCACATAACTTGCCAAAACAGCATCAGGCACAATTGCATCTTTTGCTAAACCTTCAGTTTCCACGCCAAGCTTTTTTAGCATATCAATCCCGTTTTGGTTTCCGGGATTCAACTCTATTGATTTTTTATAATTAGCGATTGCCAGCTCATTTTTTCCCTGCTCCATCAAGGCTTCCGCGTAACTGTCATATACATTAGCGGATTTTGGAAAGGCCTCCATATTTAATTTAAAAATTGCTTCTGCCTCCTTTTTCTTTCCAGCTTGTAAAAGTGTGTAGCCCATAGTGTTCATTTCGCTTTCAGATTTGGAATACTCTTTTGAATCTTTATTTTTTTCATAAAATGCAAGTCCAGCTTTTAAATCTTTATCTATAATCTCTTTATAAACCAAATTGGCTAAGGATTGCTTCGGAAGATCATAAGTTGCTCCGTGCAAAATTCCATTTATGGCAATTGTAATATCTTCCAAAGGTGCTCTTCCTGTATTGTTTAACAAAATGATGGTCGATTTCTCCTTGGGCATTCGGGTTATAAGCGTGTTGAACCCGTTAATTCCGCCGCCATGGCCAATTATTTCCGTACTGTCTTTGGTGTTACCGACTGGGAAATAACCAACGCTCCAGCCATAACCGTAATATTGTCCAAAGGCTGGCACGTATTTTTCATACATCATATCCCTGTATTTCTTCGGAAGCAATTTTTCGGTGTACAAGGCTTGGTCCCAAATAAATAAATCTTCTACCGTTGAATACATTGAGCCAGCAGCATAGGGCGTGGACATATCTATATAAGGTGCGTTTTCAGGCTTACTGCCCTTCATTTCATAGCCTGCTGCCCGTTTTTTTAAAATCGTATTGTGATGGTCATAGCCGCTATTATTCATTTTTAAAGGCGTGAAAATTTTCTCCTGCAAAACTTCTTCGTAAGATTTCCCAGTAACCATTTCAATAATGGCTCCCAAGGTTATATAACCCGAATTGCTATATGAAAACCGTTCCCCAGGTGTAAAGTCCAAGATAGAATCTGCATACATCCTTACCATTTCCGTTGGGGTGTATGGATTGCGGCTCAATTCTTTAAAGAAATTTGGAAACGAAGTATAGTTAGGCGTTCCCGAAGTGTGATTCAGCAATTGGTGAATTGTAATTTTTTCACCGTTCACTTTTGAATAATCTGGCAGATATTTGGAAATTGTTGCCTGTAAGTCCAACTTCCCTTCGGCTACCAACTGCATAATGAGCATAGCGGTAAACTGTTTTGTAATGCTCCCCAAACGGTGCTTGGTATCGGGCGCGTTGGGAATATCCCATTCCCTATTCGCCAAGCCAAATCCCTTTTTATAAATAACTTTCCCGTGGTCTGCCACCAATACCGAACCGTTAAATTGCCCGTATTCAGTGTATTTATTTAAAAGTTCGTCTAATTGTGTTGTCTTTGTTTGCGCAAAGCTAACCGTAAATGTTGCCACAAAGGCGATAACCGCCACAAAGGCGGTTCTGCTTAAAGAGTTTTTGTTTGATTTCATGTTTTGATTGATTTTGATTGATGATTTTTTGATTGCAAATAAGACGTATTATAATGGTTTACGTTACAAATGATTTAGAAAGGAATACCCTTTAAAAGCACTAAACCCAATGGAAAAGAGCGCAATATGTATTATAAAAAAAGTGTGCTCTTGTCAAAGTCACACTTTTTCAACTTTAAGTAGAAATAGCAATCTTTCTAACTTACTCTTTATCTAAATTCTTGGTCATGGTAAAACCAGCAAACAGACCAATTCCCGCCATCAAAAAGATAGTTCCCGGATAAGCCACTTCTTGCTCTACTCCCATGTTGTAGTGAAGCAGGGAAGCGATAAAAATACCCACACCTATTCCCATTAACAAAAGTGCCAAATTCAGAATAAGCACCTTCCAAATTGGTGCGGTGTGCGATTTTCCCTTTACAAAAATACTTGCATCCGCACCTTTTTCTATAAGCGCCATTCGTTCTTTATTACGTGTGGAATAATGCAGATAAAAAATTCCGAAGAAAGCGCCAATAAACAGCGGCATAATAATAAATTCTACTCCCATGATTGTTCGTTTTTAAATTGATTGATTGATTTTAATGCGTTCATAGGTTATGACGACACCTTTTCAATTTAGGTTACAGGCTTTGTCAATTATTTTTTTAGCAATCGTCTGTAACCTAAGTTCGTTACCCGTCGTCTTATCATTAAATGACCACTGACCAAGAAACCGCTATTATCAATCAAATCATTGAAGGAAATACCCAAGCTTTTGCGGTATTGGTGGATCGTTATAAAGATTTGGTGTTCACCTTGGCATTGCGAATGCTAAAAAACCGGGAGGAAGCAGAAGAGGTTTCACAAGACACATTTATAAAAGTTTACAAAGCCTTGGCAAAGTTTAAAGGAGATTCCAAATTGTCAACTTGGGTTTATAAGGTAGCGTACAATACGTGTTTGGACAGCATAAAAAAGAACAAAAATCGCTATAACGAAGTAACTATAGACTCCTTTTCGGAGCATCAACTAAAAACTGTAGGCAATGCCTTGGATGTTTTGGAAGAAAAAGAACAACAAAAAACCATTCAAGAATGTTTGCAACAATTAACGAGCAAGGACAGTTTTTTACTTACCTTGTTTTACTTTGAGGAATTATCTTTGGAAGAGATTTCAAAAGTTGTGAATATGGAGGCAAACACAGTAAAAGTGAATATACACAGAGCGCGAAAAAGGCTTGGGAATATATTAAAACAAAAGCTGGAACCGGAAACAATACAAAATTATGAACGAGCAAGAAGCTAAGGATTTAGAGCAATTGGCAGCGAAAGTGATGCAAAAAACCACTTTGGAAACACCTTCCTTTCAATTTACAGATAAAGTAATGGCAGCGATAAATGTGCAAGAACAAGCCGCAGCTGTCTGTAACCGCCCTTTGATCCCTAAATATATTTGGGTTGCCATTGCCGCAATAGTTATTGGATTCACCGCTTATATCTGGTTTTTGGTACAGCCCGCTCCTTTGGATTTACCAGTACTTAGCTTTGATTTTATAAAAAGTAATTCCATTTCCAAAGAAGTAGCTGCTTTTACACCCTCAAAAATTACGGTATATGCAGTTTTATTATTGGCATTAATGCTTTGTGTTCAAATTCCAGTGTTAAAACGGTATTTTGATGACAGAGTATAACTTTCGGGCAACCCCTTCATACTTAATTCATACTCTATTCATACTCTATTCATACTTTAATTAGGAGGTTAATAGGGTGTTGAATTGTGTAATCTTTGAGGTTTGGAGGAGTTAGTATGGATTTGTTGAATTGTGGAATGCTTGAATTGTCAAATTGAGAGAGGATGGTCTCAGCTTTGTCCAGAAACAAGATTGGTTTCAATCCATAAGCATTATTTCATTTATTTTTTTGGCATTTTTCCTAAAAATCGTACCCAAGTTGCACCCAAGTTGTGAATAATGCTTTTGTTGACATATTATTTTTGCTGGCAACTGTAAATTTAATGATATGGCAAGACAAGTTGGATTATTGAAATTAGTTGGGACGCTTGGGGATATTTCCTTTTACAAATCATTTTATGGATTTTTAGCACGTGCCAAGACCGGGGTTGACAGGCAGACAATATTAAGAGATCCTAGGTTTCGGCGTACTCGGGAAAACGCCTCGGAATTCGGGAGGGCGGCTAAGGCTGGGAAGCTTTTGAGAGACGCTATTCGTCCGGTACTCAAAAATGCCAAAGACAGTATGACTGTTCAGCGATTAACCCAAAAAATGGTAAAAGTTTTACAAGCTGACCCCGCTAACAAACGAGGAAAGCGAACCGTTACCCAAGGAGAATTGGGATTACTAAAGGGATTTGATTTTAATATAAACGCCCGGTTGGACAACACGCTTCAAATAAGTTTTCAAACTGTAATCAACCCAGTATCTGGCATTATATTGTTGACATTAAACTCATTTAGACCAATAACAGATATAAAAGTTCCAACGGGAACAACCCATTTTAAAATCTTATTCGGGGCAGCAGCACTAAATTTTGAAACAATAAAATTTTTGTTTTCGCATAAGGATAGTGGAATACTTTCGTATGACGGAAATGCAGTATCTATTGATACTATATTCATTAAGCTTTCTCCAAATTTATCTTGGCCAATTTTCTTGGTTCTTGGAATTGAATTTTATCAAGAAGTAAATGGAGCGTATTATAGTTTGGAAGACGGGGCTTTTAATGCATTAGGAATTATTGAGGTGGTCGGGCAATAGGAATATCCTAATGGATTTTATAATAATGGACAATATAACATTTTAATGGTGTATTTATTTTTATATTCCATAAAAGCTATTGGGAACAGAAAGACTATTTCTTTTTTCGCTTATAATACAATTGCACAAGGCCTGTATCAAATGCTTTAGAGTTTACGAGCTCTAGTTCTTGCTCTGGTCTTCCATCATTAAAAAGTCTTATTCCATTACCTACCAATATAGGAATAATTGAAATTATGAGTTCGTCAATCAGGTCGTTTCTTAAAAGTTCATTTATTACTTCTGCCCCGCCGTCGCAATAAATATTTTTTCCGTCTTTGACTTTTAATTGTTTTACTAATTGGCTTAAGCTTTCTGTATAGAAAATTGTTTTACCCGTATCTGGTTTTTCGGTTCTCGTTATAACATATACATCTCTTTCTCCATTATCATAGTGCGACGGACCAATTTCCTTGAGTACATAATCATAGGTTTTTCTACCAACAATTATAGTATCAATGCTCTTGTTAAACTGGGCATAGCCATAATCTTCTCCTTCTTTTTCTACTATACTTAAGAAACTAAGGTCATCATCTGGTTTGGCAATGTATCCGTCTAGACTTGTAGCGATAAAAAGCGATAATTTTCTCATTTGTTTTTAATATCAGTTATTTAATTATTAATGTAACGCATTGATTTTTAATTTGAAAGTAAGGTTTTGGTATTCATCGAGTCATCACTTATTTTAATCGTTTTTCATTTAAAAAATGGATATGAAATCCCCAGTTTCATCTATGTTTTTCCGAAATTTTTAGGAAGATTTAGTTTTAAGCTGTTTATTTTTAAAACAACCTGTTCTCGGATTAAAATATTATTCAATTATCATTTACTCCCTTCCCATCAAAAATTTTAGGGATATACTTTTCAATTCTCGATACCCGGGTTTTTGATTGCTTTGCTTGGGAGAAATACAATAAATACCCACGTTGCCGTCCCGGGGTCAAGGCTTTAAAAGCAGTTTTTAAAGCAGGGTCTTCCTTGAATTTTTGTTGCAGTTCCTGTGGCATATTGAACTCGGAGACCTTTTTCATCTTTACTTCCAGCCCCGCTTTTTCAACCTCAATCGCTTCAAATATATAAGCTTTGATTGTGGATTCAAGTGTGATAATTTCATCAATATTGGTAAACCGAATTTGACGGGCGGCCTGTACATTTTCGGTCTGCCGCACCAATATATTTTCCGTATCCTTTAAAAGCGCCCCTTTGTGAAATAACAGCGCACAATACTCCTTAAATTCATGGATTAAAACCACATTCTTCCCTTTCAGTGTATAACAGGGGTGCATCCATTTAAAATCTTCGGTCAGACCGCAATCAAGACAGATTTTCCGCAGCAATTTCATTTCTTCCTTCCATTTTTTGGCCCTGTCCAAGAACCTATCTACTACCTTTGGATTCATAATTATACTTATTTAATAGCATTAATTCTTCTTTCGGCAGGTCTAAAGTACCAAGATATTACGGTAAGTACAAGAAGCAATATGGGACCGAAAAGTGTTATGGCTGCATCTTGGACGGCTATATGCGAAATAACCGCCCCAGACATCGCAAAGAAAAAACCTGCATAGGCCCATTCCTTTAAAAGGGGGTATTTTGGAATAAGAATGGCGATAACACCTAAAAGTTTCCATACGCCAAGCAGGGTCATTAAATAAATTGGATACCCCAAATCTGTGAAGTTTGTGACTTCCTCTTCCATTTTAATCAGTTGCACTATTGCGGTTGATGTCATTCCGAGGGCAAGCCAAACAGTTGCTACCCAATAAATTATTTTATTTCTCTTTGTCATGATTTATTAAATTAATTTACTTCCTATTTCCTGTAGTTTGTTGTGCGCCATATTAATCCCGAATGTGAAGGGCAATTTTAATATCCCATCCCGAGCTGCGACTGACTTATAAATTTGATGTATGTGCAGTTTACTGGTATTCTCGGTCTTTTTTTCAAATTTCAAAAATTCCACCTGAACGGGAAATGGGGTGTTTTCCATTTCAAATGTTCGCGTTATTTTTTCATTGGGAACACACTCGTGGATCACACCGCTGAAACTGTATTTGTTTCCTTGGCGGTCGGTGGTTTCAAACTGGTAGCTTCCGTGTTTTTCACTTTTCAGTTTAATAACTTTCGTCCCCATCCATTGTTCAACCAATTCGGCCTCCGTATATGCTCTGAAAAGTAATTCCAGAGGCAAGTCAAAGTCTCTTGCTATGAGTATTTCCTGTTTGCCGTCTTCTGCATGTACTTTAGTTTTTTGCTCCATAGCGTGTTATTTTTTTGCTTATTGTTTTTTTCTCACTTCTTGTTAATTTTATTTTTTGTGCTCGTGAATCTTCAATTTCATTACAGCTTCCAATTTATTGAATCGGTCATCCCACATTTTTCTAAATGGCTCAATAAATTCAGCAATTTCCTTCATTCCGTTTGGATTTAGGTGATAGTATATTTCCCTTCCCTTTTGTTCTTGCCTAACAATTTCGCATTCGCTGAGAATTTGTATATGCTTTGAAATGGTTTGCCGAGAAGAATCAAAACTTTCAGCAATAGCGGTAGGTGTCATGGCTTGAACGGCAAGCAGGGAAATTATCATTCTTCGGGTGGGATCGGCAATGGCCTGGAATACATCTCTTCTTAATTTCATAACGCAGTTATTTGACTGCAAATATAAACGCAGTTATTTAACTGCGCAAATTATTAATTTACTTTTTTTATTAGAAAATCTTGAATGCTATATAATTATGTGTTCCATAGACCATAGAAGCAAAAAAATGATGGTTTGCAGAATTTTTTTAGAGTTTACTTGTTACGAATTACCCGATTAATAAACCAATAGTCTGAAAATATCTTAAAATACCAAACCGTTTATCCTTTATGAAAAAGTTATGTTTGCTTCCGCTGCTGTTGTTTTTTATTGGGTGCAACCAAGACTCAAAAAAGGTTGATACCGAAAAGAAATTTAAAGCTCTGAACGCCTTGGTGACCGATTTGGATTATTTCACTTTACTTGAAGAATTCAAAAACTATAAAGAAAATCTTCAAAAAAGAGATTCTCTTTATTTTGAAGCAATCCTCTCCAATGCTTTCAACAATCCGGAGAAATCCAATGAGGCGATAGACGCTTTTTTTAAAACCCCAGAAGCGAAAATAACCGATAGCTTGGCGGAAAAAATGTTGGTCACCAAATTGACCAACCACATTCATCTAGCCGAATATAGAGAGGCTTTAAAAATAAACGAAGACCTACAGCAACAGTATGCCAATTTTTTAGATTCCACAAAAATGGAGGATTTAAAAAACACACATAAAATATGGAAAATCCTAGAAAATACACCTCCTCAGGAAGTAACTATAGCCGCGGATGTTGCCCTTCCAATAGTAAAAGATAAAATAGGGCTTTCTACCCTCTCCACAAAAATAGGGAACACTACTACTGATTTTGTTTTTGATACCGGAGCCAATTTCTCCGTAATTCAACGTTCTGTTGCGGAAAATCTTGGGATGACAATAATCCCGGCCCAGTTCGATGTAGATGCAGCAACGGGATTAAAGGTGAAAAGCGACCTAGCCGTAGCTGCAAAACTGCAGTTGGGTGAAATTACCGTAACCCACGTAGTATTTCTGGTTTTTGACGATAAGGATTTATCCTTTCCTACCATCGATTATGAAATAAAGGGCATCATCGGTTTCCCAGTAATCCGCGCACTGCAGGAAATACAATTAACTAAGGATACCCTGTATATACCACAAAAACCAACGGATTATCATCTAAATAATTTAGCCTATGATGAATATATGCCCATAATAAGCGTAAAGTATAAAAACGATAAGCTGCGCTTTAACTTTGATACAGGGGCGCAAACCACTTCCCTTTATTCAAAATTCTATAAGAAATATCAGAATGAGATTGAGGAAAATTACAACAAAACAGACCTCAGCACTGGTGGTGCAGGCGGGCAAGTAGCATTAGAGGGTTATATCCTTAAAGACGTAAAATTAGCAGTGGGCAAAGCAGAGGCGACCCTAAAAAGCACAAGGCTATTTCCAGAAAAAATAGGAGTTACTGACAATCTCCACGGCAATCTGGGCCAGGATTTTATTGGACAGTTCAATACTATGATTATTAGTTTTAAGAGTGCGAGTATATTGTTTCGGTAAGAAGTGTTGAAGTCGGTTTTCGGTTTTCAGTTGTCCGCTGGGGGTTCTACTATACCGCCTTTACTTCTTAAAGTCATCACCACTTAAACCATTATTAAACTTAATATCAGTCCAAGTTACTTTTATCCAAGGCCCCTCAATAAGCTCTGCATCCCAAGTAGACTTTTTATAAAGTCGCTTTGTTGGAATCAACATCCCGCCAACTTCTTCATATTCCAACTGCATCAAGAAAGGTGTTTCCATAACCCCAAAATCAACCACACTAAACAGAAACTGATCTACTAAGGAGGTATTCTTATTTATGTATAGTTGATAAACATCTGTAGGCTTCTCATCAGGGCTAACAAAGCTGATTTTCACAACATCATACGCCTTATCATCTACCATCTTCTCACCCAGATATTCATAATTCAGACCTGGATCTAATAATTTTTGAAACATCGCAAACCAATAAAAGTTAGTAGGTCTATTAAAAGCCACACGTTTCAGTCTTGTGGTATCGTTTAAAAGTTGCCCATTGTGCTTCAGCCAGTATTCGCTCCCGTCATAGCCTTGCTCTATTTTTCCTTTCAAGTCATCGAAAGTTCGCTCGTGTTGTTGGTATTCGCCATAAGACAGTTCCCCGTCAAACAGGTATTTTTCTGTGGAAATATCAGCTTTGCCATCTGGCGTTTGGTAGGTATATGTATATACTACGTCCTTTTTCTTTGCCAGCGAATCATAGTTGCCAACCTTTTGCACCATAGTATACACTAATTCATGCCCTTTGTTTTGGAAAGTTGGAGTAGTTATTTCAGGCGTGATTGCTTGAGAGGTCTCTGCTTGTGGTTTGTCTTTACAGGAAATAAGGAAAATACTTAATAGAATTGCTGTTAGTAGGCTAAATTTCATAGTGTGTGTTTAATTGATTAAAAGTCTTTGGGCCGCTTTGGTCGAAGGAAAGAAATTATAATTTCAGGTTGAGCAAAAAATAATCAATATACACTTCCACCTGTTTCTAGTATTTACTCACCGATCTTTTTAATTGTACCCGTAATAGTGCAGCAAATCTTGACAGTATTGTATATAGTTCCAAACTTTTCGATATTCTTTTTCAGTAGATCAAGATTTAAATTACTGTCTTGGCTATAAATCCGCAACTCATAATTTATTTCATCCATTCGCGGTGGTTTTTCCAATCGTTTAGCATTGATGGTTATTTCGGCACGGCTGTATTCAAAATTCATAAATTCTGAAAACCGTTCAACGTTTTTAAGAATACAGGATGAAAGGGAACCCAAAAACAATTCGTCAGGATTTGCTAACGTATCTGCAGTCTCGGGTGTAATGCCAAAAGGAATCTCCGTTTGCTTAATGTGAATGGAAGCCTTACTTTTTGAGAATGCTTCCGCCTTTACAGTGTAGTTCATGTTTTGGTTATCAGTTGTCCCCACCTACGCTATATATCATCGCTAAAGCAACGATGCACAAAGAAGCTTCGGCGGGCGAGTGTTGTCGGTTATAAGTTTGAAGGAAAGCGTTTAGGTTGGCAAAGCGCTAACGCCCGCTTTTATAAAAATTTCCTGTAACTCTTTTTCTATGGGAAATGGCTTCAGCGGTGGTACGTTTGCACCGCCTGGATTCCCAACGGGAATTTTCCCAACAAAGGACTTCACGCCCCCAAAAACCAGCCTTGGTATCTGTCCAAAGATTTCCTTTCCGCTTTTAATTTTAAACCCAAATTGCAACATTTTCCAATGTACAAAAGTATGGGCAAAAGGATATTTTTGTCCGAGTATGTGGGCTCTTTCCAAATGGTTCCAAGCAATCTTCAAGTTCCCGACTGTATATTCCTTCCGATACTTTTCCAGTTCTATCTCGTAATAGGGCTTTAGTCCTTTTGGAAGTGAAGTGTAGAGTTTCATTTTTGGATATTATCCCAGTAATTGGGTTATACAAATATAAGTTTTTTTGATAAGCTTAACGGCAGAACGCTCGTAGCAACAAAATCTTATCTTTCTTTAAAATCAGGCGCAAACTTCCGTTTATAGAGTAACCTCCTTTTGTAAACAAGAAAAAAGGCATATCCAAAATAACTAAAAACTAAAACAATACCCATCCAGATATACTTATCGTGCTTATGCCTAAAGTTCAAAAACCGAAGCTCCAATAAAAAAAGTATAAAAAATAAAAATCTAAAATAAAGCACCTAGTATAATTTCACCTTTAAAAAAGTGTATTGATAACAAAAACCTATCTAATCTTAATAGTCTCACTCACCTTTTGATAAACCTCTCCCGTAGATAATTCAACAACCACCTTCACTTTGTAGTTTTCGTTTAGGGTTGGTTTTCTATCTACTAACAGTTGAATTCCCTCAAACTGTATGTTTTGAGTATCGTTCACCAAATAATCTTCCAAATATTCATCTACTTCAGAATAATAACCCTTTACAAGAATTAAGTCATCTATAGTATCATTTGCACGATGGGTTTCGTCAAAATCATTAAGGGTAATTACCGTAAGATTGGAGAGCTTTTCATTTTTAGAACCGCTTTCCCCATTGCCAACACACGAACAAGCGTATGCACTTGGCGTAAGTGAAAAATTTGGCCATTTTGAACGTTTTTGGCTTATATAATCCACGCTGTACTCAACCGTTAATCCTGAATAATCTGAATACGGAACGGCTTCATTCTCCACCATCAAACTAACGGAATTCTCACCTACCTTTTTGTAGTTGTTAAGTTCCATTCCGTTAATATCGAAATACCTTCCGGTTATTGGTCCACAATTGCAATCATCACCTCCTCCGGGGGTACACATCTGTAACGGAAGCCCCATCAATAAGGCAAAAACAAACACTTTTGTTTTCAGATTCTTTTTAAAAATTCTCATAATAATATTCTTTAATTCCCTTTAATAATTGGCTTCTCAACAAACGGTTTTATACCAAATTCTGGATATACTTCGCTTGGAAAATAAAGCACCCCACCACGGGATACCATGGAAATTGTTTTTATCGCCTTAATATCTTTTGTGGGATCATTGGGGACAAGAAAGAAATCAGCAAGCATTCCTGGTTCAATGGCGCCTCTATCTTGCTGCCCAAGATATCGTGCCATATCATAACTGCCCAATTTTAATAATTCAGCTGGAGTGTAACCAATTTGTTGGTAAAGCTCCAACTCCCTGTGCAAGTTAAATGCGCCTCCCAAATCAGTTCCTGGCACGATTAAAATACCCCGCGCTTTCATCATTTTTAAAACCTCAACAATTTTATCATAGGCTCCTCGATACGCTTTATCCTCGGCATCATTGGCAATACTCGCCATCGCCCTTTTGGCATCGCGCTGTTCGCTTGCAGGCATATGGTCTATATAATCTAAAGTACGCGCCTGAGTTTCGCCGTTTCGGGAAAGCAATAACAGTTCATGGATAGCCAGCGTTGGGTCCATAGCAACTTTGTTTTTAACCATTAAATCCAATGTCTTTTGAACGGGCGCACTGTTTAAATCCAAATCTGGCAAACGTTGCAAGGCGGTCAATCGCAATAAGGTACGCGTATCTTCCCCAGGCTCCAGCACCCAACCCAACATTGTTTGATTAATGTGGGTCAATTCATCATAACCTGCGTTTATCATATCGTTCGCAGTAGAAAAAGCCGGAACGTGCCCCATAACAGGCATATTCAATGAATGGGCTTTTTTAACAATGGCAGGTGCCCATTCCCCATTCATACTATTGTATAATTTTATACCGTAAAATCCTTTATCGGCATAGGTTTGAACCGCGGCAAGTGCTTCTGCTTCGCTTTCCACAAGAATTCCATTGTTGCTGTTAAACGGACTTTTCCCTTCTATAAATCCCATTCGGGTAATATTTGGACCCACCAAAACTCCTGTTTTTATCTTTTGAATAAGGCTTTCCAATACCTCGTTGTTGTTACCCATATCGCGGACAGAGGTAACCCCGGCTAAAACGTTTAAAAGCGCATCATCTTCGCTCATATGGCCGTGCATATCATAAAGCCCCGCCACCAAAGTTCCGCCAGCACCATCTATTTCTATTTCATTTTCACCAGCAACGGCATCGGCAGCATCAATGCTTAATATTTTATTTCCACTCACAACAACGGAAGCCAAATCAGTAAGTGCTAGCGTTTTTGGATTGAATATTTTCACGTTGCGAATACGGATATTTTTATCGTATGTATGCGCAAAGCGCTTTTGCAAATCTTCAAAACGTTCTGCTGAATACTTTTCAGCAAGCATGCGCATTCCTTTTTCTTCACTTTCATAACCTTCTCTGATAATGATAAACTTGGAATCAATCATCGCAAAAAAGTGATCCTTTTCATCCATAATAAAATACGTAGGATCTAAATCCACACCCGATAGTGCATAGGTTTTTAGTTTCAATTTTAAGGAGTCTGAACCAGCTTCAATACCTTCCAATTTAGTCAATTTTAACTGCCCTGCCGGTAGCGCTGTTACGGTTTGATCTTTTGAATTTAACAACACCCGCGCCGTCATAAACAGTGAATACGGACTGCCGGATTGGTTTACATAAAAAGCAGGCTGCTCCATGGTTGCAGCACCTTCTCCCGAAGCATCTTTCCATGTTGCGTTTTTACCGTCAAGTTTATAATGTTCGTCTATGCTATTACCAAAAGTAGAATTGCCAGCAATATGCCATTGCACCGGAAAGCCATCGGCATTGAGCACTGCGGTTTCCTTGATAGTAGGACCTCTGCCATTGTCTTTATAGTCATAATCTATTGCAACCGAATCGCCAGCGCGATCCACATTTAAATGCCCCACTTTTGTTCCGGCAATTAGCACGGTATAGGTTTCCTTTTCGGGTAAGTCTGCCTGTGAAGATACTTGCTCCGTTTTTTCTTTGCAGCTTTGGCTCACTATCAATAGTAATGCAAAAAGAAGATAGCAGGGTTTTAGGTTTTGGAGGATTGGTGTTCTGAAGATGAAAGACATACTTGCAGCGATTTTGGTTAGCGTGATAGTTGTTCTGATATACCAGATAAAACTACGCTATAGTTTGTTTACAAACAAGCTTTTAAGCATTGATAATACACAGGGAGTTACGAGGATCGCAGGATGAAATAAAAGGGTTTAAGAACGAAATACGAAGTACGAGCGACGAAATACGAATTACGAGGGAAGAAGGATGAAATATGAAGGACGTAGTGAAAAGTACGAAGTATAAGCAACAAAATACGATTCACGACTCACGTCTCACGATTCACGAAGTTCTCTAATAACTAGGATCAAACTCCTTATCTAAAGCCTCTAAAACAGCCTCTTTCGTTTGTTGAACAATTGCATCGGTCATTTCAAATAACTCTTTAATAGTCTTTTTTTTAACCAGCGGGTGGTTGTCGCAGAGATGCTCAAAAACATCTTCTGCCATATGTTCGCCTTTTACGGAATAGTGTTCATCGTCGGCATACAAGCGAACTTGAAAAAACTCTTTCAAAAAGTGTTCGGTTTTCCAACGTTTGGTGCTTTTCCAGTTCACGCACCAATACATATTGGGTTCATAAACGGTTAATGAAAATTCTTTTTCGGGTTTTTCTTTTTGCAACTCGGCTACCATTGCTGTCATCTTCTGCGTAATGGCAGCAATAAGTTTTAATCCATCATTTCCTAATTCATTTTTTGTTTCCATCGTAGACTTCAATTTTTAAAGCGTTTACTATGCAATAGTTGTTTTGCCTTATTTCTGATGCCTTTACCCGCTCCAGAAAGTGCTAGTTCTTCAACCATCGTTTTGGAAACGGCTGAATGTTCTAATAGTAAATCTTGAAGTTGCTTATGGTTTGATGCCATAATTTTGGTTGCTACATCAGTTGTTAACCCCTTGAGTAATACTTGCCTGATTTGTTCATTTGATTCATCCACAATACCAGGTTTCAGCATAATACGATGGTCTGTGTATGGCTGTAAAGTGAATAGTAAGTGATTAATTTTTTCAACTAACGCCAAACGATCTTTGGTTTGGAATTCCAGTTCTGGAGTTTCCCAAATACCTTCATATTCCATGATATTGGATTTGGCATTAAATTTTGGAAGCAAACAAATAACTTGTAATTGATACGCGCCATTGATATCGCCTTCTGGTTGCCAAGACACATCTATGGCTTTTAATCGTAAAGATGAATTAAGCAACAGTAAAGAGCTTCCCGAAAATTCGTGGATGTTTTCTTCGTTGGGATCTGTTTCTGTTAACAAGTTCCATTCCACAGACCAGCCTGAGGGTATTTTTAAGGGTTGAAGGTCTGAACTGCTCACAAAATAGTATTTAGAAGTTAAATTCCTATCCGTTATTCTTCTAGGAAGGTGTCTTGTTTATAATAGGGATATGGAAGGTCTTTTGGTGTTTCATATGTAAACTCTGATTTCTCTTTTCCAGTTAGCCAATCGATCCAACCCCATTTTCCATTTTTTTGTACCGCAAGTTTCGGCACACCTTCCGCATCATACATTTTATAGTCTTCATAACTGCACGGAACGGTTTGTTTGGCCTTATCGCGATAACTCCAATACGATAGATAAACACCTACTTTGTCATTGTTATAGACCGTTGTATACTTATTGTTAAAAGAGAAAAAATTAATGCTATCGTAATTTGCTGGAATAAGTGTAATTAATTTTTCTGAATCCAATGATTGGTACATGCCCCATTTTTTGGAGGTTTTATCTCTTGCTTTAAAAACGCCATCGCCATTGTCTTCGTCAAAAATAAGCATGTCTGCGTTTAATTTTTTCTTTGATTCTTTAAAGGTATCTACTGCCCAAGATTCTATCCATACTAATGGAACATCTTCTGGATTTTCAAAAGAAGGGTCTACCAAATAGATGCCTTCAAACCAATCTACCAAACCCCAAAGATTGTCTTCTTTTACAAGTGTATAAAAGCGCCCTTCTACTTCCTTTATTTTAATAGCATCGTATTTGCATTGGGCTTTTTCAGCAGCATCGTGAATTTCATAAGGATTCAAAAGAATACCGTATTTTCTTTTATTTTTCACTATGGTTAAAGGCTCCATGTTTTTAAACCAGCCTATTGAATCAAATTTTGGAGCTATTATTTCTTCAGAATCAATATTGACCTCTCCTGCTAAGGTGGATGCTTTGATAGTATAAACACCCCATTTTTTGGTGGATTTCATCTTTACTTTAGCCAAATTACTTTCACCAGCTATCCATTCAATCTGTTTTGCTTTGAGGTGCTTTAGAATTTGTTTGTCTGATACTTTTTGCTGCGCTTTTATAACGCTGGAGCACAGTAATAAGAGGATAATGAAAGTACGCTTCTTAATGGAACTATTCATACGTTTTTGCGTTTTGAAAAAAGTACGGCTCTTGTTTCGGCCATCATTTTATTTATGGAAATATCATTATTTATTTTTGATTAGTTACCAAAAAAGAAAATGTCATCATAATTTTCTTCATATACTTCTCCCCGCTTGTATATTTTTTCAGAAACTACTTCTCCCTTTTTATAGACTACTTCAACTCCCAGTGAGCCATTATCATAATAATACTTCCATGTGCCTTCTTGTTTTCCGTTTTCGTTCCTCCCTATATGCTTAAGTTCCCCATTTTTGTGATAGGATTTGCTCTCTCCTTGAAATAAATCGTTTTTGTAATTTTCTATTCCGGCCAATGTGCCATCTTCATAATATTCTTTAAACATTCCCTCTATTTTACCATCTACATAAGGGGTAATGCTCTTTAACTTTCCATTTTCATAAAATAATTTCTTCGATACTATTTCATCATTTTCAAAACTTAATACATGACTTAATTTTCCGCTTTGTTCGTCATAGGCCTCCCAATCCCCAACCATTTCATTGTTAACCATCCTTCCTTTTCCTTGAATATTTCCGTTTTCAAAATAATAGATAGTGTCACCATTAAGCTTGTCATTTCCGTCTATAAAGGATTGTACCTGTTTGTTTCCATTATCATAATATAATATATATTCCTTTGGTTTATTGTTTTCTTCAGCGATGTTTACCAGCTCTGTATATTGCGCAAATGCCAGGTTAGAGGATATTATTAATGTTAGTATTAAAAGAATTTTTTTCATGGTTTTGGTTTAAATTGCTATTTTTAAATCTTTAAGATGATTAACATTTTAATGGTTAATCATCATAGAAATATTTTCCTGATTTATCGATTGTTTCTTTTATGGAGCCATCTTCATTGTAATAGATCCAATCGCCTTTACACATTTGATCTTCCATTTGTCCAACCATCATCAATGCACCATTTTCATGATACATAAGCACGGTGCCATCAAAATAAGGGTTCCAATCGTCAAGCTGGCCAGCTGCATCACTCTCTAGCCTAAGTTGCCCATTGGAGTAAAAGCGCTTGCATTTTTTCAGATTTCCATTATCATCAAACAATAGATATTCTTTCAGGTTTCCATTTTTAAAATATCTTTTTTTCTCTCCCACACAAAGCCAGTTTTTATAGGTTTCTTCTTGGGATATTTTCCCCGTATCATAATAGTAAATCCATTTACCATATTTATGATAGTCCTCATCAATGCGTCCCTCGGCTATAAGTTTCCCATTATCATCATATCCTTTATAGTCCGTAATTTTTCCTATGGGTGCTTTTTCTCCTTGCGTTTGACCGAAAGCAATAAGATTTATAAGGCAAATACTAATTAGCAGAAATTGTTTTTTTATGGTATAGCTCGTTTAAAATGTAGTTTAGTTGCCTGTAAATGGATTCGTGGGATCCTGTTCATCAAAATCAGCTTCACTTAATATTTTCCCATTGCTATCATAGCGTTTCCAGATTCCAACCCTATTACCAGTTCCGGACTCATAGTCTCCGGTCAATACTAAGTTTCCATTTTCATCAAAATGTTCCCAAGGTCCTGTTTTATATCCCATGCCATCTTTTTGCCCTTTTCCAAAAAGAGAGCCATCCCTTCTGTACTCTTCACTTTGGCCATTTTCATTGCCCTCAGCCTTATTATAGAAGGTAATACTTTTTATATACTCATCTATCTCGATATTTGCTATAACGGGATAGAGAAATACCTGAAAATTACCCTCAAAAAAGTTACCTCTAATAAATTCACCAGTTTGGATCATATTATCGATGGTATAATAGCCCGGTTTCAAAGGCAAATAATCGAAGTTTTCGCCTTTGGAAAGGGTGTCTTGAAAGGAATATTGCATATACTCATCTACTGTTATTTCGCTACCGTCTTTTTTCTTTAAGAAATCAATTCTTTTTTTCTCGCTAGTAGTGGATTGGCTCACTGTAAACATTACATCCTTACCCAATACGGTCGGTTCACGATTTTCTTGGCCAAAAAACGGTTGTGCCAAGAAGATGATAAAAAGGTAAATTAATGGGGTTTTTAATGATTTTTTCATAATAAATTGGTTAGTTAGAATTGCTAAAATAAAAATTCTTTAAAAAAATCAAAACCTGAAGCCCTTATTTTTGGAGTTTTTTGAACCCAAACTTGGAGGATTTATTGGGTTGAAATGATTGGTAGTGAGGTGTGAGACGGGAAGTGTGAAGCGTGAGACGGAAAGTGTGAAGCGGGAAGCGTGGGACGGGAAGTGTGAAGCGCTAATGGTTGCTTTGGTGGTTAAAAGAGATATAACTGGAAGTTATAGGAGGGGTTGGGTGATTGGTTTAATTGGACATGACCGGAACAGGCTCGCCAGCAGAAAGAATGTTATACACGTATTGCCTCACTGTGGAACCTTTGGATATATTTATTTACTGTAATTGTTATTTAATTTTTAATGATTTGATGTATCTGATTTCCCACTTGAATAAAATAAACCCCGCTTTTCAGGCTGTTTAGACTTATTGCGGCATTACCAACTATAGTTTCCCTTAGTACTAATTTACCCGCCACATCATAGAGAATAGCATCGGCTTTCGTATTTTCAGGTAGGCTTATGTATAAAACATCCTGTACTGGATTTGGGTAAATAGCTATATTAGTTGGGGCTGAAACATTTGGATTGGAAAGTGGGAGTCCGTCATCAAATTGGAAGATAGTG
Source organism: Aequorivita soesokkakensis (assembly GCF_001641085.1). Classification (GTDB taxonomy): domain Bacteria; phylum Bacteroidota; class Bacteroidia; order Flavobacteriales; family Flavobacteriaceae; genus Aequorivita; species Aequorivita soesokkakensis. Next base: position 100,131 of record NZ_LXIE01000012.1, on the reverse strand, counting down.
CCATTATCGCCACCGTCACCTCCGCTTGAGGTGATTCCATACAAATAGCTTCCTTTATAGAGCAGGGAAGACCAGCAACTATAACCACTCTCCGTTACAAATTCAAAAATGCTGCTGTAGTCGGTACCGTCTGGTTTTATTTTGAAGATCATCCCACCCCCAGAGAGGCCCCCGGTGGTTGTGGTTCCATATAAATAATCGCCAGCCAGGGTCAATTTGCAATGGGGCTTTGCTCCTGTTTGGGAATCAAAGTCGTGGAGTACGGAAAAGTCAGTACCATCAGTTGCGATTTTATAGAGGATGCCTAATTCATTTACGCCCCCTAGAAAAGTACAGCCGTAAATATATCCTTCGTGCAAAATTGGTTCGCTCGGTTCTACATTGTTTGTGTTATTCGTACCTACAAAATCATAGAGTTTTAAAAAATTGGTACCGTCGGGTTTGATTTTATAGAGTACTCCCTTATTGTTTGTTCCACCATTAAAAGTTACTCCATACAAATATGTCCCGTCAGACAGGAGTTGTGCTTTCGGTTGAGCCCCATTACTAGTATTGCTGCCATTGAAGTTGTGAATGACCGTAAAGCCCGTTCCGTCGAGGTTCAGCTTAAAGATGGTTCCACCGCCCCCACCCGTTCCTCCTGAATAGGTAGTGCCGTAGAGAAAGGTGCCATCAAAATAGAGAGAAGCGTTTGGCTGGGCCCCATCATTGCTATTCGAAAAATCTTTTAGAACAGAATAATTTGAACCATTTGTATCTATTTTAAAAATTATTCCACCATTATTCGTTCCCCCATATAAGGTAACTCCAAAGAGTTCTGAGCCTATAAGTTGTAATCCATCATACGGTTTTGCTCCGTGAACCTCATCAAAATTATAAAGCTTTTGATAATCGGTGCCATCGCTTTTAATTTTGAAAATAACGCCCTTATCATTACTACCGCCTACCGTGGTGGTGCCATAAAAATAATCCCCGTCGCTGATCAGGTCTCCATAGGCTTTACTCCCACTGATGCCGTTAAAATCAAAAAGCTTTGTAAAGGTTTGGGAGAACCCCAAAAAAGGTAGAATAAATAAGAGAGAACAAAAAAACACTTTGCTATAGTCAAGTAGGAAGAATTTTTTTATCATAATGGTTACGATTAGTTGATATAAGAAATGGAGATTTATTGTTTTTAAAAAGTTCTAATTTATAAATTTTATTTTAATAGGGCGGGTAAAAAACTGTATATAAGTTGTTTGCACTTTCGAAATTTGTTCTAAAGATATAGTGGTATGGCAATTCGAGCATAGTAAATCCACCATTTATTATAAGGGAAAACACCTTATAAATGACCTTGTCAATTTGACAATATTTTAACCTTAATTATTGTAATAGTCCTGAAAATTTGACAGTTTTCAATGGATTTATAAAAGAATACACTTATAGTAAAAGGCTAATAAATTTTGGTATTTATTTTGTATTTAGGTTTATAGAAATCACAATTGATTTCGAATTTGAAATAATGTTTAATTTAAAATTTTGTAATTATGAACGCTTTAGTTAATGTTCCTAAAAACGGAAGTTTATCAAGCAATACTTCAAATGTAAACTTTCCAAATTGGTCAAATTGGATTGATGAGCTCTTTAACAGAGACCTCCCATCTGTATTCAGCTCAAATTTCAATAATGGTATTACTTTACCCAAAGTAAACATCAGGGAGACAGCGGACGCTTTTATAGTTGAAATGGCGGTGCCGGGTCTTAAAAAATCTGATTTCCAGATTGAACTTGACAATCAAGTTTTATCCATTTCTACGGAGACTAAAGAGGAGCAGGAAAACCAAGAGGAAAACTACACCCGCAGGGAGTTTGGCTACGCTTCTTTTAAACGAAGCTTTACCTTGCCCGAAAGTGTAGATGAAGAAAAGATTAATGCGAGTTATAGTGAGGGTATTTTGAATATACACTTACCCAAAAAAGAGGAGGCTAAGCAACGACCTGCCCGCAGTATTAAAATTTCATAAGCGGAGAGCCTAAAATTATGAATTGAATTAGCGGAGACCGAATATTCGGTCTCCTGCTGTTTCATGAACTTTGGAATAAGATTAGGAGGTTTGTAAAGCGTATTATTTGGGATCGTTGAATTGTGAATTAGGAGGCGCTGAGGTGACGGGCGAGACGCCCCTATCAGCAGGGGATAGCTCTGGTTCCAAAATCACGGCTGTGGTTGTGCTTCAACAAGCTCAGTATAACAAAGTCGTGAAGTTTGAGATGTGAATAGTATTAAAATTATGTCGGTTTTTTGCAGACTATCATCCAATGCTTTTCGGTGGGAGATTGTTCCGGCTCATTTATTTCGTTCAAGGCTATAATATTAAAGCTTTCAAATTCTTGGCTAATGGCTTCCCGATCATAGAAATAGAGCTTTAATCCGTGGGGCGAAAGGAAGGTGTTTTTTTCTATTTCATTACCTACCTCAAATCTATTATCGTTTGTAGACAACGCTACAAAAATCATTATGCCATTGGGCTCTAATTGAGCAAAACAATCCTCAATTAACTTAATTCTTTCCGCTTTCTCCAAAAGATGAATAAGGGAATAACAGTATATTGCCTGAAATTTTTTAGCGTCAAAAGGCATTTTGGCCACTGAGCCGTGGTGTATGGTCACCTCAGGACCAAAGTGACTTCTAGCTCTTTTAATAGCAGTCTTGGATATTTCAATACCCGTAACCCCAAAACCCCTATCATAAAAGACCCTTGCATTCCGCCCGTAACCAAAACCAGGGATCAATACTGTTGAACAATTATGTTTGAGGAGTATCCCCAAGGCTGTATAGGCATTATCGGTAGGATTAGCACCCCACATTTTTTCATTACCTTTATAGACTGATTCCCAAAATTCTGCCACAACTTTTATTTTACGCACATACTTTTTCTTCCAAAATTTCACATTTAAAACCTTGGATTAAAACTGATTCCATTAGTTGCCTTGCACTGATATTATCTCCTTCAACCCTTAAAACCGTATGCCCGCAGGGAAAAGGAAATTCTGTTTCATTAAGGTCATAATGTAATTCAAATTTAGGATAATCTATTCGTAGGTTTTTCAAAACCCTTTCTGCCTGAATTTTATTATGAATGTTGGTTATAAAAACTTCTACCATTTTAAAATTTTTCTATTGTTAATTTACCGTTTACTACTGCGCCTGTTAGGTTGCCTGAATATACTGCATTGGCCACTGAACGCATCATATTTACATTATCGCCACAAGCAAACACCCCTTCTATGTTTGTCTCTTGCAATGGACTTACTTTTATATAGCCCTGCTCTGTAAGTTCACAACCTAAAGAATCAGGTATTCCAGAATGTTGTACAAACGGCAAAGCTGCATAAAGTGCATCCAGCCACTTTTTAGTGCCATCAGCGAATACAACCTGATTGATTTTTCCCATTTCGTGTTTCACTTCAGTCACAGCTTTCTCAATTATTTCTATTTTATGATGTTTTAATTGGGCAATTTGTTCTTTAGTAAAGTCGGCTTTACCATTGGTAAGAAGTGTAACATTGTTGGTAAGGTTATGCACTAAGGAGGCCAAGTGAAACCCTCTTTCTCCGTTCGCAAATATTCCCGTTTGCTTTCCCTTAAATTCATAACCATGACAATAAGGGCAGTGAATCACAGAAATTCCCCAGCATTCCGCAAAACCTTTAATAGAGGGCATAACATCTTTAATACCCGTAGCAAAAATTAGCTTCCTAGCGGTAAATTTTTTTTGCTTATCCGTTGTTATTTCAAAACCCTCCCCCATTTTTATGCCATTTGTGGCTATGCCCTGAAAAAATGCTACAGTTTCATATTTTTTAACCTGCTTTTTGGCGAGTGCTGAAATTGCTGCGGGTGTTTGACCGTCCTGTGTCAAGAAATTATGAGAATGTGGGGTTTGATTATTACATGGCTTTTCGCTGTCAATAACCAAAACCTTTCTCAAGGAACGCCCTAATGCAAGGGCAGCAGAAAGCCCAGCGTAACTGCCTCCTATAATTATAACTTCAAAATCTGTGCTAGCTGTCATAATATTCTAAATAGTTATGTTTCAAAAAGAAACCTTGTAATATGAAGAAGAAAAAATACTCCACATATTTTTATTGTTTATAAGCCATTTTAAAACACTTCAAATATAATGGTTTTATTCTTTAATGCAACACTGTTGCATTTATTTATTGCAAATTTGTCGCAATAGAGTTTTTTCGCTAAGTTTGCGGCATGATTAAACGAAGGAATACTACCACACAAGAGGCTGTTTTGGCTGTTTTAAAAAGCAAAAGAAAGGCTATGAGTCATGATGCCGTTTTCCAGCTTATGGATGTTGATGCCGACAGGGCTACTGTATATAGGATATTGAATCGTTTTTGTAAGGATGAAATAGTGCATAAAATAGTGGCAGATGATGGAAAACAATATTTCGCCATCTGTGATAACTGCGAAGGTCTACCTCCCATTCCTGCAAACCATTTTCATTTTAGGTGTACCCAATGTGAAACTATTGAATGTCTTGCTGAACCAATAACATACTCTCTTCCCGACAACTATATTGTACAACAAACAAATTGTATTCTTGTGGGGGTTTGTAAGGATTGTAGATAGAATAGGAATACCCAAGCAAGCTTATGGATTTTATTGTTACACTGCGGATTCTTTTATAAAAGATACTAAAAAACTGATTTTATTGGGCGGGAACTGTTTTTTCGCTATTTGGCAGTATTATTCTGCATTTATTTCTCCCAATGTTTTCTCCATGGTTTTCACGTATTTTCCATAATGAATATTTGTCCACCAATTGGTAATAAATACAATTAAAATTGATACTACTAGATAACCAATTAAATACCCTATTAAAGTAATGAAGCTAATATTGAAAGTTATAATATCAAATAGCAAGGAATCCTCAAAATTAACTTTTCCCGTATAAACCACGAAAGCTATTAGTGGCAATAATAAACTTCCTGATATTATGGCGGTTTTGTATACTTCTAAAGTTAAATTGAGTTCTTGGATTATATTTATAAGCACTTGCTTAGAGCTGGTGGATATAGCTACACTACGTTTAAGAAACTCACTCATTTTTAGGAGATAGGTAATGGTGATTAACGTTGTAATAAATAATAGTATAAAATAGAACCCTTTTGCAACTTTATTAATTTCCAAAAAACTAGGTATAGCAAATAGGCAAAGAAATACTATAATTTGGGTTAAAATTTCATTTCTCAAGTTTCTTCTTACACGTTGAAGCGGTAATTGGGTACGTTTTAATCCCTTTAAATTCTGCGGAATTTCTTGTATGCACATAGCTTCAGTATCCATTTTATCTTTTAGGTTCTCAAAATTCATAGCCTTGATTTTTTATTATTTGTTGTAATTTATTTTTTGTTCTATTTGTTCTTACACGAACGTTTACTTCTGAAAGACCTAAATTTTCAGCTATTTCCTTTCCAGAAAAGCCCTCTATATATTGGAGTATTAGCGCCTTTTCAATTTTATTTAATTCTTTGACAGCATTATAAAAATGCACCAATTGTAGGTCTTTTTCATTATCGTAAGGAGAAGGTGAAATGGGTTCCATTTTTATTGACGCGTATTTATCTGGTTTTCTTTTTTGTTTTTTAAAGAATACAATTGCTGTATTTAACGCCACCCTATACATCCACGACGAAAACTCACTATCTCCTTTAAAAGAATCCACCGATTTCCATAATTGTAAAATAATTTCTTGAAAAAGATCCTGTTGGTCTTCCAATTTGTCAAAATAAATTCTGGAAACTTTATAAAGAATACCTTTATGTTGGTTGATTAAGGCTAAAAATTTCTGTTCCGTTATTTTCATCAAACACTTTCTATTTTATAACTGGACTTACAACATACCCTGCTTCTCTTAAAAGATGAATTACACCGTACTTACCTACTAGGTGTGCCGCTCCAACTGCAAACAAATTACTTCTTTCTTTCATCATTTGTGGCATTTTTTCAGCCCATTTCTGGTTACGTCCTATTTGCATCAACTCGGTCGCGTTTTCATCCATATACTTTTCCTTCGTAATTAATGCTACCGTAGTCGCTATATTTTCTTTTTTATAAGCTGCTATAGCGTCATTAAAATCCTTTTTATAAGATTGGAATAACATTAGTTGTTTAAAAGCAAAGTCTGAAGGATACGCATTTTTCAAAATTTCGATTTGCTGCGACGCTTTTTCTAAACTCAATACTGGCTTTTTGCTTTTGGAAGCCATTTCGGATAATTCATTTTCAAAGGACTTGAATGTTGAGCAAGGCAACATTTTGGTTATCAGCATAGCGTGTAAAATGGAAAGACCGTATCCATCAAAGGCTTCTAAAGGCACTCCCATAACTTCTGTTACAAGAGAATCCAACTCATGGTATTGTTCTTTGGATATTTCCTCTGATATTTTCTTTGTATTGCTCAGGGATTCTTGAAATTCGTGCATTTCGTTAGGGTCAGTTAAATTGACTTCTAATACCAATGCATCTACCTTATTAATTGCATTGTTCACTTTTTCAGGAATCGCAAAGTCATTTTCGCACATCATATGTAGCGTTCCAAACAAGTAAGATGGTTCTTTAAGATCTTCGCGTTCTATTTTCCAAAGCACAGAATTTTCGTGCCCTATTTTTTCTTGTGCTTGGAAAAAATTAAAAGACAGTATAAATACAAAGAGCGCTAAAGATAGTTTTGAATGTTTCATTTTTGATTTTTTTTAGGATTCGCTGGGTAAGTATTGGAATCTAAAATTTGTTACAAAATAACTGCAAAGAGGCAGCAGCAGCATCCTTCTACATAAACTTAAAAAGCAAAAAGCCGCTCAAAGCGGCAGGTGGGCCGGTGGCCTCCCTTCGGCTACGCTCAGGGTAAACTTTACTAATCTGAAATTGCTGACGCATTTCAAATTCACTCGGTCACCTTTGATTACGTTTAATTAGAGTGTTAGGAAATACGTTTTGATGTAGTTAAGGGAAGTTAATAGCTTTCACTAGACTTATACTGGGCTTTTACTAGGCTTTAATACGGGTGATCCTGGGTTTTGGGTAGGCTATATTACGAACTTTTATTAGAGGATACAGCGCCGGAATCACGGGCAGGACGAACGCGACAGCAGGAGCACTACAAATGCAACGATAAAGTGACACGCTTTTATTAAGCGAGCCAGAGGAGCGTAGCACCCGCCCCCTTGGATCCTACATTGAGAAACCTCCTATTAAGGCAGGTTGCGTAACCGTACTATGGGTGTAGCCGTAGCAGCCTGTTTTGGCATATAAGCTTTATGAACCGCCACTTCAAGTGTTGATGGGCGAGAAGCCCCCCAAGTCTTTCAACGAGGCATAAGGGGAAAGAACCCTGTCCACATCTCAAAATTGATCAGGTTAAATAGGGCAATTGTCGTATTGTGAAAAAACAGTACTTCTTTCATTTTTGTGAATAATTATTCCATTTATGAAAACACTCTCCAAACTTGTAACCCTAGTGACGTTATTTACAACACTCACTTCCGTTGCGCAGCACAGTCCCCTAAAAAGAGATTTTGAAGTACCGAAAGGCAATGTTACCTCCATTGAGGAGCACCAATTCAACAAAGACCTAAATATAAAGGACCGTATCGCCATGAGCGACAATCCTGCCATTACTCGCTATGCCTTCAACAAGGATGGCTATGTGACTCTTTTTGAAAACCCAAAATACCACAGTACCACCTTTACCTATAATCCCAATTATACCCAATACACCAGCAATAAAAAAAATCTTTTTGATAAAGGCAAAGCAGACACCCAAACCACACTAAACCTATTTTGGCTTCATGGCAATCTGTATGCGGGCTTTCACAGCGAATTTGAGACCGATGCCAAAGGCGATACCATAGTAGCGCGTTCCATAAAGAAAGATTATGAATTTACTTGGAAAATAAGACCTTATGGCGATGGCTATGCCCAACATGATGGGTTTAGGGAAACCTTTTATAACGCAAAAGGACAAAAAATCTATATAACCTCTGGAGGTGGGCATAAGTTCACGATGTACAATGAAGATAATCTTCCGGGGATAGAAGTAGATTATTCCTATACCATGTTAAACTACTACGATGCCTATATGTATGAATTTGACAAACAAGGCAATTGGACCAAACGCATTCGATTGCGACTGGACAAGGCGCCTTGGAGCGATAAAAAATGGCATGTACAAGAGATTACTTACCGAGGTTTGGGATATGACGGCAAAAAAGCTGCTATAACAGCCACAGATACTGAGGCAGATATTAACAAATATGAGGAGGAAGCCAAGGCTTTGCCACAGCTTACTATTGATCCATTGAAAGACATAAACTCCAAAAAATAAGGAATGCTGCTTGTGAAACCTGCATTCCATACTATCATATACCAATATAAAAAGTGGGATTTACTTTTGTTTACATTTATAACGGCACTGGCTGTAGTGTTTGGGCAAACCACCATCTTTTACATAATTTATTTTTTTTGGTGGACTGAACTCATCCGCATAATTGCCGTGGCCATCTATGGTTTTAGGAATGAAAGCCGTGAGGAAAAGCAGGTATCCCTTTCTGTTTTTGGCCCGTTCTTTATGATGGCTATTTACTTTGTATTTATCGTGGTATTCTTTGGTCTTATTGCCAATTGGGGAAATGAGGAAGTAACAATGGTCAATATGGGCATTCTCTTTTTTCAGAACTGGTTTTTTAATGTCAATCTAATCATTGTGGCTTTGGAACAATTTCTTTTTCGTGGGAAACAATCGAATTCCTTAGGAATTGGCCCATTCACCCCACCCCTACTAGTGTTGCACATATCGATTATTTTGGGTGGTATTTTGATGTTTTTTGTGGTAAAAAACTTCCCGAACATCTTTAGTCCCCAGAATTTGTGGGGCTCCCTTTTGATTATTTCACCCTTTTTACTTTTAAAATATTTAATGTACAACTTTCTTAAGCCTATTTCTTAATATTCAAATACTACATTTCAAATATGAACAAAAACACTCTCCTTATCAGCTTATTTCTTTTGGTGGCCCTTGGCCTGCGGGCGCAAATATGCCACACTTCGCATTTTGGGCTTAACAATACGACGGTCACAAAAATTGAGGAAACCGAATATGTTAATTTTCATAAACCCAGCGCAAGAAAGAACACCTACCAATTTGATGCAAAAGGCTATGTGACCCAGGAAACCTTTGAATATACTGGAGACAATACACCTACCGTTACCCAATATATTTACGATGATAACCATACCGAATTGACCAAACAATTGATGGACGAGTATGGGCAGCCCGTAAAATTTTTTGGGAAGTCTGGTCCTTATAAGATATATGATACCCCGACAGGATTGTTGTTCGACTATCCCGTTGTGGAGAAAAATGCCAAGGGAGAAGTAATAAAACTCAAGAATGAGAAGAAAGGAATGGAGAAAACATTTGAAACCAAAAGCAACCAACTTACCTATTGTTATATTACGGAAAATGGCATCCAGAAACCGGAGCAGGTATATGACAAAAACCAGCGGCTGTTGGGAACAGTACAATACAATTTTCCGGAAACTTATTATTCCTATGAAAACAACGTGCCCGTTGACAATACCTATTTTATTTCAAAACTTGCTTTTAAGTATGTATATGAATTTGATGGGGCAGGCAACTGGATCCAGAAAATGACTTTTTCCGCTTTGCCAACCAAGAAATACCAATGGGAGCTTATAGCAATTAATACCCGTATTATTACTTACACGGACAGCAAATTGAACACAAAGCCAAGTGATGTATTGCATACGCTAGATGTTTCCAATTTTGATCCCATTCGGAAACAATATGAAGCCAACTACACCCCAACGGATGTGATAGATACAAATTACTTCACGCAAAGGGAGGCGGCATTCAAAAAATTGTTGAAATAAGGATTGAGCAGATTTGGTGGCATTTTGGTTTAGGGAATCATTGTCAATCACAGATAAGAAAATAATTGAGGAAGACCCTGTGCCTTTAAAATGGATTAAGTTTCAATAATCTATAAGGTATCTAAGGAGTATCTATGAATTATCGATGAAGGATAGTCGGCATGGAGTCGGCATATGGTCGGCATGTGAACGGCTTACAATCGGCTTATGGTCGGCTTACAATCGGCATGCAGTTTGACTACGCGAGTGGTAATCATAATGATGGCTATAAATACAGGAGTGGATAGCCGTGGAAAGTATAAATATACAATATTGAAGGGGCGGTTTGCAAGATTTTTTAATATTTGTTCTTCCGACTAGCTTGAGATTTTTTGTGTTTTGAAATATCAAATGATATCAAAAGCCAAGCCCACCCATTGCGGAAAACCATAAGAATGGGCTTTTAAATCGTGGAGAATATTTTTTGCAGTAGGCTGTAAGCGATAGGCGAATATTTTCGATTTATAAACGCTAAAAATTCTTGAAAGAACTCTACCGATACAAATATCCAACTGTTAGCTCAAAAAAACTGAAAGAAGCTGTAACGACCAACGTTTTGGACAATGGAAAAAGGGATTTTAAAAGAAAGGCCAGACATTTTAAAATGTCTGGCCTTAAACACATTTCAACTAATCACTATCAAAATTCTGTAAGCAGAAACTCATATGGATTTGGACCGTAATTGAGAAGTTCCAAACTAAAATTTGCTCGCTCAATATGGGTAAGGGTTTGCTGCTTTTTTAACAAATTGATATAATCCATATCAATTGGAAGCTTTGCATCGCCTTCTAACCTGCAAAACCCAAACAATTGAAAACTATTTATGGGTATTACGTTAGTTGTAAAAATGATTTCCCGCCCCTCCATTTTCAAATAGTCAATTTTATATCCGGTGCATTCTATGCTTTTTTGCTGAATATTTTTTTGATCTATCGATTTAGTTTTGTGTGTCGGAACCAATGCGGCATCCAATATTTCCTCAGCAACCACGGCATCAACTTTTTGGGTTAGCACCATTTTTTTCCCATTTTCATCAGTACCAAAAATCCTGTATTCCCCATTTGGATAGGAAATAACCCCTTGTAACATATCGTCATTTGGAATATATAAAACTTGTTGGGTCTCTTCATTTAGGTAAAACCATAGCTCGTTTTCTTCACCATTTTTAATGTATTTGTAGGTAAGTGCAGTTGGAAAATAGGCAATGGAATCGGGAATTTTTCCTTTTGACGGGTTTACTTCCTTCATTTCAGCAAGGGCTTGCTTTGAAGTTTTTGCATATTCATTATTCCAATTGCAGGCCGAAAAAATTAATCCAATAAGCAATAGATAGTTTAGCTTCATTTGTGGTAGTGTTAAAAAGAGGGTAGTTCAATTAACTTTGCATTTGGAAAAACAATTGTTTGGTCTTCATAAAAATATAGTATTTTTCCTTGCCCATCCATGTCCAATTCTTCTAATCTGCTTTGTTCATCATATTTAGCAATAACTCCTTGAATCTTAAAGACCTTTTTTTTGCTGTTACTACTGCTCATTTTTTTTGCAGAAGGTTCATTTTCTAATTTACTTAACGTTAATACATTTACATATTCAGGAAGATAATGAAAAGTGGTGCCTTTTTTTGGAAAGTTTAGATCCTTAATTTTTAAAGTAGGCACCATGGCAGCATACATATTCATGGCGCTATTGATGTTTACTTTCGTCCAACCTTCCTCGGGATTAAATGAATATACAAAACCTTTGTCGTCATAATAGATATCGTGGTTCTGATCTGATGGATTTACCATTTTCAAGCCGTAATTATCCGCATCAAAATATAGGGTATTGTTACCATACTCTGAAGTGATGACAATGCGCATATCAGAGTTCCCCGTTTTAACATTGCAACTGTGATATCCGAAATTGGAGCCTTGAAGATTTAAAAAAGCTTCAATGAGGATGGAACCATTTTTAGGAAGATCTTTTTTAAGGTCAACCTCCTTTAAAGTTACTATAAAAGATTTGTCATTTTTTCCAGCTTCAATTTTCACATTGTCCGCGTTTGTAATATCTATATTTTCCTGCACAAAGTTTCCATCTATTTTAAGAGAAAGTGTAAGACCACTCTTTTTTATTTCTTCATCAGAATAACCCAAAATCTCAAAAGTGAATTTGCCTTTATCATTTTCGCCATCTCCAAATATTCCTTCAAAACCGTAAATGTCACCTTTATTAAGTTCAGTTTTAGAATCTGGATCCAAAATGGTTATGGGTTCAATCAGATGCATTGAGGTTCCTTTTGAAACCATTTTTAGGCTTGTGGTTGTCTGTACTTTTTTCTTATTTACAATGAAAAAGGAACTTAAATTAGTTTTCAAATTTAACGGCATACTTTCAAAGGCCTCAGTGGCAGTTTCCCCATAAGCTATCATTCTTTCATATAAATATTGAAATGCAGCATAAGCATCTCCAGAGTTTACCGCGTTTTGCCAATAAAAGAATTGTCCATTCACTAAGTTGTTTTCAAAGATGGTTTTTAGATCTTTTCGTTGGCCAAGTTCACAGGCGCTGAAAATTATTATTTTATCGTCTAGATTTTTGAGTTTTTCTTTGAAGAAGCTGGAATTAAGATATACCTCCCCCGATTTACTGTAGGATGTGTGTTCCAATACTCCTTTTTTTTCTGCCAAGGCTCTTATGGCTTCCGGGTTTTTTGGGTTAAATAGTATTCCTGAGGCCAAATAAGTTTCAGTATTATTACTATCTCCACCAATTACAACTTCCAATGAGTCTTTTACACGCCTTCCACTTCTACTTCCGTGGGTGCTTATATGTATTAAATCGTAATCGCCAATATTTAAATAGTCGTCAAAAGAAATATTCTTTGAAAATTGCTTCTCATTCGCCTTATATGTAATTGACCCTTTATAATTTCTATGGTTTTTAAGTGCATTTAAGGGTACCAATGCATCGTCATTTTCAGCAAAAGTCCAAAAATGGGGTGCCAAAATGAGAGCTTTTTTATGGTTTCTGTCTTTAGAATTTGCCCCAATTACATTCGTGATTTCAGAGGTTGTGGAAGTGTTACCATTAATTAGGGAGTTTGAGGCCCCTTTTATATCGGTTCCAGCCACAAGAAGTTCAACAATCATGTTAGGGCCATTTTTTAATCTAAAGGTTATTATTTGATCACCTTCAGTTATTTGCATCACCTCTGGATTGGTCTGAAGGAAGGATAGTATGGAGTCTTTATTTGATCCTTTTATAGTGTTTACTATTTCGAAACTTTTAGTAAACCCTTCCTTTGTAATGGGTGGGGGTACAACAGATTGCTGCTTTTCTTCTTTACATGAAAAGAGCAGTATGGGTAACGCAAAAATTAAGAAGGATATCTTTTTCATTTCAATTTCTCCTCAATTATCATTTTTGCCGCCGTAACGGCTTTTTGGTCATTGTCCTGCATATCATCACTTAAATCAACCCGCAACGTAAAAGACAATCCCTTGTAAAAAACTTTTAAATCTCTTGTGGTTACTCCCATAATGCCACTATCTACAAACACAGCATAATCGCCTAAATTTGAAACTTCATTCACCTTAAATTTGGAAATTGAATTTTTGGCAATACCAGAGGCAGTATTGGTTTGCTCCGGGGTTGCTTTCCCATCACTTTCCAATTCCGTCATCTTCTTTTCCATTGCCGCTTCCGCATTTTTTATTTCTTCAGGCGTTGGGTTGTGATAATCATGTTTAAACTGTTTTAGCGTAGTGTTTTTCACCCAGCTTAATTCAATAACATTTTCCAAAGGCACATCCATAAAATTCCCTTTCATAACTTCAACCTTGCGGGTTCTATTTGAGCCCCACACATATTTTAAACTTTCCAAGGAAGAAAATTTGGAATGCTTTGTTTCTGCTTCCGAAGCGGGCAAGCCAGTTGCTTTGGCAGCCATTTCAAGGGTTAGGAGCTCGTTTATATTTCCTATAAAGTCTTCTGCCTTTATTCCGGCATCGTCCAATGCCTCGGCCACTTCTCCTTCCAAACCATTTAATTGTTCTGTTTTCGCATCATCTTTGCAGGAAAAGGCAAATAGAAAAACGCTCATTATTGTTACTAGTAGTGTTTTCATAATCTATTATTATTTGTTTTAATTAAAATTCACGCATCACGTTTCCGTTATTTTAAAACATCGTTTTTATCAATCCCGAAACTTTGAATGATAGGGGACGTAATTTTTCCATTGCCGGTAATTGACTTCCAGTTGCTGGGGCTATTGGCATCAGTAGCATCGCCTCCTCTGCCATCAATTTCAAATTCCATACTATCTTTGGTAAGTTTGGTGATTCGCATAATGCCTTCATAAGGCACTTCGGAAGCCATCATGCCATTTTCATTTACATCCATAAACATTGCTGTGGCCACGGGATTTTCTCCATCATAAGCATTGCTAACTGCAAACCTTCCTTCTAAGGGAAGCGAAAAATTATCAGGAATATGGTTTAGTATTGTAATAAAAGATTGACCCTCATTTCCTGTTAGCTGAAATGATATTGCCAGTCCGTCATTTTCCTTTTGAAATAAGACTGCCGCAGTCATTTTTTCCTCTCCATTTAAATAGGTTTTAGCAGCAGATTTATAGGTAACAAACCCAGCGTTACTGTCAAAATCTTCCGAGTCGGCCAAATCAACATGGCTTCCGGTCTTATTTTCTATTGCCTCTTCCATGCTTTCCTTCATGGCGTCTTGAAGCGTATTTTTTCCTTTATTACATGAAATAATGGAAAGGATGCCAAGTATAAAAACTAGTTTTTTCATGTTATTGATTTGTTTTAAATGCTTTATTGCCATTCCAGCTTCCTTCAGTCATTGCACTGTTCCACCCCCATTTACCTCCAAAGGAATTCCCTATAAATTGGAATTCCAAATAGCCTACGGCTCCATTGTTAGTAAAAGTTCCCTTTAAGGTTTTGGTGTTTTTATTGTAAGTGGCATTTATTTCCCCCACATTTTTATAGGAACCAGTAACTTTATCGCCAATCTGCTTCAATATCAAATCGCCATAAGTGGTGTTCCATTTTCCACTCCAAACGGCCGTTTTAATGTTTTTTGGCATTGCGTTGCTACTTGATTTTGCCTGCCCTGTCCACCAAAAATCTCGATTCGGACTGTTGTAATTAACATTGTTACCATAGCCCCAGAAACCTGAGAATTCTCGGTTGGTTTGCAAAGCGCTTATTTGAAGACGAAACTGCCCTGAATCATTCCCATTGTGGAATTCTCCTATAAATTCATTTCCCAATAGAAACCCTACCATTGTTCCGTTCTGTCCGTAATCACCATAAATTATATTCTTGTTTGGGTATTCATTTCCAGTTTCGGTAACAAAAGTTAGGTTTCCATATTTTGAAGTGAATTCACCTTGCCATTGCTGTGCGTTAATAGTCATTACTGTTACTAATGCTACTATTGATAGTATGTTTTTCATTTTTTAAGTCTTAATTGATTCCTGTTAATTGATTATAGTTTAATAAATTCAACTCTCCTATTATTTGCTTTGCCTAGGCTTGTATTGTTGCTATCTGTGGGCTCTGTTTCGCCCTTTCCAGCAGTTTGCATTCTGTTGCTGTCAATTTTGAATTCGGAAGCAAGTATATTTTTTACGGCAATCGCTCTTTTTTCAGAAAGCGTAAGATTGGAAGCTGCATCGCCATCACTATCTGTATGGCCTATTATAGATATGTTTACCGTTGGGTTTTCACTTAGCGCTGAAGCAATTTCTTTAAGAACCCCATAAGAGGATGCTTGGATTACATCAGAATTCACGTCAAATAAAATACCTCTGGTTACTAATTTTCCATCGTTAATTAATTTGCTTCGCGTGTCTGGCGCACCAACGGCATAGCGCAGGTTAGAAACCATAAATTCGTCTTTGTTTTCAGTTTCAGAGAAGTTCATGTATTTCGTACCCAGCTTAAAAACATTATATTTTTGTTTGCTGTTAAATGCCTGTGGAATGTCTATTACCTTATTTTCATTCGCATAAATCCGAAGCCTTGAATTTTGGCGCCAAATGGAAATTCTCACAAAGGCCGGTTCGGTGCCCTCATTTCCGCAGCCAAAATCTTTAATGTTCAGATTTTCATTTTGGTTAACCACCTCATTATTTTCAACTACATAGAACTTGGAAGAACCTTCACAACCTGCCCATTTCAACTGTATATAATCATATAGATATTCTTCCGACAAATCTTTTTTGGGATTGGAGGATGATGCTAAATAAAGTTGGTATTCCAAAATGTTATTGCTTCTGTAACGTGTGAAAACATCAAATTCCAAAGTGAAGTTATCGGGCATATCGCTAACGAACTCAGGTTGAAAATAACCATCCTTCGTCATAAACAACCATTTTTGGTCACTGCCCTGAAGCTGTACAACTTCTGCAGAAGAATTGGTATTCCAGTCCAATGGAAAATCACCGAGATTTGTGGTTGAAAAGTCATCAAAACCGATGATTTTTTCTCCGGGAACAAAGTCAAATTTTGAATATACTTTTATATTTTTCGAACCTGAATTGGAAGTAGAACTTGAGGAGCCGTTGGTAGGTTCGGAGCTGCCAATAATATCCTTCCCGTTGTTCTTTTTGTTCTTTTGCTTTTTATCCTTCTTTTTAAATATACTACCAATACCTTCTTCTACTTTATCTAAGGCCTTATCTACAGTTTCGCTAGCTTTTTCTTCGCCCCGGTTGTAGGTTTGGTCCTTAGTATTTCTAATTACTTTCCCGCCAACGGTTTCTTGTGCAAGCGCAACCGTAAAAAAAAGAACGGTGATTAATAGGGTACATACTGTTTTCATTTAATTCAATTTTTAGAGTTAATCTTAACTTAGTACCCAAAATGAAAAAAGGTAAACATCAGGTTTCTTTTTTTTTAATAGATTTGTTTACTTCTTGCCCCACAATCGTACTAATGAATAATGAAAAGCTTTTAATAAGCCGTTTAAAGTGTGATGACCCCGTAGTTATCAAGAAGTTTTACGAGGAAAATAAAAAGGGCTTTGCGTTTTTTGCAAGCCGGTATCAATTAGATCAGGAAGCTATTACAGACATTTATCAAGATGCGGTTATTGCGCTTATTGAGAATGCCAAAAAGGGAAGTATTGACGATTTGAAAAGTAACCTATCTACCTATTTGTTCGGGATTGGAAAATTCATGATTTATAAAAAGCTGAAAAAGGATAAGCGTACTGTTTCAATAGATGATGGCGAATTTCCAGAGGTGGCTTTTGATATGTATGAAGAAGAGGAAATTAATTTACAGCTGGCTTTACTTCGAAAAGGATTGAAGAAATTGGGGGAGCAATGCCAAAAGGTGTTACAGCTTTTTTATTACGAAGAAAAAAAACTGGATGAAATTCAGGAGCTTTTGGATTATACGAATAAAGATGTGCTAAAAAGTCAAAAATCGAGATGCCTAAAACAATTGAAAGAAATTATTAAAGAACGCTAGTATGGAGCAGGAGGAGTATATCAGGAAATATTTTGAAGGCGATTTGTCAGAAGAGGAAGCGCTCGCTTTCCAGAAATTGCTAAAGGAGGATCCTGCTTTTGCAGCTGCATTTGATTTTGAAAAAAATGTAAAAAAGGCTATTACACTTAATAAAAGGAAGGCCCTTAAGGAAACTTTTAAAGCGTATGAAAAGCCAAAGAAATCCTATAAGTGGCTATATGCCGCTGCAAGTATTGCGGTTTTAGTGGGTTTGTTCACTTGGAATTCTTTTTACAGTACCAACTATGATTCCCTTTACAACCAATATTATCAAACCTACCCCAACACTATTGCCCCGACAGTTAGGGGAACGGGAACAACAGATTTAAAATCGGAGGCCTTTTTTGCTTATGACACTGGAGACTACGAAACTGCCTTAAGTCTTTTTACTAAAATTTACAAATCCACTTCTGAGGACTACGCACTTTTTTACAAAGGAATTTCCTTGATGGAATTGGAGCAATATGAAGATGCACTCGCAGTATTTAACAATGGCGTTTTTGAGGAAAATAGCATATTCAAGTCCTATTCGAGATGGTATGCGGCACTGTCATATTTAAAATTGGAAAATAAGGCAGCTGCAACTGCAGTTTTGGAAAGCTTGACAAAAAGTGAAAATCCCCAAAGAGAGGCTGCAATAAAACTACTTGCCCGTTTGGAATAGCTTTCTTTTAAAAATTAAAAGCAGTATCAGTACAGTGAGACCTAGCAAAATATAAAGCCACCAAGTATTTGTTGTGGCAATTGCCGAAGTGTCTCCGTTTACAACAAATCCCGCCCAATAATACGGATGGCTTTTTAGAGGATTTTTCTTTATAAAAGTAGTTTTTGCATTTGCTAGGGCTATGTCTTTTTCTTCTCCATTTTTCAGATTTTGATAGAATGAAACCATAATCTCAGACGTTTCCTTATCGGGCACTTGCCATAGTGAGTACACACAAGATTTAACCCCAGCAAAGGTAAATGCACGCGAAATACTCATAATGCCTTCCCCATTTTTATAACTGCCCATACCGGTATTGCAGGCGCTTAAAACGGCAAGATCTGAAGGCAGTTTTAGATTGTAGATTTCTGAAAAGTACAGTTTTTCGTTATTGGAAAAGATTAAATTTGAAAGATTTTCATCTTCCTCATCCATAACGGAATGCATTGCCAAGTGAAGGATTTGGTACTTGGAAGCATTTTCGATAAAGGCATTTTTGGTAGCTTTTTCTGAATTGAAAAAGGTGCCATTAAACATTTCACTTATGGTTGTTGCTTCGGCTTTTGCCCCTTTCAAATCATAGTCGCCTGCACGGGTTATCATCGCTATTGCTTCATCTTCGGAATTGTTTTCGGACAATTTGTAATCTGGGGAAAAGACGAGCAAACTCTGGCTTTTGGTCTTGGGCAATTGCGATTGGGTGTTCCAGAGTTTTACGGAACTTGCATAGGAGATAGAAAAATCGCTTACAAGGAAATTAGCATTGTGTTTTAATGTTTCAAAAGGTAAATAACTCAAAAAGCTATTGGTCAAGATTATCAGTCTTCCATTTTTGGGAAGATTTAGGGGTTTCAGTAAAATTTCTGAAAGTTTTTCGGCTTCATCCGTATAATCCGCGTCAATGCTTATCAACTTATCGAAATAAGAACTACAGGCTTCCCTCAACTTTTTGTTTTCCTTTGAAATCAACTGCAAAGCAATAGATTCGTTGGTAACCTTAAACGCATAGGTAGTGCTATCAAAAACTACATAATCAATTAAAATTTCATCCTTTTTAAGCTTTTTCTGAATTTGCTGAAAGCCAACTTCATTGGAGGCAAACGAATTGAAAGCGGGATGTTCCTTTTCTAAACTGAGTTTGGTTGCCTCAATGTTGTTTTCCAGGAAGACTTTCTCACTCTTTATTTTTTTTATTTCATCAGCGTCCTTGGCAGCGGCTATTTTTATTGCTAGCGCCTCAATTTTGCTTTCAGTGGCGTGGATACTATCTGTCAATTTTTTGGGTTTAATAAAGGTGCTGCCTTGATTATTGTTTAAAAAACTGGCCCATAAAAAGTCAGATTTGTTTTTTTCTACCATTTCCAGGACCTCGCCTTTTTTATCCCCAAGTATAGTGGAACAGTACAGAAGCCCTTCATTTATTTCGTTTACCCGCTGGTTCAAATTGGGGTTGAAAGCATCACCCTGATATACCTTTTCGAAAAGATTAGATGCTTTTTTATAACAATTGTAGGCTCGCTCTAAAATAACTTTGTCTTTTGTTGCTTTATAATTTGATATATGCAAGCTTCCAATATCGCTCAAGTTGTGCAAGCTCATAAATCCTTGGTAGGTATTGGCCTCCCTGTTATAAAACGCTTCTACTTTTTGTATATATTTTTCAGACTCCTCATATTTTTTAAGATGCGATAAGGTTACGCCATAGTAATTGTAGAGACTTATTACATCAATAAAATTTTCAACGCCTTTTAGAGCCAGTGCTTCGGAAAAGTTTTTTTCGGCACTTTCCCATTTTTTAAACCGAATATCGGTCCATCCTTTTAAAAAGAGTAAATTAATTTGCCCTGCTGGGTAATTTTGATTGTATTTTAAAGCTTTGTCATAACTGTTTTGGGCTTTGTCGTAATCTTGAATGTTCCTTGTATAATACACGCCAATTTGGGAATACACATCATTTAAAAGCGCTAAATCATTTTCGGAATACTTTTTAGCTCCTTTGTTTAATGCATTTTCAAACAGGGCAATACTTTTTTCCATTTCACCGGCTTCGCCAACTGGCAATTTGTGGTACATAATATTACCTAAAGCCAAACTGGCTGTATTGATGCTAATTACTGAGTTACCGTCATGGGTAGCGTTTATAAAGCTACTGTCATTTTTGTTTTTCCCATAAAAGGCATTTAATTTATCGAGATATTTTTTTGCCGATGGATAGTCGCCGTAATACACTAGGGTAATTACGTAATAATAATATATATCGAAAACGAGCTGCTTGTTTTGTACTGTAATTTGTTCTGTGATGGCTCTTGCTGCATCTAGACTTTTTATTTGCTCGTCAACGTTATCTATCCTACTGTACATATTGGCAAACTCTAAATACGCTTTTGCGACTGCTTCACTTTTTTCCCCGTATAATGCTTTTTCGGCTAAATAATACTCTTGGCAGAGTTCTAAAGCCTTGGTGTAATTCTGGAGATAATCATAGGTTGTATAGCCTGTATATGCGGTTTTTGATAAAAGCGGAGTGTATTTTGGGTCTTTTGTTTTCTTTAAATAAGCAATTAGTTTTTCAGAAGATTCAGCAGCCTTTTGATCTTGGTGGTTATCTAATTGCGAAAGGTACAATTGCTCCAATACAGTAATATGATCGGCCTCAGATCTTGTTTTGTTATTTTCTAAAAAGGCAACTGCCTTTTGCACTTTTATGAGCTTTAAGGAATCATTAATTTCAGCTTTATAGGCATTCATAAGCTGCTTTAATGAATCTTGGGAAAATAGGGACTGGGAACTGACTATAAACAGAATTAGAAAAAAAGAGTAGGTCTTCTTCATGCAAAACGGTTATTACAAAAAAGTGTCAATTTTAAAGCAAATAACGTTAAACTCAAGGAAGTAGCAAAATATAGTAACGAAATGTGCATCA
This sequence comes from Aequorivita soesokkakensis, assembly GCF_001641085.1. Taxonomy (GTDB): domain Bacteria; phylum Bacteroidota; class Bacteroidia; order Flavobacteriales; family Flavobacteriaceae; genus Aequorivita; species Aequorivita soesokkakensis. Next base: position 78,985 of record NZ_LXIE01000012.1, on the reverse strand, counting down.
TACTATGTGAAAAGGGAGTCTTGTACTTCCAGCCTATGCTAAACCCCTCCACTATCATACTAGGCAGCATTGGTTTTGAAGACCCTAAAACCTCAACGAGATGCGTTGATAAGGCAAAGGGTCACCTTCGCTAAAACTACTTTGACCTATGCGGAGAATATCCAGTATAACGTTTTGCTTAAGGCTTTAGGCCGTATTCTTTAAACTGTAAGCTAGAGTTCAACAATTAAACGATTAAACATTTCCACAATTAAACAATTCAACAATCTAATTGCTAATTGGTCATTGCTAATTGAAAAACCATTTCGAAAAACATAAGAAGAGAATCAGAAAGCTGGCCTCAAAAAATGAAAGGAATAAAAAAATCATCTTTCTATACACGACACTGCCTATATGTAAAGTAATTTCGAAAAACCGAACACAAATCAATAACGTGTAAAGAAAATGTAATTTCCTTTGCACATTGATTTATAATTAATTTTCTCTAATTACGATTCGTAAATTATTTGGCTCAATTAGCTAAAGATGGCCATCTTACAAAACACAAAATTGGGAGGGCAAATTATTATGTGAATGCTTCTGTTTTAAATGCTTTAAATTAAGGATTTTAAAATTTAGACGGGGCTTTTCTCACTTGTGCTTTTAACCTGGTGTTCTAATAGAAAACCACCTAATATAAAGCTTTATAGATTAACTTTTAACGGGCGGTCCTATCAAATATAGGTTTTAGCTGTTAGCTATAGGCTATACGCTATAGGCTGTAAGCTTTAGGCTTTTGTGAATGGGTGAATATGTGAGTATGTGAATGAGGGAGTTTTCAGTTTTGGGTTCTCAGTTTCTGGGTTGTGGGCGGAGCCGTCTACCCCACGGTTAGTCGCATTGCAAATGCTGGAATTAAATAGACACGCTTTTTAAAAGCGCGCCAGATGGGAGTGGGAATTATTTTAGCGATCGTGGATGTCCTTCTTAAATTAGAATCACTTTTTTTGTGACTGTTCCCTTTGTATTTTTAACTTTAATAAAATAAACTCCTCTTGCATAGGATGTAAAATCTATTTCTTTTTTAATAGTTGTTTTTAAAAGCACACCTCTAACATTATAGATTTCAATATTTTCAATAGTTTTACCCTTAACCCTCAATACATCTTTTGTTGGATTAGGGTATAAGACAATCAAATCATCTGAAAATGATTCCGTAGATAATGTGGCATCTGTCATTTCCGCGAATAGGGCATCCCCTCGATCTGGGGTTATTATATTTTGTCCATTATTATAAGTGAAATCATCGTCAATTCTACCTGCATACATTAGTTTACCATAACCATAGGATATACTATTTTGAAAATGACTAGCAGTGAATTCCGACGCCCATTTTACTTGTTGAAATTCATCAAGTTTTACAATAAATCCCGTGTTGGAAGAAATCGTGACTGTTGAAGGAGCTATTCCTATAACGGCACCCGAATTACTCCATCCTGAAAGATAGGCCTTATTATATTCATTAAATGAAATGGAAAAAATCCTCACACCATCGGGAGCAGGATGTTCATGCTCAGTAATTACAGAACCATCACTATTATAAAAGCCAACTAATCCGACCCCACCATTTTTATATCCACAAATTCCAATAACACCTACAGAGCTAATATCTAAAGAAATACCATAGCTAGAAAAATTGGACGGAAGCTCTAAAATTTGTTTTACCCAATTTTGAGTTCCATCAGGATTATAGGATAATAAAATTATTCCTTCATCATCATTACCATTATAGGCAGGTGAAATCTCTCCATCGTAGTATACTGGTCCGTCACTGTGACCCAAAACAATAACCTCATTTGTTTGAGGATGTATCTTAATATCTTGACCACTGGCAAACGTATTATGGGGGATACCGCCTGCTCGTTTTGCCCAGATAATGTTACCGTCTGGTTGATACTTAGCGACGAGCATATCCATTGTAGTACCAGTAGATGGGTTTGTAAGTGTTATTGTTCCACCTAATGTAACCGATCTCCTAAACAAACCTACTATATAAAGGTTTCCGTCCGAATCGGTAGTTAGTCCGACAAATGAATTGTTATCTCCCCCTAAGGTAGTGCCGGATTCATGCCATATGTATTCACCATCAGAATTTACCTTTATAATGACACCTTCACCTCCGGTCTGACCGGGAGCTTCTACCCCGCTTAAGATTTGCCCATCATACTCAAAGTTTTGGCCAACTGATTGAATTGCAAGGTAAAAGTCACCAAATGGATCGATATGAATATTTACAGCCATATCATTATAAATTCCGTCATCACCTCCAATTGTTTTCAACCATACTAAATTTTTTTGAGAATCTAGCTTGATGAAAAATGCATCACTCCTACCATTTGTATAATATTCATTGCCTTCATATACAAAAGGATTGCCAGTAGAATATCCAATAAGGTATGTTTCCCCTAGGCTATTTCTTATTGCTTTTACACCATGTTCATGATCACCTCCCGTTACGCTATTTGCCCAATCAAACTCTTGCGCGTTCAATCCGAATACCTGTAAAATGGTTAATAGAAAAAGAATTTTTTTGATTCGCAATATATATAGTGTTTATTCCAATTATATAATTAGGTTAATATTTCCAAATGTAACAAAAACAAAACCCCACCAATTACGGAAAACCGTAAAGGGGGTTTATTTAAACAGCCCACCTTCGCACGAGGCTTCGGTGGACACTAGCTCACCTTCGCACGAGGCTTCGGTGGACACTAGCCCACCTTCGCTATACATCTTCGTATACTCCTTCACTAAAGTTTCGGAGCACGAGGATGAGCTACGATGCACAAAGAAGCTTCGGTGGCCGAAGGGGGAGAATACCAAATATAAAAAAATAGTTTATTAGTTAGTCATTTCTCAGCAACCAGTTTATGCAACACTGCATTCATGTTGGGTCGTTCTGACCACACGAATGCTTATTTATTCCCACACGTTTTTATTACTTATTCTGTAAATTCCGAATATCAATAATTTTGTCCAAAGTCAAATATGTCGAAATGTCAAAATCTTTGTCCTCAGCGGCTGTAGCTTCTTTAAAAGCTTTTAAATAGTTATCTTTTGCATCAAGTAATTCTCCGTTCATAATTTGCCAATATGCTAAATTCCTCAAACGATATTGCATCTTTCGCGAATCATTGTCATCAGTCAGACCTTTTTTGGAATACAGTACTTCTCTTTCAGTATCAATGTTTTCTCTAAAACTAAAAACTTTCCATTTATTTTCTTTTTTATCGAGATAGCTGATTAATAAATATCTCAGGGTTAACGGTGTATTTGCTTTACTTAATGATTGAATTTCCAATAAAGCTTTGTAACCTTTAATTTCCTCAATATCTGTGTCAAAAAGCTTTTCAAAAAGTAAATTACTAGATGATACAATTGGAAAACTTTTTGAAGATTCAAACACTAAATCTACAAGCATTTCCTTTCCTTCTGGTAAGTCCAAAATTTTCAAAGCCTGCAATAAGTCGGTCGTTGTTTTTTGGGCATCCTCTAATTTATATTCTTGGGAAAAACTAAATGTTGTAATTAAGAAGAAAAGAAATATAGTAATTATTTTCATTTTTGAATGGGTTCTTTAATTGTATGGATTAATCATAAGTGAATTAAAATCTCGAATTAATTCCTTAATATAATTTTCAATGGCGGTTTTATTTTCAGTTTCATTTATGTCTAAATTCATTCGCTTTAGAAATCAATTTATCGGTTAGACTTTTCATTATCGGGCTAAAATTATTTCCGTTTTCTGCTTGTGCTTGGAAATTTCCACCATCGTTATAAAGAGATTGATATTTTTCTTTATGTTGTTGTAATATTTTATTCAGTTCGTTTTTTAGTTCTTTCATCGTTTTTTGTTCAAATGTGTGGCAACCACCCACACTCTCAACTTTATTGAGTTTATCCCTACATTTTGTTTGGCTTTGCCCAAGTTATTAAAAAATTTTATCTGTATGGTTTCCAAATATAAAACAAACTCAAACCCACCCATTACGGAAAACCATAAGAGTGGGTTTAATATCGGGGAGAATATCAAATATAAAGTTTTTTGCTTAATAGAACCGCTATCTATTTCATTTTTAGAAGCTACCAAAAGACAAAGCCGCTCAAAGCGGCTTATATATGTCCAATTTTTAAAAATTATTTAGTTGTGCACGGTTACCTTTGTTCTGATTTCGTGCTGTATTATAAGCTACTAAGAGCTCTTTTGAAATTCTCACTAAATGATAAACTTTCAAAAATTTCTAATAATTCATTCCAATAATCTTCGGAAACTGCGTTTTTAATTCCATTACAAATGATTTTAGCTAATTCCTCCTCAAATTCTGTCCATTTTTCACTTATTATTATTTCTGTTCTTGGTGAATTTAAGTCTAAATCTCTTTCTCCGCATATATCTACCACTAATATTAATGGAAATGGCCAGTTAATTTTTACTTGATTATTCTTCATTTGCCATGATTCAGGAAATAAACTGGAAGATATTTCTATACCGTGTAATGAAAGCTTAGATTTTGATTTTGCTAAAATACTTGTAGAGTCATCTGTTCTAATAGTACCACTATCACTTATCGTTATAGACTTTGAAGATTCCTTAATAGAATTTACATCAATTTTTAATTCTCTTTCTAATGTGTAAGTTTCTCCTTCAACTTCAACGTCTCTCGAGTTCAATTCTATATTCTTAACAGGTTTATCGTGACTCTCTAAAATCGCAACTGTAGCTGAACCGATTATGCCAATATCAACTTTATCAATTTCTATTTCAATAAATTTTATATTCTCATTTTCATGCCAAGTAAAATCCTTTAATGAATATGAAGTTAATTCTTTGAAACTGTCTTCATTTCTTATTTTTTTTTGAGAATTTGTTTGTATATTAATTTCAAATGGAGGGTTTGGAATAACGTTTTCTACATTTTTAATAAATTCATCCTCTGACATTCTTTCCCATGGGTTATGCTTTTTTCTTAGAATAAGTCGAGTAGAAGTACCTGGCGTTTCTCTTTTTCCATCTTTTATCCAAAAAATACTTTCTTGTCCCTCGACAGTCATGTTTATTGGATTGCTTGATTTATGCGAACCATATATTCGTTTTGTATCAACAATTAGCTCATCTGAAATCATAAATGTTGAAAGTATACCAATTCCAAATCTAGAAGTGGGAGAAAATTCTGCATTCGATTCTGCTTTAAGATTATAAAAGTCTTTTGATTTATAGAATGATGATCCTATTTTAGAATAATAATTATCAATAATATATTCATCCATTCCTGTTCCATTGTCAATTACTTCTAATATATCTTCGCCATTATCTTCATAATATTTTACATAAATTTTAGGCTCGTATAAATTACCCCATTTCATTTCTTGGGCTTTACGAAGTAAACAAGCATCTATTGAATTTTGAAGGAGTTCACGCAAGGCAACTTCAGGATTTCCATATAGCTTTGTTCCCATTAGTAACTCAATCACTTGAGTTTTACTTAAATTAAATTTTGTGTCTTTATATATGTATATAGGTTTATTCTTAATATCTGTTTTTGTTCTAATTTTCTCTCTATTTACTTTAAGGGGTAATTTTATATTTAATTCCCGATCTTTAGCTAGATGAAAATCATTCAAAGTTGAAATAATATTATTTGAAAGACTGAGTTCGTGGTCAATCATTGTGCAAAACTCATGAATAGAAGCTTCAATAACAGGATGTGAACATTTTGCGCTAAATTGAATTAATTCAGGATTAATTTCCCAAGCTTCAACTGCTCTATGTTTATTCCATTCCTTTACTGAAATTGGATTTCTAACATATAGATGTGAAAATAAAACAGAAGGAGTTCGTTTACCATCGAAATCAAGAATATCAGCAAGTCTCAATATAACTCCAACCAACGGTAAGCAAGCATATATGCCTGAACCACAAAGCAAATTTTTATCCAACTCGAGTAAGGAAAGAGCATCTTCATTATGACTATAGCATATCTGTGCTAATTCTACAGTTAAATCAGTATCTCGAAATTTTATTTTTTCAGACCAATCTTTTTCAATTATATCTCTTGCTCTATCTGCATGGGTTTGGCGAATATATTCCGTTATTAAATATGATTTAACTGTATCTGCTTGGGTATTTTGACCTTTTTTAATCAACTCAATTAATCTTTTTTCATCCTCCGGTCTAGAAGTATAAAATCTTTTAAAATCCTCAAGAATCCTTTGATCTTCTTTTTCAATTTCAGGGTGCACATCCCAAACTTTTTTCCAAGTTAAAACCTCCTCTTCATCAGGTGCCATTCCTATATCATGAAAAAATGCACTTACTATTAAAAGTAATAGTTCAGGACTGGTAAGTTTATCAATAGATTCTTTGGTTAATAACCTCTCCATTAAATTTAAAACTCTAAATAAATGGTCACCATCATGAAGGGTAAATTCACCCATATGTCTAACAACTGTCTTTGTTCTTTGGTATGCATACGAGGTACAATCTTCAACTAATGAAATTACATCAGTATCTTTATCTGAACAATTTTCTTTAAGAGCTTTATACAGTTCACTTTTTTTGAGCCTTAATAAAAACTCATCTTTGTAGTCGTCATTCATTTGGTTTACAGTGATTTTTAATTTAGTAGTTCATTTATTTTTTCAAACCAACCTTTAACTTCTCCATTTGGGTCACGTGCTTCAATCATTTCTGCCGTCATATTTGGAAATGCTCTTTCAGCTAAGAATTTTTTAGCGTTAGTATCTTTTATTGGGTTTTGGAATCCAACTTTTTGTGAGTATGCTTCTGCAAAAATTCTCGGTGTAGCCTTTCCATCATCATCCAATTGGTCGGGTATTTCTATATCAATATCAAATCCTGCAATTATTGCATCCTTATGTAAGTAACTTTCAATCTCAAGTTTTTTGGTCAAATATCCGCAAGAATTATCTTCTCGATTATTTACTTGGTCAATTGACATTTGATATGTATTGACGTCATTATCATATAAATGAAATTCAGGTTTACCCAATTCTTTCAAATAGTTATGATTAACCCAATGTTTTAGCGTGGAACCACCCATTAGGACAAAAGCCACTCTTTCATCATTTGTCAAGTCAGGTAATTCTTGATATTTATATTTCATTGCTTTACTCAAAGAACATAATGCGGAAACATCAGTAGGTCCTTCAACACAAAATAAAACTTTCACTCTACTATCAGGGGTCAAACCTAAGGTCTTGGCTATTTTGGGAAATACACCTTCGCCAAGTTCTATTTTCAAATTATTTGAATCATCATGAAAAATAAATCTCAAACTTTCAATAGGAAGTTCTGATGCTAATCCGGGACTGTGTGTTGTTAGAATTATTTGACAATCACTTTCATTTGCCAAAGATTTAAATGATTCTATTAATACTTTCTGATTATTTGGATGTTGAGCTGTTTCTGGTTCTTCGATTGCATAGATGATATTTTGTTTTGAAGAAGATTTTAAACGTCTCTCGGCTTCTGCTTTGAAAAAACTTACAAGAATCATTCGCCTAACACCACTTCCCCTTTTATTTAATGGGATTCCATCATCTGTATCTAATTGAATTGAAAAAAGTCCATTCCATTTTGCTGGTGTGGGTGGATTAAATTTAGGGTCTAATTTATTTGCTAAATTTTCATCAATCTCTTTGAGTGCTTTATGAGTATTTGCAGCAATTTCTTCTGCTTTTTCTTTTACTTTTTGCTGAATGTCATTTATCTCTTTTTGAACTTCTGATATTGCAGTTGCAATGGCAGCTTTCATTGGGTCTTGCACTTCATTGTCAGAATCGCTGCTGCTTCTGTCACTTTGAAACAAAGCGAAGATTGGAAGGTATCCATCAATTTGTTCCCAAATCCTTTTAGCGTCTTCTTTAGGTTTGGAAACTGGTATTTCAATGGTTTGAAGTTTTAAGTCTCCAACAGAATCCCAAATTGCCTTTCTCATTGTAGGATTTCCTTTCAGCCTAGAATCAAGAGATTTGGATTTGATGATTGTTTGAAGTTCTTTTTCTTTTAACTCTAAGAGGTTTGATACTTCCTTTTCTGTCGGATGGTTGGCAATAATAAAAATTTCGATACTTGGTGTTTTCTTGGCACAATCAAAACTTTTCTTAATTACAAGAGTCTCTTCTATTGAGAGTAGATATTCATCTTTCAGGTTTGTTGGTGAAGATGTATCAATGGATATTTTCGGGGGAAAATCAGTAAACTCACAAGTTATTTCCACAGTTTTTGTTGTGGAGTGAATGTTGGCATCTGAAGAATCAATTTTTACCGTCTGATTATTAAAGAATATTTCTAAAGCTTCAAGTATTGTTGATTTACCTATATCGTTTTTCCCAATGATGGTAGTCAATTGGTCAAATCCGATTTTAGTTTCTGATTGGTAGGCTCTGAAATTCTTAATTGTGAGTGATTTTAATTTCATGTATTTAGTTTTTCGGATGGACCACAACTGAATTATAGTTAAAACTTTACTTAGTTTATATCAATAATAGACTTGACTAAACACAAGTTATTAAATTTTTCATTGTTATAGGTTCAAATATAAAGCAATCAATAACCCACCCATTACGGAAAACCGTAACAGCTTGCATTTTAACCGGGGAGAATACCAAATATAAAGTTTTTTGTTAAATAGAATCACTATCTATTTCATTTTTAGAAGATACCCAAAAAACAAAGCCGCTCAAAGCAACTTATATTGGTTTGGTTTTTAAAAATTATGGGGTTGTGCAACGGTTACCGGTGTTAGGCACTGGCTTTTTTCAGTTTATATTCTTCTGACAAGGCAGAGTTTTCAATTTCAGTTTTTAACGAAGCCATCACTTCTTGTATTTCTGTAAACATTATCTGATAAGTATTAAAATCTACTCTTAAAAAATCTCCGTGTGCTATATTATTTCTGGCGTCTACTAAATCATTAATTAAACTTTCATATCCGGAAAATTTAGACTCATTAATACCAATTATAAAAAGAATTTCTTTGAAAATATGATATTTTAAATTTGATTTAGTTTGGATAACATTTGTTGTCAATATGTTAGAATTCTTGTCGAGTTCATTAATTAAAAATTCGACTGTTTTGGCTTTTTCTTCAAGGTTTTTAATCTCTAAATTACCCAGTTTTTTGGATAAGGATAGTGCTATAAATTGTGGTTTTAACTCATTATGCTTTAAATATTTTTTAGCGACATATTCTAAATAAATTTCAGTTGATTTTTTAACAAATCCTTCCCAGTGGGCATAAAGTATTGGAACAGAAAATCTCAAAGCAGCGCTTTGTATAGGACTTGGTTTATCAGAAACTTGGTCGTTGATTAATTTCAATTCCTTCCTTCTCCAAGCATAATCTTCACTTATTAGATTAGTTAATTGGTCATATGTGTAGGCCTTTCTTGCCATTATTTTTCAAAGTATTGTTTTGCAAAAGGAACTAATTTTGGTATTCTGCTTTTTGCATTTGAGCCAGAGCCAGAAGTTTGAATATATGTGTCTTCTTCGTACAACAGCTGAATTTTATCTAAAATAATCGGGTCTTCCAATGGTAAATTATATGTTGAGATATTTGCTGAAAGCCCAATAGAAACTGCTTCAAATGCAGATTCTAAAAATTTCCCTTTAAAGTCATTCCCATTATATTTTTTAAAGGATTTTTCTCCAAGAATTCGATTTAATGTCGCAAAGGTTAATTCAAAATTTTCTTTTACTGCATCGAAATCAAAAACCACACTATTTAGAATATCTTCATTGATATCGTCTAAATAATCTCCTACATCTTTCTTATGATTGTAGTTATAATGTGCAAGAGCAATAAACCTTAATAAAAGCTCCATATGATATTGTTCTTCATAAAGTCTATCTGATAGAGATAGCGTTTCAAGGAAATCTGGATTTGATGCTAATCCATTAAACCAATTATACCTGTCAGGATTTATCATAAGCATCACATTGTTTCTTACCTCCTGATTTGATGCGTTTGAACCACCAGTGTTTAATCTTTGAAAAACTTCAAATTTTGCACGTTTATCTGATTCACTCAAAATTATAGTTAAATGAATTTTGGCTCTTTTTATTGCAAGTTTTAAACCTTGAGGCAATTCTTTGTCCTTATTGTCATTGTCCCACTTAAAACCCTCCAAACTTGGAATATGTTTTGTCCCTTCCAACACGAGAGGTTCCGTACCTCTCAATATTCCAAACAATTGAAGAATAGTTGATACTCTTTGAAGCCCATCTACGAGTTCCCAAATTCCAGTATCATCTTGATATACGAATATTGACGGAATAGGAATTCCGAGAATTATAGATTCTATGAGTTTTACCTTTTGTCCGTGTGACCATCGAAATAATCTTTGATATTCAGGTCGTATAACAATCTCGTTATTTTCGTATAAGTTAACAAGTTCTCCAATGGACATAGAATAGCTATCAGTTTTAAAACTTGTCCTTCTTTCTTCAATTTGTCTTAATAATTCTTCCATATTTGGTTTTTGTTTTCAGCTTGTGCCTAATGTTTGTGTATATGAGCTGTGGCGTGTCTCGTCACAGACCTTTCCTGATAAAAACTGGCTTTAGAAAATCCGCACGATTTTCCAAGTGAGGACAGACCAAGCCATAGCTTATATATGATGTTAGCAGCAGATTTTAATGTCCTTTTGGCACAATTTTAACCTTAATTTTCATTTTACCTTTTTCGTCATTCAAATCGTTTTCAATTCCGTTTGGATTACTAATATAGCCTTCTGGGTCGTAAACAAAACAATAGAGTAATTGACAATTGGGATGAGATTTATATTTTGCAATATCAATAATTAATTGCTCTCCTATTTGTTTAGCTTTCAAATTTGCTCTTGTTTTCTTTACCTCAATAACTATGTTCTCATTTTTCAATAAAAAATCGGACCTAGTTGATGAACCCGCATAACTCGGATTCCATTCTTCTGGTCTAATATCCTCAAAAAAAATTCTTAGTAAAGAATGAAGTAAATCTTGAACATCATATTCATCTTTAATATCTAGTGTATCTCTATCACTATATCTTTGTCTAATTTGTTTTGCTACTAAATGAAATTTATCAAAAATTGTATCAATTAGCAGAACATCATCTCGATCAGTTTTTTTGATATTCGCAGAGATGTTATTTTTCTTTGACCTCCAGGGAAAATCCTTTCCGCAATATTTACATATTTCAGGTACGGGTGTTATTGCGCCAGACAAATCAACAATTCCTTCGTAATGAATATCTCCTTGAATATCTTCTCCGCAATTAGGACAGTCTTTCCTAGTTTTTTCACCACAAGAAGTACAAAATGCTTTATTAAATTCTGGATTCCGATAGTATGAATCATTAATTGCGTGTCCATTTTCACACACTAAATATGCATCATATTTTCCTGCCATATTATTTTTTATTCATTAGATTAAACATTTCTATTGTATTGTCAACGTATTTGCGAGATTCACCTGAGACACTTTTATAAAGATTTTCAAGTTGTTCACCAGACACACTATCTAAATGAATATTATAATGCAATATACTACCACTTTTGAATGGGGTTTTTAGTCTTACAAAAGCTCTATCAACCCTAGGTTCACCGGGTTCTAGCTTTCTATTTTTGTCGATTATGTATTCTTCTACCTTGTTGTCTGCTACAATTCCATAATATTTTAGTTGGTCTTGTAGTAAATAAGCATCTATCAATGGCTGTCCGAAAAAAACTGAATTTTTAAAGTCTGCAGTTAACATTCCTAATGAAATTGCTCCTTTTGTTGGAGCTCCGCTTTGCAATGATGCTTCCTGAAAGATACTTAGAGCATAAGAAATTTGCAGAAAGTCTTCTAATGAATCATCCTGGCTGAAAAACATTATAGAATCCGAAAATGTAACAGATCGAATCCTTGATTCTATTTTTTCTCTATCTGCCGTTTTGACGTTTGGCTTACCAAATACAGACTCAAGACTTTTATTTAAGCTTACCAAGGTATTTAGCATATATTTTACTTCCTCATGGCTTTTTCGAGTCACCAAGTCTTTGAAGCCCATTATGTCCATAAAGCCAATAAAACGAATATTATCGTCCTTCCAGGATTCTATTTTGGTTGAAGGATGCATGTTTATTTTTTTGCTGCCAACTTGTTTATATCAGCTACTTTATTTCCTTTATAATCTCATATCGGGCAGCTAAGTACTAGTTTCAGGAAATAACCTACTTTTTATTTATTTCAAATATAAAACAAACTCAAACCCACCCTTTATGATCAATCATAAGGATGGGTTTTATACCGGGGAGAATACCAAATATACTAAATTTTGAAAATAAATACTCTAACTATCTTATTTTTAGAACATCATACCTTTTAAATTTTCTGTAAAAATTAATTTCCTCCCATTACGAAATCCCGTAACAATACAAAAACCACCTTCAATACCTTTATCCATAATCTTAAAAACTTTAATTATGGGTACTACAGTAGGAGATGTAATAATTTCATATGATATTAATAGATATCATACCGATGTAAAAAATGCAATGATCAATCTTGGTTATAGGACCGTTTGGAATTATACAGGAGAACCCATTTACCACCTTCCCAATACAACATTAGTACATCAAAGCAAATCCTCTGACCAGGCGATGGCCGCCCTGAAGAATATTTGTTTACGATTAAGCGTAACGCTTGAAAAAGCTGTAGCAGTGAAAGCAGCAGAATTTGTGGGGGTATAAATGACGGATTTCTTGTAGGAACCTTAAAAATATTGCCTTTTGGTTTATTCCAATATCCAATTGAAAATAAAAAAGATTTCTTGAAGAATCATTTTTTTATATCTTTATCATTCTCCCCACCTATTTTTATGTTCGTACGTGTTTGTTCTATAATTAAAGGGAATCAAATATTCGAATAAAACATTCAATCCATATTACTTATGAAGAAAGTGTATGATTTAACCACATTGAAAATCACCAAGGCTATTGTTCATGATATTCCTAAACATAAAAAAAATGATTTTTCATTAGCGCCAATATTCAGTCAACAAGAAAGCTCATTGACAGATGAACTTAAATTATTCTTTAAAGACAGTATTATAAAAGCACTTGGAAGAGACAGGGCATTTAAGATTTGTTATGATCCCTCTACCCTATCTCCCGTAAATAATCATGTTAACGAAATCTTATATTCTGATCAGACATTTGTAAATAATTCTATCGAAATCGGACAACATTTATATAATATTCAAAAAGGGTATAATGCATCCGGAATACTTTTCATATTAAAATGTGAGTTATCGGATAGGGTTGCATGTGTAATAATGAAACTTGAGCGAGACGGTGGCGCCCAATTGACATTAAATCCGAAAACAAATTCATTTGATATTTCAGAAGTTAAAAATCTAATGCTAACAGCAAAAACGAAATTATTTAAAATCTCGTTGTTATTTGACAGAAGCAAATTTGGTTGTGACTACGATGGTAGCTTAATGGATTACCAAATAAATATAAAACAGAAAAAAGAACTAACTTCTTTCTTTATAGATGATTTTCTTGGCTGTAAGCCATATGAAGACCCTAAAGTGACAACACAAAGGTTTTATAACCTAACACGAACATTTATTGAAACAGTGGTTCAAGATAAAATTGAGCAAGCCAAAAATGTTCAGGATTTAAATTCTTACTTACAAACTAATAAAAATCAACTCAGCCCCAAAGAGTTCTCAGATTTATATTTAACTACTCCATTTATACAAGATGAATATAAGTCTTTTTTAAAAACAAAACGTTTTCTATTTGCAACCTTCAACAAAGACCTCTCTCTAATAAAGCAAAAAATTGAAAAATTCATGATTGTTTTTAAAAATGGGATTATGATTTTTGGTAACAAAGGTAAGTTCAAAGAGAATGTAGAATTAAAAGAATTGCCGAATGGTGACCATCAGGCAACCGTTATTTCTGAAATTAGAAAAATCGAGTAAATATGGCGACCGAGGATATTAAACAAAAATGGCTGAAAGACCAGCCGCTTTATGAAGATCTCGGAAAATTAGTATCAATTCATCTCAAACATGGACTACCAAAATATGAAATATTACCAGAAATAAGTTATAGAACGAAAGAACTTTTAAGCATTGTAAAAAAAATTGAACGTAAGAAAAAAGAAAAAGAATCGAGCTATACCTATGATGATTTAAAAGATAAATTAGGTGTAAGAGTAATATGTTCTTTTAGTTCGGATTTAGAGATTGTGGATAAATTTCTGAAAGAACAATATTTAATTATAAAAGCTGAATATAAGAAGGATAGCTTAGCTTTTGATAAATTAGACTACACTAGCAATCACTATGATATAAAAATTAATCCTAAAAAGTTACACCTTGATTTTTATGAATCTATTAAAGATTTCATATTTGAAATACAAGTGAGGTCAATTAATCAGCATGCTTGGTCTAGTTCGGCTCATATACTTACTTATAAAAGTGAAGTAAAAATACCCCAACCTTTGCAAAGACGCGTATATAGATTACTTTCCCTTTATGAAATAGCTGATGACGAATTTTCTAGTGTGAATCAACTTCTAAAAGATTCTCTAAATAATCTTATTTATAAGTTCATTAGATTGTTGGAAGGAAAAGTTTATAAATATGCAAAGGTTGATTTTGATAGAGCAACATCGATTTATAATTTTGAAAAATTATTAGCAGATTTTCCAGAAAATAAAAAAGAGTATATTTTTGAAAAAATTGAAGAATTTATTAAAATAAATGATGAAAAAATCAAAAGAATTTTCGAGGAAAATGAAATACGATATCATCTTATACCGTTGCTAACACAACCAGAAATTTTTTTAATTTTTTATATGCTAGAGAATCATGAAGCACTTTTAGAGAAAACCTTTTCAAATGACTTAGAATATAATGAATTAGAAACAATAATGGGGATTTGGGTGTAAATGTATAATGCGTTTCCAGAATGCCAGTTACTTAAGCTTAAACCGTCCCGTCCTATAACACAGCTCCTTAGAAATAATAAATTATCCTATCAGTTACTACTGAGGAATATTAACTCCATATTTTTTTTCAAATTCTTTAAAAAATTTTTGTAAAGAATATTTTTCGTGCCTACATATAGAATAAATAGTGGAGATAGGTATATCATAACCTTCCGGTAGTTTTAATTTGGTAAGAGTGGAAGAAGATAATCCACAAAGTATAGCATATTGGTTCTGACTGATTACGGCACCATCAGAATTTTTTGGGTTCTTTATGAATTTATCATAAATAAAAGCACACAGAAATTTATTAACTAAAGCGTTATTGGTATTAAACTCGCCTTTTTGTATCTCACCCATCTTACACCTATTACATTAGTAATGCCTCCCAAATCAACTGAATTATCAAAAAATATCTGTTCGCTAAAGCGAATGATTAAAATATTTTATTATATTTGTCTTAATAACATATATTTGCGACTCTTCTAAAAGCAAAACATTAGAAGCATTCGCTTTGAATCTCGCCATTGAAAACTGGTAATTTTTGCAACGAGATGATAAGCATGGATGCTCACGACCCGGGACGTGGGCTTCTCACTTATTGTTGCAAGGTATACCAGTACCCCAATGGCATAAGTTGAGACCTGCGTCCTTTTTGTTTGGGGCTTGGTCGGTTTTTTCTTCTCAACTTTCTTTTAAAGCGTTTTTTCGTGAATGGTGAATTTGTGAGTTTGTGAATTTGTGAGTTTGTGAATTTGTGAGTTTGCGGATTTGCGAGATTTTGAATGGTGAATGATGAATTGAAGTGATCAACCAGTCCCCCCTTCGAAGGGGGCTATGGGGATGTAATCCGTCTCACTTCTCACATCTCACTACCAAAAAAATGACCCGCTCCCAGTTTTCGACGACCGTTGGAGCAGGCCAGTAGTTAAAATAATGTGTAACACTTAACTGATGCAAAATTATGAAAAATAATTACAGGCGAAGCTATGCCTATGCACTATCTTTTGCCCTTTTCCTAACCTACAACTCCCCTACTTTTTCACAGAACCAGCCACAAAAAACAATCAGTGGCATTATTACCTCAGGCGCGGACCCTCTTAGTGGCGTTAACGTCTTGGTAAAGAACAGCGCCCGGGGGAGCATTAGCGATCTGGAAGGGCGGTACTCCGTTAGCGCCTCCGCAAATGATACGTTGGTGTTTACCTATGTGGGCTATAAAACGCAGGAGGTTTCAGTTGGCAGTCTCAGTGGCAGTCGCAGTCTCAGTTTCAGTCGCAGTCGCAGTGGTAGTGATGGAGACATTGTTTTTAATGTTGTTATGGAGGTGGATGCGCAGGCTTTGGATGCTGTGGTTATCAATGCCGGCTACTACAAAGTTTCCGATAGGGAGAAAACAGGAAGTATCGCTCGCATTACCGCTGCCGAAATTGAGAACCAGCCTGTCTCCAATCCTCTTGCCGCTATGCAGGGCAGAATGGCAGGGGTGAATATTGTGCAGACCACCGGACTTGCAAGCGGGGGTTACGAGGTACGTATTAGGGGGCAAAACAGCATTGCTGCAGGAAATGATCCCCTTTACATCATTGATGGAATTCCCTACGATTCCCAAACTATGGGTTTCTCTACTGTAGGTGCCACTACAATTCCTGGCGGTAATATAAGTCCCTTAAGCCTTTTAAATCCGCAGGACATTGCAAGTATTGAAGTATTAAAAGATGCCGATGCTACCGCAATCTACGGTTCACGTGGCGCCAATGGAGTGATACTGATAACTACCAAAAAAGGAAAAGATGGTAAGACGGCCTTCAGTTTAAGTACGTATACAGGCATGGCACAGGTGGCTAATACTATAAATTATATGAAAACGGACCAGTACTTAAAAATGCGAAGGGAAGCTTTTGCCAATGACGGTTTTAACGAATATCCCGAAGATGCCTATGACGTAAACGGCACCTGGGACCCCAACCGATATACCGATTGGCAAAAAGAACTCATAGGTGGAACTGCCTACTTAACAAATGCACAGGCAACTGTTTCGGGAGGAAATGGGAACACCCGTTTTCTTTTAAGTGGTGGTTATCACAAAGAAACCACGGTATTTCCAAAGGATTTTAATTATAAAAGACTTTCGGTACACGCCAATCTAGACCATACAAGCACCGACGACAAATTTCAGCTCTACTTTTCAGCAAATTATGCGGTGGAGCAAAACGACCTTCCGGGCCTTGACCTTACCCAGCTAACGAGGTTTTTAGCGCCCAATGCCCCCCAACTGTACGATTCAGAAGGTAACCTGAATTTTGAGAACGGCACTTTCGCCAATCCGCTGGCTGAATTGGAGGGAAAATACCTAACCGATAGAAAGAATCTCATTACCAACGCACGTCTATCCTATAGGGTGTTTCCCGAGCTTACTTTACTAACGAATATGGGTTATACCACAACTGGGCTAGATGAGTCGCGAACCAGCCCAAATACCAAGTACGATCCATCGTATGGCTTAAGCAGTAGCTACTCCTCCATTTACACCAATAGGGCACAAAAGGAATCTTGGTTGGTTGAACCCCAGATAAAGTGGAATAAAACCCTTGAAAAGTCGAAATTGGATGTGCTAGTGGGCGCTAGCTATAAAAAACAGACCGATGATGTGCTATCGCATTTCGCGAGAGGCTTTGCAAACAATAGCCTTATTTATAATTTGGCCGCGGCCAATACACTTAGCGTCAACCGGGATGCACTGACGGAATATAAATACCAAGCTTTTTTTGGACGCATAAATTACACCCTGGCCAATAAATACATCATAAACCTTACGGGGCGAAGGGATGGTTCTAGCCGCTTCGGCGACGGGAAACGGTTTGCCAACTTTGGGGCCGTTGGAGCTGCTTGGCTATTTTCAGAAGAGGCGTTTATCAAAAATAAGGCTTCATTTTTAAGTTTAGGAAAACTTCGCGCCAGCTATGGCATAACGGGGAACGACCAAATAGGTAACTACCAATATTTGGAAACCTATAGTTCCACAGGAACGCTTTATGATGATGTGAGCGGCCTTCAACCAACACGGATCTTTAATCCAGATTTTGGATGGGAAACAAACAAAAAGTTTAGTGGGGGGCTTGACCTTGACTTTTTTAGGGATCGGATAAATCTTGTTTTTGAATATTACAATAACCGATCCTCCAACCAATTGGTGGGTCTCCCCCTACCCGGCACTACCGGTTTTCCATCAATACAAGCAAACTTAGGGGCTGTGGTAGAAAATAGCGGTCTTGAATTTAGCCTTAATACCCACACTGTTAAAACCAAGGACTGGAATTGGGACACTGGTATCAATCTATCCGTACCAAAAAACAAGCTTATTGCATTTCCGAATTTGGAAAATTCCACTTATGCCAACCAATATGTTGTGGGACAGTCCTTGAATATCAAAAAACTGTACCATGTTACGGGTGTTGATCCCGAAACGGGAGTCTATCAATTTGAGGATTATAATGGGGATGGTGAAATTAGTGCCCCTGAGGATAGGCAGTACATTGCGGATACCGCACCCAAATGGTACGGCGGTATAAATAATCGTATTTCCTATAAAAATCTGGAACTCAACTTCCTCTTTCAATTTACCAAGCGTGACGGTTATAACTATGTATTGGGAAGTGCATCGCCTGGGGAAATGGCAAACCAACCCGACTTTGTTACGGATCAATGGCAAAACGAAGGGGATCAATCTGAGACCCAATTATTTACCGCGGGCTACAATTTTGATGCCCTAATTGCCCATTCAAGATATATGTTCAGTAATGCATCTATAACAGATGCCTCCTTTGTCCGCCTTCGCAATGCTTCCTTGACCTATAGCCTGCCACAACGCAGGGAAGGAAGCCTCAATTGTAAAATATACTTACAGGGAGAAAACCTACTTCTATTTACAAAATTCAACAGTGGCGACCCAGAACAACTCACGGGGTTTTTACCTCCTATGCGAAAGCTCACCATGGGATTCCAACTAACATTATAAAACTTGCAACCGATGAAAAATATATTAAAAATACTAAAGAAATTTAGAGCGATGCGTGCCTTAAACATGTATCCCATTTTACTGGGTACCTGTCTAACAATAACCGCTTGTGATAGTTTTACCGAAGTAGATTTTCCACAATCAGAGTTAATGGGCACCGCAGTATTTAATGATGCCGCTTCGGTACATGCAGCCTTTGCGAACATCTACTCAAAATTACGCGACAATGTGCTCATTACCGGGCAGACGAACGGTTTAAATGTGCTACTGGGTTTATATGCCGATGAACTTGATTATTACGGGGTGCCCGGGGAAGATGCCGAAACATTTTATCGGCATTCCATATTAGCATCCAATACGGAGGTGGCATCCATTTGGAATGATACTTATAACCTTGTCTACGCCACCAACAGTATATTGGAAGGTGTACAGAATTCCAAGGAGCTCTCAGAAATGGAAAAGAATGCGTTTATGGGGGAAGCATTGTTTATAAGGGCATACCTCCACTTTCACCTCTTACAGCTTTTTGGACCCATACCCTATATCACCACTACAGATTACAGAATTAATAAAGACGTGAAACGCCTGCCCGAAAATGAGGTATATCCAATCTTGGTTCAAGACCTGTTGGAAGCAAAAACATGGCTGACAGGTCAAGAAAACTACGAACACACTAGACCCACAGCACAAGCTGCAAACGCGCTACTAGCTCGGACTTATTTATACCAACAAAATTACACTGCTGCCTCGGCTGTTGCCTCTGAACTCATTAATGACGGTTCCTTAAACCTAGGAGATACAACCGAAATGGTATTTACTGCGACCAACCCATCCACGATCTGGCAACTCAAGCCAGAAGCTGGAAACCCTACTTGGGAAGCCCTAACTTTTATTTTTGAAGAAACGCCAGCCTTTGTGGCGCTGAATCCGGAATTGGTTGCTTCTTTTGAAGCCGAGGACAGTAGAAGACTTCAATGGATTGGGGAGGTTGCCGTGGGAAATGAAACATATTTCTACCCCAATAAATATAAAACCCGTGAAGGAAGCGGGGATGAATATTCAGTGTTGCTACGATTGGCGGAACAGTTTTTAATCCGTGCCGAAGCCCGGCTATACCTTGGTGACCTTTCTGGAGCAAAAGAAGATATAAACCGCATCAGAAGTCGCGCGGGTCTTGATCCAACGGTTGCAAATACCGTAGAATCTTTAAAATTAGCTTTAGAAAATGAACGCAGGCATGAGCTTTTCACCGAGCAGGGCCATCGCTGGTTCGACCTAAGGCGCACGCAAAGGGCAGCTGAGGTTATTGGTCCCATCAAGCCGAATTGGAAGGCTACGGACGTACTATTTCCGATCCCGGAAATGGAATTGAACCTCAACCCAAACCTTGAACCACAAAACCCTGGATATTAATATGGCCATACAAAAAATGATTTGTGCCCATACGCCTAGAATTAGCCAATTAGTTGTGGTCATTTTCTTGTTTGCGACAGTCTGCTCCAGTTTTGGACAGGCTGTTGGCAAGAAAAGCATACCGCAAGAGGAATATTCCAAATGGAGCAATCTGTACGCTCCCATACTTTCCAATGATGGCAAATGGGCCGCCTGGAGGCTCAACTATCCTGGGATTACTGATACCTTGATGATACTAAACACCCATAACAAGAAAGTCATGAAATATAAGGAGGCCGTAGAATATGAATTTAGTCCGAATTCCAAGTGGCTATATAGTTATCATTCCGATAGGACGCTGCAATTAATAAATTTGGAGCGCAATGAAAGCAAGAACTTCCCTGATTTGGAGCTCTTCTATTTTTCTGATGCGGGAGATTATGCCGGTGTTTTGGATGCGAACAACCGATTCTCTCTTGTTGATCTTGAAACTGGAAAAACAACCCAATTGGAACATGTTAGCTGGTTCAAATTTTCACCAAATGGGAAATGGGCAGCAATTACTTTTGTCACGGGTGAAAAAAATTCGATCGTATTGATGGATGTCCAATCCCTACAAAAAAGTGTTATCCTAAAGAGTGATGATAGCACATTTTCCCGTTTGGCTTGGAACGAAAAAAGTAGCCGCCTTGCTTTTATGGAAACTAAAGTGGATACTACCGGCAACCCTCCTAGAACCTTACTACATGAATTTCAAAATGGGAGCCTCCCTAAACTACTGACCCTGCACCCTCCCTCTCAAAAAGGATTTCCTATGAATACCTATATGGAAGGAGGAAGTAAAATCTTTTATGCGGCAGATGGGGAGCGGCTATTTTTTTATGTGCGCCCAAAAAGTTATTTGGAGCGTAATATCGATACCTTAAAAAACAAGGTGCAGGTTTGGAAGGGGGACGACCCGTGGATCGTACCACAACAATTGCGGTTCAATGATCCTGCGATGGGGCCTTGGCTAATGCAGTGGAAGCCTGAGCAAAAAGAGCTACTGCAGATTGCCACTGAAAAATTGCCGAACGCCTATCTTTTACCCAATGAGCATTATGCACTTCTTTTTGACAAGAAGCAATATGAACCACAGTTCAAATATGAAGGGGATGCCGATTTTTATGTTATGGATCTGAATACGAAAGATAAAAAACGTATGGTCGAAAAACATACTATTGATTTTAAAAACAAATACCCTTCACCCAACGGAAAGTACATTGCTTACTATAAAAATAAAAAGTGGTGGGTGTACACTATACCAATGGATAGCCATACAGACGTATCAGTTAATCTCCCTTTTGATTTGGATACCACAGACCACTCTTCATCGAATGCCGTTTGGCCCTATGGTTTCGCGGGTTGGAGCCCAGATAATAAATGGGTTTATATTTATGACGAATTTGATATTTGGAAAGTTTCCGTTGATGGGAGGGAATTTCATCGTATTACCAATGGGCGCGAGGATAAAACAGTTTTTAGGTTTTATAGAAAACAATATGAAGAATACCCTTTTCAGCGGTTCGAACGATTTACGCTGGATATATTGGATACTGAAAAAGACATCCTTTTGGAAGCCAATGGCCCAAAACACTCGGGCTACTATAGCTGGAATTCAAAAAAAGGCATTACTCCCCTATTTACCAAAGATACCAAGGTTGATAACCTTAAACAGGCAAAGGAAGCAGGAAGTTATATTGTACAGGAAGAATCGTTTGACATCCCAAGAAGGATCTATTTTCTGGAAGATGGAAAGGAAGCCCTGTTATATGAAAGCAACCTACAACACAAGGACTTTGTGAGTCCGAGGCAGGAGCTTATCAGCTATAAAAGTTTTGATGGCCGGGATTTACAGGGCATACTCATGTATCCCGACGGTTATGTGGAAGGCGTACAATATCCAATGATAGTCCATATTTATGAGCGTCTGTCGGACAGGTTCTATAACTATATAACCCCAACGATGAACAATGGGGACGGGTTTAACCCAAAGGTGTATACAGGGCAGGGTTATTTTGTGCTTTATCCAGATATAGTCTATAAGTTGGGCGATCCCGGAATATCAGCCCTGCAATGTGTAAAAGCTGCGGTGGAAAGTGTTTTAAAAACTGAAATGGTGGATAAGGACCGAATGGCGCTGCAGGGACATTCCTTTGGGGGCTATGAAGCAGCCTTTATTGCGACGCAGACGAATATGTTTGCAGCGATCGTCTCTGGGGCGGGAGTAACGGATTTTCGGAGCTTTTACCTTACGGTAGGTGGGTACGATGGCCGGCCAGACAGTTGGTGGTTTGAAGAACACCAATGGCGTATGGGAACTTCCTATTTTGATGCCCCTGAAGCCTATAAAAGAAATTCTCCCATGGACCATGTACAGCAAGTAAACATACCCATTTTACTATGGTCTGGTGCCGATGATGTACATATTGATGTGCGACAGAATATTGAATTCTATCTGGCCTTACGTAGGTTGGGCAAGGATGTTACTTTTTTAAACTATCCCAATGAAACCCATGCCATTCAAAATTCCAAAAATCAAAAAGATCTTACAAATAGGATTTCAAATTGGTTGGCCGGGTACTTAAAGCCATAATTGGAAATGGCGCCTTTTGGGCGCCATTTCTTCTTTGAAAAACTGTTTTAATTAAAAAACAGCGGTCGGTCACAGCCTGTGGAACCATCCATTGCCCAAACAAGATTACCTCCTGATGTACACTGGATACTACCCGAACTATTACATTGGATAGATTTTTTACAGGGTTGTGTACTATGTACATACCCCTGTTCCAAAACCAAATTTCCAGAATTGGTCTTTTGGCTCGCAAAAGCTGCGGTTACGGCAAAGGCTACTGCCAATAGTGGCAATGCCCATTTGAATTTTAAACTTTTCATGTTTTTAAAATTTAAATTTATACTATGATCTACTTTCTTCTACAGGTGTTCGATCTATTTCCTGATACAGGCCTGTATGTCTTTAAAATTTAATATCATTTAAAATAGGTTTCGTTAAGTTGATAGCTTACAAGGTAATCTCCCATAAGCGCTAGCAGTTGGTTATTGTTGACAGCAAAGCGAGCAACCTTTTGCCCTTTATAATTATAGATGTAAAAGCTAAACGCATACCTATTTTTGGAAATAGTATAAACGTCCATAATAGAAGCCTGCTGCAAAACTTTAGCTTCTTCATATTTACCCAGCCTGTCTGAAACAATGAATAAATAATCTCCAGCTATGGCAGCCTGCTGATTTACAATAGTGGCATCGCCTTTTAATTTGTTCTCGTTGGTACTAGCATTGTGTATTATGTCAAGTTGTGCTTTAGAAATGGTATCGATTGTTTTTCCCACATAGTCTAGATTCAGATATTTACCAAAAACAACGAACTGATTGCGATAGTAATAGACATAAATAATTCTTCCAAAATTAGAATCGTACAGTAGTTGGCCATCGGTAGCAAAGATGGAATTCGCTTCTGTTTGTAATAGCGCGTTATTAATTTTCAAGCTATCTGCAGTAGAGGAAAATGAGGCTATAACATTTTGTTTTGACCTGCCATCAATAGTTCTCATTACAAATTGGGTTGTATCCAATGAAACTATTTGTGAAAAATAAAATTGGCTTTGCATTAAAGTCCTTGCCTTCCAAGAAGTAATATTTCCTTGTAAAATTATTGGTATAGTACCATCGCTCACATAAAAATTAGGAGGTTTAATTTCTATTTGAATGTTTGTATAGGGAAGATCCATTTTATCCAATTGGATTCTATAGTTGTTTTCTGCCTTTAATGCTGTGGATAGCTCCATTACGTTCAAAGGGGCGGTAACATTCCCCAAATAGATTAAACTATCTGTAAGCCCGGCGATGTAAAACGAATTGTATTCTAAGTCAACTGCATTTTTCAGTTTTATGGGATGTGGGATATACCTCCGCTGAAACGCATTGTTGCGATGCATCTTCTTTTCCGAAAAGGCAAACAACAGCGTGACGGTACCAACACCAAAAATGGCAAGGGTGGCAAGCATCAGCAAGGTCTTTTTGTTACCTCTTTGCGCAGTGAAAAAGACCGCCACCCCAGCCAGGATTATGAAAACAATATTAAAAATAAGGTGTTGCGTCCAACTCAATTTTTCGAGCACCCCACCGCAGGAGCAGGGGATAAAGTCGGAGAAATTAAGTATGATATAGATATAGGCCGTGAACATGACCATTAGGGTAAACGAGGCATAAAGAGCTAGGATTCTATATTTTGGAAGGATCAATAAAACGGCAATGAGAATTTCCAAACCTGGAACGACCGAGGCAACAATCCCTGCGTATGCACTGATAAGTGGTGATTGTGCCAATTGCACGGTAAAAGTTTCAAAGTCGAGTAACTTACTTACTGCTGCATAAATAAATAATAGCATAAACGCGAATGCAATAGCGGTTATTAACACCGTACCTTTTTTTTCTTTAGCTGCGTTCTTTTCCATAACCTAATTTCAATTACCTAAAATTAAGTGGCAACCCTAATAAAAAAGTAGGGCTGGACAATACAATTGGTAAGGACTAAACCTTACTTTACAAAGTAATATGTGATATTTAAAGGACCAAAGAGCCTACTGATGGACTTTCAAGAACATCTATTTAAACGAATCAAATGTGACCGAGTGAATTTGAAATGTGACAGCAGTTTCAAATTAGTATCGAGGTGGCAGAGCGACAAGGTATGAACGACGAGATACGAAGGATAAATATTCAAACAGAAATACGATTCACAGCTCACGTTTCACACCTCACTTTTTTGTCATGCTCAGGTTAGCTTGTCCTGAAGGCAGTCGATGGATAGTCGATAGGAGGCAACCGATTTCCAGAGTCCGAATAAAAAAACCAAACCCCATAACCCCAAATTTTCTTTCACACCCACCTGCTAATTATAAAATAAATACGCTAATTTTATTCGGCCTTAGAAAGGGTATAAATTATTTCAATATAGCCCACAAATACTTTAGGTCCACTTATACCATGTTAGTTTGGAGCGTATTTGAAATTTCCTTACCCCTTACCAATCCTGTAATAAAGTTCCTATTGATTTTGGCAATTATTCTCTTTGCCCCAATTGTTCTCAATAAAATTAAAATACCTCCCCTTCTCGGACTTATAATTGCGGGTGCAATTATTGGCCCCCACGGTTTTAATTTAATGGAACGCGACAGCAGCATCATCCTTTCGGGTACTGCGGGCCTGCTATATATTATGTTTTTAGCGGGGCTGGAAATAGATTTGGCCGATTTTAAAAAGAATAGCAGCAAAAGTTTCGTCTTTGGCATGTACACCTTTCTTGTTCCAATGGGGTTAGGCATTTTGGCCGGAGGGTGGATTCTGGAGTTATCTTGGGCCTCTACAATTTTATTGGCAAGTATGTTTGCATCCCATACCCTTATTGCATATCCGCTGATAAGCAAACTTGGCGTCGCAAAAAACAGGGCAGTAAACATTACCGTAGGAGGCACTATGATTACCGATACCTTGGCACTCTTGGTGCTGGCCATAATTGTGGGAATGACCACTGGTGAAGTAAACACTGAATTTTGGATACGCCTTTCCATTTCCATTTTGCTCTTTGGCCTGATTGTGATAGTGTTCTTCCCCATTATTGGCAGGTGGTTTTTTAAAAGATTTGAGGATAGCGTTTCACAATACATCTTCGTGCTGATGATGGTTTTTTTGGGGGCAGTATTGGCTGAATTGGCGGGAATTGAAGCCATTATTGGGGCTTTTTTGGCGGGACTTACCCTTAATAGGCTTATTCCCCATACCTCACCCCTTATGAATAGAATAGAATTTGTGGGCAATGCAATCTTTATTCCTTTTTTTCTGATTGGCGTGGGCATGCTCATTGACTACAGTGTGTTTTTTAAGGATTGGGAAACAATTAAAGTAGGTGCCGTAATGATTGTTGTTGCCACCTTGGCAAAATTTATTGCAGCTTGGCTCACGCAAAAAACCTACAAACTTTCCGTTGATGAGCGAAGCATTATTTTTGGATTGAGCAATGCGCAGGCTGCAGCTACCCTTGCCGCGGTTTTGGTGGGTTATTCCATAGTCATCGGAGAGACCCCCACTGGGGAACCCATACGTTTGCTAGGTGAAAATATTTTAAACGGCACTATCCTTATGATTCTTTTTACCTGTACCATTGCTTCGTTCGTAGCGCAACGGGGGGCAAAAAACATTGCACTGGCAGAGGCATATGGCACTTTGGACAATGAGTATTTGTTAGAAGAGAAAATCTTGATTCCTATTAACAACATTGAGAATACGGACGAACTTGTAAATTTAGGTGTGATTATAAAGTCATCTAAAAATAAGGATGGTCTCTACGCCCTGAATATAATTTACAACCAATACAATGATGGCTCCGCAGACAAAATAGCAAACAAAATACTCACCCGGGCCACTGTAACAGCCTCTGCAACCGATACCATCCTGCACGGACTACTTAGGTATGATCTCAACATAGTAAATGGAATAATAAGCGTTGTAAAAGAGCGGAAAATAACCGATTTGATATTAGGCCTACACGAAAGCAAGGGCATATCTGATTCCTTTTTAGGGCAGCTCTCTGAAGGTATTTTAAGCAAATGCGATACAACCACCTTAATCTATAAATCGGTACAGCCACTGGCAACCATAAAAAGACATGTGGTGATAGTTCCCAGCAGGGCAGAAAAGGAAATTGGGTTTCCATATTGGTTAGTGAAATTATGGAATATTGCTAAAAATTCCGGTGCCAAATTATCATTCTATGCTACTGAGGAAACCTTGAAATTTATAAAGGATATACACCTAAAATATCCAATTGAGGCACAGTTTACGGAATGCGACAATTGGTTGGAATTTTTAAAACTGTCACAGGAATTTCATAAGGATGATAATATAATTGTTGTTTTAAGCAGAAAAAACAATCCCTCCTACCAAAATAGTATGGTTGAAATACCAAAGTACCTAAATGAGCGCTTTAAACAGAATAGTTTTATAATTATTTATCCTTTACAAGAAAGGGAAACCGATAGAAATGGAATTGATTTAACCGATGCCACAATAAAACAACCTTTGGAAAAACTGGACGAAATAGGTAAGGCCATCGCCAAAATATTTCGGCAATGACGGTGCAATCCATCATCCATATGGTCATTGAGAGGAAACCTAAACGATAAAATTAAAATCGCCGTTAATGGGGTCGTTCAGAGGAGCCCAACGCTACTTGAGTGTGTGGTTTTTCCTACATTTAAATTGTTTAAAGGTCACATCTACTACTGTATGCCGAAGGCTGTAATTTTTTTGAATGGGTGAATATGTGAGTTTGTGAGTTTGTGAATGAGTGAGTTTGTGAATGAGTGATGAACGTGCTGATTTACGCTTAAGAAGCACCCCCTCTCCGCCAGTGGCGGCTCTCCCCCTTAAAAGGGGGCGAAGCATTTGGGTTTTAAGCTTACAGCTTTTTAATAGTACATTTGAACACCAATTCCTTATTCGTGGAGAAGAAAGAAAACCAACCCAAAAAACCAAAAACCCCCTGGCCCACAAAGCTCGCTATGGAGCAGGTTTATGAAATGAACCTTTGGGGCGGTGATAAAGCTGAGTTCTATTCCGGAGAGGGATCGCACTGTCCAGAAATAGTAAATCCATATATAGCCGCAGTAAGCTCATTTTTAATTTCTTTTAAAAACCCACTAACGGTATGCGATTTAGGCTGTGGCGATTTTAATGTAGGCAAACAATTGGTTCATCACACTAAAAAATATGTTGCAGTAGATATAGTACCAAGCCTGATAGCGCACAATAAAGAAACCTTTAAAGCACCCAATTTAGAGTTCCAGTGTTTGGACATCGCAGAAGCTAATTTGCCTGCTGGGGATTGTGCGATACTACGGCAGGTGCTCCAACATCTATCCAATGCCGAAATACAAAGTATAGTAAACAAGTTGGCTGCTTATAAATATGTAATCCTAACGGAACACATCCCCGAAGGAGATTTTATTCCCAATAAGGATATTATTTCCGGACAAGGGAATAGATTGAAAATACAAAGTGGGGTAAACATTTTAGCACCACACTTTAATTTTGAGGTGAAAGAAGAGCGGGAATTATCGGCTGTTGTTTTAAATGATGGGAAAGGGGTTATTGTTACTACGCTTTTTAGGCTTTAGGTTGCAGGTTGCAGGTTGCAGGTTGCAGGTAAAAATATCAAACTATCCAAGAATCCAACCGTCCAACAAGCCAATGATTATCGCCAAACTATTCCCGCTGAAATTTTAAGTAGCCATCGGTAAAATAAGATATATCCGGATCACAGCAAGTAAAAATGCCCGAGCCCTTTAGCACAAGGGTGGTATCGTTCAACTCCATAATTTCATAAGGGTCTAAATAATCACTTCCCATAAAAACCAATTCCTCGTAGCTACTGTCATAATACCAAGGTTCTATGGTAAATGTATCATTGGTCTCCAATCCAGGAGGGCATTTAGGATTATTGTTGGTGCCGGTATAAATTAAGCGTGTTGTAAAATCTTCTTTCAAAACCAAGATATTCCCCTTTCTGCAGCCGTTCCATTGCGAATACAGATCGGTAGAGGCATTTCCATCGCCATTAATATCCCGCGGAACATCGTCATACCAATCTACGAGCCGCCAATTTCCAATTATTGCTAATTGCTCCTGTTCTTCAACATTGTCATTATCATCACTTTTACAACCCAAAAACAATAGTGAAATGAACAGTAAAGAGAACAGTTTTTTCATAAATTTAGATTTTAGTGCGCATTGAAATATTCAAAGTTTATATAACAACCTATTCAAATATAAACCAAAAAGAATAATATCTGAATACGATTCCACTTTCTTCCAAGAGAAGAGGAAAAAATGGAATCAATCCCAAACCCTTCCGTAACTTATTCAACCATAAGGCGTCTCTTATAATATTGTTTAAATAATAAAATTATGAAATTAAAATATCTACTCGTTTTTGCAATTTTTTGGGCTTGCAATGAGCAAACTCAAAATAACAAAGACCAATCCTTGCAACAAATTATAAAGGCAGATACCGATGCCAGTAAGCTTGCAACTGAAATTGGTTTCAATAACGCGCTTTTATCCGTTGCCGATAGCAGTTTTGTAAAACTTGGCAATGGGCAATTACCTATAGTGGGAAAAACGGCTTTTGCAAATTCGTTTGATAAAGATAATGACATCAAAACCATCACTTGGCAACCCATAAATGGAGAAGTGGCAAAATCTGGCGAGTTAGGATATAGCTGGGGCGATTGGCAGTTCAAAACACAAGACACAACATATTACGGCAATTATGTAACCATCTGGAAAAAGAAAACGGACGGTATTTGGAAAATGTGTTTAGATGGCGGCAATAGCACCCCTAATCCAAAACTATAAAGAATAACGTCTCACGATTCACGTTTCACGTCTTAAGTTTCAGGAATTCACATACTCACAAACTCACCCATTCACCTACTCACATTTTACTATCTTTGCATTCGATTTAAGCGAAAAGCGAAAAGCGAAAAGCGAAAAGCGAAAAGCGAAAAGCGAAAAGCGAAAAGCGAAAAGCGAAAAGCGAAAAGCGAAAAGCGAAAAGCGACTAGCGAAAAGCGACTAGCGAAAAGCGACGAGCCAAGAGCCAAGAGCCAAGAGTCAAGAGCCAAAAAATCAACAGCAACAACTGACAACCGACAACTGAGAACCCACAACCCACAACTGATATGAACTACTTCTCCACCAACTTCACCCTCGGCATTCTAGGCGGCGGGCAGTTGGGCAAAATGATGCTTTACGAAACCCGTAAATGGGACATACGCACCAGCGTTCTAGACCCTAGCGCCGAAGCTCCCTGCCGTATAGCAGCAGACCATTTTCAGCAAGGCGATTTGATGGATTTTGAAACGGTTTACAACTTCGGAAAAAAGGTAGATGTACTCACTTTTGAAATTGAAGGCGTAAACATTGAAGCGCTGGAAAAGTTGGAAAATGAAGGCATAAAAGTATATCCCAGCGCTGCGACGCTTAGAAATATTCAGGATAAAGGTATTCAGAAACAGTTTTATAAAGAACACCAAATACCCACCTCACCTTTCAAGGTTTACAAAGACAAAAACGATTTGAACGAAGCCATTGTCCGTAAGGAATTGCACTTCCCTTTTGTTTGGAAAAGCTGCACTGGCGGGTATGATGGAAAAGGGGTAAGCATTATCCGCACCGCCGAAGATGTAATTCCGCTTTCAGAAGGCGCTTGTATTGCAGAAAAATTGATCCCCTTTAAAAATGAATTGGCAGTAATAGTAGCCCGCAACCCTTCCGGGGAAGTAAAAACCTATCCGGTTGTGGAAATGGAATTCCACCCCGAAGCCAACCAAGTGGAATACGTAATCTGCCCGGCACGTATAGACGAAACCGTCGCACAAAAAGCAAGAGCTATAGCCACAAAAGTCTCCGAAGCATTTAAGCACGTAGGTCTTTTAGCAGTAGAAATGTTTCAGACCGAGGATGATGAAATCCTCGTAAACGAAGTCGCTCCCCGCCCCCACAACAGCGGGCATTACAGCATAGAGGCCAGCTACACCAACCAGTTCGAACAGCAAATAAGAGCAATATTAGACTTACCTTTGGGAAATACCGACAGCAAATTGGGCGGCATAATGGTTAACTTAGTAGGCGCTGAAGGCCATACAGGCGCGGTAGTCTATAAAAACATAGAAAAAATATTGGCGATGGAGGGTGTTACGCCCCACATTTATGGCAAAAAAGAAACCCGCCCATTTAGAAAGATGGGGCACGTAACCATTGTAAACAAAGACCTCAGCATAGCGCGAAAGATCGCGGAGGAGGTTAAGAGGACAATTGAAGTTATAAGCAGATAAAATGTCCCCTCGAGCGCAGTCGAGAGGTAATTGTGAAGCAGAAATACTATAAAGAAATAGGTCTCGACTGCGCTCGACCAGACACGCAAATGTTAACAATCTTTGAAACAAAAATGTCCCCTCGAGCGCAGTCGAGAGGTAATTGTGAAGCAGAAATACTATAAAGAAATAGGTCTCGACTGCGCTCGACCAGACATAGAAGTATAACTAAACTTTTCTGTTCTTAAATGAAATCATATTACATTTACATATTGGAATGTTCAGATGGTTTACTTTATACAGGGTTTACAAATAACATTTCACGACGGTTCGATGAACACCAAAACGGATTAAACAAAACTTGTTTCACATACAAACGAAGACCTTTGGAATTAATATTCCATCAAGAATTCAATGATGTGGAACAAGCCATATATTTCGAGAAAAAAATAAAAAAATGGAGTGCGCAAAAAAAGAAAGCTTTGGCTAATGAGGATTTTGAAATGCTTCAAATACTCGCAGAATGTAGGAATATGACACATTCAAAATATAGACCAACTGCCGATGAGGTATCGACTGCGCTCAACCAGACATAGAAATAAAATGTCCCCTCGAATAGCCTGTACTGAAAGCAGTCGAAGTGCAGTCGAGAGGTCCTTATTAAACAGGATTATTATAATGAAGTAGGTCTTGACTGCGCTCGACCTGACACAGAACTAGTAAATATGAGCAAAATAGCAATAATAATGGGAAGCACAAGCGACCTGCCAGTAATGCAGGAAGCCGTAGATATTTTAAAAGGATTCGACATTGAAGTGGAAGTAGACATCGTTTCCGCCCACCGCACCCCAGACAAACTTTTCGATTACGGAAAGAATGCACACACCCGCGGAATTTCAGTGATAATTGCAGGCGCGGGTGGCGCAGCTCACCTTCCTGGGATGATTGCTTCGTTATCGCCATTGCCTGTGATTGGCGTTCCCGTAAAATCCAGCAACTCCATTGATGGCTGGGACAGTATCCTTTCAATACTTCAGATGCCTGGTGGCGTACCCGTTGCCACGGTGGCATTGAATGGCGCCAAAAATGCAGGCATTTTGGCTGCGCAAATTATTGGATCTTCAGATAAATGTGTTCTCGACAAGATTGTTGCCTATAAAGAAGGTTTAAAAATGAAGGTTGAAGAAGGTGCTGCGAAAGTTCGCAGTGGTCAGTAGCAGTATTCAGTTTTAAATATTATATAAATGTCCCCTCGAGCGCAGTCGAGAGGTTATTCTAAGTAAAAAATTATCTACAAGTAGTTAGGTCTCGACTGCGCTCGACCAGACACAGAACTAGTAAAAAATTATGAATAATAACCCTCTATTACAACCATACAATACCGCTCCCTTTTCCAAAATAGAAAACAAGCACTTTCTCCCCGCTATCAGTAAATTGATCGAGGAAACAAAGGCAGAAATAGATGCCATAACTTCCAACTCGGAAGCTCCTACTTTTAAAAATACAGTGGAAGCTTTGGAAAATACAGGTGAAAAACTGGAAAGAGCAACAAGCATTTTCTTCAACCTCAACAGTGCCGAAACCAATGACGAAATCCAAAAAATAGCGCAGGAAATCTCGCCAATGCTCACGGAATTCAGTAACGATATGTTGTTGAATGTAGCTTTGTTCGAAAGACTAAAAACGGTTTACAATCAAAAAGACACATTAAACCTTTCCGAAGAACAGCAAATGCTGCTCGACAAAAAATACAAGGCTTTCTCCAGAAACGGCGCCAACCTTTCGGAAGAAAAGAAAACCGAACTGCGTAAAATTGATACCGAACTTTCTAAGCTGAAGCTTACTTTCGGAGAAAATGTTTTGGCGGAAACAAACAAATTTGAACTTCATATTACAAATGAAGAAGAACTTTCCGGCTTGCCCGATGGCGTAATTGAAGCCGCCGCGCAAACCGCCGAGGAAAAAGGAAAGGATGGCTGGGTTTTCACTTTGGACTACCCAAGCTACGTTCCTTTCTTGACTTATGCTGATAACAGAGAGCTTCGCAAAAAAATGGCGATTGCCTTTGGCGCAAAAGGTTTTCATAATGACGATTTGGATAATCAGCAAAATGTTTTACAGATTGCTACACTTCGTCATAAAAGGGCAAATTTATTGGGTTATAAAAGTCACGCGCACTTTGTATTGGAAGAACGTATGGCGGAAACCCCAGAAAAAGTAAAATCATTTTTAAATGAATTGCTTGAAAAAGCAAAACCCGCCGCACAAAAAGAGTTTGATGAATTGACTGCTTTTGCAAAAAAAATTGACGGAATTGATCATTTGGAAAAATGGGACGGAGCCTATTATTCAGAAAAACTAAAACAGGAACTTTTCAATCTCGATGATGAAAAGTTGAAGCCTTATTTTGAATTGAAGAATGTAATCAATGGCGTATTCACCGTTGCTGAAAAATTATACGGACTTCATTTTGAAGAGGTCCAAAACATAGACAAATACCACGCAGACGTAAAAACATACGAGGTAAAAGACGATGAAGGCGAATTGGTCGCTATCTTTTACGCAGACTTCCACCCGCGTGCAGGAAAACGAAATGGCGCTTGGATGACTTCCTATAAACCACAGCAAATTAAAGACGGTAAAAACGATAGACCTCATATTTCCATAGTTTGCAATTTTACGAAGCCAACTGCCAGCAAACCTTCGCTTTTAACTTTTAATGAAGTTACTACGCTTTTCCACGAATTTGGTCACGCATTGCACGGAATGCTTGCAAACACCCACTACCCCAGTCTTTCGGGAACGAGTGTTTATTGGGATTTTGTGGAATTGCCAAGTCAGATTTTAGAGAATTGGTGTTATGAAAAAGAAACCTTGGAACTCTTCGCTACCCATTACAAAACGGGTGAAGTAATCCCGATGGAATATGTTGAAAAAATAAAGGATTCCGCAACCTTTTTGGAAGGAATGGCGACATTGCGACAGTTAAGTTTTGGAATGCTCGATATGGCTTGGCACGGCAGCGACCCATCGGGAATAAAAGACGTAAAAGCCTTTGAAGTTGCCGCTTTTGATGACATACAGCTTTATCCAGATGTGAAGGAAAACTGTATGAGCACTTCCTTTTCGCATATTTTCCAAGGGGGATATTCAGCCGGATATTACAGTTACAAATGGGCTGAGGTTTTGGATGCGGATGCTTTCGCATTGTTTAAACAGGAAGGTATTTTTAATAAAAAGGTAGCTGACCGCTTTAAAGGTTTTGTGCTTTCACAGGGAGGAACGATGGACCCGATGGAACTCTACATAAAATTCCGCGGACAAGAGCCAGATCCCGAAGCACTTTTGAAACGGGCGGGATTGCTTTAAAAAAAACCTCAAAAGTTATTTAACTTTTAAGGTTTTTTAATGTCTCCTCGAGCGCAGTCGAGAGGTTCTTATTAAGCAAAATCGTTCTGAAGAAATAGGTCTCGACTGCGCTCGACCTGACATCAATTCAATATAAATTTCTTAGCAAACGTATGTCCATTTTCTAAAGCAAAATGTACAATGTAAAAACCCTGTGCAAATTGGCTTAGTTGAAGGCTTCCGCTTTCAGTATTTACTTTTTCAGAAATTATTCTTTGTCCCGCTACGTTGTAAACAGACACCTCTTTTATGTTTGAAACAGTATTGTTCAAACGATAGTTCAAGGTTTTGTCCTTTACAAAAAACCGGATCGCATTCTCAGAAAAATCATTGACCGAAAGAGTTTGCGGTTTTGCAGCTTCAATTAAAAATTCAAGACCAAGCTTTGCAAATTTTACAGCGTGATTTGGCTCATTAAAAAAAGAATAAAGATCGCCCGCTGTGTGAATGTTTGGATTGTCTTCGCCAAAGGCAGCTTCAAAAGGGAAAGCGGCATCATATCCATTATCTGCCCAACTGGCATGGTCTGAACATCCATAACCACACTCGGTAAACCCATAAGTAAAACTATGAACCCCGGATGCGTTGTAATGATCCATCAAATCTGTTAAATAATTGTTTAGCGAGGTGCTATTATAGGAATCCGTTGTTATATAAACATCGCTGTTTGATCCATTATAACCCGTCATATCAAACTGAACAAATGCGGCAACATTTACGCCATTAGCTGCATATTCCTGAGCTATTTCGGCAGAGCCCACAAGCCCTATTTCTTCAGCGGCGAATGCCATAACTTCTATGGTTCTATTTGGCACAAAGTCTTTTTCCAATAATACCCGTACCATTTCATTTAAGGAAGCAATCCCCGAAGCGTTATCATCAGCTCCCGGAGCATTGTTGTTTCCCTGAAAAGAAAAAGAGTCAATATGCCCGCCAATGATTACAAACTCGTCTGGGGTGTTTACACCATCAATTGTCAATATAACGGAAGGCATTGGAGTGTTTACGTGTTCAAAAATACGCGTGTGTACGTCCGTTCTTCCTGCAGCCAAAATCATTGCGTCCCATTTTGCCTGTTGGTCAAGAACAGCTTGTTCGGCTTCTGGTTTAGTGTGATAGCGGGTGCCGTAATTTTGAAGGTTTAAAATATCGTTTTCAATATTATTGGCATCCACCAAATCTAGGCATTCGTTTACAAATTCATCTTCAGTAATTGAATAATCTATTAATGGATTTCTTCTTGCAATTGGCTCCAAAGCTTGTAATGCTTGTTCTTCTGAAGCCCTAAAAATATAGCCCGGCCCGTGGGTTTTTACATTGTCGTGTATTTTGTGGATTATATTGTCGGTCAGAATCACTGCAGCCTGATTATTTCTACTTTCCAAAATGGTGATTTCATTTGGGTAAAGCTGTTGAATGGAAAGTGCGTCTGCAGCATCCATGGTTGCAAAAGTTAAATCAGCAGTTGGCTTGCCGTATTGTGCATACGCCGTAAATGTGAACATTAGGAACATCAAAATTCCTGTAGTAATCTTTTTCATTGGGAAATTTATATAGTTAATTATGTAAAAATATAACATCTGCATCAGATATATAAGCTTTTCAAGAGTTTAACTATTTAGGAATTAAAATATTCCAAACTAAATGGTTGGCATTTTCGTATATGTTTTGAAAACTTCCCTATTTTTGAAATAGGCTAAAAACTATTCTTTTGGAACTATTGAATCCCGACAAATGGGTTGACAATTATGCAGATTATCTATACAATTATACTATTGTTCGGGTAAATGATCCTATTGTTGCCCAAGACCTAATTTCGGAAACGTTCTTGGCGGGACTTAAATCGAAAAAAAACTTTAAGGGCGAGGCCACGGAACGCACTTGGCTCATTTCAATCCTGAAGCGAAAAATAATCGATTATTACCGCAAAATCAATTCAAAAAAAGGAAAGGCAGAGGTTCATATTTCGTATCGCGACGATGATTCTGAAGGGGATTGGCTGGAAGAAAATGCCGCCGATCCTTTTGACAGAAACGCCGAGGACCGAATGGAAAACAAAGAATTGGGACTTGTTATTTTGGAATGTTTAGACAAACTTCCCGAAAAACAAGCGACCATTTTTAAAAAGAAAACCATTGAAAATTTTGACACCGAAGCAATTTGTAAAGAATACAATATTACGCCGTCTAACTTGTGGGTAATAATCCACCGGGCACGCAAATCCATGGTTGAGTGTTTGGAGAAAAATTGGTTTAATTAAAATATATGAAGTTTTTTTTAAAGTGTGATGAAGCCGTTCACGTATGTGACAAAAGCCAATATAATGAGGCCAGCTTCTTCGAAAAATTAAAATTGAAAATGCACATCCTTATTTGTGCATTATGTCGCGGCCATGCCAAACGAAACACAAAACTTACCGAAACCATAAATGCTGCAAATATTAAAACTCTTCTGCCGGAAGAAAAAGAGCAACTGAAAAGTAGGCTTCAGCAAGAAATAAAAAACAATCCGCAAGCTTAAAGTTTTTCAAAAAGAATAAAAAGTAAATACCAAAGTATGGGCAACCCTTCTACCCAAAAAGATGAAAAGTATCTACTTTGCTCGGTTTTTGAAATCACAAGTATCCATCCCAAAACGGAACAAAAAACCAACAGACTTATAATATAGGCCACATCTGAATTTACCTTGAAGAATTCAAAGACCAAACACAGCAACAAAACTCCTTCCCCAATCAACTTTGTGGATTTAACCCCAACCTGCTGTGGCAGTGTTTTTAGGTTTAAGGCATCATAGGGCACATCGCGTATTTCAAAAGGGAGAATTAAAGCGACAACAATTAAAATCCGCTGCAAAAAAGTAAGTAAAATATCCAATGAAATAGTTACTTCCGAAGCAACAACCGGCACAATAACCGTAACCCCCGCCCAAACAAAAGCCACCACAAAAATCTTTAATCCTGAAAAATTTCGAAGGTTTTTATGCCTTACAAAAGGTACCGCATAAAAAAAAGTGGCCAGCCCAAATCCAACCGTGACCAAAAGTGTTGTTATGGAAAGTTTGAAAGCTATAAACGCAAGCAAAACAAAACATATTCCTGAAAAGATCTGAATGGTTTTCAGGGAATTTGTCAAACTTCTATGATGAAGTCCCGCAACTTTGGCGTATTTCACAAAGTTATAACCCGTTAAGGCACCAAGAAAAACAAAGAGCCAAAGCTCAATTGGAATCACTAAATGATATTCCAAAACCGTAATTGCCAATAATGATAAAACGGCCAAAGCAACATGGATGCTGGCATTAATATAAAAAGCAAAAACACGCTTTAGAAACTTCATACATCCAAAAATAACCAAAGTGTTTATAACCTTACTATTTAGTTGAAAAATAATACTTTTCAAACACTCAAAAAGAAGCTAATTCACGTTTAATATTGTAATTTTGCCACCTAAATTTCAATCGCAAATTAATGAACACAGATTCTTTTGCTTTAAGGCATATCGGTCCCCGGGAAAACGATCTTCCCGAAATGCTTAAAACCATTGGTGTAAGCTCTATTGATCAACTTATTTACGAAACCGTTCCAGACGATATTTTGCTGAAAAAAGCACTCGATCTGGACACAGCGATGAGCGAGCAGGAATACCTGGAGCACATCACCGAGCTTTCCACAAAAAATAAACTTTTCAAAACATATATTGGTTTGGGCTACAATCAGTCCATCACGCCTCCAGTAATCCAACGTAATATTTTGGAAAACCCGGGATGGTACACGGCCTATACGCCCTATCAAGCGGAGATTGCGCAAGGACGACTGGAAGCGTTGCTGAATTTCCAAACAGTAGTTAGCGATTTAACCGGAATGGAGCTTGCAAACGCTTCACTTTTGGACGAATCAACCGCTGCTGCTGAAGCAATGGCGTTACTTTATAACGTTCGCGAAAAGGAAAAGAAACAGAGCAACGCTTCAAAATTCTTTGTTTCGGAAGAAGTACTTCCGCAAACGCTTTCTGTACTTGAAACGCGCTCCATTCCGCTTGGAATTGAATTGGTTGTAGGCAACCACGAGGATTTTGACTTTTCTGAAGGCTTTTTTGGAGCCATTCTTCAATATCCAAGCAGAACAGGAAAGGTTTATAACTATAAAGAATTCATCCAAAAAGCTAACGATACACAGATAAAAGTTGCCGTTGCAGCAGATATTTTAAGTTTGGTAATGCTGGAATCTCCAGGCCATTTTGGAGTTGATGTTGTTGTAGGAACCACACAGCGTTTCGGAATTCCATTGGGCTACGGTGGACCGCACGCAGCTTTCTTCGCAACAAAAGAAGAATACAAACGCAGTATTCCGGGAAGGATTATTGGTGTTACAAAAGATACCGATGGCAACCGTGCTTTACGGATGGCTCTTCAAACAAGAGAACAACACATTAAACGCGACAAAGCCACTTCAAACATTTGTACCGCACAGGTTCTTTTGGCCGTTATGGCCGGAATGTACGCGGTTTATCACGGCCCGGAAGGTTTGAAGTACATAGCTCGAAAAGTTCACAATGGAGCCGTAACACTTGCAAATGCTTTGGAAAAACTAGGTTTTGAGCAAGTAAACGAAACTTATTTTGATACGATTGCAATAAAAACTGACGCTACTAAAATCAAGTTTTTAGCAGAAGCTAAAGAAGTGAATTTTTACTATCCCAACGACGAAACGGTTTCAATCTCAATTAACGAAACCACTACCGTAAAGGATTTAAATAAAATAGTTGCAATCTTTTCCGAAGCCATTAAAAAGGATTTTCAAAAGATTACCGAACTTGAAACCGGAAATAAAATTCAACAGGAGGTTGCCCGTAAAACCGAGTTTTTACAACAGGAAGTTTTCAATAAATACCACAGCGAAACAGATTTGATGCGCTACATCAAAAAACTGGAACGCAAAGATCTTTCGCTGAACCATTCAATGATTTCATTGGGTTCATGCACGATGAAATTGAACGCAGCTGCAGAAATGCTTCCGTTGAGTGACCCCATGTGGGGCAATATGCACCCCTTTGTTCCTGTGGAACAAGCTGAAGGTTACCAAACCATTCTGAAAAAACTGGAAAAACAGCTTACTGAAATTACTGGTTTTGCTGGAACTTCACTACAACCAAACAGTGGCGCACAGGGCGAATATGCTGGTTTGATGGTTATTCGCGCCTATCACGAATCACGGGGGGAAAGCCATAGAAATATTTGTTTGATTCCATCTTCAGCACACGGAACAAATCCTGCAAGCGCCGTAATGGCAGGAATGCAGGTGGTTGTTACAAAATCTACCGACGAAGGAAACATAGACGTGGAAGATCTTCGTGCACAAGCAATAAAACACAAAGACAATCTTTCCTGTTTGATGGTAACTTATCCTTCAACTCACGGAGTTTATGAATCTGCTATTCGCGAAATAACCAGTATTATCCACGAAAATGGCGGACAGGTTTATATGGACGGTGCAAACATGAACGCGCAGGTTGGCTTGACCAATCCGGGCGCAATTGGCGCAGACGTTTGCCATTTGAATCTACACAAAACTTTCGCTATCCCTCACGGAGGTGGTGGACCGGGAGTTGGACCAATTTGCGTTGCCAAACAATTGGTGCCATTTTTGCCTTCAAACCCATTAATCCAAACAGGTGGTGAAAATGCTATCACCGCAATTTCCGCAGCGCCTTATGGCAGCTCGTTGGTTTGTCTTATTAGCTATGCCTACATTTGCATGCTTGGGGTGAACGGTTTGAAGAAAGCTACACAAAATGCTATCTTGAACGCAAACTATATCAAAGAAAGATTGAACGGCCATTATGAAGTGCTTTACGCAGGCGAACGCGGCCGTGCTGCCCACGAAATGATTGTGGATTGCCGCCCATTCAAAGCAAAAGGAATTGAGGTAACCGACATCGCAAAACGATTGATGGATTACGGTTTTCACGCACCAACGGTGTCCTTCCCAATTGCGGGAACTTTGATGATTGAGCCTACTGAAAGTGAAAGCAAGATGGCTTTGGATGAATTTTGTGACGCAATGATTTCTATCAGAAAAGAAATTGAAGCCGCTGATAAAGACGAGCCAAATAACGTTTTGAAAAATTCACCACATACCTTACAAATGCTAACTGCTGATACTTGGGATTTCCCATACAGCAGACAGGAAGCGGCATTTCCGTTGGAATACATTTCAGACAATAAATTCTGGCCTTCGATTCGCAGGGTAGATGATGCGTATGGCGATAGAAATTTGATATGCACTTGTAATCCTATTGAAGCTTATATGGAGGCTTAATTAAGTTATCAGTCGCAGTCGCAGTAGGCAGATAAAATAAATTATTTTTACTGAATACTGCGACTGAAAACTGAATTACTGAATTTTCCGTATTTTTAACGAAACCTTTCAATTTATGAATGTCAAAATAACAGGCATAGGCAGTTATATTCCAAGTGAAGTTGCCAAGAACGAGCATTTCGGCGATCATCATTTTTACAATGAAGACGGCACTCGCTTTGGCAATGAAAACACTGTAATAATTGAAAAATTTAAAGCTATTACGGGCATTCACGAAAGACGATATATTCCAAAAAAATTAGCCACTTCAGACATTGCATCTTTTGCTGCTGAAAATGCCATCAAAAATGCCGGGATTAATAAAGAAGAACTTGATTATATTATCGTGGCCCATAATTATGGCGACGTAAGGCACGATTCTGTTCAGAGCGATACCGTGCCCAGTATTGCAACCCGCGTAAAACACAATCTTAAAATCCAAAACCCAACTTGCGTGGGCTATGATGTGCTTTTTGGCTGTCCGGGATGGATCGAGGGAATGATCCAAGCCTATGCTTTTATAAAAGCGGGAATGGCAAAAAAATGTTTGGTTATTGGGGCTGAGGCCCTTTCACGCGTGGTAGATCCGCACGATCGGGATTCCATGATTTACAGTGACGGAGCTGGAGCCGCGGTTGTTGAACTTACGGATGAAGCTGGCGGTTTTCTTTCACATTTTAGCGCGACCTACGCTTTTGAGGAAGCACATTTCATTTTCTTTGGCGAAAGCAATAATTTGGAAAGAAAGGATGCCCGCCGCTATATAAAAATGTACGGTAGAAAAATTTACGAATTTGCTTTAAATAATGTTCCTGACGGAATGAAAACCTGCTTGGATAAAAGCGGAGTTGGAATTGACAAAGTGAAAAAAATATTTATCCACCAAGCAAACGAAAAAATGGACGAAGCCATCGTAAACCGTTTCTACAAACTTTACGATAAAACTCCTCCCGAAAACATTATGCCCATGAGCATAGACAAATTGGGCAATAGCAGCGTCGCAACTGTTCCAACGCTATATGATTTGGTTTTAAATGGAGAGCTGAAAGGACATTCCATCCAGCAAGGCGATGTGGTTATTTTTGCAAGTGTTGGCGCGGGAATGAATATTAATGCGATAGTTTATAGAGTTTAATTAATTCTGAATTCAGAATTCAGAATTCAGAATTGAAAAAATGTACGAAGGCAAGTTTCCCAAGAAAAGATACAAACACACCCTGAATTTTCTGAACGAAGTAATTTCCAAAGAAGAAAAAATTCTCGATTTGGGCGTTTCCAACCCTTTTTCTAAAATACTCACCCAAGAAGGTTTTCACGTTACAAACACCAAAGGTGAAGATCTCGATTT
This sequence comes from Aequorivita soesokkakensis, assembly GCF_001641085.1. Classification (GTDB taxonomy): domain Bacteria; phylum Bacteroidota; class Bacteroidia; order Flavobacteriales; family Flavobacteriaceae; genus Aequorivita; species Aequorivita soesokkakensis. The sequence goes on along the minus strand of NZ_LXIE01000012.1, from coordinate 36,493 downwards.
AGAGACAACTGTGGTAAAAACGGAAAAATTTGACGTGGTCACCGCTTTTGAAATCTTTGAGCATTTGGTTTCGCCTTTCAACGTTTTAAATGATATTCGGGCTACAAAATTGGTTGCTTCCGTGCCCTTAAAATTGTGGTTTGCCTCGGCTTATAGAAGCAAAACCGACAAATGGGACCGCCACTATCACGAATTTGAGGATTGGCAATTTGATTGGTTGCTTGAAAAAGCAGGCTGGCGAATTGTGAAAAGTGAAAAATTCACCAATCCCGTAAAAAAAATTGGCATACGCCCCATTCTTCGAAGAATTACCCCTCGGTATTACTTGGTTTATGCTGAAAGGATTTAATGGATTTCTATATAGTCATACCAGCCCATAACGAAGAAGCACATATTTCTAAAACGTTGAATTCTTTAGCAGAACAAACTCTTCTACCCAAAAAGATTGTTGTTGTCAATGATGCATCAACAGATGGCACCCAAAAAATTATTGATCAATTTTCAGAAAAATACTCTTTTATTGAAAGTGTTTTTTTCAATTCCGAAAAACTTCACGAGCCCGGAAGCAAGGTTATCAATGCTTTTTACAAAGGCTTTGAAACACTCGACAACAACTTCGACATTATTTGTAAATATGATGCAGATTTAATTTTTCCGAAGAATTATTTAGAAAAAATTGCAGCAGCATTTCAAAACGATAATTCCGTAGGAATGGTTGGTGGTTTTTGCTATATAGAAAAGAACGGGGAATGGGTTTTGGAAAATCTCACAAATAAAGACCACATCCGTGGTGCCTTAAAAGCATATAGAAAAGAGTGTTTTGAACAAATAAAAGGTTTAAAAAACACTATGGGTTGGGACACAGTTGATGAACTCCTCGCCCAATATCACGGCTGGAAGGTTAAAACCGATACTTCGCTACACGTAAAACATTTAAAACCTACCGGAAAAGTTTACACAAAAGCTTCAAGGCATAAACAGGGAGAAGCTTTTTACAAAATGCGCTATGGGTTTTGGCTAACTTTTATTGCTTCAGCAAAACTGGCTTCCAAAAAAAATAATTTTCAGTTTTTTATAGATTGTATTCAGGGTTATAAAAAGGCTAAAAATCAAAAACTGGATTTTATAGTTTCTGAAAAGGAAGGAGAATTTATTAGAAATCTGCGTTGGAAGAATATTCTCCAAAAAATTGGTGTTCGTTAATTTTAAATTTTCACAACCTTTCTTTAACACCCAAACATTTTTATAATCCCTATTTTTGCAAACAAAATTTTAGAATGAAAGCTAAACTTTCCCTCCTCACTGTTCTTTTTACTTTTGCGATAATTTCAACTTCCTGTGTTTCGGTTCAAGTAAAGGACAACACGGTTTCCAATATTTCTTCCGAAGTAAAAAACCCAAAAAACATCATCCTTTTGATTGGCGACGGTATGGGCCTGAGCCAAGTTTCCACAGCTATTTATTATAAAAATGGCAAACCGAATTTTGAACGTTTCAACACGATTGGCTTGAGCAAAACCTCTTCTGCTAGCGATTTAATTACGGATTCCGCTGCAGGAGCAACGGTTTTTTCGACGGGCGTAAAAACCTATAATGGTGCCATTGGCGTAAATAAAGATACCATTCCAGTGCCCACAATTGTTGAGGAGTTGTCAAAAAGAGGATTGGCTACGGGCATTGTGGCCACTTCGTCCATACAGCATGCAACGCCCGCCAGCTTTTATGCGCACGTAAAATCGCGCCGACTTTATGAAGATATTACCTCTTTTGCACCAAATAGCGGTGTAAACTTTTTTGCAGGTGGTGGCTTAAAATTTTTCACCAAAAGAAAAGACGGAAAAGATTTACTGGCTGAAATGAAAGCCAAAGGCTATGAAGTGATTACCGATCAACTTCCAAAAACTATAAGCGAAAAAAGTGAATTAATACTGCTTGCCGATGACGGCATGCCAAAAATGAGCGAAGGCCGTGGCGATTTTCTGCCGAACGCCACCAAACTTGCTTTGGAAAAACTTTCAAAAAACGAAAAAGGATTTTTTTTGATGGTTGAAGGAAGCCAAATAGATTGGGGCGGCCATAATAACGATGCAGATTACTTAATTCAAGAGCTTTTGGATTTTGACAAAACCTTGGGCGTAGCTCTTGATTTTGCAAAGCAAAACGGTGAAACGCTTGTAATTGTTACTGCAGACCACGAAACGGGCGGTTACACGCTAGCTTCCTATGGAAATGATTACAACAAAATTAAACCAAGCTTTTCCACAACTGGACATTCTGGGACCATGGTTCCCGTTTTTGCGGAAGGGCCGGGCGCTTCAAATTTCAATGGAATTTATGAGAGCATTGAAATTTACCACAAAATGATGGCGCTTTTTGGTAAATAAAAGCTAAAAAAAGCTTTTTCAAAAATCCGTGGGCTAATTTTAGTATTTTAGCCATAGCTATCTTTTTTATGAAGTATTTACAAGATATTGGTTCCTATTTTTTGATGATCAAAAAGGTGTTTGGCAGTTTCACCAAAACATCTGTTTTAAAACATCTTATCTTTAAGGAAATCAACGACCTTATTATTAGTTCTCTGGGCATTGTCGCTTTCATCTCCTTCTTTGTTGGCGGGGTTGTAGCAATACAGACTGCCTTAAATATGGACAATCCCTTAATCCCGAAAAGTCTTATAGGTTTTGCCACACGCCAATCTGTAATCTTGGAGTTCGCGCCGACTTTCATTTCAATAATTATGGCGGGAAAAGTAGGGTCATTCATAACTTCCAGCATTGGTTCCATGCGGGTTACCGAACAGATTGACGCCTTAGAGGTAATGGGGATCAACTCGCTAAACTATTTGGTTTTCCCAAAAATTGTTGCATTAATGTTCTATCCATTCGTGATTGTAATTTCTATGTTTCTTGGTATTTTGGGCGGCTGGGTGGCTGGTGTTTATGGTGGCTTTTCCAGTTCCACTGCCTTTATTTCGGGATTGCAGGACAGCTTTATACCCTATCAGCTTTTTTATGCTTTCTTTAAAACCTTTGTTTTTGCCTTCATTTTAGCCACGGTTCCTTCATGGCAAGGCTATTATATGAAGGGTGGCGCACTTGAAGTGGGAAGAGCCAGTACCAATTCCTTCGTTTGGACGAGTGTGCTCATTATTTCGGCCAATTATATTATAACCCAATTATTGCTTAGCTGATGATAAAAGTAGAAGACGTACATAAAAGTTTTGGGGAAGAAGAAATTCTGAAAGGGATAACTACGGAATTTGACAAAGGAAAAACAAACCTTATTATCGGTCAGAGCGGTAGCGGAAAAACCGTTTTATTGAAATGCCTTATTGGCCTCTTCAAACCAGAGCAGGGCAAAATCTATTATGAAGACAAAGCCATTCAGAATATGGATGATGAAGAACAAAGAAAGCTTCGCGAAGAAATAGGGATGCTCTTTCAAGGTGGCGCACTGTTCGATTCCATGAATATTGAAGAAAATGTAATGTTTCCGCTGCGTATGTTCACAAAACAGAAAAAAGCAGATATGCTGGCAAGGGTGAACGAGGTGCTAAAAAGGGTAAACCTTGAAAACGTGAACAAAAAATTTCCCGCAGAAATCTCTGGCGGAATGCAAAAACGTGTTTCTATTGCCCGGGCTATCGTAAACAAACCCAAATTTCTTTTTTGTGACGAACCCAATTCTGGGCTTGACCCAAAAACCGCAACTTTAATTGACACCCTTATTCAAGAAATAACCCACGAATATGACATTACAACGGTTGTGGTAACCCACGACATGAACTCTGTAATGGAAATTGGCGAAAAAGTTGTCTTGCTAAAAAACGGCAAATTGGTTTGGCAGGGAACCAATCAAGAAATTTTCAAAACGGACAACGAAGACGTAACCAATTTTGTATATTCTTCAGATCTTTTCAAAAAAATACGGGAAGTTCAATTGAAAGAAGGTTAATTTTTTTCTTTCTACATCCCTATTTATCAAATATTTTAATTTATTTTTAGTGTCCAAATTATAATATTATGATAAATAAATTACTTTCCCTTTGCACCGTTTTATTCAGTGCTTCTTTAATGGCCCAAGTTACGTTTACCAACCAAAGTGGGCTAATTGGTAATTATGACGATTATTCTGAAGTAGCTGTTGATATGAATGGCGATTATCTTGATGATTACGTTCGGGTTTCCGAAAATGGAATTGGTATTGACTATCAACTTCCAGATCACACTTTCAATTCAATATTTATTACAACCCCAATACAGAATATTCCAGATTGGAGTGTAGCTGCGGGCGATATTGATGGCAACGGATTTAACGACCTTCTTCTTGGAAACAATTCACGCGTTTCCTTTTTATTCGCCAATGAAGACGGAACTGCCTATACCGAAGTGCCCAAACCGGATTATATCTTTTCACAAAGATCAACCCTTGCCGATATAAACAATGACGGTTTGCTGGATGCTTTTGTTTGCCATGATGTTGATCTTAGCCATCCATACCGCAATGGTGGCGGCCAAAATATGATTCTGGACCAAACCTTAATTGTAACCTTAGACAGACCTGGAAACTATGCTGCTATTTGGGTAGATTATGATAACGATGGCGATGCCGATATGTATTTAACAAAATGCCGTGGAGGAGCTTTGCCAGGTGATGAAAACCGCGACAATGCAATGTACACCAATAACGGTGACGGTACTTTTACTGAAAACGGGCTTGACATCGGAATGCGCGACAATGCACAATCTTGGTCAACCGTTTTTGAGGATTTTGACAACGATGGCGATTTTGATGCTTTTATAGTTAACCACGATTTTCAAAACCGCTTGATGCAAAATGATGGCACCGGAATGTTTACCGACGTTATTGCAGGTTCGGGCATAAACCCAACAGATCTCGGCGCTTGGGAGAACCAATCGGGCGATTTCAACAATGATGGCTTTGTGGATATTTTTTCTGAAATGTCCAAAGAACTTTACCTCAATAATGGTGACATGACATTCACGGGTCAAGATTTAAACTTTGACGAAGGAGGAATTGGCGATTTCAACAACGATGGTTTTTTAGACGTTGTTAACGATGGAAACCTGTATATTAATGACGGGAACGCCAACAATTGGGTGAAAGTTGGATTGGAAGGCGTTGAAAGTAACAAAAACGGAATTGGTGCCAGAGTAAAAATTGTTGGTGATTGGGGCACTCAAATGCGCGAAGTGCGTTCTGGCCAAGGTTTCAGCCATATGAATTCTTTATTGGCACATTTCGGGATTGGGACAAGCACCGCAATTGAAACCTTGATTATTGAATGGCCTTCAGGAACCGTTGATGTCGTTCCAAATCCAGATACAAATACTACCCACATTATTGTTGAAGGAAGTTTTCCGCTTTCCATTGCAGACAATTCTATTGAAAACCTAAAATTATATCCAAACCCAACTTCTGAACTCCTTTATTTTTCAATGAAAGGTTTGGAAAATAATCCAGTTCAAATTATTGACGTAAATGGAAAAATAGTGTTGAATAGTAAGGTTTCAAATGAAGGTTCTATAAACGTTTCTTCATTAAGAACTGGAACTTATTTTGCAATGTTACAGGTTGAAAAGAAAACTGCTAGTTATAAATTTATAAAGAATTAAACTTCTTCCAAGATTTAAACGAAACAAAAAACCCAGCAATTTAGCTGGGTTTTTGTTTTACGGATATTCCGAAACCTGAAGAGTGTCCAGCTTCAATTTAAATTTGATCCACGCCTCAATTTTTTTCAAATCGTTCCTTTTTTCAGCTGTTGTTACATTTTTCTTCCACCGTATGTTAATTACCGGAAGTGTGTCCGTTTTTTTAAAATTCGTTGTGATTTTGTTTGAATAACTAAAAGTTTCAACACCTTCATAGTTTATCTTCAATTCTTCACTCAATTCTTTAAAAGGAACATTTTGAACTTTTATAAGGGCAATCTGGTTTTCCAAAAAGCGAATCTGTTCATCTTTATCTTGGATTAATTGCTCATTTTTTACGTATAAATCTTCAAGGATTCCAGCTTTAATCTCACCAGAAAGTTTCGCGGCCATTTCGCCACTTTGGTCTGCACCTTGGTAAATCCGTAAATGTGTTTGCTCCAACTTTTCCGTTTTCTCAAGTTTTGAAAGCCATTCATTTATCTTGTTTTGGGGAACGGGGCGGCCAATTAAATAAACATCAATATTTTTCGATTTATAATCCTGTGTAAACTTAACAACCTCAGCGCCTTCATACTTAATAATGTTTTTTACAAACTCTTTTGTTTTGGTCTCAAAAACTTGCTGATCCAACAATTTCACAAAAAGCCATACACTGGGAACCATAACCGCAATTGCTATTACTGAAGCAATTTGGGCAGTTCGTTTGCGCCTTTTGCTGTTGGCATAGCGCACCAATGGAAAGCGCAATATTTTTGAAACTATAAATGTAGAAAGCGCAATAAAAACTGCGTTAATTGAGAACAGATAAAGTGCGCCAATTGCATAAGGGCCGCTGCCAATAGCCAAACCATACCCTACGGTACACAGCGGCGGCATCAATGCCGTGGCAATAGCAACCCCAAAAATAACGCTGGCAATAGTCCCGCTTTTTGTTTTTGCAACTATCAATCCCAGACCACCAAAAATGGCTATAAGCACGTCCAATATTGTTGGATAAGTTCTTGCAATCAATTCCGGCGTTTCTTCTGTTAAGGGTGAAATTTTAAAATAAAGAAAAGCCGTTAGCACGCTTAAAAAAACCATCACCCCAAGATTTATAAACGAGCGTCGCAAGGTTTCCACATCATTGATGGCTACGGAAAGACCGATCCCAACAATTGGCCCCATTAATGGCGAAATAAGCATCGCGCCAATAACTACAGCGGTGCTACTAACATTTAAGCCTATAGACGCAACGAATATTGAAAAAATAAGAATCCAAGCTGTATGTCCTTTAAAGGAAATATCTTTTTTTACCGCTTCAATCGTGGCATCGCGGTCTGAATCTGTTTGAATATCAAAAAGCTCAACTAAGAATTTTTTGATGCTTTCCCAAGTGTTCAGCTTTACGCTTTCAAACTCTTTATCATTCGGAGTTATCTTTATTTCGTCATTATTTTCTGAATTCTCCATCTATGAATATTTTTTACCAAATTTAGTTGAAACCTCTTTCAAAAGCTCCTTTATCTCCTGCTCTTTTTTCTTAGGAAATAATAACAAAACATCTTTTTTGTCCACAACGATATAATCTTCAATTCCATCCAAAACAACAAGTTTTTTTGAACTGGTGAAAACCATATTATTTTTGGAGTTTTTTAGAATTGTTTCAGCATTTACAACAGAATTACCGTTTTCATCTTTGTTCAATTTCTCGTGAAGCGCGCCCCAAGTGCCCAAATCGTTCCAATCAAACGTGGCCTTTTTCATAAAAACATTATCCGCTTTTTCCAGTATCCCGAAATCTATGGAAATATTTTCTGCCTCGGAATAATTGTTTTCAATGAATTTTTTTTCTTCGGAAGTATTCAAAACAGGAATTCCCTTTGAAAACAACAAATTCATTTCAGCCAAATGCTTTTCAAAAGAGGCAACAATACTTTTCACACTCCAAATAAAAATACCCGCATTCCACAGAAAATTTCCTGCAGCAAGAAATTGTTTTGCAGTTTCATAATCAGGTTTTTCACGAAACTGTTTTACTTTTTTAATTTCAGAAGCGTCATTTTTATCGCTTTCAATATAACCGTATCCTGTATTCGGAAAGGTTGGTTCAATGCCCAAAGTGAGTAAAATATTATCTTTTTCCGCTGAATCAAAACATTTTTGAATATCATTTGCAAAAGCATTTTCATCTTCAATCCAGTGATCGCTTGGTGCCACGAGCATCAACGCGTTCGGGTTTTCCTTTTTTATTTTTAAAGCGGAAAGCAAAATGCAGGGCGCAGTATTCCGCATTGCAGGTTCAAGAACCACTTGTTTTTCTGAAATTTCCGGCAATTGTTTCAGTGTAATTTCCAGATACATTTCATTTGTAAGTATATAAATATTTTCCGAAGGAATAATTTTGTTAAGCCTTGAAAAAGTTTTTTGCAGCAGCGTTTGCCCCGTACCAAGCATATCGTGGAATTGCTTTGGAAATTCTTGGGTGCTCACTGGCCAAAATCGGGAACCAATGCCACCGGCCATAATTACTGCGTAATAATCTTTGTTCATGTATAGTCTATGAGTTTAGGAGTCGATAAGTTGAGGAGCCAAACCGTAACCCTTTTAAACTAATTTATCGTTTTTATTTTTCTATAAACCCCAATTTCTGAATTCCATAAATCGCTCCACTCATAAACTCATTGACTCATCGACTTAAAAATTCCACTTCAGCATTAGGATTGAAAAGATACGTTCTTCCTGTAGCAACTTCCAAACATTCAAAACGTTTTACACGCTGCTTTCCGCGTTTAAAAATTTTACCGTTGTACAATCTAAAATGCCCCCCAAAAGGTATTTCAAAGATATAGTTTTTATCGTTCTCTGGGTCAAACTGCTTTAAGGCCAATGCAAGGCTGGCATCTGTATCACTCGAAGCTTTTGGGTTTTTAAAATGGCGCGCCAATAAAGGCAATAATTGATTAGGAAAAACCTCGGGGCGCAAAAAAGGGAGCATCAACAACTGAAAGGTACGCTTCCATTCCAATCCATGGGGTTTTATGAGTCTTCCATATTTTGTGAAAGCTTCCAGATGAGCTATTTCGTGAACCAGTGTAATTAAAAAGCGGTATTTGTTAAGCGAGGCATTTACTGTGATTTTATGTTGGCCATTGGGCATTTTCCTGTAGTCGCCGTGGCGGGTAACCCTTTCATTTACAATCTTAAGATGAACATTGTGTGTTTTTATCAACTCAAAAGCTGAAGCAACGGAAGCTTGTGGAATGTATTTTTCAAGAATATCAGTCATAAAATACCCAAACGAAGGTTTCTATCCATTTTTACAGCTTCAAAAATAGCAGGTCTGAAACAATTTAAAGGAAATTTTAAAGCTTTTTAAAAAAAATATTATTTGCATTTCTTTTGATTTCAACATATTATAAATTACTATTTAAAACTATTCTAAATAAGCTTTGAAAATTAAAAGTTCCGTTTTAGATTTGCTCTCAATTTAAAACCAATCTAAATAAAAATAATACAAAATGAAATTCATCACCACCCTATTTTTCCTCTTGTGCGTACAGTTTATATTTTCACAAGAGGTGGCAGAAATTAACGGAACGGTTACGGATATTGACAATAATCCAATTCCTTTTGCTAGCGTTTATCTTCCCGAACTTAAAAAGGGAAGTGCGGCCAATGCCGATGGAAAGTTTACAATCAACAATATTCCTTATGGCCTATGGCAACTTACAGCGAGTGCTGTTGGTTACGAAGCTTCCACGATTACAATTAATCCGAACGAGCCTGTTTTTAACGGAGTCATTTTTCAACTTACCCACGATAACGAACTTGACGAAGTGGAAGTTTTCGGTAACCGAAACGACCATCCCGACAAAATTGAATCAATCACACGTTTGCCTCTTAAACCTTATGAACAGATCCAGAGCATCTCAGTGCTTTCAGAAAAATTGATTGAGGATCAAGGTGCTTTGAGCATTGCCGAAGCCACTAAAAACGTACCGGGCGTTTACACCTTCGCGACTTATGGCAACAAACGTGAGAGTATGTCCTCTCGTGGATTTAGGGGAATTCCTATTTTGAAAAACGGAGTACGGATTCATTCAGATTTTCGCGGTGTTGGTATATTGACCGATATGCAGGGTGTGGATAACATTCAAGTTCTAAAAGGAACCGCTTCCATAACCCAAGGCGTAGCAACAGATTTGGGAAGTCCCGGCGGAATCATAAATATTGTTACCAAAACTCCAAAATATACTACCGGAGGAAGCGTGAGTCTGCGCGGTGGAAGTTTTGGGCAAATACGTCCTACATTCGATGTTTATGGGCCACTTAACAAAGAAAAAAATATTGCGTTCCGTTTAAATGGCGCTTTGGAAAGAGCCGATAGTTTCAGGGATTTGGTGGAAAAGGAAAGTTTTTACTTCAATCCTTCTTTTGAATGGAAAATAAATGAAAAGACAACGGTAACTTTAGAATTGGATCATTATTACGACAGCCGTACCCCAGATCTGGGCACCGTAAACTTGGCTGAAAATGATATGAATGCAATTTATGATCTTCCACATTCACAATTTTTAGGTTTTGAAAACGATCGTTCCATCACCGAAAATACTACCTATGCCATCAGAATGGATCGTGAATTAAGCGAGAAACTTACATTAAAAGGAGCTTTCTATAGTTCGTCACTAAGCTTGGATGATAAAGGTGCCGGTTTGGGAAAAACTATTGAGGAAAATGAAATGCCTATTTACAATATTCGCCAACGCAGCTACTCCACCTCTACCCGCGATGACAACAACAGTGTGCTCCAATTTGACTTGATTGGGGATGATGTTTACACAGGTTCTATAAAACACACTTTCCAAGTTGGGTTTGATTATCGGGCCTCACGGTTTAGTACAAGCAGCCAATCTGCTGGAGTTGTAGATACTATTAATGTTTTTCAAAACATAGAACACAGATTGCCCAATGTTGCCTTGGGAGAAGCAAATGTGAGCGGCGGAAAAACAAATTCATTAGGTTTTGTTGCCCAGGATGTGATTTCTTGGAACAGTTGGCTGAAAACATTTTTGGGGGCACGTTACAGTTCAACCGAAACGCTTTCAGAAGTTGAAAACACACGTAGCGATGCTTTTAATCCTCTGGGAGGAATTATCGTTTCGCCAATAAAAAATGTAAACGTTTTTGTTTCATACACCAACAGTTCCTATCCACGAACAGCTTCACGTTTGGGTCAAAATGGAGAAGAATTGGGCAACGAGCGCTACGACCAATTGGAAACGGGGTTTAAAACAACTTGGCTCAACGACCGACTGCGATTTAACTTGACGCTTTATAAAATCAACAACAAAAACATAAACCTTCCTGTTTATGACGAAACTTGGACAAACATTTTATATTACGCAAAAGGCGGAAACGACCAGCGCCAAGGAATAGAAGTAGAACTTACCGGAAGGCCACTTGAAAATCTGGAGCTGATTGGCGGTTACGCATATATTGATGCGCAATATAAAGAGCATACCTCCTATGTTTATGGTTCTGCACCGCTAAATACCCCAAGACATACCTTTAATGCCTATGCCAATTACTCTTTCAGAAATAGCATTTTGGAAGGGCTTTCGGTTGGCGCTGGTGCGTATTTTACCGGAGAACGCCCTATCAACGATTGGTCGTCGGGACCTGTTACCCATCAAGGAATTGTGCCAAACCAAAAACCCTTTGATGTAGAAGCCTACACCTTGGTAAATTTTCAGGCGGAATACAAATTCAATAAAAACTGGAGTCTTCAATTTTTATTGAATAATGTATTTGATAAGATAGGTTACAACGCCTATAGAACCAGTTATATCAATCAAACCGATCCACGAAACTTTGCAGGAGTCCTGCGCTATAATTTTTAGTTGTTTGAGTGTTAGTTTATAAAGGCATGACTTAGGTTGTGCCTTTTATATTGTTTTAAAAATTTCCTTTTTATGAAATCAAAAAAATATACTGTACGAAAGTTTATAAACGACATCCATCTTTGGCTGGGAATTGGCAGCGGCATCATTCTGCTGATTATTTGTTTAACAGGAACGGTGCTAACTTTTGAAGAAGAAATAAAAAGTTTGTTTTCTGAAGAAATGATCGTTTCTCCAAAAGAAACTGTTTTTCCAATAGAAACACTAACAACAAACCTTGCCGCTGAAGGTGAAGTGACGCGCGTAAGCATAAGCCCAGAAAGAACAAAGCCCTATGAGTTTTCCGTTAAAACAAACAAAGAGGACAGGCGCGGAACGACTTTTTTTGTTGATCAATACAATGGAACTTATACGAAATCGGAGCCAAATGTGCTTGATGGATTTTTTATGACCATGTTCAAACTGCACCGTTGGCTTCTTTTGGATATGTCAATTGGAAGACCGATTGTTGGTATTGCCACTATCATTTTTTTGATACTTTCCATCACAGGCATTGTGCTTTGGTTTCCAAAGAAGAAACTGAAAAAATTGAAATGGAAACATCTAAAACCCGGTTTCAAAATAGCTTGGCGCGCAAAATGGAAACGCGTAAACCACGATTTGCACGTAACCTTGGGATTTTACACGGCGATATTTTTAGTGATTATGTCGCTCACCGGACTTTTTTGGTCTTTTGAATGGTACAAAGATGCGGGAAGCGCAGTTTTGGGAACGGAAGTTTTTGGCGGGCGCGGAGGTGGACCAAAAATTGATTCCAAAGCAAATCCCTCTTCAGAAACTGTAGATTTTGCCGAAGTCATAAAAATCACGGAAAGCGAATTGCCTTTTGAAGGAACTACAATTTTTCAAATTCCAGCTGATGAAAAAGATATTTTTAGCATCCGCAAATACCACGATGAAGATTTTCTGGAAACTGCCGTTGATGAACTGAAAATTGATCGCGATGGCACTATTATTTCAAAGGAAATTTTTTCAGAAAAACCGTTGAATGTTCAAATCGCAAGCTCTATAAAAGCGATTCATATGGGAACTATCTTTGGGTGGTTTTCAAAGACTATTTACTTTATTTCCTGCTTGATAGCAACAAGTCTCCCAGTTACAGGAATCATTATTTGGCTGAACAAACTGAAGAAAAAACCTAAAAAAAAACAGAAACCACTCAAGGGGTAGTACTCGAAACCTGCAATATTTTTCCGTTATAAAATTTATTTCCAGTAAGGGAAAAATCCATTATATATTGCGCCATTTCAGTTGCGGAAAGCGGCGCTTTAAAACCCGGAAAAGCCTCTTCCAGCATTTCGGTCTGCACGGAGCCCAAAGCAAGAACGTTGAAAGACGGACCCGTTTCTTTGTATTCCTCGGCAAGCAATTCGGTTAATGTAATGATTGCGCCTTTACTGCTGCTGTATGCACTCAGCCCAGGAAATTTCACGCTTCCCTGTATTCCGCCCATACTACTAATGTTTACTATGTGTCCACTTTTTTTCATAAATGGAAGTACGGTCTGCATCAATGAGGCAACACCAAAAACATTTACATCGTAACATCTTTTAAATTCTTCGGAAGTAATTTCGGCAAACGGTTTGTTCACCAAAAACCCGGCATTGTTTATCAAAACATCAACAGATTTCATCCCTGTTTGAAGATATGCGGAAAGCTTTAAAATTTCAGATTCATTGGCAATGTCAAATTCCAAAGCCGTAACATTCTTCAGCTTTAAATCTGAAATAGGTTTTGAATTCCGCGAAAGCGCCAACACATTGTGTCCAGCATCCGAAAATAATTTTACCATCTCAAACCCAATTCCGCGGGAAGTACCTGTGATAATTATGTTTTTCATGGTTTTGTATATAAGTAGGCGCGTGATTACTCGCGCGCCTACCGAAGGAATAATTTATACGAACATCGTCACCGGATTCTCAATATACTGCCGCAAGGTTTGCAGAAATTTTGCTCCCGTCGCGCCATCAACAGTTCTGTGATCGCAGGCCAAGGTTACTGTCATTGTATTGCCAACAGCAATTTGCCCATTTTTCACAACTGGTTTTTGAACAATTGCGCCAACAGATAAAATTGCGGAATTTGGCTGGTTTATGATAGAGGTAAATTCGGTAATTCCAAACATTCCAAGGTTTGAAACCGTAAACGTACTGCCTTCCATTTCCTGTGGCGTAATTTTCTTGTTTCGTGCTTTTCCAGCAAGTTCTTTAACCTGTGCTCCAATTTGTGAAAACGTCATTTGGTCCGCAAATTTTAGAACAGGAACCAGTAATCCTTCGTCTACCGCAACAGCAACGCCAATATGAATATGCTTTGCAATTCTTGTAGCTTCAGGAGTCCATTGGCTGTTAACTTGCGGATGCTTTCTCAAGGCCATTGCACACGCTTTTATAACCATATCGTTGAAAGAAATTTTCACGTCTGGATCTGCATTTATAGCTTCGCGAGCTGCGATTGCGTGATCCATATCCAATTCAACTGTCAAATAATATTCTGGTGCGGTGAATTTTGATTCAGCCAAACGCTTTGCAATGGTTTTGCGCATTTGGGAGTTTTTCACTTCCTCAAAACTTTCGGTTCCCACAGGAATATAAGCTTGTCCACCGCCAGCAGCAGGTTGATAATTTTCAATATCGCTTTTAACGATACGACCATTTTCACCACTACCACGAACTTGGCGCAGGTTAATTCCTTTTTCTTCGGCAAGTTTTTTAGCCAAGGGCGAAACAAAAATGCGACCTTCGTTTGTTGTTTGTGAGCTTTCGGATTTTCCTTTGTCCTCCGAAGCTTTAGCGGAGGGGGATTCTTTTTTAGAATCGTTACTTGAGATTTCTTTTTCTTCTTTTTTATCTTCGGAAGCACTCTCTTTTTTATCTGAAGACTTCCCACTTTTCTTAAAATTTTCCCCGATCCCGGAAACATCGGTTCCCTTTGGACCAATGATTGCGAGCAAAGCATCCACAGAAGCAGATTCGCCTTCGCCAACACCTATTTTTAAAAGCGTTCCGGAATAAAAAGACTCAAATTCCATTGTGGCTTTATCGGTTTCAATTTCGGCAAGAATATCGCCTTCTTCAACTTTGTCGCCTTCCTTTTTTAACCAAGATGCAACAGTTCCTTCAGTCATTGTATCGCTCAAACGAGGCATTGTAATTACCTCCACACCTTCAGGAATCTCAGCTTTTTCAGAATTTGCTGATTCATCACTTTTATTTGAATCGTTTTCAGTTTCTTCATCAGAAGATTTTTTCTTGTTTTCTTTTTTATCGGAAGCTTCGGGTTCATCTTTTGATTTTCCTTTATCCTCCGAAGCTTCAGCGGAGGAGGATCCGTCAATCAAATCTGAAATATCTTCGTCCTTTTTCCCAATAATTGCCAAAAGCGAATCCACTTTTGCGGTCTCCCCTTCTTTAATGCCAATATGAAGTAAGGTTCCTTCGTAAAAAGATTCGAACTCCATCGTGGCTTTATCTGTTTCAATTTCTGCAAGAATATCGCCTTCCTTTACAGAATCACCTACTTTTTTAAGCCAGGTTGCTACCGTTCCTTCTTCCATCGTGTCGCTCAAACGCGGCATGTTTATTACTTCTGCCATTTTTTATAATTTATCTGATAAAAAGGGATAGTCTTCCTGTTCGTAAACTACATCAAACATTACATTTTTCTCTGGATATGGCGAATCTTCAGCAAACTTTTCACATTCATCAACTAAATCCTTTACCCTTTGGTCAATCTTTTTTATTTCTGCCTCGGTTGCCCATTTGTTTTCGTATATCTGATGAAGCACGTAGGTAATTGGGTCTTCTTCCTGTTTTTTAGCTACCTCCTCTTTGGTTCGGTAATGCTGAGCATCACTCATTGAATGACCGCGATAACGGTAAGTGCGCAACTCCAAAAATGTTGGGCCATCACCGCGACGCGCACGTTGAATAGCTTCGTCCATTTCCTTTGCCACCACTTCTGGCTTCATTGCATCTACAGGTTTACAAGGCATTTCATAGCCCAAACCAAGTTTCCAAATATCTGTATGGTTAGCGGTTCGCGCTACGGAAGTTCCCATTGCATATCCATTGTTTTCCACACAAAAAACCACTGGAAGTTTCCAGAGCATTGCAAGGTTAAAAGTCTCGTGAAGTGAGCCTTGGCGAGTTGCACCATCACCCATATAGGTCAATGTTACGGAATCTCTGTCAAAATACTTATCGGCAAAAGCCAAGCCTGCACCTAACGGAATCTGGCCACCAACAATACCGTGACCGCCGTAAAAACGGTGCTCTTTGGAAAATATGTGCATTGAACCTCCCAAACCTTGTGAAGTTCCAGTACCTTTTCCATAAAGTTCGGCCATTACTCTTTTTGGATCCACGCCCATCCCGATAGGTTGCACGTGGTTTCGGTAAGCGGTTATCATTCGGTCCTTTGTAAGATCCATGACGTGCAAAGCGCCTGCAAGTACCGCTTCCTGGCCGTTGTAAAGATGCAGAAAGCCCCTTACTTTTTGATTGATATATACTTGCGCCAGCTTATCTTCAAACTTGCGCCAAAAGAGCATGTTTTCGTACCAATCCAGATACGTTTTTTTGGTGATTTTCTTCATCTATACTTTTATTGAAAGGACAACAAAAATAACACTTTAAACCTTTAAATCACAAATTCCAAATCACAAATCACAAATGAAGGGGAAATTCCAAATCACAAATTTGGAATTTGGAATTTGAGATTTGGTGCTTGCTTTTCAAAGGTATTTTGCATCAAATCCCAAAGGAAGCAAATCCATCACGGAAGCAACTTTAATGATTTCGCCAGTTTCGCCCATAAAGTAGATTTCAATTGGGCTTTTCTGTTTTTGCTCATACTCCGCCAAAGATTGTCGGCAAGCGCCACAGGGTGCAATGGCTTCAGAAATTTTCTTGTTTTCGGAACGTACGGTTATTGCCAAAGCCGTAATTATTTCATTGGGAAAGTTAGCACCGGCGTTAAAAACCGCAACCCTTTCGGCACAAAGGCCAGATGGAAAAGCGGCATTTTCCTGATTGTTTCCTAAAACAATTTTTCCTGAAGAAAGCTGAAGTGCCGCCCCAACCCTAAAACGCGAATAAGGCGCATAAGCATTTTCACGTGCTTGCTGCGCCTTATTCATTAATTCTTGAATGTCTATTGGTAGTTCTGAAACGGCTTCAAAAACTTCCAGTGGAATTTCAATTTTTTGTTTTTTCATTTATTTAGTCGATGAGTTTAGAAGTCGATAAGTTTAGAGGTTTAATATATTATAATTTACTTCTTTGACTACTCAACTCATAGACTCCTCAACTTTTAACTATTTTAATATTCGTCGTAGGTATCACCAAAGTTAAATGTTAAACCAAAACGAAGGGTTCCATCAAGTGGACTGTTGGCCAGTTTTGATGTTGAAAACAAATAGGACACGTCAATATTGATTGCGGTATAACGGAAACCTGCTCCAAAGGATAGAAATTTTCTACTTCCTTTTACGTCACTTTCGTTGAAATAACCTGTACGAAAAGCAAATACATCTTGATACCAATATTCTGCACCCAAAGCCCAAGTAAACTCTTTCAACTCCTCGCTGAAACCGTCAGGGGCATCACCAAAAGAAGAAATCATCCCGCTAAAAAAACTTTCGTTATAATAGTCATCTTCACTGTTTATTAAGCCGTCATTGTTTGAATCGCTTGGTGTTGGCACCAAAAGTTTATTAACTTGAGCTGAAACACCAACTTTATTGTATTCATCAAGAATAAAATCAAAACCACCACCCAGGGCAAGGTTTGTTGGAAGGTTGCTTTCTGAACCTACTTCGTCATACTTAAGTTTTGGACCAATGTTAGAAATATTGAAACCCAATCTCCAACGACCATCAAAATCGTTATAAGGTATTTCCTCACTTTGATAATAACCTGCAACATCCACAGCTACTGAACTTGCCGCAGAAGCATCTGCAATAGAAGTTTGCAATTTCAAATCTGAACGAATGTATCTACCCGCAACAGCCATAGAAAAACGTTCGCTAAGACGAAGGGAATAAGAAACGTCAAAAAGAAGTTCGTTTGGCTTTACAATCAATGGAGTTTCATCCGGTGTTTGGCGAAGTTCAATTTCACCTTGGCTAAAATAACGGAAACTTGCTGCTACAGCACTTTGTTCGCTCAAACGGTTATAATAAGTAAGGTTACCCAAAAATATATCATTAACCAACTTATTTAAGTAAGGGGTGTATGTAACGCCAACACCTTGTTTTGAAAGTGAAAAAGCATATTTTGCTGGGTTCCATTGTTGTGAAAAAGCATCTGCGGAAGTAACCACACCTATATCGCCCATACCTCCAGAACGTGGGTCGGCAGCTATTAATATAAAAGGTACACCTGTGGTGATTACACGGTTTTCTATACCTGTATTATCTTGAGCAATAGATTTAAAGGCCACCAAACCTAATAAAATTGGAATAAATAATTTCTTCATATTAAATAATTTTGGACAAATATAATTTTAATTTTTAAAGGATGACGAGTTTCTCGAATTTTTCAACCCGCTGATTGGTTAACGTAGATTTAACAGTTATCTTATATATGTAAACTCCTTTTCCGATGCGATCCCCAAAATCATCGCGGCCATCCCAAGTAATTTCTCGGCATAAATAACTGCCCGATGGTGGCAAAGTTGCATTTTGGGTCCATACCACTTTTCCTGTAACTGTAAATACTTGCACTTGCACTTCCAATGTTTCGTCTGGCCTGTTGTGGTTGAACCAAAATTCGGTGTAATTAACGAATGGATTGGGATAATTCAGTACCCGTGTAATCTCAAGCTTATCGTTCCCCGCAACTATAAATTGTATTTCGGCGGTGGAAGAATTGTTGTAAACATCCCAAGCTTTTAGGGTTAGCGTATGCAAGCCATCTTCAAGATCTCGGAACTTGTAGTTAGTGGCGCCTTTTGTATAATCGTCCACTTCGGCTTGGTAAAATTCATTTAAAACAAATGGGTTGGCTTCATCGCCGTCCAAAATAGCTACAATATCATGCCCAATTCCACTAGCTGTATTGATACCGTTGGGATCCTCCAACTTGGCGAGCAATATTGGTGAATCGTCGGTTATCCCGCCAGACACAAAACTTTCATCATTCATATAAAGCCGAATGAGCGGACCTTCATTATCTTCTGGGGCGTTTTCATTTAGGCCTCCAACATTTAAATCCAAGTTTACACCCGCTTGGTCCTCGAGCACATTATCTCTTTTCGCATAGAGGCTTACCCTTCCTTTCCCAACGGGTATTTGGATATCTCGGGGAACAACAAACTCAAATTCAAAAACTCCATTGGTAACCGTAGCTTGCCCATTGAAAAGTCCTTCGCCCAAGGTTACAAAATCCATTATGAAATTATGGTTATCATTATCAAGGGTTTGGCGCATTACATTTTTATCAAAGACTTTTGCCTCCAGCACACCATTGTAATCTGTCATTAACGAACCAGCTTCATTTATAACCTCACCCTCTAATTTTATTTTGCTTAATGCTTTCAAAGTATCAGTGGCCTGCCCAAGCGGCACACCGTTCAATTTAGTCAATCGAATACTTTTCTTTGGAAACGCAAGGTGCATGGCAGGATCACCGATATAAAAAACCACACGTCTTAAAGGGCTGGAAATACTGTCTTCTTTTGCACGCCTAAATGCTTCAGCAGGAGGACTTGGCACGTCAACGCCATAACCAAAGAGCTCCCCGGCCAATGCTTCATTAAATTCAACTCCTGTTGAAATGAAAATTGCCCGAGTGGTAGTAACCAATGAAATTGCGCCACCATCTCTATTTTGGTAGGTCAATTCACCCGCTGTTATACGCAATGGATTATCAAATTTTGTAAACTCACAAGTAACCGTAATTATACACGGAAGGTTATTCTTATTTTTGAATTCTTGCGCAGTTTCTTTAGTGTAAATATATTCCGCAGCTAAACCATCTTCCCCTCCATGCCCAAAATAATCTAGAATTATTGCGCCAACTTCTACTGCTTGCTTAATGGCTTCGTTAACTTGAGGGTAACGATTTCCACCGGCAGAGGCTTCCTGTTGATACGAATCTGAGTGTATTTTTTTTACATTGATAAAGGGTTTTTCCTGTGATATTCGATCTCCAAGCCCATCCAACTTTGTTTCCAAAATCTCTTCCCCTGTTTTATCAATATCATCTGAAACAAGAACAAAGTTTGTCCTCCAATTGCCATAGGAAGTCTCTGAAGTGTACCTAATTACCTTATCTACCATTGCATTTGCCAAGGAAACATTATCAACAAGCATCCTTCCCATCGCAATGTCCAGTTTGTCCATATCATTCGTCCCCCTTCCAATTGTTCCTTCAAATTCATCCATGTTTCCATAAAAATCATCAGACATGAATGATTGGCTTATACTGGTACCGGAAACGGTCTGAAAAGTGGGGACAATATTGTTGTTGTTGGGAAGCCTATTTTTGTAATCAATGGAAGCATCTCCCATAATGCCAATGTATTTTACCCTTTTCGATTCAGTGGAAGCATTGAAATAAACATACCGAATAAAATTCCGAATGGCGCCAATATCCTGTTTCCCAGAACTGAATTCTTCATAAATTTTATCTGTGGTTACCACTTTCACATTTAGCCCTTCCAGGTTTTTATGATAAGTTGCCAAGCGCAATGCAGGCTGAATAAGAAATGGCGCGGTGATAATAATGTAATCTATATCTTTAAAATTTCCAGATTCGTCATTAAATATGGTTCCTTTTAAATTTTGATTCGGAACAGCAGATTGGGCTAATTTTATAGGAAGAAAATAATTATTGGGATTTACGGCAACATATTCGCGCACCTCACCAAGAGTTTGCTTAAAACTCAAAGAAGTTGCATTTCCTTCATTTTGTTTGGAGGTAATGAACTGAAAATCGGTCACATCCCAAACCTGTGAAAACTGTGAGGCATTGCTTATTTGGTATTCCCCAACACCCGCCAAAGAAGCAGCAGCGTTATAACGAAAAGCCAATTGTCCCTCCACCCCGCTCAATTCGCGAACTGCCCATAAACCTATATAATCCAAATAGGCAATACTTGAAGGGTTTCCTGCATTATTATAGGTAAGGTCCACAGTTACAGTTGCTGTGCTCGCCGCGACTTCTGTATTTAAATTAGCTAAACTTAAAAGCCCTTGGTCACCCAATCTTGAAAACGTAAGTGGGTCCAAACTAGTACTATTTACGGAAACAGCCATGGAAGTATTGCTTTCTGAAGCAGCGCCCGCCTTTATAACAATCTTCATAGGTTTTCCCGAAACAATTTTTGGAAACTCAAAAGTGTAACTCTGTTCACTTTCAATGTCAAAACGGTTGCCGTACCACAATCTACCTAACTTGGTTGGGCTTTCTTCGTCAACTTCGTGAAATTTATAATCGTCAAATTGATTGATCGTAAATTCAGCCGCTCCTGAAGGCTCATTCATTGCTTGCACCCTTTTTCCCGGCCCCCCATCTACGGTTACGTAATAATAGGATTCATCACTATACGGATTTAGGTTTGAGTCGTTTTCCGGAACGTAACCCTCCGTATTTGTACCATAAAACAAAATGTAATCGCTTCCATCAAAATTTCCATCCTCTTCGCCTATAACCTGTATTGAATTTTCCGGAAGGTCAAAAAACTTATTTTCGACATTTAGTAAAGGCAAGGTTTTTCCGCCATTTCCATATACTTTGAGGTTTCTAGGATTAATACCATCCGTATTCATTCCCAAACTATTCAAAAATGATTTGTCGAGTTTGTAAATTCCTGTTTTATCAACTTTAAACTTAAACCACTGACCACTTGCCAGCACGGAGTTTGTAATTGCGGGAGGGAAATTACGGCTTTGTGGGCCGTACTGATATTTAACATCAAATGAAAGCACTTTTTGATAGCTTCCATTGGTTTTTATTATGGGCGAAATACTGAAAATAGTGAAAAGCCTATCCCGCGAATAGGTACTCGCTATATTGTATTTCAGTTTGGTGGGTAGGGTATTTGTATTTATTTTTTTCAGTTCAGCCGAAGAAACCGCCCCATACTTAACGTTTGAAACTGTAACTGAATTTTTATCGGAAAAACCTTTGTCTTCCCATTGAGTGGTATAGCTAACAACTTCCGTATTCATTTGGAGTTTCAAAGCCTCAATCGCTTTTTGTTTTGAAGAAACCGAAGATTTTTTTACACCAAAATTAGAGCTTGACGGACTGCTATCTCCCCAATCTATGGTTATGCTTTTTGACTGTGCCTTTCCTAAAAAAGGCATCGCAATTAAAATAAAAAGAAGTATTACTTTTCTCATTAGTACCATTAACGCTGCAAATATACACTTAGTATAGCGCAAAATTTTTAAAGTTTTTCTATATAGCAGTATTAGGATAATAATTTTAAAACTAATACGTTTGCATTCGGGATTGGTCGTAAAACCTTTCAAAACCCCACAGCGCAATAATAACAAAATATTATTGTGTTTTTGTCGTTAATTACTATATTGCGAACCCAATTTTATCATATTTGAATCTATGATGTTAAGAAAAAACCTAGCATTAAAGCTATTTGTTACTGTAATAGTGGCCTCACTACTAGTTGGCTGCAACAAAACTAGGGACTATAAAAACAGTTCCCGTGCCACTGGTTGGAAGATGAACGCCAAAGAAGGTGGTTTTCAGTATGATCCTAAAACCAAAGAACAAGAAACAGGACCAGGTCTTGTTTTTGTTGAAGGCGGAACTTTCACAATGGGAAGAGTTCAGGATGACCCAATGCATGACTGGAACAATTCCCCAAACCAACAACACGTTCAGTCATTTTATATGGATGAAACCGAAGTAACCAACCTAATGTATCTTGAATACTTAGACTGGTTAAAGAAAGTTTTCCCTCCATCTGACGAAAATTATAGAAGAATATATGAAGGTGCAGTGCCCGACACTTTGGTCTGGAGAAACCGTTTAGGTTTCAACGAAGTAATGACCAACAACTACCTTCGTCACCCCGCATATGCAGAATATCCTGTTGTGGGTGTTAGTTGGGTACAAGCCGTAGAGTTCAGCAACTGGAGAACGGATCGTGTTAATGAAATGGCTTTGGAAACAGCAGGAGTTACGGCTCGTAATGCTCGTTATGAAGTAGAACCAGGCGAAACCTTTAATACCGAAACCTATTTAAACGCCCCAACAATGGTTTACGGCGGAAACGATTCAATAACCCGTGGCGGTAAAAAATCTGAATCTATTGCCAAAAGAAGTAAAGACAGCACAAACCTATACGTTCAACGTAAAGATGGAATTTTGATGCCAGGTTACAGGCTTCCAACTGAGGCTGAATGGGAATATGCTGCACTAGGTTTGGTTGGGCTTCGTAACTACAACGTTTATAGAGGAAAGAAAAAATATCCTTGGGAAGGTCAATACACTCGTTCTGGAAAAAGAAGATCTCGCGGTGACCAAATGGCAAACTTTAAACAAGGTGATGGTGATTACGGTGGAATAGCCGGATGGAGTGATGATGGTGCCGATATTACAGCCCAAGTAAAATCATACGAACCTAACGATTTTGGATTGTATGATATGGCTGGAAACGTTGCAGAATGGGTAGCTGATGTTTATCGTCCAATAGTTGATGATGACTTTAACGATTTCAACTATTACCGTGGAAACGTTTATACCAAAAACGCCATTGGCGAAGATGGAAAAGTGAAAATAGTTACTATGGATTCCATAATCTATGACACTTTGAGCAATGGAAAAATTATAGCACGTAACTTACCAGGGGAAATACTTCAGGTACCAGTTGACGAAAACGAAACTTATTTACGCACAAACTTCTCTGAAAGCGATAACCGCGATTACAGAGATGGCGACAAACGCTCCTCCCGTTACTATCAATCTTTTGCAGATGATGAAAGTGAAAGCGGCGATGGATCACACCGTATGTACAACTCTCCGGTTCAAAAAGTTTACGCAGACAGCTTAGGAGAACTAGATAGACAATATGATAAGTCTTCAAACAGAACCACTTTGGTAGACAATGAGGTTCGTGTTTACAAAGGAGGCTCGTGGAGAGACCGTGATTATTGGTTAGATCCAGCTCAAAGACGTTATTTCCCGCAAGATATGGCAACAGACTATATTGGGTTTAGATGCGCAATGAGCCGCGTTGGTTCAAAATCCAAAAAAGGAAAACGCCCTCGTAACTAAAAATAAAAATCTATAAAAAACAGCCCTCCTTAGTATTCAGCTTCGGAGGGTTTTTTAGTATATTTATTTTATGAATATACCTTCCCTCCACAAAGAGTTTTTAAACTGTAGCGGCGTTAGTATCGACACCCGAAAAATATTCGAAAACTGTATTTTCTTTGCCTTAAAGGGCGAAAATTTCAACGGAAATCTTTTTGCGCAGGAAGCTTTGGACAAAGGTGCTTTCAAAGTTATTGTTGATGAAGAAGCTTTTCATAAAACTACGGGTGAGACAATTTTGGTTGAAAATGTTTTGGTTACTCTTCAACAACTAGCTCGTTTTCACAGGGAGTTTCTTGGCCTCCCTATAATTTCGTTAACGGGAAGCAACGGAAAAACTACTTCTAAAGAACTTATAAATGCTGTGCTTTCACAAAAATTCAAGACCGTTGCCACCCAGGGAAATTTAAACAACCATATTGGCGTTCCTTTGACTTTGCTTGCCATGAAGAAAGAAACACAACTGGGAATTGTGGAAATGGGCGCCAACCATTTGGGGGAAATAAAAATGCTGAGCGAAATAGCCGAACCTGATTATGGATATATCACCAATTTCGGAAAAGCCCATTTAGAAGGTTTCGGAAGTCTTGAAGGCGTTGTGCAAGGCAAAACCGAACTTTACCAATTTTTAAAAAAACATGGTAGGAAAATATTTGTCAATGCAAACGATCCAAAACAATTGGCCAATTCAGAAGGAATTGAAAGAATCACTTTTGGAACACCACAAAGTGATTTCGACATTAAATTAATAGACAGCACCCACCATCTTTTAATTGAATTTGAAGGAACTGAAATACAAAGTAATTTAGTGGGAGCTTACAATTTTGCAAATCTTGCAGCCGCAATTGCTATTGGAGCTTATTTTAAGGTTTCGAAGGAAAAAATAAAAGCCGGAATTGAGGGCTATATTCCTTCAAATAATCGGTCGCAATTAATTTCAAAAGGCACGAACACTATTTTAATGGATGCTTATAATGCCAATCCAACAAGTATGCTCGCCGCTTTGCAAAACTTTAAACAGGCAAAGGGCGAAAACAAAATAATGTTTTTGGGGGATATGTTTGAACTGGGCAAAGAAGCCGAAATTGAGCACCAAAACATCGTGGATTATTTAGTAGAAAACCAATTTGGAAAGGTTTTTTTGGTGGGAAGCAATTTCTTTAAAACAGTAAACAATTCTGCCCATATCAATAAATTTGAAACTTTTGAGGACTTAAAAAAAGAACTTGAAAGCAATTCCCCCAAACACGCAACAATCCTTATAAAAGCTTCACGAGGAATGGCGCTGGAAAGAATATTGGATCTTTTCTAATAACAAAAATTGTGGGCCATGTTGCCCCGAAACCTTGGGGGAACCAACCCTCTTTTAAAAAATAGATAGAATCCAATTGTGGGCCATGTTGGATTCGAACCAACGACTTCCACGTTGTCGACGTGACACTCTAAACCAACTGAGTTAATGACCCTAATTTTAAAGCTCCAAAATACAAATAACAAATTCCAAGCAAAAGATTATTTGTCAAATTTTTTGATAGGTTTCTTTTTTATCATTCCGCCCTTGGCATCTTTAACGGAAGTCATAATTATGAATGCTTGGCTATCTATTTTATCCACTTCTGTTTGAAGCTTGCTCATTTCCAAACGAGTTATTACCGTATAAACAACATCAACGGGTTTTCGTGTTTCTCCTTCTTTTGCAAACCCATTTTCAGCTTTAAAAATAGTGCAGCCACGGCCCATTTTTTCAATGATCGCCATACGTATTTCTTCATTTTTTTCAGAAATAATGGTAATCCCCATAAACTCCTCAATACCGTCAATTACAAAATCAACCGTTTTTGAAGCCGCGAAATATGTAAGAATTGCATAAAGTGCAATTTCCGTGGAAAGAAAATAGGCGGCGGTTATAAATATAATTACGTTAAAAATCATAATTACATTCCCGACAGTAAGACTAGTTTTCCGGCTGATAAAAATTGCCAAAACTTCTGTGCCATCTATAATTGCACCCCCACGAATAGCGAGCCCGATGCCCAACCCTAAGAAAAGCCCTCCAAAAGCGGCTACTAAAATTTGATCATCAGTAATAAGAGGATAGGGAATCAAGGCTACGGCAATTGACAAAAGCACAATTCCCAAAACGCTTTTTACGGCAAACCGCTTTCCAATAGAAAAATAAGCCAGGGCCAAAAACGGCAAGTTGAAACACACTAGCAATAGCGGAAAGGAAATACCTACCAGTTCATTTACCATCAACGAAACCCCCGTGACGCCACCATCAATAAAACTGTTGGGCATCAAAAAACCTCGCAAGCCAAAAGAAGCGGAAACTACGCCCAAAAGTAGATAGAAAAAATCCCATATTTCGTGGGTTACTTCAACCTCAAGATTTTTCACCCGCTTTTCAAAAGGTTCGGAAATCTGGGATGGTTTCCGATGCTTTTGACGGTTTTTTACAACATTTACAATTATATTTTTAAATAATGGATTCAAGTGCTGTTTGGTTTTTAAAAGGTGAAGTAGTCAAAGTTAAACTTATTTAATTCTTCCACAAGCCACAAATAGTTCTTTCCAATAATTATTTCAAATAAATGTTTGGTGAAATTAAAAAGTAACTTATATTTGCAACCGCTAACAAGAAGGGCGATTAGCTCAGCTGGTTCAGAGCACCTCGTTTACACCGAGGGGGTCGGGGGTTCGAACCCCTCATCGCCCACCAGTTTTTAAAAATCCTGACGATTTCGTCGGGATTTTTTTATTTATAAAATATTGTTTTAAACTACTTCGGCCACTACAAAAGTGCTTCCGCCAATAAAGACCAAATCATTAGCTGCAGCAGCTTCTAGAGCAACGGAATAAGCCTTAGTTACAGAAATATATTCTTCCCCTATTAAACCAAAACCCCTAGCTTGGGTTAGCAATAACGAAGCATCCAAACCGCGCGGAATGTTTGGCTTACAGAAATAATATATTGCATCTTTCGGAAACAAAGGCAATACGGACGCCAAGTCTTTATCGCTAACCACGCCCAAAACAATATGCAACTTTTTAAAACTTTCTTTTGAAAGTTGCTCCATCACCAACCTCAACCCTTCCGTGTTATGTCCCGTATCACAAATTACTTTCGGATTTTCGCCCAAAACCTGCCAACGCCCCATTAAACCAGTGTTTTTAATTGTATTCAACAAACCTTTTTGAATGTTTTCCTCGGAAATGTTCCAGCCTTTTTTTTGAAGTATTCTTAAAGTTGCCAAAACAGTTTTTATATTTTTTTGCTGATAGCTGCCCTTTAAATCTGAAGCATAGTTTGAAGAATCATTTGTTTCGGCAAAAGTGATTTCTGCATTTTTTTCCGAAGCCATTTTTTCAAAAACCTGTTTTGTTTCAGGTAAAGTTTCTCCAACGATTACAGGAATGCCTTCCTTTATAATTCCTGCCTTTTCTGCAGCAACTTTTTCCAAAGTATCGCCCAAAAACTGCGTGTGGTCCAAACCTATATTTGTAATAACCGAAACATCCGGCGTTAGTATGTTCGTGCTGTCCAACCTACCGCCCATTCCCACTTCAACAATGGCGATGCCAACTTTTTCCTTTCTGAAATAATCAAACGCCAAGCCCACGGTCATTTCAAAAAAAGACAGCTGATTTTCTGTGAAATACAGTTTGTGTTTTTCCACAAATTCCGAAACGTCCTTCTTCGGAATCATTTCGCCATTAATTTTTATGCGCTCTCGAAAATCCTTTAAATGTGGCGAAGTGTAAAGCCCCGTTTTATAGCCCGCTTCCTGAAAAACGGAAGCCAACATATGGCTCGTGCTTCCCTTTCCATTGGTGCCTGCAACATGGATGGTTTTAAAGTTTTTCTCGGGATTGTTTAAATAATTTGCAAGCTGTATAGTAGCAGATAGGTCTGCTTTATAGGCAGACTGCCCCACCCTTTGGTACATTGGGAGTTGCGCAAAAAGCCAAGCTATGGTTTCGGAATAATTGATAGTCTGTAAAATTTATTGTTTATTGTAAAGTATTATTTCACAATCAGTTTCTTTGTTGTCTGTTGTCCTGCTTGTGAAATTTTTAAATAATATACACCTGCTTGTAAATCTGCAACTGAAAGATTCATTTGTCCGTTATCAAAAAATTGTTGTTTTACAGTCCTTCCCATTACATCATAAACAAACAAAGAAGTTCGTTCCGAATCATTTTTCAGAAAAATAGTTACTAAATCTGAAGCTGGATTTGGAAAAACTTTTACTTCCGAAGTAAAAATATTTTCATTGGAATTCAAAATATTTCCTGAAATATCAATTTTATAAGTTGATCGACCAAAAGTAGCGGCATACAAAAACTGCGAGTTTTCGTGAATAAACAAATCGGAAACCACTGCGGAAGGCATATTTTCACCCAACACGTTCCAGTTTATTCCTTCATCATTTGAGGCCAAAACGCCTACGTCCGTTCCAATAAAAAGATTTCCGAAACTGTCCTGCTCAATGTCGTTCACGGGAATGTCCGGTAAACTGGTTGATATATCTACCCAGGTATTCCCAAAATCGATGCTTTTGTAAACGTGCCCAACATCTTCCCCAAACCGATAACCTGAAAGCGTTAAATAAACTGTATTTGCATTTTCCTTTGAGGCCAAAACTTTAGTAACCCAACGGTTCGGAACTCCAGCCGAAATATCAATCCAATTTGTACCGCCATCTTGGGTCACCCAGGCTTTGCCGTCATCGGTTCCAACGTAAATAACTTGACTGTTAAATTGAGAAACGCTAATAGTGGTAATTGTTCCAAAAGTCAAGTTTCCAGTGTGCGGCCCATCAGTTAAATCGGGACTGATAGCGCTCCAATTGCCCGCGGCATTTGTGGTTTTATAAAGGCGGTTTGTCCCAAAATAAAGTGTTTGCGAGTTATTGGGATCAAAAGTAATCGGGGTATCCCAGTTTTTTCGATCACCATTGGATATTCCATTTGTGGCATTATTGAAGGAACCGCCGTTATTCGTTGATTTTCCCAAAGCTCCATACTGATACAGGGCATAAATAATGTTGGTATTCGTAGGGTCAACCAAAGGCTGAAAACCATCGCCACCGTAAATGATGTTCCAATCGCTCAGCCCTCCAGTTTGTGTGCGGCTCGTGCTATTGTCCTGCGCGCCTGCATAGATTTTATTTTCGTTTTGCGCATCCACAAACATTCTGTTGAATTGCGTTATTGGCAGTTTTAAATCTTTGGTGGCGGAAGCACCGCCATTGGTGCTGTAATAAAGGCCGCCGTCATTTCCCAATAAAACCTCATTGGAAGCCGAGGCATTGAAAGCCATTGCGTGCTGATCCACGTGTGCGTTCGTAAAAACGTTGCTCCAACTTGTACCGCCATTGGTCGATTTTTGTACTTCAAAATCTACATTATAGAGCACGTTTTCATCGGTCGGGTCAATAAAAATACCGCCAAACCACCAGTGAAACCCAACATCGGTCAACTGACTGGAATTAACGGCCGTCCAAGAATCACCACCATTTGTAGTTTTATAAACCCCTTGAATATTTCCATTTGCGTTGGCATAGCGTGCATAAAGTACATTGGGATTTGATTGCGAAATATCGATACCAATCCTTCCTTTTTGGGAAGCGAGACTTGGTAAACCATTTGTTAGTTCCGTCCAATTGGCACCGCCATCGGTAGTTCTGTAAATCCCGGAAGTTATTCCGCCGTACTGTCTTCTATTTGGTCTTCTAATTCGTTCCCAACTGGCAGCATACACAATGTTTCCGTTTGTAGGGTGAATAGCCATATCCACGATTCCTGTAGAATCGCTCACGGCTAAAACCTGTTGCCAGCTATCTCCGCCATTTGTGGTTTTATAAACTCCACGATTGCTACTATTTCTGAATAAAGGTCCCATCGCGCCAACAAAGGCTGTATTATCGTTATTTGGGTCCAAAACAATTTTTCCAACGCTCCCAATGTCCGGCAAACCTTTGGATTGCCACGTGGTTCCGCCATCTGTGCTTTTGTAGATTCCATCACCATCATAAACCAAAGAGCCGCCGCCGGCGTTCACTTCGCCAGTGCCTACATAAATTAAATTATTATTATTTTTCGAAATTTCAATATCGCCGATGGAAAGCATTTGCTGGTCGTCAAAAATTGGCGTCCAATCTGCTCCGCCGTTTACGGTTTTAAAAATTCCGCCAGAAGCCGCGCCAACGTAGTAAACATCGGGCTGGGAAGAAGGAATTTCAATATCTGTAATCCTTCCGCCAATATTCAACGGACCGCTGAACTGCCAAATTTCATTTGCTGTATTTCTATTTGCAGATTGCCTTTTCCATTGGATTGCTTCGGAATAGGCCGAAGTATTTATTTCGCCACTTGGGTATGCACGCTGCATAAATAGTAGATCGAAAGGATACTTTTCACTTTTTTCTTCCTCGGAATTTTTTGAAATGGATTTTTCGGAAGAATTTTTACATCCCACAAAACAAATTACAATGAAGAGAATAGTAGCAATACGAAGCATAGTATCTTTTTTTTGAAGTTTAAAGATACAGAAAAAATCAAGGTGTTTTTTAAAGAGAAATTACTACTGAGAAAGACTGAATCTGTAGATTATTTTGCCAATCTGTTTTGCTGGTGCTTTATCGTCAGCGTTAAATTTTGTTGCCAAAGCAGCGCGTTTTGCGGGTTCAGTAAGACAGCGGGAATTGTTTGTGGTTCCGCGCACGCCGGGAGTGGCGCTAATTACTTTTCCGTTTCTATCCACCTCAATGCTTACGACCACTGTTCCTGCTTCGTTGCAATCCTGGACAAACTTTTCTTTGTTTAAAGCTTTTCTTCCCCCAAGCAAATAATTGCCATCGCCGTCCAATCCTTTTCCTGTGCCGTAATAACTACTTGCATTAGGATCACCATCCGGACTCCCTTTGTCGCCAGGTTTATTGTCGTTGCCCTCGCCACCCTTTGCCGTACCATCACTTTTTGGACCGTTCAAAATGCTGGAGAGCGCGTCTGTAGTGGACTTGTCTGGTTTGGGATCAGGTTTTTTAACTTCCTTTTTAGGTTGTTCCTTGACAGGGGTTGCAGTTTGTTCCTTTTTAGGTTTTTCCTTTTTTATAACAGGAGCATCTTCATTATCTTGCGTAACTACTTCTTCTTTTATCTCAGATTTTGGTTGTGAAACAGGCTGAGCCGATGTTTTTTGAGGTGCTGATTGTATTTTTTCAGTTGGCTGGATATTTCCGCTGCCAGTATCCGTTGTGCCAAAGTTTATTGCAATTCCTTGTTCCAGCGGCGGATCCAGGTATTTCATTCCTACATAAAACAAGAGAATAAGAATAATTACATGCACGATTACCGTGATGGTCATACTTTTTCTTTTATGTTCTGTATCTAAAAAGTTCAAAGTTTAAAGCTTAAAGTTTGTGGTTGATTTTTAAAATCTGAAGTTTTATTAAAAACTTAACTGATTACTGCGACTGGCTAATGATTACTGGTCAATTCGGCCTAACTGCTAGAACAACTTTAAAATTGTTCTTATTAGCAATATCCATTACAAACACAGCATCTTCAATAGGCACGCCTTCCTCTGCGCGGAGGATTATGGTGGGCTCTTCCTGGCCAGCGAGCGCTTTTTTCAACTCACTTTCAATGCTGTATTCGCTAACGCGTTCTTTGTCCACATAATAGGCACCGTCTTTTGTGATACTAACGGATGCTTTCTGAACATTTGAAGTTTTTCCCTTTGCCTTCGGAAGTATTAAATCCAATGCATCTGGCGTTATTGCAGGCGAAGTGAGCAGAAAAAATACCAATAACAGAAACACGATGTCCGTCATGGAGCTCATACTGAACTCGGCGCTAACTTTATTTCTTCCTCGTAAGTTCATTAAACAGGCTCGTTTAAAATATCAAGGAAATCTACTGCTGTAGCTTCCATTTGATGCACCACTTTATCAGTTTTTACCACCAAATGGTTGTAGCCCATATATGCAATAATACCAACTATCAATCCTGCAACTGTGGTGGTCATCGCGGTATAAATACCTTCTGCAAGACTTCCCATTTCGGCTTGGCCGCTACTGGTTGCAAGTTCGTGGAAAGCCAAAACCATCCCGATTACAGTTCCCAAGAAACCAATCATAGGCGCTGCCCCAGCAATTGTTGCAAGAACACTTACGTTTTTTTCAAGTTTATAAACTTCAAGTCGTCCAGCATTTTCAATTGCTGTATTGATATCTTCCAAAGGACTTCCAATTCTGGAAATTCCTTTTTCAGTTAAATGTGAAACAGGTGTATTATTTTGGGCACAAAGCACTTTTGCGGCTTGGATATTTCCTTTTGCAACGTGGTCGCGAATTTGATTCATAAAATTTCCGTCCATTTTTGAAGCTGCCTTTATTGCGAAAAGCCGTTCAAAATAAATATATACCGCAACGAAAAGTAGCACGAAAAGTACTACTATAATTATTTGGCCAGCAATGCCACCCGTCAATAAAAGATCCATTATTGAAAGGGTTTTCTCTTGGGCAATTGGTTCAAGATCCTGCGCAACTTCTGCACCCTCTTGAAGAAAGAAGTTTAACATAAAAAAGGTTTTGTTTTAGTGAATAACGAAATTAGGTTTCAGAAATTGTTAGGTGTGGTGAAATAACACTCTTTCAAACAACAGAAATACGCCTGCCCCCGCAATGAAGCCTAAAAAGGCAAGCCAAGTGATTTTTTTGAGATACCAAATAAAGTCTATACGCTCCATTCCCATTGCAGCAACACCAGCGGCGGAACCAATAATGAGCATACTTCCCCCCGTTCCGGCAGAATACGCTATAAAGTGCCAAAGTACCGAATCAATCGGCATATCATACATTCCCATGGAAGCTGCAACCAACGGTACGTTATCGATAATTGCAGAGAGTACCCCTAACAATAGAATAACAACATCTTGATTTGGTATGGCATTTTGCAATAGCTCAGCCACATAACGTAGCGTTCCTACTTCTTCTCCATTCACAACGCCATAAACAAGGCTTTCAAGTCCTGCAACGGCCATCAATATTCCAAGGAAGAAAAGGATGCTCGAAATTTCAATACGCGATAAAGCTTTGTGGGCAGAATATAAATGTCTTCTTTCTTTACTAAAATCTTCTTCGGGATGTATGTATTCTGAAACCAGCCATACAACACCCAGCGCAAGCATCATTCCCATATAGGGTGGCAAATGTGTCAGCGTTTTAAAAATTGGCACAGAAATTATCATCCCCAATCCTAAAAAGAGCATTGTTTTACTGCTTAAAAGTTTTTCCTCTGCTTTATCCTCACGAGCATCAACATCAATAGTGCCGCGGAAAGCAGGCATATAACTTGCAATTAAAAATGGAATTGCGAAACATACGATGGATGGCAAAACCACAAATTCTATTAAGCCTGCGGCCGTAATTTTCTTTGCAATCCAAAGCATTGTTGTGGTAACATCTCCAATTGGCGACCAGGCACCCCCAGCATTTGCAGCAATCACAACCAATGCGGCATACCAAAGCCTATCTTCTCTTTTATGAATCAGTTTTCTTAAAAGGGTAATCAACACAATGGTTGCGGTAAGGTTATCTATAATAGCTGAAAGGAAAAATGCAAGAATCCCAATAATCCAAAGTAGTTTTCTTTTGCTCTTTGTGTGTACAGCGCTTTTCAAAACTTCAAAACCACGGTGAAGGTCAATTATTTCAACAATCGTCATCGCTCCAATTAGGAAAATAAGTATCTCGGCAGTTTTCCCCAAATGGTGAAGCAGCGTTCCCTCAAAGCCTTCCATTGCAGATTCGCCGCCGGAAAGAAAATTGAAAGCTTGCTCTTCACTATTAATAATATCAAACCAACCGCTAGTAAAACCAATAGCAAGAACGGCCCAAATAAGTGAGGCCATGATAAGTGCTGGAACTGTTTTATCCAGTTTTAATGGGTGTTCCAGAGTGATGGAAAGATATCCAATTACGAAAATTAAAATTATTATTGATGCCATACTATTGTTGGTTATTATAGATTACACTAATTGCTTTAAGGCAATTTCAAAAGCAGTTTTGCTAATATTTATTTTAGTACTGTTATTATCAAATGTATTTTGAATAGCATTTTTGATGGTGATGGAAGTATCGTTAAAAATAGCTTCATCCGTCATTTGCACTTTGCGTTCCATAAAATAGGCAAAAACACGCGCCATGCCGCAATTACTAATGAAATCTGGAATCAAGCTTACACGTTCGTCCGTAAATTCCATAATGGGCCCAAAGAAAATTTCCTTGTCCGCAAACGGCACATTTGCTCCGCAACTAATTACTTCCAATCCCGTTTCAATCATTTCTGAAATCTGTTCCTTTGTAATCAATCGGGAGGCAGCACAGGGTGCAAAAATCTCCGTTTCAAGTTTCCAGATTTTATCATTGATTTCTTCAAAAGGAATCATATTTTCCGCTACCAAAGTGTTGCCATTCTTCTTAAGGAATAATTGCTTTATCTCTTCAAAAGAAAATCCGTCTTTATTAATAATTCCACCATCACGGTCAATTATTCCAACTATTTTTGCGCCCATCTGCGAAAGATAATAAGCGGCGGCGGCACCAACGTTTCCGAAACCTTGCACTATGGCTCGCTTTCCTTCCACATTACCGCCATATATATCATAATAATGACGAACAGCCTCGGCAACGCCATAGCCCGTAATCATATCTGCCACGGTATATTTTCGGGAAACATCCGGTGAAAAATTTACGTTTTCCAAAACCTTTATAACGCCTTGGCGCAATTGCCCAATACGGTTGATTTTATCTGCTTCCGTAGGTGAAAAATGCCCGTTGAAAACGCCTTCCTGCGGGTGCCATACACCACTTTGCTCGGTAATCGGGATCACTTCGTGAATTTCATCTACATTTAAGTCGCCGCCGGTTCCGTAATATGCTTTCAATAAAGGCGAAACGGCTTTATACCAACGTTCCAAAACTCCTTTTTTCCGTGGGTCTGAAGGATCAAAGTTAATTCCAGATTTTGCACCGCCAATTGCAGGTCCAGAGACCGTAAACTTAACTTCCATTGTTTTTGCGAGTGAAAGCACTTCGTTGGAATCAAGCCCTTTCCGCATTCGGGTTCCGCCGCCGGCAGCACCGCCGCGCAGCGAGTTGATTACAGTCCAGCCTTCGGCCTCGGTTTCGGGGTCATTCCAATGAAAAACTATTTCGGGTTCTTTGTCTTCGTACTTTTTGAGTAATTCCTTCATTAAATATGGAAAGTTAAGATACTCCACGCTAAAGCTTCGGAGTGTGAGGACAA
Source organism: Aequorivita soesokkakensis (assembly GCF_001641085.1). Classification (GTDB taxonomy): domain Bacteria; phylum Bacteroidota; class Bacteroidia; order Flavobacteriales; family Flavobacteriaceae; genus Aequorivita; species Aequorivita soesokkakensis. The sequence goes on along the minus strand of NZ_LXIE01000012.1, from coordinate 1,270 downwards.
ATATAAAAAACTTGTTAGGGGTTTATATTTATTTTAGGTAAAATTTATGGATAGAATATTTTTCCTGAAGAATGATTTTTTGATGCCCCAGTTACACTCGCCAAACAATTCACCTCTTCACGTAATTTCAAAACGCCCAAAAGCCCAAAAATCAAGGCTTCCTTAAATTCCACAATTTCACGGAAAGGAATTGCTGTTTCTACCTGTGCAATTTTATTCAATCTTTCAATCAAAAAAGAATTATATGCCCCGCCTCCAGTTATCAACACCGAAGCGTTTTCGTGAAACTGTTTGGCAAGCTGGACCGCAATATGCTCAGTAAAGGTTCGCAAAATATCTTCGGAAGAAATTTCTGAAGCGTCCAAAAGTGGAAAAATATGTTCTTTTACCCATTCTAAGCCTAAAGATTTAGGGGGCGTTTTACTATAAAAAGAAAGAGAATTTAATTTATCGAGTAAATTTTTATCTATGTTTCCCGAAGCTCCCAATTTTCCGTCTTCGTCAAAATCGCGCCCCAATTTTTCGGCATATTTGTTTAAAACGATATTCACCGGACAAATATCAAAAGCAATCCGTTCGCCATTTTTTTCAAAGGAACAATTTGCGAAACCGCCTAAATTCAAGCAATAATCATATTCTGAAAAAAGCAATCTATCCCCAATTGGAACCAATGGTGCGCCTTGCCCGCCCAATTCAACATCCTGTACCCTGAAATCGCAAACCACCGTTTGGCTGAGCATTTTTGAGATACGGGGCAAATTGCCAATTTGATAGGTCAATCCTTTTTCGGGACGGTGTAAAATGGTATGTCCGTGACTACAAATTGCATCAATTTCAAGGATGTTGTGCTTTTTTATAAATTTTGAAATTTCCTCGGAAAGTTTTTCAGTGTATTTAAAATCGAGCCTTTCCAACATTTCTTTGGAATAATTTATGGCTTCGCGAAGCTCTTCTTTCCAAAATGAGGAATACGGAACTGTTTCCGCAGCTAGAATTTCAAAATTCCAATTTTTTTCAGTATAATTAAAAATGATTTCAGCCAAATCAATTCCGTCCAGCGAAGTGCCGCTCATTACACCTATAATATGGTATTTGTTTCTTTTCAATTTTTTGGAAATATGATAAGTTTAAAGATACTAATGATGTTTTGAAAAATTTCAAATTACAAGTACCAAATTCCAAATAAATTCCAAATAAATTCCAAATTACAAGTACCTCCCGAAGTTTCGGGACCAAAACATTTTTTTTTGGAATTTGGAATTTGAGATTT
>NZ_LXIE01000011.1 GCF_001641085.1 Aequorivita soesokkakensis | reverse complement strand
CATTTTACCTTAAAACGATAAAAAGAAACTATGAATATTAAACGAATCTCCCTCATCCTACTTTTGTTGACATCTTTTTATGGATTTTCCCAAGATGGAATACCGATATATTCAGATTATTTTTCAGATAACCTCTATTTAATTCATCCGTCTATGGCAGGTGCGGCCACACATAACCAAGTACGGTTAACTGCGCGGCAACAGTGGTTTGATCAAAATGAAGCCCCAAATCTTCAGACGCTAAGCTTTAATGCACGCCTTGGTGAGCAATCTGGGGTAGGAGTTATTTTATATAACGATAAAAATGGCTATCATTCGCAAACTGGAGGATATGTTACCTATGCCCACCATATTATGTTTTCAAGAAGTGAGGCAGACCTTAACCAGTTGTCCTTTGGTTTGAGTGCGGGATTGACCCAATCTAGACTCGATGAGACTAATTTTGATCTAACGGATTTCGACCCAGTAATTGCAGGAATTATTCAAAGCACTTCTTATTTTAATGTGGATGCTGGTCTTTCGTATAACTTTTTGGATTTCTCCGGGCATTTTACCGTGAAAAATATCATATTTCAAAATAGGTCGATTTATACAGAAAAATACGAATCTAACAATCAACGTAAATACTTGATTTCCGCAGCATATGCTATTGGTAAATATGGAGCCGATTGGAGCTATGAGCCTTCCTTCCTTTTTCAATGGAGCGAACGTACAGGTGAACAAGCTATTGACGTAAATTTTAAGGCTTACAGAACAATGGATTTTGGACAACTGTGGGGCGGACTGTCATACAGAAGAAGCCTTGATGGTGCAGAATACCTTAATGGGGAAGAAGTAAAGGTGCAAAAATTGCAATATTTCACACCGGTTTTAGGTATTAATTATAAGAATTTTATGTTCGCATACACCTATTCTTACCAAGCTGGAAATGTAAAATTCCAAAGTGGTGGTTTTCATCAAATTACTTTGGGTTACGACTTTTTGGGTGGAAGACCAGAACCGTATGATTGTAATTGTCCAGCCATTAACTAAATTATATATTTCGTAAAAGAAAAAGCCTGATACTTTTAAAAGTATCAGGCTTTTTTTATTTGTTAAAGAGAGTTATTCCCACGTGTAATTCTTTTTTTCAGCTTGCTTTTTTATGGCTTGCACCATTGCATTTTCCAAACCGTTGTCTATTTGTTTGCTATTTTCTGAAATGTATTTCCGGCGCTGTTCATTCAATTCCTTTATTTCATTTTGAATTGCTTCTCTTTCGTTTCGCTTCGTTTCAAGATATTTCTTTATTTCAGAATTAGATTTACCTTTCAGTTCCTGGGGCAATTCATCTTTCTTCAATTTGTCATAACTAAAACCTGCTTCTTTTTCGGCATCTACCAAATCCCAAGTACTGTTGGTGTAAAGATGGCTTCCTTTTGAAACTGTTCGGCTCACGGCGTTTGCCTTGCTATATTCCTCGGCATTTGCGTCCTGCTCCTGTTGCATGGCTTGTTTCATTTCTCCACGCGATCCATAAGGTACATAGGTGTTGTTCAGTTTTATGTTTAGTTGAATAATTACATCATCATATGGAGAGGGAACATAAACAGTTTGCTGGTTTTGATTGATGGCCATATAATCGCCATAAGTAAGTTGGGCGCCATCTTTCCAGTAACTATCAATTCCGTGTTTATAATCCCCACAGAAAATAGTATTTACTACAATACCGTCTTCTTTTGCGGCCATTGCTGCATCTTTATAATTAATTTTGCCTTGATTGAAAGGTTCATTACCCGCAATAAAAACCATTTTTAAATCATCATTTTCGTTTCCCCAATCAAGTTTATTTAATGATTCCTGAATTACCGCCCCGCAGTATTCGCTTCCGCCGTTTGTTGTGAGTGAAAAAAGTTCTTTCGATACATCGTCAAAATCTTCAGTAAAGCTTAAAATTTTTCGAATGTAATTGTCACGCGAACTCAAATTATCATTCCCGTATTCGTATAAAGCAATTTGAAGTTTAGGACGGTCATTACGGCATTTTGCGTAGCTGAGTTCGTTTACAATTTCCCAAAGTTGGGCCTTGGCTTGGTCGATCAATCCGTCCATGCTGTTGCTTGTGTCAAGTAATAAAGCCACTTTTATATAGTGTTCTTTTTTCGGCGTTTCTATTGCTGCCAATAATTGTTTATCGGTCTTTTTCGTGTCTGCTTTGCAGGAATATGTAAGTGCGAGCATTAAAGCCAAAAGAATAATTTGAGATTTTTTCATAACGGTCATATTTATTTTAATGTAAACCTATGGCGAACATTTTTCTTAAAAAATAGACTTTGAGGAAGCAGTTTGTATCAATTAGGGAAAAGTATTTTTGGATGAGTGAAGTATTCTTTTTTCACCTTTGCAGAAGCTATTTCAGAAAAACGTAATTTTAGGCATTGCGCCAAAGTGCGTATGTTTACCGTTTTAAAGACGAAATGAAAAAACTTTTTTTCCTTTTATTTATAGTTGTCCTTTTTTCTTCGGAAGAAAGCTTTTCGCAAGTGAAGCGTTCTTTGGAAAATAAATCATTTATGCTCAAGGGCGAAGTGATTGATGGCGAAACCAATATGCCTATCCCAAAGGTGAACGTTGAGATTCTGGGGGGCCAATACACTACAACGAATTTTTCGGGCAGGTTTGCCATTTCAGCAAAAATAGGTGACGAGCTGGTGATAAAAAGTGATGATTTTGTTACGGTTTATTACACAATCAAGGAAAACGACTTTGTAACGGTCCGGGTGGAAAAGGCCAAAACTGAATCTGCGCCGGTTGTTTCAAAAACCTCCCAAAACGGTAGGCAAGCCGGTTTCAATGTTTATTTGGATTCTGCTAAATTTTTTCTGAAAAAAGATGCACAAAAAAGTATTGAATACGTAACCAAAGCATTGGAGCCGAAACGGGGACAAACTATTTCAAAAAAAGAAAAAAGTCTGGCCTTTGAAACTTTGGGCGATATCAATTTGTTTTGGAGCCAGCCAGATTTAGCGATTGATAATTTCAAACAAAGCCTTCAAAATAGCAGCAATACAGATGTGGCGATTAAATTGGCAAAGGCATTTGCGCAGAACAAAAATTATCAGGAAAGTATTTCGGAATTTCAAAAATTGTTAAAAGATAATCTTTCCGGTTATCAAAAAGTGGAAGTTTACGAAGGCTTGGGCGATACCTACAAAGCTATTGGCGACGGGGTGAAAAGTGTTTTTAACTACCAAAAGGCATTGGACACAGCCAAAGAAAATAGAATTACCCCAAAAATCACAAACTTAAATTCCAAGATTGGCGAGGCTTATGCACAAAGTGGCGCGTTGAGCGAAGCGGAGGAATATTTTGACAATTCATTGAAACTTGCCAAAAAGGAAAATAAACAGCGCGCAGTATCTGAAAAAAATAAAGTAGCCGATTTTTACAACCAAAACCGTGATTATGAAAAGGAAATCCAACTTCGGGAAGAAACCTTGGAAGAATTAAATTCAATGGATAAAGGCGCCACCGTTGAAGATGAAGCACTAACACCTCAACGCCAAAACTATAAAATTGCAAATGCCTTTGTGGCTCAGGAAAAGTATAAGCAGGCAATTCCGTATCTCGAAAAAAGTATTGCGGAGGCAGATAAAAAGGAAGATTTGATTGTGCAAAAAGATGCCGTGCGAAAGCTTTCTGAAATTTATCGGGACATTGGCGAGTTTGATAAAGCTACCGAGAGCTATCAGCGATATGTGGAAGTGGTGGATGAGCTTTACATAAAAAAAGAACAAGAAATAAGCCAAGCAGCACGTTTCAGTAAAGAGATTACACAGAAACAAAACCGAATTGCCAGTCTTGAAAACGACCGAAAATTGAATGAAAGCCGCTACAAACTCGCTTTTGAAAACCAAGAGCTCATTCAAAAGAATGACCGAATTCAAAAATGGATTATTGGGTCTTTGATTTTAATAGTGTTGCTTTTGTTTTTTGCGGCTTATACACAGTATAAAAACGTGAAACAACAAAAATTTGCCAATAATATTTTGGCGCTGAAATCGCTTCGGTCGCAGATGAATCCGCATTTTATTTTTAATGCACTGAATTCCGTAAATAGCTTTATTGCGGTAAATGACGAGCGTACGGCGAACAAATATTTGACCGATTTTTCACTGTTGATGCGTTCCGTTTTGGAAAACAGCGAAGAGGATTTTATTCATTTGGAAAAAGAAATTGAGCTGCTTGAACTGTATGTGAAATTGGAACATTTTCGGTTTAAGGATAAATTCGACTATAAAATTTCGATTGACGAAAACATAAAGTTGAATGAATTTGTAATTCCGCCAATGTTGCTTCAGCCGTATGTGGAAAACGCCGTTTGGCACGGACTTCGGTACAAAGAGGAAAAAGGATTGTTGGAAATTAATTTCGCGCAAATAGATTCCGAAACCATAAAAATTTCCATTATCGATGATGGAATTGGCCGTTCTAAATCGAACGAATTCAAAACCGAAAACCAAAAGAAACAAAAATCAAAAGGAATGGGGAACACGCAAAAACGGATTGCTATTTTAAACCAAATGTATAAGGACAAAGTGGATGTAAAAGTGGAAAACGTTTTTGAAAATAACGAAGGAACCAAAGTTGAACTTATTTTAAAGAAAGACTGATGAAATTAAACGCAATAATTGTTGAAGACGAAGAGACAAGCCGCGAAATTCTGAGGAATTATTTGGCGAAATACTGCCCGAATATTGTCTTGAAAGGTGAGGCCGCAAACGTAGATGATGCTTTGGTCTTAATACGAAACAATGATTTGGATGTAGTTTTTCTCGATGTGGAAATGCCTTATGGAAATGCTTTCGATTTGCTCGATAAAGTTGGCGACAGGCAGTTTGAAACTGTTTTTGTGACGGCTTATAACCATTATGCAATTGATGCTTTAAACGCCCATGCTTCCTATTATTTGCTGAAACCAATTTCCATTGATAAATTGATTGAGGCTGTTGATTACGTTTCGGAAATAAAAACGAAGGAAAACAATCTGCAGAATTCAATTTTAAAGCCGTTACAAACGCAGGTTGCGGGAAAGATTACAATTCCGCTGCAAAACGGTTTTGAAGTGCTTCAAATGGAAGATATATTGTATTGCCAAGCCGATGATAATTACACGCAGATTCATCTAAAAGTTGGAAAGCGATTGGTGAGCAAAACCTTGAAATATTTTGAGGATTCGCTTTCGGAAAATGGCTTTGCAAGAGTACATAAATCCTATTTGGTAAATGTGAACGAAATTACCGAATACAAAAAAGGAAAGGGTGGGAGCGTAGTGCTTTCCAGCGGAAAGGAAATAATGGTAAGTCCTTCGCGGAAGAAGGATTTGTTGGCTTATTTTGGGTGAAAAGTTCAAAGTTGCAAGTTGCAAGTTTGGCGAGATGTCTTATTTTAGCTTTATTTTGCAACCTGCAACCTGCAACCTGCAACCTGAAATCACAAATCACAAACCTAAAAAATGATTATTAGAGAAGTAAACGGAAAACACCCCCAAATCCCCGAAGATTGTTACATTGCTGAAAATGCTACTATAGTTGGCGATGTGGTGATAGGTAATGAATGTAGCGTTTGGTTTAACGCTGTAATTCGCGGCGATGTGAATTTCATCAAAATGGGCAATAAAGTGAATGTGCAGGACGGCGCTGTGATTCACGCAACTTATAAAACTTCGCCCACAACTATTGGCAATAATGTGTCTATTGGACACAATGCCATAGTTCACGGTTGCACAATTCATGATAATGTGTTGATCGGGATGGGAAGTATTGTTATGGACGATTGTGTAATAGAGAGCAACACAATAATTGCTGCTGGCGCCGTGGTTTCAAAAAACACGAGAGTGGAAAGTGGAAGCATTTATGCAGGCATTCCTGCCAAAAAGATAAAAGACATAAGCCCTGAACTTACCAAAGGTGAAATAGAAAGGATTGCAAATAATTATGTTATGTATTCTTCGTGGTTTAAGGAATAATCAAAAATCTATTTTTTCTACGGAAATTTTTTCTGAATACTCTTTCAGTAGAAATTTTAAAGTATTGGTTTCAGCGTTTGTGAAAAACTGAAGTTTCGGCTTTGTATTTTCTTCGCGAAGCAAATTCAAGCTTTGCAAAACTGTTTTAGTTTGCCTTGCAACCGCTTCGCCGGAATCGATAATTTTCACGTTCTCGGGAAGAATTTTTTTCAACTGCGGAATAATATACGGATAGTGGCTGCAGCCCAAAACCACATAATCAACATTTGCATCAATCATCGGTTTGGTATGTTTTTTCAAAAGCGAAATCATTTCAGGGCCGTCAAGATTTCCCGCTTCAATTAAAGGTACAAGCCCTTCACCAATAATTTCAACTACACTAATATCTTTTGTAAATTCTCTAGTTGTTCTGCTGAAGAGAGCGCTGCTAAGCGTTCCCTTTGTCGCTAAAATTCCAATACTTTTTGAGGTGGTTTGCAGGGCTGCGGGTTTTATTGCGGGTTCTATTCCGATAATGGGAATTTCATATTTTTCCCGAAGTGTTGAAATGGCATTTGTAGTAGCCGTGTTGCAGGCCACAACTATTATTTTACAGCCCAGTTCGAGCAACTCTTCAACATTCTTGATGCTGAGAGCGGTTATTTCATCTGAAGATTTGTTTCCGTAAGGCGCATTTTTACTATCTGCAAGATAGATTGTATTTTCATTTGGCATAAGTTTATTAATTTCCTGCCAAATGGAGGAGCCACCAACTCCCGAATCAAAAACTCCTATGGGACTGTTTTTATCCATATCGTAAAAGTAGCCAATTACTTCAAATTTGGGAATAAAAAAACTGTCCGTTAATAACGGACAGTTTTTAAAATTTTATAAGCCTAAAAAAGAATTACATTCCCAATTCTTTTTTAACGTCTGCCATAAGATCTTTACCATCGGCAAGGATAACACCGCTACCTACAGTTGAATCCAAAACATATTGAAAGCCTTGTGCTTTAGCTACTCTTTGAATTGTAGATTGTGCTTTTTCAAGGATTGGCTTGAAAATATCGGTTCTTTTATTGTCTAAATCCTGAAGTGCTTGTTGTCTGTATGCTTGAATGTTATTCTGCATACCTTGAACTTCTTCAACTCTTTTTTGATTTTCAGCGTCTGTTTTGCCAGCAGCCTCGCTATCGTATTGTCTCATTTTGGTATCAAGTTCCTTGGCCATTGCTTTAATCTCAGTGTCATAGGTTTTCTGCACTTTTTCCAATTGGCTTTGTGCTGCCTTGTATTCTGGCATTGCCTCGATCAATTCCTGTGCATTAATATGAGCAATTTTTGATTGGGCATTTACAAAACTTGTAGCCCCAACGAAAAGTGCAATTGCAACTAATAACGTTTTCATTTTTTTCATTGTAAGTGTATTTAATTTAAGTGTTATTTTATTATAAGTGTAAAAGTATTTAAAATTTATTCTCCACCTTCTTGACCATCTCCACCTTCGTTCCCCCCAGAAGGAGTGTTGTTTCTATTTTGGCGTGAATTCATAATGGAATCTCTTCTTCGTTCTCTTTCTTCAATCAAGCGTTGTCTGCGATCTTCAAATTCCTGCTTTTTAACGGCTCTAATTGAATCCCGCTCTCTTTGCCTTTGTGCCATCATTTCCTCACGTTCGGTTTTTTTGGCTTCAACAGCTTCTTGACGCTCTTGCTTTTCTGCTACTTTTTCTTTTTCTTCTGCGGTTATTGGCCCATCAAGCGGATCCTCGCTTTGTTCAATTTTTCTTTGTTCCTTTTTGTTTGCAGCCTGAACTCTTCTTCCTGCTCGTTCTATACTTCTAAGAACTGCATCACTGATGTCGTTTCTTTTTGCAGCAAAAAGCATAACAACGTCTGCAGATTTATCAAAAATGAAATCATATTTTTTTGCTTCAGCAATTTCCTGCACAATATTGAAAACCTGATCCTGGATGGGCTGCACCAATTGTCTTCTTTGAATCATCAAATCACCATTAGGGCCAAAACGATCCTGTTGGTATTGAAGCATTTCATCTTCCTTTATTTTAATTTCCTCTTCGCGCTCGTCAATCAATTCTTTGGTAAGAAGAACCCTTTCATTAGCAAGGTTCAATTTCATTTGATCAATTTCTTTCTGCTTTTTTTCAATATCCTGTTTCCAGCGTTGAACCTTACCTTCCAATTGGATGGAAGCTTCTTTGTATTCTGGAACACTTTCTAAAATATATTCCATATCAATATATCCTATGCGAACGCCTTTTTGAGCTTCAGCCATAAAGGTGAAGCAAAAAAGGGAAAGGGTAAAAAATAGTATTTTTTTTGTCTTCATATTAGTTGGTTGTTGTTTAAGAAAATATCGTGCCAGTTTTTAAAATTGTTGTCCAATGATAAAGTGGGTTTCCCATCCGTTCTTCTCTGTACCGCCCAAAACAGGGTCAAATCCATATCCAAAGTCAATACCTAAAAGTCCAAATGCAGGCATAAATATACGTAATCCTGCGCCAGCGGAACGTTTTAATTCAAAAGGATTGTAATTCCTGAACCCATCATAAGATGCTCCACCTTCCACAAAGCCAAGCACATAAATGGATGCAAGTTGTTTTAAGGTAACAGGATATCTTAACTCTAACGAAAATTTATTGTAAATCGTATTTCCGTCAGTATCAGAAAGTGACTGGTTGGGGTAACCTCTCATCTGGATCACTTCCCTACCGTCCAAACTATACGCGCCAAGCCCATCTCCACCAACGAAAAATCTTTCGAATGGAGGAACGCCTCGATCTTGATTATAAGCACCCAAGAATCCAAATTCAGTGTTGGTGCGAAGAACCATTTTGCCAATCATTCTGGTGTACCAAGTTCCTTTAAACTTGATTTTATAATATTCTAGCCACTTGAAACGCTCTTGGTCAATTTCTGAAATTCGCTTGTTGTCGTCAACATATTCAGGATTGTCAGGCAGTGTTTGGGAAAGCAAATCCCTTTCATCAGCAAGTGCTTTATAATCTACACTGTTAAAGGCTGAATACGGTAAAGTAAGTTTCGCTGTAATACTAAAATCTGAACCCGAAGTAGGATAAATGGGGTTGGTCGCTGTGTTGTTTCGGCTTATACCTATTGTATATGCAAGGTTGTTTGAATATCCATCCCCAAACGTAAACAATCCGGTATTGTAATTATTAAGGTTGTAGTGTTGGAAACTAATGGCATTTGACCACACAAAATAATCATCAGGCCATTTTATCTTTTTTGCCAAACCAATTGAACCACCAGTAATTGTAAAGCTTCTGGATTTATCTGCCCGTCGGTTGTTATAATCATAAAAATTCTGAATGGTATGTGAAAATGAAGTAGATAATTGTACCGGTTTTCTACCGCCTAACCAAGGTTCTGTAAGCGAAAGGCTATAGGTTTGGTAATAACTACTTGCTTGCGCACGTAACGAAAGTTTCTGTCCATCTCCCATTGGAAGAGGCTTATATGAATCAAAGTTGAAAATATTGCGAAGTGAAAAGTTGTTGAATGAAAGCCCTAATGTTCCCACAAAGCCACCACCGCCATAACCTCCTTGAAGCTCAATCTGGCTGGAGCCTTTTTCAACTACAGAGTATTCCAAATCTACCAATCCGTTGTTTTCATCTACTTTTTTGAAGTTTGGAGAAAGCTGCTCTGGATCAAAGAAACCTAATTGGCCCAACTCACGGATGGTTCTTACCACGTCGCGTTTGCTGTATTTCTGTCCGGGTCGGGTTCTTAATTCCCTGTAAATAACATGGTCATTGGTTCTATCGTTTCCTATAACCGTAACGTGGTCAAAATAGAAAAGATTACGCTCCATTATCCTGATTTCAAAATCTATGGTGTCGTTACGAACCGCCACTTCCACAGGGTTTATACGTGCTGCAAGATAACCGTTGTTTTGGTATAGGTTTGTAAGGTCATTTGCTTCGGGATCGGTTTCGTCCGCAATACGTTCCTGTAAAAGAACCCCGTTGTAAACTTCACCTTTTTTTATCCCTAATATTTGGCGCAACTGGCTATCAGTAAAAACACTGTTTCCAATAAATTTTATATCGCCAAAATAATACTTATCGCCTTCTTCAAGTTTAATGTCCAGGGCAACATTCTTTTTGTCCAAAACCCTTAAAGTGTCGCTAATAATGCGCGCATCACGATATCCATTTGATTTGTACTTTTTCAGAATTGATTCTTTGTCTTCTTCAAACCCTTCTTCAGTATATTTTGAGCGCTTCCATAAACGAATAAAATTTTTCCGTTTTGTCTTTTTCATGGAGCGTCTCAATTTACCCTTGGTAAAATGTTCGTTTCCTTCAAAAGTGATCTTTTTTACCTTAACACGTTTTCCTTTATCTACGGTGATAGCCATGTTTTTTGAAACTTCAACACCTGTAGAATCTATATAGGGAGTGGTAGTAATGGATACTTCGGTATTATAAAAACCGTCTTTTTTATATTTGTTGGTAATGTAATTTTTGGTGGTTGTAAGCAGGTTTTTTGTGATTTTTGCACCCGCATTCAAATCATTGTCCTTAATAATTTCCTTTCGTTTTGCTTTGCGGACGCCTTTCCCGTTTATAGTTACTTCGTGAAGCTTTGGTAGCTCTACAATGTATAGTTCCAAATCTACACTGTCGCCATCCATGTTTGTAACATAAAAAGCAATGTCGCTAAATAGGTTTTGCTCCCAAAGTTTTTTGGTCACTTGGCTCAATTTTTCGCCCGGAATGTAGATGCGGTCTCCTTTTTTAAGGCCGGTAAAAGCTATAACCGTTTGTTCGTTAAAACTTTGTGCGCCTGTAACGGTTATTTGATTGATGGTGTATTTTTTTCCGCTGTCAAGTTCTTTTTGCTGCGCCTGTAGTGTAAAAACGGAAAGTATTGTAAATAATAAAATACAATAAGATTTTCTGTATGTATGCAATAGGGAACTATTGATTGAGTTGTTCACTGGTTTTTCCAAATCTTCTTTCTCTGTTTTGATAATTTAATATTGCTTCAAAAAGATGGTTTTTAGTATAATCCGGCCAAAGTGTTTCAGTAAAATACAGCTCGGCGTACGCTATTTGCCATAGTAAAAAATTACTGATGCGCTGTTCGCCACTGGTGCGGATCAATAAATCTACATCTGGTAAATTTTGCGTGTAAAGATGATTATTTATTACCGTTTCATCAATATCATGCGGCGAAATTAGGTTATTTTTAACTTTAAGACTAATCTCTTTTATTGTTTTTGTAATTTCTTCCCTTGAACCATAACTCAAGGCTAGGGTAAGGGTCATTCGCTTGTTGTTCTTGGTTTTTTCAATAACGTCCATCAATTCTTTGTGCGCTTTTTTTGGCAAAGCGTCCAAATTACCTATTGCGTTAAGTTTTATATCGTTGTCCGTTAATGTCTTTATTTCTTTTTTGAGGGAAGAAACCAAAAGTTTCATCAACAGTTCTACCTCCAATTTTGGACGGTTCCAGTTTTCTGTTGAAAAGGCGTAGAGTGTTAAAAAAGGAATTCCAATTTCAGCACTGCCTTCCACTATTTCCCGAACGGCTTTGGTGCCGTTTTCGTGACCAATAGACCTGAACAAACCTTTCTGTTTTGCCCAACGACCGTTGCCGTCCATAATGATGGCAAGATGTTGAGGAAGTTTGTTTTTATCTATTTGGTCTTTTTGATCCATTATGTTTTTAAAAATTGCAATAGCAAGGTTTTCTTCCGAAAGCAAAAGTAACGGTTATACCCGTAAATACATACCAATCATCACTATTGGTGTTTCCGAATTTTAGACCTTCTTCGTCTGCCAAGCCTTTTATGGGGTTACTTCCGTCCAAATCGTCCGTGAATGTATATCGGGCTCCAATTTCAAAACCTAACATTGCATTTTGGCCCATATTCGCTTTGAAGCCTACTACCATTGGGATTGCGATGCTTGCTGCATTGTCATATTCAACAATCTGACCGGAATTTCTTTTATAAAGTGCTGAATAGCTGAAACCTGTAAGCCCAGTATATAAATAAGGAGTGGAAATTGCTTTTTGGCTATGAACATCAAAATCCCAAAATGTATATTCAATACCAATAGAAAGTTCCTTTACCGTATTTTCAAAAGAATACCCACGCTCTTTTCTGCGACTGTTGGAACTTTTTGAGTCGTCTCCTTTTATTTTTGCAACCATTACCGAACCCCTAAATGCATGTCTGGCACTGCGGTTCCATTTAAAAATACCGCCTACCGCTAAACTATTTGGGTTTATATAATTGGTTTTCCCAACATCTCCAATATAGTTAGCGCCACCAATCATTCCGCCAATTTCATATGTTTGGGAATGTGCTAAAAACGCTGTTGAGAGTATTAAAAATACAGTCGCGAAATACTTCATATTCTTTAAAAGTTTGCAAATATAACAATAAACTTGGCTTATCTATATTCTAAGCCTATTTGTCTCTGTTGATTAACAAATTTTGGAGCGTTTTATTGTTTAATTGCGCTTGTCTTCACCCCACAAAAGTTTTTTGCGAAGGGTTTTTATAAAGCTATCATCGTGAAGTTGAAGTAATTTGATAGTGAAAGGCGCTTTTTTTATAATAATACTTGTTTCGTTTTCCAGTGTAGCTATTCGCGAGTCCATAGAAACCAAAAAGCTACTTTCCCTTCCCGAAACTTTTAAAGCGATGGTGCAGGAATCTGGTATTACCAAAGGTCTTGCGTTAAGATTATGCGGTGCAATAGGTGTGAGTACAATATTATTAGCCTCCGGGTCTATTACCGGTCCGCCGCAGCTCAATGAATAACCTGTAGAGCCCGTAGGAGTTGCAACAATAAGCCCGTCTGACCAATAAGAGGTGAGGTATTTGTCGTTTACTAGCGTTTCCACTTTAATCATGGAAGTTGTGTTCCGTCGGTTTACGGCTACTTCGTTTAAGGCAAAATTTAGCGGCTTTATTTCGTCGCTCTCCGGAAAAGTTTCCACTGTAAGTAAGCTCCTTTCAGAAATGGAATATTCGCCTTCCAAAATTTGGTTTAGGCTTTCCGTCATTTCCTCTTTTTGGATTGTGGCCAAAAAACCAAGTCTTCCTGTATTTATTCCCACAATAGGAATGCCTAGATCCCTTACAAATGTTACGGCTTTCAAAATTGTTCCATCGCCACCAATGCTGAAAAAAAGATCGAAGCTGGAATCTAATTCAGTAAAAGTGGAGAATCCCGAGAAATTTTTCGTGATTTCCTGATTTTGGTTGATGATGCCCAAAAAATTTGCTTCTATAAGTACTTCTGCCTCTCTCTTCTGAAGTGCATCGAGCAACATCTGAATATAGATTTCAGAATTTTCGTGATAAAACTGGCCGTAGATACCTATTTTCATCAATTATATATTAAGGTATTTATCCAAATATTCGGAACGCTCTTTTAAATCCTCCAAAAATTTATCTTCTTCATGATGGCTAATAACGTTATAATTATATCTTCTAAAAGTTTGAACAATACTGTTAAGTGCGGTGTGACCCACTTTTAATGTAACCTGAACCGTGTCATTTTCAATTTTTGAAATAAAGACACCAAATATTCGGGTTCCGTTAGATTCCACAATTTGGCATACTTCACTGAAAGAATAATCCTGAATTCCTTTTTCAACAACTATAATTCCGCCCGTTTCATTTAAAAATGGGGTGTTGTTGAAAAGACTCATGATGTCGCCCAATTCATAATATCCTAAATATTTGTTGTCCACACCCAAAACAGGCATTATGTTGCTGTTGTTTAGGGCGAAAGCTTCCAAAATATCCAGCCAATTGGTATCTTCCAAAACGTGGAAAGGCTCCAAAGCATATTGAAAATCACTAAGCAATTTTTTGTTGTCGAAACAATACGCATCGTTTTCTGAAACACAACCTATATAATGACCATCCTTTTCAACGGGTACATGGGAATAGGTAAGCTGATTGAAAACGGTTTGCACATCTTTTATCTTCGCCGAAATGTCAAAGGGTTCAATATCGTTGATGATGTAATTCAAGGTTTCCATTGCAATCTATTTTTTAATGCAAATTACTTAAAATAAAGGTTCAGTAAGCGCTGTAAGGTTTGTATTTTTGTTAATTCTAACACAAAGAAATGACAAAATTAAGCGTAAACATAAACAAAATTGCCACGTTGCGCAACGCGCGAGGCGGCAACGTGCCTGATTTGTTGCGGGTTGCAACGGATATTGAAAAATTTGGCGCACAAGGAATCACCATCCACCCTAGACCCGATGAACGCCACATTCGGTATCAAGATGCGTACGATTTAAAACCCATCGTTTCCACCGAATACAACATTGAGGGAAACCCGATGGATAATTTTACAAAGATGGTTTTGGAAATAAAACCCACCCAAGTTACCCTCGTTCCCGATGCTGTTGATGCAATTACTTCCAACGCAGGTTGGGATACTGTGAAGCACGCAGCTTATTTAAAGGAAATAATTTCTGAATTTAAACGAAACGGAATCCGCACTTCCATATTTGTAGATCCAACCTTAAAAATGATTGAAGGCGCCGCAGAAACGGGAACCGATAGAATTGAATTGTATACAGAAGAATTCGCCAAGCAATATTCTTTGGGCAATAAAGAAGCAATAAAACCATATACGGAATGTGCAATTCTTGCAAACAAATTGAATTTGGGCATCAACGCAGGTCACGATCTTTCATTGGAAAACATAAAGTTTTTTAAAGAAAATATTCCAAACCTTTTGGAAGTGAGCATTGGGCATGCGCTTATTTGTGAGGCGCTTTATGATGGGTTGGAGAAAGTGATTTCAGAATATTTAAAAAAGCTTAGCTAATGACTTTACACTCCCAAATACTCGGCTCCGGCAAACCCTTCGTAATCCTCCACGGCTTCCTCGGTATGAGCGACAACTGGAAAACCCTCGGCAACCGATGGGCGGAAGATGGTTATGAAGTTCATCTTTTAGACCAACGAAATCACGGTCGAAGTTTTCACAGCGATGAATTTTCGTATGAACTAATGGCTGAAGATTTGAAAAATTATTGCGAAGAGCACGGTTTAAAGGAAATAATTCTGCTCGGTCATTCCATGGGCGGGAAAGTTGCAATGCAGTTTGCGGTAACCTATCCTGAAATGGTTTCGAAATTAATAGTTGCAGATATTGGCCCAAAAGCCTACCCGCCACACCATCAAGATATTTTGAAAGCGCTTTCTGCATTGGACTTCTCTAAAATAAAGTCCCGCGGTGAAGCAGAAGATATTCTTTCGAAATATATAAAAGACGAAGGCACAAAGCTTTTTCTTCTAAAAAATCTTTACCGAAAAAATAAAAATGAATTGGGGCTTCGTATAAATCTTCCTGTCCTTTCAGCAAAAATTGGAGAAGTAGGCGTAGCTCTTCCTGAAAACACTATTTTTAAAGGCGATACGCTATTTTTAGGGGGCGAAAAAAGCGGTTATATTGAACCGATGGATGAAATTTTGATTAAAAAACATTTTCCAAAAGCAAAAATTGGAACAATTTCGAACGCTGGACATTGGCTACACGCAGAAAATCCCGACGAATTTTATGAAAATGTTATGAATTTTTTATAATATTGTAAGGGTATTTATTATGCACGCATAAGAAATAAATTATTATTAAACAGATTCCTTTCACATTTAACTTAAAGAAATAAACAATTATGAAGAAAGTATTATTAATTGCCGTTTTTGCACTTGCAAGTGCGGTTACTTATGCGGGAGGTTACCGCGTAAGTTTGCAGGGCAATAAAGCCTTGGCTATGGGGCACACGGGTGTTGCGATAGTAAATAGCAGTGAGCTAGTGTTTTTCAACCCTGCTGGTCTGGTTTATTTGGATGATAAATTTAATATCTCTGCCGGGGCTAGCGGTGTATTTTCCAACATTGCTTACCAAGATACCGAAAGTGGCGCCAACGCGCGCACAGATAGCCCAGTGGGAACACCGCTTTATTTATATGCCTCTTATAAGGCGACCGATTGGTTGGCTTTTGGCCTTGGTGTTTACACGCCTTATGGAAGTGAAGTGAAATATGAAGACGATTGGGCAGGTTCACATTTGGTAAATAATATTGACTTAAAAGCAATATATATCCAGCCAACAGTTTCCTTTAAAGTAAATGATGTTATAAGTTTTGGGGGTGGTCCTATTTATGTGACTGGTTCGGTAAACTTTAACAGAAACCTAAACCGTACTCTTACAGATCTTGATGGAAACCGTGCCAACGTTACTGTTGATGCAACTGGTGTAAGCAATTGGGGTTGGGTTGCCAGTACGATGGTGAATCTTACGGAAGACCTTCACATTGGTGCTACATACCGTTCCGAAATTATTCTTGATGCTGAAGACGGCGATGCAACTTTTGAAAATGTTCCAAACTCGCCATTAACACCTTTTGAGGATACTAAAATTAATGCTTCATTGCCGTTGCCTGCTGAAATGACTGTAGGTATGTCATACGATTTCTGCGAAAAATGGACATTTGCTTTTGATTTCAACCGTACTTTTTGGGATGTTTACAAATCATTGGATATAGATTTTGCAAATCCGGATATTCCAGATTCAAAGAATGCACGTAATTATAAAAACGCTTCTATTTATCGTTTCGGAATGCAGTATGACGCAACAAAAATGTTCACCTTGCGCGCTGGTTATTATTTTGATGAATCTCCAGTTCAGTCTGGCTATTTTGCGCCAGAAACTCCACGAAATGATAGTAGTAATTTTACTGCAGGTTTAACCGTAAACCTTGGCGAGCACTTGCAGATAGATGCATCATTCCTTTATTCATACTTTAAGGAAATAGATGCTTCCTATAATTATTATTTCGAAAACGGACAGTCTGTTCCTTTTAAAGGAACTTATAAAACCAATGCCTTTGTTCCAGGATTGGGGCTTACTTATAAACTATAATTGAAAAATTCAGAAAAGATGAAAAATATATTTAAATATACATTCGCACTTTTAGCTATTGGCTTTGTGAGTTGCGACCCAGAATTTGACAGCCCAGTAACGGATGAAGGTTTTTACACAAGTGGATCGGCCGATCTATCAAAATATGTTTCCGTTGGAAACTCTTTGACCGCTGGTTATGCTGATGGAGCACTTTATATTACTGGTCAGGAAAACAGTTACCCAAACATTATGGCACAGCAATTTTCCTTTGCTGGTGGTGGCGAATTCACCCAACCATTAATGAATGATAATGTGGGGGGGCTATTGTTGGGAGGTGCCCAAATTACCGAAAACAGATTTGTATTGGCCGTTGGCCCGGACGGCAGTCCTTCGCCAGTGCGTTTGGTTGGTACCCCAACTACAGACATTACTAATAGATTAACAGGACCATTTAATAATATGGGTGTTCCTGGAGCTAAAAGTTTTCACTTGGTAGCTCCTGGCTATGGAAATGTTGCAGGTGTTCCAACAGGTGCTGCAAATCCTTATTTTGCTCGTTTTGCTAGTAGCGAAAGCGCAACGGTTATTGGCGATGCCGCTTCTCAAAACCCAACTTTTTTCAGTCTTTGGATTGGAAATAACGACATATTGAGCTATGCCACTTCAGGTGGGGCAGGTGTTGACCAAACTGGAAATTTTGATCCGTCAACCTATGGGCCAAATGATATTACAGACCCAAACGTTTTTGCTTCTGTTTACAGCCAGCAAGTTGATGCTTTAACCGGTGCCGGGGCTAAAGGCGTTTTAGTGAATATTCCTGAAGTAACTTCAATTCCATATTTCACAACAGTTCCTAGAAATGCAATTCCTTTGGATGCTGCTACTGCAGCACAGTTAAATGCTCAGTTCAGCGCTTACAATACACAAATATTACCAGGTTTGGTAGGAGTGGGCATTATCACTCCGGAAGAAGCTGCGCTGAGAATGATTAATTTTTCCGCAGGTCAAAACTTTCCAATTATGACTGATGATGATTTAACTGATGTTACAGCAATTCTTCAAGGCCCACCATTTAGTTTGCCAGCGCCATTAGCGGCATTGTTGGGCCAATTGCGTCAAGTGAAATCTGATGATTTAATCGTTCTGACTGCTTCTTCCGTTTTGGGAACAACCCCAGACCCAAGCAACCCTCAAGGTGTTATTGGCGTTTCAATTCCACTTAGCGATCAATATGTATTGGCCGTTTCAGAGCAAGCCCGAGTAACAGCTGCAAGCACCGCATATAATGCAACTATTCAAGCACTTGCCGGAGCTAAAGGATTGGCCTATGTTGATGCAAAAGTTGCTTTAGCAAGAGTTGCAAATGGTGGCGTTGCTTATGACGGTGGCATTCTTACTTCCCAGTTTGTAACTGGTGGCGCATTCTCTTTAGACGGTGTTCACCCAACGCCAAGAGGATATGCTTACACTGCAAATTTGATTATTCAAGCAATAAATGATACCTATGATGCTACCATCCCAATGGTGCATATTGGCAATTATGCAACCATTACGGTAACAAATAGCCCATAATTTTATAAATTAACTTATAAAAAACCGCTATCGTTTGATGGCGGTTTTTTTTATCTTTAAATTCAACTTAAACCTCATTAAAAATGAAACTAATAATAAAACTTTTACTCACCGCTGTGGCTGTTGTTGTTTTGGCCAAAATCCTTCCGGGAGTTGCCGTGGAGGGTTACGGCTCTGCAATTATTGTTGCTATTGTTATTGCTTTATTGCGGTTACTTGTTAAACCAATATTGGTGCTTTTAACCCTGCCGATAACCATTGTTACTTTCGGGCTTTTCCTCCTTATAATCAACGCGATTATTATCTTAATGGCAGATTACTTTGTAGATAGTTTTGAAGTGGTTTCAATATGGTGGGCGCTACTTTTCAGCTTGTTGTTGTCGCTTTTTCAATCCATTCTTTTTTCACTTTTGAAGGAAGACCAATAATTCGCTGAACATCAATTTGTAAATGTTTGTTGGGTTTTGCAAAAAACCGTACTTTTGCATCCCGAAATTCAGAAGAGAAAAAATGAACATTACAAAAAAAGACATTGATAAATTAAACGCTGTACTTACAGTGGAAATTTCAAAAGACGATTATTCAAGCAAGGTTGAAAAAGTATTGGCTGATTATCGTAAAAATGCTAATATTCCTGGTTTCCGTAAAGGCCAAGTGCCAATGGGAATGGTGAAAAAACAATACGGAAAGGCCGTTTTGGTTGAAGAAGTAAATAAACTTTTGCAGGACGCACTTCATAAATTCCTTACCGAAGAAAAACTTGACATCCTCGGAAATCCGCTTCCAAAGAACGAAGCAGATATAAACTGGGATGCTGATGATTATTCATTTGAATTTGAATTAGGCCTTGCGCCAGAATTCAGCGTTGACGTAAAAGGAAAGGAAGTGCTGCAATATAAAATTGTTGCGGACGATGAAATGTTGAACAACCAAGTAAAAACTATCCGCAAGCAATACGGAAAATTGATTTCCAAAAAGGAAGTTGAAAAAGGCGATGAGATAACCGGAACTTTTACTTCAACTGAAAAAGAGATCGAAAAGAAAACAACTCTTTCCACAGATGAAATTGCTGGAAAAAAGCAATTAGAAAACCTGATTGGTGCAAAAGTGGGCGATACGGTTACTTTAAAAACAAAGGGAATGTTCGCCGATGATCACGATAACCAGAAATATTTGGGTGTTGCCCACGATGACGCACACGGTTTGGATATTGAGGTTTCCTTCAAAATTGAAGAAGTGAATAAGCGTGAAATGGCCGAATTAAACCAAGAATTGTTCGATAAATTATTTGGCGAAACCGTTGTTACTTCAGAAGAAGAATTGAAAGCTAAAATTAAGGAAGATGCCGAAGGACAGTTTGCACAACAAAGCGACCAAAAGCTTTTGAATGACGTTGTCGATTCTTTATTGGAAAACACAAAGTTTGATCTTCCGAAGGAATTTTTACAACGTTGGATTGCAATGAGTGGCGAAAAAAGACTTTCCGAAGAAGATGCAAAAGCAGAATACGAAAGAAGCGAAAAAGGACTCCGCTACCAATTGATTGAAGGAAAACTTCGCGCTGAAAACAAATTGCAAGTTACTTTTGACGAGTTGAAAGACTACTCAAAAAACATGATAAAAGCACAAATGGCACAGTTTGGACAAACCAACCCTTCTGAAGAGGAATTGGAATCCATTGCTGCCAGAATCCTTTCAAACAAAGAAGAAATTGAGCGCTTGAGCGAGCAATTGAACACAGCAAAATTGCTAAACTTCTTTAAGGAAAATGCAAAATTGAAGACCAAAGAGGTTACTTACGACAAATTCATTAAGGAAGCCTACGCATAATTCAGCGAAGAAATAGTTATATTTAGGCGTTGAATTTTTTTAATTTAACGCCTTTTTAATTCCTGCGAAGGCAGGAATATTTTGAGGCTATCTTAATTAACTTTCGTATCTTAAAACAAACGAACACACATTTATGAACTACAGTAAAGAATTTAGAAATTTTGCTATAAAAGATCAAGGGATCAACAATATGTATTATGACCAGATCATAAGCAGTATGTATCCAACAAACTTGACACCAAATATTATTGAAGAACGCCAAATGAACGCCGTGGCGATGGACGTTTTTTCGCGTTTAATGATGGACCGAATTATTTTTCTCGGTACCGGAATCAATGATCAAGTTGCAAACATTGTGCAGGCGCAATTGCTGTTTTTGGCAAGTACCGATGCCTCTCGCGATATTCAAATTTATATCAATTCTCCCGGGGGAAGCGTTTATGCAGGTTTGGGAATTTATGATACCATGCAATTCATAAAACCAGACGTAGCAACTATTTGCACCGGAATGGCGGCCTCAATGGCAGCCGTACTTTTATGTGCCGGTGAAAAAGGAAAACGCAGTGGTTTGACGCACTCGCGAGTGATGATTCACCAACCATTGGGTGGCGCGCAAGGGCAAGCTAGTGATATTGAAATCACGGCACGTGAAATAATTACATTAAAAGAAGAGCTTTATAAAATTATTGCGAAACATTCCGGTCAAACCTACGAAAAGGTTTACGAGGATAGCGATCGTGATTATTGGATGAAAGCAGACAGAGCTTTGGAATACGGAATGATTGATGAAATATTGACACGAAGCTAAAAGAAGATTTTGAAAAAAGATAATATGTCGAAAGAAGATTTAGAATGTTCCTTTTGCGGCCGTAAAAAGTCGGAAACCAACTTGCTTATTGCCGGTTTGGACGCCCACATTTGCGACCGTTGCATTGAGCAGGCTCATGGAATTGTGGTAGAGGAGGCTTTGCATTCCGGCAATACGGAATTGTCCA
The DNA here is from genome assembly GCF_001641085.1 of Aequorivita soesokkakensis. GTDB lineage: Bacteria > Bacteroidota > Bacteroidia > Flavobacteriales > Flavobacteriaceae > Aequorivita > Aequorivita soesokkakensis. Next base: position 82,657 of record NZ_LXIE01000011.1, on the reverse strand, counting down.
AAGATTTAATGCTGAAGAAACCGAAGCTTATAAAAGCATTTTTGGACGAATATGTAATTGGGCAAGAATTCACGAAAAAAGTGATGTCCGTAGCCGTTTACAACCATTACAAACGTTTGCTTCAACCCAAAAGCGATGACGATATTGAAATACAGAAAAGCAACATTATTATCGTAGGACAAACCGGAACCGGAAAAACTCTGATCGCAAAAACCATTGCGAGAATGTTGAACGTTCCCTTGGCAATTGTGGACGCTACTGTTTTAACCGAAGCAGGTTACGTGGGGGAAGATGTTGAAAGTATTTTAACGCGTTTGCTTCAAGCCGCAGATTACAACCTTGAAAAAGCAGAAAATGGAATCGTTTTCATTGACGAGATTGATAAAATAGCCCGAAAAAGCGACAATCCTTCAATCACTCGCGATGTAAGTGGCGAAGGTGTTCAGCAAGCTTTATTGAAACTTTTGGAAGGAACTACGGTAAACGTTCCGCCAAAAGGAGGCAGAAAACATCCCGACCAAAAATTCATTGAGGTAAATACCGAAAATATTCTTTTCATCGCCGGTGGCGCTTTTGATGGAATTGAACGTCATATTTCAAAACGTTTGAATATGCAAGCCGTTGGTTTTACAGCTTCGGTAAAGGAAAACCAAATGGAGAAGGACAATATGCTTCGGTATATTATTCCGAAGGATTTAAAGGATTTTGGATTGATTCCTGAAATAATTGGGCGTCTTCCGGTTTTAACTTATATGAATCCTTTGGACAAGGAAACGCTTCGCGCAATTCTTACCGAGCCGAAAAATGCCATCATTAAGCAATACAAAAAATTGTTTGAAATGGACGGGATCGACTTTGTAATTACTGAAGAAGCCTTAGATTTCATCGTAGGACAAGCGATTGACTACAAGCTTGGCGCCCGTGGTTTACGTTCGCTTTGTGAAGCTGTCTTGACTGATGCAATGTATGAAATGCCAGGCACTGATGAAAAAACCGTTCATGTTACAAAGGAATACGCTGAAGAAAAATTGAACAAATCAACCCTTAAAAAGTTGAAAGCAGTTTCATAAAAACTAAAACATTTATAAAAAGCAAAAACCCCGATAAAATCGGGGTTTTTTTATATTGATAAATTCAAATTTATGGTGTTGCGAGCAAAGTTTTGTTCTTGCTGTAAAGAATTTTATTCTGCATTTGCTCTTTTTTGCTTTTCAAATTATAACCCGCTACCTCAGTTTCTTTTTTATTTACTGTTTGCGTAGTTGCGCAAGAAGAAAATAAAACCGTGAAAGCTAAAAAACATACTATAAAAAAAACCTGTTTCATTTTGAAATACTAATGATTTTATAGGTCAAAAGTACTTCGGAAGAAAAGCGCCCACAAAAGTTTTAGTTGAACTTACCAGTAAACTCGTTGAAATACAACTTTTGAAAAAAGCTGTCGATAAAGTGCTTGAAATGCCCGATTTACAACACGTTGCAAGAGTCCTTATTTTTAAAAAGAAAGCTAAAAAGTGCTATTTAAACGCAAAAGTTCCTCCAAATAATCTCGGGTATTGGAAAGTCGTGGCACTTTATGTTGTCCGCCAAGTTTATCATTTTCTTTTAGCCAATCATAAAAAAGTCGCTCTCGGGCGTGATGGATTTTTGGAGCATTTAAAGTGGTATTGTTGAAACGTTTTGCTTCGTAATCGCTATTCACTTCCTGCAAAGCTGAATCCAAAAGTTTGGTAAATGAATTTAAATCTTTGGGAGGTGATTTAAATTCTATAATCCATTCGTGCGCCCCTTTTTCCTTTCCATTCATAAAAATTGGAGCGGCGGTATAATCTACAATTTCGGCATTGGTAAGTTGTGAAACCTTGCGTAGTGCAGTTTCGGCATTTTCGATAATCAATTCTTCACCAAAAACGTTTATATGGTGTTTTGTGCGTCCGGTAACTTTTATTCTGTATGGATTTATTGAAGTAAAACGAACAGTATCGCCTATTTTATAACGCCAAAGCCCAGCATTCGTGGTAATTACCACCGCATAGTTTTTTCCTTCCTCAACCTCGCTTAGCGGAATTATACTTTCTGCAGGAGTACCGTAGCTATCCATCGGGATGAATTCATAAAAAATTCCGTAATCCAGCATTAACAATAATTCCTTGTTTTCATTGCGATCCTGAATGGCGAAAAATCCTTCCGAAGCATTGTAAATTTCATAATATCTAAAATCACTTTTAGGCAATAATTTATTGTATTGGTCAATGTATGGGTCAAAATTTACACCGCCGTGAAAATATACCTCCAAGTTAGGCCAAACTTCAAAGAGGTTGCCTTTTCCGGTAGTTTCCATTACGTTATTCATTAAAACCAGCATCCACGAAGGTACGCCTGCAAGACTTGTTACATTTTCTTTGATAGTCTCGTTCACAATGGCTTGCATCTTGGTTTCCCAATCGCCCATCAGTGAAACTTCGTTGCTGGGCGTACTGCTAAATTCCGCCCAAAAAGGCATATTGTCAATTAAAATTGCAGAAAGGTCCCCAAAGACAGTCCCGTTTTCTTCATACAATTGTTTGCTTCCGCCAAGCCGCAAACTTTTCCCAAGAAATAATTGTGCGTTTGGATTGTTATTGAGATACATACACAACAAATCCTTGCTTGCTGCGTAATGGCAGTCTTCCAACGAGTCGTTTGTTACAGGTATAAATTTACTTTTGGCGTTTGTGGTGCCGCTGGATTTTGCAAACCATTTTATGGGCGTGGGCCAAAAAATATTGGCTTCACCTTGTCGGGCACGTTCAATTCGCGCTTCGTTTTCTTCGTAAGTTGTAATAGGAATTCGTTCCGCAAAATCGCGATAGGTTCTAATTGAAGAAAAATCATATTCCCGCCCAATCTCAGTATTTTTCGCTTTTTGCAATAAATTGAAAAGCAGTTCTTCCTGAACCTCAATAGGGTACTTTAAAAAAAGGTCTATTTGGTGAAACCTTTTCTTCAGAAACCAAGAAGCAATGGAATTTACAATGGGGATTGGCATATTTTTCCGCTATCTTTATGCTATAAAAATAACGATTTTATAATTACGATTTCTCCTTTTTTGAAGCGATGTTTCCACAGCAGTTCTTCGGAAAAGTTTTCGGCATAAATAATTTTAAGTAAATGAATTACGAAGGAGTACTCACCAAAATGCAGACTGAAAACGGTTCGCCCATTCAGTATTACCTTGTTTTTGAAAACGATTTTTTGAACATGAACCAATTGTTGGACAAAAAAGTTGCCATTAATTTTCTGCATTACCAATGTTTAAATTGCGGACTTCAAAAGAAAATTTACCGCCAAGGATTTTGTTATGATTGCTTTTACGAAATACCCCAGGCCGCAGATTGGATAATGAATCCGGAACTGAGCAAAGCACATTTGGGAATCGAGGATCGCGATCTTGCCTATGAGGAAAAAGTACAGATACAACCGCACGTGGTTTACCTTGCCAATAGCAGCAGCGTGAAAGTTGGCGTTACGCGAAAAAGTCAGATTCCCACCCGATGGATTGACCAAGGTGCCCACGAAGCCATAGAAATTGTTGAGGTTCCCAACCGTTATTTGGCGGGAATTACCGAAGTAGCTTTAAAAGATCATGTGAGCGATAAAACCAATTGGCGAACAATGCTGAAAAACGAAATTAAAGATGAAGATTTGGTGGAATGGCGAAATAAGTTGAAACAGTTTATTCCGGCAGAAGCAATTGAATATTATTTAGAAAACAATGCTGAAACCAATCTGCAATTCCCGGTTTTAAAATATCCCCAAAAACCAAAATCGCTCAACCTTGAAAAAACACCTTTTTATGAAGGAATTTTAAAAGGAATAAAGGGACAATATCTTATTTTTGACGACGACACCGTGTTCAACATTCGAGGAAACGAAGGGTATGTGGTTTCAATAGTTGTAAATTAAAAAAGGGAATTTCATTAAACCACAATCAAATATATATCTTTCGTTAGGGAGCAATATGGGCAACCGTTTTGAGCATCTTCAAAACGCCGTAAATTCAATTTTTGAAGAGGTGGGAAGCATCGTTAAAATCTCTTCCGTTTACGAAACTCCTGCATTTGGTTTTGAAGGCGATCCTTTTTTGAATTGCGCTGTTTGGCTTCAAACAGATATGAAGTCTTCCAAAGTTTTGAAAACCATTTTGGAAATTGAAAAAACAATGGGACGAAAACGCAACGCCTCAAAAACCTATACTTCCCGGCCGATTGATATTGACATTCTGTTTGTGGACGATGAAATTTTTGATACTGAAAAATTAATCGTTCCGCATCCCGAAATGGAAAAGCGAAAGTTTGTTTTGCAGCCGCTGGCGGAGCTAAATTCACATTTAATCCATCCTATTTCACATAAAAATATAATCAAACTTTTGGCTGAAACTGAAGATAATAGCGCACTGCAAAAACAATCCAAATGGTTGAGCAACCCGATGAAGGATTATAATATTTCACGATTCAATTACATTACCATTGAAGGAAATATTGGGGCTGGAAAAACGAGTTTGACGACTAAAATTGCAAATGATTTCAATTCAAAATTAATTTTGGAACGCTTTAAGGACAACCCTTTTCTTCCAAAATTTTACGAAGATCCAGCACGCTATGCTTTTCCTTTGGAAATGTCTTTTCTTGCAGACCGCTATCAGCAATTAGTTGATGATATTACACAGTTTGATCTTTTTAAGGAATCTGTAATTGCAGATTATGACGTAAATAAATCCTTGATTTTTGCCAGCATCACTTTGCCAGAAGAAGAATTTTCACTCTACAAAAAACTCTTTCAGGTGATGCACAAGGAACTTCCGAAACCTGATATCTATATTTATTTATATCAAAATACCGATAGGCTTTTGGAGAACATCAAAAAGCGGGGACGCAAATATGAGCAGAGCATTCAAGCCGAATATCTACAAAAATTGAATGCAAGCTATTTGGAATTCATCAAAAACCAACATTCTGAAAATATAAAAATCATCGATATTTCTGAAATGGATTTTTTAAAAAATCGAGCGGATTATTTAAAGATTTTGAAACAAATAATTTCCTAAAAAAACCTCGGTTGCCAATTACTATTTGCAGTCCTTTAACTGAAAATTGAAAACTGCGACTGCCTACTAAATTTGCTTACCTTTGCAAAAAATACTAAATGAGCACACAAGACAATTACGATAAAGGAAGAGGTTCCAACAAGCCGGGGAAAAATGCACGAAAGAAAAGTATGGCTCGTGGAAATGCTCCTTTGAAGTCTGATTCTTCAAGTAAAAAAACGAGTCGTCAGCAAGATCCAACGAAACCAAAGTTGAAGTTTGACAAAACAGGAAAAGAAATTGGCCGTCGTGAAAAACCTGCACAAGTAGTAAAGAAAAGCAATCCTGAAGATGGAATTAGGCTGAACAAATACATTGCAAACAGTGGTGTATGCTCCCGTCGTGAAGCAGATACTTATATTGCCACAGGTTTGGTTACGGTAAACGGAAAGATCATTAATGAAATGGGCTATAAAGTTCAGTTGAAAGACGATGTGCGTTTTGACGGACGAAGATTGAATCCTGAACCAAATACATACGTTTTGTTGAACAAACCCAAAGGTTTTTCAACCACAGACAGCAACGCAAAAGGAATGACAGTGATGGATTTGGTTGCAAACGCTACCACGGCAAAAATAAAACCGTTCGGGCGTTTGGGCAGAAATGCAACAGGGCTTTTGCTTTTCACAAATGATGACGAATTTGTTCAAAAATTCTCTAAAAAGGGAATTCCAAGATTGTTTCATATTGAGCTTGACAAAAACCTAAAGGCTGAGCATCTTAAAAAAATTAAGGAAGGTTTCACTGTAGAAGGCAAAGAAATTACGGTTGAGGAAATAAGCTATGTTGATAATTCGCCAAAAAGTGAAATTGGTTTAAAGATAAAACACACTGGAAACAGTATCATCAGAACCATTTTTGAAAACCTTGGCTATGATGTGGTTCGTGTAGATTGCGTTACTCTCGGACCGCTTACCAAAAAGGATTTGCCCCGTGGCCGTTGGCGAACCCTTACCGAAAAGGAACTCAATATGTTCAGTATGATATAGCTGGAAGTGAAAATTTTTCAGGTTTTATAAATTATTGAAATTTTTTTGGCACTTTTGTACTGTAAATATTTAAAAAATATTATAATTTAAAATGGTTGGTTTTTGAAAAATTTCGGAAACATAGATTCTAAATGAACAACACATTTTTACTTCCAACAGCTGCGTCGCAGTGGGTTACGGGCAAACGTTTCATTATAAATACTTTGCCTATTCGTATTTAATCTTCAAGTTAATTTTTTGTTATACTTCTCTTTTTTTTGGAAATACGCAACAAGAATTTTTAATTTACACCATACAACGAAAACAAAAGGATGAACACCAAATACATAGATTTAATTGACCAAACGTATTATTTTCCACAGGAAGAATTCCGTTTGGGCGAAAATGGGCTGGAATTTCACGGCATAGACTTGATGGGGCTAGTAGAGCAATATGGCGCCCCGCTTAAGTTTACCTATCTTCCCAAAATTTCAGAAAATATTAAGCTCGCCAAGAAATGGTTTAAAAAAGGAATTGAAAAAAACGATTATAAAGGAAGCTACAACTATTGTTATTGTACAAAAAGTTCCCATTTTAAGCACGTTTTAAATGAAGCTTTAAAGAATGATATTCATATTGAAACCTCTTCCGCTTTTGATATTGATATTGTTGAAAGCCTAAAGAAAACAGGTAAAGTAACAGATAAAACTTATGTAATTTGCAATGGTTTTAAGCGTGAGCGTTATATTGAAAACATAGCCCGTTTAATCAATAACGGTCATGAAAATTGCATTCCGATTATTGATAATTATGAGGAAATTGAATTGCTTTCAGACAGTATTAAAAATCATTTCAACGTAGGTATCCGTATTGCTTCGGAAGAAGAGCCGAAATTTGAATTTTATACTTCAAGATTAGGTATTGGTTATAAAAACATCATCCCTTTTTATGAGGAACAAATAAAGAACAACGAGCGTGTAGATCTAAAAATGCTGCATTTCTTCATAAACACCGGTATTCGTGACACTGCCTACTATTGGAACGAATTGGTAAAGTGTTTAAAGGTGTATGTTCGATTGAAAAAAATCTGCCCTTCCCTTGACAGTTTGAATATTGGTGGTGGTTTTCCCATAAAAAATTCATTGCATTTTGAATATGACTATCAATATATGATAGACGAAATTTTAAACCAAATAAACATTACCTGTGCAGAGGCGGAAGTGCCCGTACCGCATATTTTTACAGAGTTCGGAAGCTTTACAGTAGGCGAGAGCGGTGGTGCTATTTATGAAATTCTGTACCAAAAACAACAAAACGACCGTGAAAAGTGGAATATGATAAATTCTTCATTTATAACCACACTTCCGGATACTTGGGCAATCAGCAAACGCTTTATTATGCTCGCCATAAATCGTTGGAACGATGAATATGAAAGAGTGCTTTTAGGAGGATTGACTTGTGATAGCGATGATTATTACAATAGCGAACAAAACATGGCGGCTATTTATCTACCAAAGTTCCGTAAAGAAAAACCTTTGTATATTGGCTTCTTTAACACAGGAGCATATCAAGAAAGTATCGGTGGTTTCGGGGGGCTACAACACTGTTTGGTGCCTTCGCCTAAACATATTTTGATAGACAGAGACAAAAACAATAACATAACAACCAAACTTTTTTCAGAACAACAAACAAGCGAGCAATTGCTAAACATTTTAGGTTATGAGCACTAAGACGTACGCCGGAATCCCGCAAAAATATGCGGCCCTTGAAACATCAAAAATTGTATTAATTCCAGTTCCCTATGATGGAACCAGCACTTGGCAAAAAGGTGCGGATAAAGGCCCAGAGGCATTTTTGGACGCTTCGGAAAACATGGAACTTTATGACATTGAAACCCAAACAGAGGTTTATAAACAAGGTGTTTACCTTGCAGATGCCATAACTGAAAATTCCTCTCCGGAAGCAGTTGTTTCAGAAGTGCACAAAACCACAAAAGATTATATAAAGCGAAATAAATTTGTAACAATCTTTGGCGGCGAGCACAGTATTTCAATTGGTACAATTCGCGCTTTCAATGAGTGTTTTGATGATTTAACAGTGCTTCATATTGATGCCCACGCCGATTTGCGAAAAGATTTCCACGGAAGCACTTGCAACCATGCCTGCGCTGTTTATGAGGCCAGCCAAACTACCAACCTTGTACAAGTTGGTATTAGAAGTATGGACATTGCCGAAACCCGCGTGATGGACGAGGAGAAAGTATTCTTCGCCCATGATATGGCAAAGGATGAATATTGGATGGACAAAGTAATTGAAGCATTGGGAGAAAACGTTTTTATCACTTTTGATTTAGATGCCTTCGACCCTTCAATCCTACCATCAACGGGAACTCCAGAGCCAGGTGGGCTTTTTTGGTACGAAACCCTTGATTTCCTAAAACAGGTTTTTGAAGAAAAAAACGTGGTAGGTTTTGATATTGTAGAACTTTGTCCAAATGAACAAGAAAGAGCTTCAGACTTTGTAGCTGCAAAACTTTATTACAAAATGTTAACCTATAAATTTGCGGGAACTGAGGAAGGCGACGAATACGAAAGCAATTTTAACGAAGCCAAAAAAGGCGTTTCAAAATTTAATACCGAAGAAGATGAGTACTAGTAAAGGGTCTATTTCCCAATTTATTGAAAAATATTATTTACACTTTAACGCCGCCGCTCTGGTGGATGCCGCAAAAGGATACGAAGCGCAACTGAACCAAGGTTCAAAAATGCTCGTTTCCCTTGCCGGTGCTATGAGTACTGCGGAATTGGGAAAGATTTTTGCCGAAATGATCCGTCAAGATAAAGTACATATTATTTCCTGCACGGGTGCAAACCTCGAGGAAGATATTATGAATCTTGTGGCGCACAGCCATTACAAACGCGTGCCAAATTACCGCGATCTAACGCCGCAGGACGAGTGGGATTTGCTTGAAAAAGGAATGAATCGCGTAACCGATACGTGTATTCCCGAAGAAGAAGCTTTTAGAAGAATCCAAAAACACATTGTAAAATTGTGGCAGGAAGCCGAAGCCAAAGGCGAACGCTACCTTCCGCACGAATATATGTACAAACTGCTTTTAAGCGGGGTAATGGAAGAACATTACGAAATAGATTTAAAAGACTCCTGGATGTATGCCGCTGCCGAAAAAAATCTGCCAATAGTCTGCCCAGGGTGGGAAGATAGCACTATGGGCAACATCTTCGCCAGCTATGTTTTAAAAGGCGAATTAAAAGCTTCCACTATGAAAAGCGGAATAGAATACATGACTTTTCTTGCTGATTGGTACACAGACAATTCAGAAAAAGGAATCGGTTTCTTCCAAATAGGTGGAGGTATTGCGGGTGATTTCCCAATCTGCGTAGTGCCTATGCTTTATCAGGATATGGAGCGCACAGACACTCCATTTTGGAGTTATTTCTGCCAAATTAGTGATTCAACTACAAGTTTCGGTAGCTATTCCGGAGCTGTTCCAAACGAAAAAATTACTTGGGGAAAACTGGATATTGATACCCCAAAATTCATTATAGAAAGTGATGCGACTATCGTTGCGCCTCTAATTTTTGCGTACCTTTTGGGTATGTAAAAATAGTTATACATTTTTCATACAAATACGAATAAAAAAAGCAGAAATCGTTTCCCTCAACACAAAAGTTGGGGGAAGGGATTTTAGATTATTTAATAAAATAACAGAATGGAACCGCAAAAAATTGAAAATATAGAATTAAAATTTCTAACGCTAAAAGACTATGAGGCGTTGAAAGAAGCTACCATTCAATCTTATGGCGGACTTCCAAACAGTTATTGGAAGATAAACGAAATCGGTAATCTAATCGATATTTTCCCGGATGGCCAGGTTGTTATTATGGCCGATGGGGAAATCGCTGGTTGTGCGCTGTCAATTATTGTAGATTTTGATGAAATTGAAGATCAGCATACTTATAAAGATATCACGGACGATCCTACTTTCAGCATTCACGATCCCGAGGGCGATGTGCTCTACGGAATAGATGTCTTCATTCGCCCAGATTTTCGCGGGTTACGTTTGGGAAGAAGATTATATGATTACCGAAAAGAACTCTGCGAAAATTTAAATTTGAAAAGCATCATCTTCGGGGGAAGAATGCCCAACTATCATTTGCACGCCGATAAAATTTCCCCGAAACAATACATCGAAAAGGTAAAGCGCAAACAAATTGATGATCCTGTTTTAAATTTTCAAATATCAAACGATTTTCACCCAGTTCGCGTGTTAAAAGGGTATTTGGAAGGTGATAAGGCCAGTGGTGAATTTGCGGTTTTAATGGAATGGGACAATATTTATTTCACCAAACCTGAGAAAAAACCGAAACCAAGTACCATTAAAAGTGTTGTTCGCTTGGGGCTCATTCAATGGCAAATGCGGAGTTATAAAGGCATGGAGGATTTAATGCAGCAAGTGGAATATTTTGTAGATAGCGTTGCCGGCTATCGTTGCGATTTTGCTATGTTTCCTGAATTTTTCAACGCTCCGCTTATGGCCGAATACAACCATATGAGTGAGCCAGATGCCATTCGCGAATTGGCCAAACACACCAAGGAGATTATTGAAAAAATGGCGCAACTTTCCATTTCCTATAATATCAATATCATTACAGGCAGTATGCCGGAAATGGTGCGCGGAAAACTTTATAATGTAGGTTATCTCTGCCGCCGTGATGGAAGCGTGGAACGGTATGAAAAAATTCATGTAACTCCCGATGAAGCCAAAGTTTGGGGAATGGTAAACGGAAATTCACTTCAAACTTTTGATACCGACTGCGGAAAAATTGGAGTGCTAATCTGTTACGATTCCGAGTTTCCGGAATTATCGCGATTACTTTCCGACGAAGGAATGGACATCCTGTTTGTTCCATTTCTCACAGATACCCAAAACGGTTATTCCCGTGTAAGATTATGCGCGCAAGCAAGAGCCGTAGAAAACGAATGTTACGTGGCCATTGCGGGAAGCGTTGGAAACCTTCCAAAAGTTCACAATATGGATATACAATACGCCCAAAGTGCCGTTTTCACTCCTTGTGACTTCTCTTTTCCCAATAACGGAATTAAAGCCGAAGCAACCCCAAACACCGAAATGATTTTGGTTGCAGATGTGGATATCGACTTGTTGAGAGAGCTGCATACTTTTGGAGCAGTTAGAAACTTAAAGGATAGAAGAAAGGATTTTTATAGGTTGGAACGGGTGAAGAAGTAATAATTTCAGAAAAGTTCCTTCCACTTTTTTTAGGGGAAGGTAGCATCAATATCGTTGAAAACGATTTTGATGACGGAAGGGGTACATCTCCCAAACTGCAACCCCAATTACTACAACATATTCCAAAGCCACCAACCAAAGATTTTCGTTAAACCCATCTTTTCCGTAGGCGGAATAACTCAACATCACAACAAAACTCCATACAATCGGGAATTTATATTTTGTGAAAACCGAAAGCAAAAGTGGGGTGGCAATGTACCACGGATGCACGGTTGTTGAAAGTAAGAAGTAAAAAGAAACTGCAAAAAGCATCGCGGTAATCAATTGCTGAGGAGTTTTATTTTTTCTGAAAAAAGCAATTCCCAAAACAAAAAGTAAAACCAAAACAGGAAGAATCTTTCCGACGGTTTCTATCAAATTCCAGCCCACAATTTGAAATCCAATCCACCGAATTACGTAATAAATACTGGCATTAAACTCAAAATTTTGAAACCAGAGCGCAATGGTTGCTGAGAAATGCTCAATAAATTCTGAAGAAAGAAAGGGAAGGAAAGTAATCAAAACCGTAAGCCCAATGATACTGTAAAATTTCACCAAAGTTGCCCAACTTGAACTTTGGGTTTTAAATGGAGCTGAGGTATTTTTCGAAATAAAAAACTTCAAAAATAACGGCAAAAACAACAAAGGAATCAACTTGACTGAAACTGAAATTCCAATCAAAACCCCTGCCCAAAGCCATTTTCCTTTTAAAAGAAGATATAACGCCCACACAAAAAAGAAAAGCATCACCCCTTCAAAATGAAGGTTTCCTGTAAGTTCGATAATTATAAAAGGATTTAGAAAATACCAAAAGATGTTTTTAATTGGAAGGTTCAGTTTCTCCAAAAGTTTCTTCCCAAAGTAAAGAATACCAACATCTGCCAAAATAATCAGCACCCGAAGAACAACCACAGAACCCAAAATACTTTTGCCAGTAAATAGCGCAGCGATTGCAAAAAACAATTGATTAATAGGAGGATAATTGCTGAAATGGCTTGCATTAAGCGAACCCATTCCCTCAATTAATTGTTGGGATTGCTCAATTGTCACTCCGAGCGCAGTCGAGGAGCTGGGAGTGAACAAGTATGGACTCATGCCCTGCAAAAGCAACCGCCCATCCCATAAAAACCGATAAAAATCCTGCGAAAGATTTGGGATTGCAGCAATAAAGGCAAGTCTTGAAACAATTCCCAAACTCGCCAATAACCAAAAATTCAGCTTGACTTTTTCAATAAAATAATAGGAAAGATAAAAAAGATAAGTGCAAAATAAAATGAGTTTTATAAAATCACTTCGCTCCAAACCATAACCAAAATTGATATAAAGCGCAATAGAAGCTATTGCAAATAGTAGCGGAATTTTATATTGTTTAATGAAATTCAAAAGCAACTATTAAAGCATTAAATCAAAAATCTAAAATCGGCTGCCGATAGCTATCGGGACTAAAACCGTTAATCAATTTAGTCCTGCCATTCGGCTATAAAAAGATTGGTGTCGTGTCCGCCGCCGTTATTTCTGTTGGAAGAAAAAGCCAATCTTTTTCCATCGTTAGAAAATACCGGAAAAGCGTCAAAGGTTTCGCCGTGGGTAACACGTTCCAAGTTTTTTCCATCAATATCAATTAAATACAGATTGAACGGAAATCCTCTTTCCGCCTCAAAATTGCTAGAAAACAAAATCTTTTTCCCCGAAGGATGAAAGAACGGTGCCCAATTCGCATTTCCCAAATGCGTCAATTGACGAAGCTCGCTGCCATCAGCATTGCATATAAAAAGCTCCATTTCGGTGGGTTGCACCAAACCTTGGGCTAGTAAATCTTTGTATTCTTTTATTTCCGTCTCGATTTTTGGTCGGGAAGCGCGGAAAATTAATTTTGAACCGTCGGGCGAAAAGAATGCACCGCCGTCATAGCCTAATTCATTGGTAATTTGCTTCACATTTTTACCGTCCAAATCCATCGTGTACAATTCCAAATCGCCACTTCGCATGGAAGTGAAAACTATTTTATCGCCTTTGGGTGAAACGGTCGCTTCGGCATCATAACCTGGTTCGTTTGTAAGTTGTGCGGTAATATTTCCATCTAAATCCGCTACAAAAATGTCGAAACTATCATAAACGGGCCAAACGTATTTTCCTTCTTTTTTCAACGGAACTTCGGGACAGTTTTTGTCTTTTAAATGTGTGCTTCCGTAAACGATGTGTTTTCCGTCTGGCAGAAAATAGCTGCAGGTAGTTCGGCCTTTTCCAGTGCTCACCATCGGTGGTTGCTTGTCTTTGAACGTTTCGTCAGCATTCATTAAAAACATTTGGTCACAGTTTACGCCCCAGTTTTTATTGTTACTTTGAAAGATGAGTTTGCTGTCGTCAAAACTCCAATACGCTTCCGCATTATCACCACCAAAAGTTACTTGGCGGATGTTTTTGAAATGTTTTTCTTCGGGATAAATTAAAGTATCCTTTGTTTGTTCATCAAGAACATACGATTCGTTTTTATCAATTGTTTCGATTGAATTTTTTTCACTCTTTTTCACATCATTTTTACAGCTTACTAAAACTGAAACAATGATTAGCGTATATAATAATTTCATTTTAATGTACTTTTGCACAAAAGTAATGATATGCGTGCAATTTTATTGATATTTCTGGCAATGCTTGTTTTTTCCTGTAAGGAAACAAAGATGAAATCGGTAACTATGAAAGAGGATGTTTCCGTTTTGGCAAACGATAGTTTGAACGGAAGAAAAACAGGTTCCACAGACGAAAAGAAAGCTGCGGAATATATTGCGAAAAGATTTGAAGATTTAGGATTGCAATCGAAAGGAACGGATGGCTATTTTCAGAAATTTACTTTTAAGGGCAGTAAGAACCCACATCAAGAAGCAGAATTTACTTCAGAAAAAAACGACAGCACTGAAACTGGCGAAAACGTAATTGGATATATAGACAACAAAGCCGAAAACACTGTTGTTATTGGAGCACATTACGACCATTTGGGAATGGGTGGCGAAGGATCACTGTATCGCGAAGGTGAGGCAATCCACAACGGCGCGGACGATAATGCGAGCGGCGTAGCAATGATGTTGCATTTGGCGGATTCGCTTCAAAAGAAAGGTTCTCCAAAAAACAATAACTATCTTTTTATTGCTTTTTCCGGGGAAGAAGAAGGTTTGCTGGGTTCCAATTATTTCGTGAAAAATCCAACTATTAATACCAAAAAAGTAACCTATATGCTGAATATGGATATGGTTGGAAGATTGAATTCTGAAAACACTTTGGCGGTTTATGGCGTGGGAACTTCACCTATTTTGAAACAGACCGTAAATGCGAATGCTGGCGATTTAAACATTGCCGAAAATGAAAGTGGGGTTGGACCGAGCGACCATACTTCGTTTTATTTGGCGGATATTCCTGTGCTGCATTTCTTCACCGGACAGCACGAAGATTACCACAAACCAAGCGACGACACCGAAAAAGTTAATTTTGCGGGAATGGAAATTGTTTCAAATTATATTTTCAGCATTATAAAAGATTTGGATTCCCAAAAGAAACTTCCTTTCAAAAAAACCAAAAATGAAAGCGAGGTTGTTCCAGATTTTAAAGTGACATTGGGTGTAGTTCCCGATTATCTTTTCAGCGGAAAAGGAATGCGAATTGACGGCATCAGCGAAGACCGTCCCGCACAAAAAGCAGGGCTTCAAAAAGGTGATATTGTAGTGAAAATGGGCGATTACGAGGTAACCGATATGATGAGCTATATGAAAAGTCTTTCGAAATTTGAAAAGGGGCAGACTGCAACTGTTACAGTGAACAGAAATGACGAATTGATAGAAGTAGAGGTTGCCTTTTAAGGAATTTGCTATAGTAACATTCCGCAGTATCCTAAACCAATTATTGCAAAAACAATTGATGTTATAATCAATATTTTTCCTGTTTTCTTGTCTTTCACCTTATTTTCTTCTCTTATAAGAACTTGGCCATAGATAAAAATAGCAAATGGCATAAAAACAAAAACAATAAACAGTATCATTAAAACTAATTTTTAAATCATCATACTCCCACAAATCCCAAGACTTATCAAAAGATAAACTACCCCAAGAATCATAAGTATTTTTCCTGCTTTTTTCTTGTCATTTGCAAATAAAACGGCGCCAATTATTCCCAAAATAATAGAGGGAAGTAGCATAATTGCTACAATGATGATAACTAAACCGGTTAGGTCACCTACTTCTAAAAAAATCATAACGCTTCTGATTTAAGTTTCTCCAAATATTCTTTTTTATCATCCCGATAAAATAAATTCATCGTTTCAAACGGGATGATTTTGTAATCTTTGTCCACAATATGCACACAGGATTTTTTGATGCTGCGGACGTCAAAATTATAGGCGTCAATAAATTGCATAATAATTACTCTGAAAAGATTGTCATAGCCTAATTCCGGCGCGTCAATATTGGGAAGACAACAGAGAATTGACTTCAAATTTTTCTGCGCGCATTCTACCGAATTTCCCGTACTGAAAAGCTCAATCATTTTTCCTTTTAGCATTTCGTCCTGTTCGTAAACTATCGTGTTTTTACTGTTGTCCAACAAATCCTGCGGATTGATGTAACGCGTCAACGGAAAAACTTCGTCGCCCAATTTTAGGGCATAACCCATAGCCAAAGCATCGGGATTGCAGGGAACGGGAAGTAAATCTTCTGCATTAAAAACATCGGTTTGCTCCAAAATTTTTCTGCGTACTTCCGTTAAAGTAATCCTATCGGTTTCAGTATTGAAATCTTCCAATCTCCCAGCAATTTGAGTGGGCTGAAATGTTACGCCGCGAACGCATTTTTGTTTTAAGGCGAAGTCGATAACTTTACCAATTTCGCCATCATTCAATCCTTTTTGAAGGGTTACAACCAACGTTGTTGAAAGATTCACTTCATTCAAATTGGCAAGCGCTTGCTGACGGATTTTACTCAAATCGGCGCCACGCAAGGTTTGCAAAACTGAATCCTCAAAAGAATCGAATTGCAAATAGATTTCGAAATCGGGAGCGTACGTTTTCAGTTTTTCGGCAAAATCTTTCTCTTTTGCAATCCGGATTCCGTTGGTATTCAGCATTACATGTTTTATGGGAAGCGTTTTTGCATAATCCAAAATCTCAAAAAACTGTGGATGGATTGTGGGTTCGCCGCCACTTATTTGAACAACATCGGGCTCTTTTTCATTCCGAACCACGGCGTCCATCATTTTTTTTATTTCATCCAAAGTTCGGTGCCGCCCATACGTTGGCGACGAACCTGCGTAACAAGTAGGGCAGGTGAGGTTGCATCGATCGGTGACTTCAACAATCGTCAAACACGAATGCTGTTCGTGGTCTGGGCACAAACCGCAATCATACGGGCAGCCGTAATGCGTTTTTGTGTTGAAGGTATAGGGCATTTCCGAAGGCTTGTTGTAGTTTCGGATGTTTTTGTAGTATTCGGCATCATCGGCAATCAAGACTTTGCTATTGCCGTGTTCTGGGCAACGCTTCAGCATAAAAACATTGTTTTCCTCAAAAACTATTTTTGCGTCAATTCGCTTTAAGCATTCTGGGCAAAGGCTTAGGGTGAAATCGTAGTATGTGTATTTTCTTACGGGCATCGAAAAAGTTAAAAGTTAAAAATTTTCAGTTGGCTGTCTTATATCTTGGTTCTTGTGTCTTGATTCTTTTACAAAAAAGATTGTTTTATAATAGTAAAGCAAACAAATAACGCAAAGTATTTGAACGCTACTCAATCCTAAAATGAAAAACTCATTCGGTTTTAAAAATTCTATTAAAAAGCGAAAACCAAAATAGGATATCATAAACCATTTGAATAATCCGCCGCTTTTCAATATTTTTTTCTTCTGAATTTGTTTCAGCACTATTGCTAAAAGTACCAAAAAAACGAGTTCGTACAACGCAAGTGGTTGCCGAAGCACTCCATCGCCCAAATCCATTCCTAAGATTGATTTAGTTTCTATTCCGTAAGTGAATTCATTTGTGCCCGAAAGAAAGCAACCAATCCGCCCTATAAAGATCCCGAGAATGATGGGAAAAGTGAACAAATCACCGGACGAACGTTTTTCGCCAATTATCTTTTTTGCAATCTCAACGCCCAAAAGTCCGCCGAAGAGACCGCCCATTATTGATTTTGCGTTCAGTAATTCAATCCAAGTATTTTCAGAAAAGTTTATAAAAGGATATTCCAAAAATCCAATAATACGCGAGCCAATCAACGCGCCTAAGGTAGCGCCGATGATAATTGAAAGTCTGTTGTTTGAGGAAATTTCATCCGTACTTCTTTTCCGAAGAAAAACATAATAACGGAAACCCACGATAAAAGCGAGATATTCCATAATGAGATGAATATTCACTTTTATTCCGAAGAGAATGGGTTCGAAAGGGATTTCCAAATTTTGACTGTTTGGTTATAAATGTAGTCAATTTCAGAAATAAAAAAACCTCACAAATCTTGAAGACTTGTGAGGTTTTAACTATTAATCACTTTAGGGATTACATCATCCCGGGCATTCCACCGCCCATGCCGCCTGGCATTCCGCCGCCGGCATTTTCTTCTTTTATATCAACCAAAGCACATTCGGTAGTCAAAATCATCCCAGCAACCGAAGCAGCGTTTTCAAGCGCGATACGGGTTACTTTTTTAGGATCGATGATTCCTGCTTTTAGCATATCAACATATTTTTCAGTTTTAGCATCGTAACCGAAATTTTTCTTGCCTTCCAAGACCTTATTGATTACTACGGAACCTTCACCACCAGCGTTTTCAACGATTGTACGAAGTGGAGATTCAATGGCGCGAGCCACGATTTGAACCCCTGTTGTTTCGTCTAAAGTTTCTGTTGTAAGTTTTTTCAAAACCTCAATGGCGCGAACCAAAGCTACGCCACCACCTGCAACTATACCTTCCTCAACAGCCGCGCGGGTTGCGTGAAGTGCATCATCAACACGGTCTTTTTTCTCCTTCATTTCCACTTCAGAAGCAGCACCAACGTAAAGAACGGCAACACCACCAGCCAATTTGGCCAAACGCTCTTGCAATTTTTCTTTGTCGTAATCGCTAGTTGTAGATTCTATCTGCGATTTTATTTGGTTCACACGACCTTTAATGTCGCTTTTGTTTCCTGCGCCATTTACAATTGTAGTGTTGTCTTTATCAATTGTGATTGTTTCCGCAGAACCCAACATATCGATTGTTGCATTTTCCAAAGTGAAACCGCGTTCTTCAGCAATTACAGTTCCTCCAGTTAAAACTGCGATGTCTTCCAACATTGCCTTTCTTCTGTCACCAAAACCTGGCGCTTTTACAGCTGCAATTTTCAATGAACCGCGAAGTTTATTTACTACCAAAGTAGCCAAAGCCTCTCCGTCAACATCTTCGGCGATAATCAAAAGAGATTTTCCTTGTTGTGCCACTGGCTCAAGTATAGGAAGCAAATCTTTCATTGAAGAAATTTTCTTGTCGTAAAGCAATACCATTGGGTTTTCCAATTCGGTCTGCATTTTTTCGGTATCGGTTACGAAATAAGGAGAAAGGTAGCCACGGTCAAATTGCATACCTTCAACAACATCAACGTAGGTTTCAGTTCCTTTTGCTTCTTCAACAGTGATAACGCCTTCTTTTCCAACTTTTCCGAATGCTTTGGCGATCAAATCGCCAATAACATCATCATTGTTTGCAGAAATGGAAGCCACTTGCTTTATCATTTCTGAAGAATTGCCAACTTTAGTAGATTGGCTTTCCAAATTTTTAACGATAGCTTCAACAGCTTTGTCAATACCGCGTTTCAAATCCATTGGATTTGCGCCAGCGGCTACGTTTTTAAGACCTTCTTTTACGATTGCCTGTGCAAGAACGGTAGCGGTTGTTGTTCCATCACCAGCGAGATCGTTGGTTTTTGAAGCTACTTCCTTCACCATTTGCGCGCCCATATTTTCAAGTGGGTCTTGCAATTCAATTTCTTTTGCAACTGTAACACCATCCTTGGTCACTTGTGGAGCGCCGAAAGATTTGCTGATAATTACGTTACGGCCCTTTGGGCCCAAAGTTACTTTTACTGCGTTTGCCAATGCGTCAACGCCGCGTTTAATTGCATCGCGGGCATCTACATCAAATTTTATATCTTTTGCCATAAACTTTAATTTTTTCATTTCCGCGAAGGCGGAAATCTTTAGTTAATACTTATAAATTTTAAACTTTTTGTTTTTGAAGAAATTCCAAAATAAAAATCCCAAATCCCAAATCCCAAATCCCAAATTTTGGAATTTGGTACTTGTGATTTGGAATTTAGATGATGGCTAAAATATCATCCTCGCGCATAATCAGGTAGTCTTTGCCATCAAACTTTAATTCGCTGCCAGAGTATTTTCCGTAAAGAACGGTATCGCCAACCTTCACGGTCATTTTGTGGTCTTCTTTGCCTTTGCCCACAGCTACTACTTTACCTTGTTGCGGTTTTTCCTTTGCGGAATCAGGAATGTAAATTCCAGATGCGGTCTTAGTCTCAGCTTCTTGCGGCTGAACTAAAACGCGGTCTGCAAGTGGTTGAATTTTTAATGCCATTTCAATTTTATTTTTTAGTTGTTAAACTTGAGTTTAAATGTTTGATTGCTAATTGGCAGAAATTGTGCCACTGCCCATAAACTGACACATTACAAAACAAAAATGCCAGCTTGTCAGAAGCTGGCATTTTTAAATATATTGTAACTAAATATTAGTTTGTAGTTTCAGGTGCTGTTGGTGCAGGAGTATCCGTTGTTGGTACTGCTGGTACGCTGTTTGGATCAAAAGTTTTTGATTGCAAACTGTTACCGCCCATTATAAAAACATTTGAAAATAAAATCAACGCCAACATAATGGTTGCAAGCGTCCAAGTACTTTTATCAAGAAAGTCACTTGTTTTTTGAACGCCACCAATCTGTGCGCCTCCGCCACCGCCGAATGACGATGAAAGCCCGCCGCCTTTTGGGTTTTGAACCATTATAACTATGACCAATAAAAAGGCCACTATCATTATTAAAATTAAAAATATTGTAAAGGTACTCATGATTGTTCTGAATTAATCAATTTTTCTATTGCCCGAATTTGGTCTGCAAAGAAACCACTTTTTTCGGGATTTTTCAAAATTAAAATTTTATATGCTTGAATTGCTTTTTTATAGTTTTTTTGTTGCAGGTAAACTTTCGCCAAAGTCTCCGTCATTAGTGAATCAGACGGTTGTGAATGTGGATTGGCTGTAATGGTTTTTTCTTCTTTGGGCGCTTTATTTTCTATTTCTGAAGGAATTATTTTTGGGCGTTCCTGAATAAATTTATCAATCAATTCAAATTTTCGCTCTCTATCGTCCTTTTTCGGTTCGTCATTTTTTCCTTCGGAAGTATCTTCCAAACGCTCAATGGGTTTTGCCTTAGTCAGTTTTAACCATTCGGAGAAGGAATGCGTATCATTTTTAGTAAACTCCAATGGCTTGTCTGGCTGAAGTATTTCTTCTGGGTTTTCTTCCTTTTTTTCAGCTAAAATGGTTACGGATTCTACTTTTCTTTGGAAAAGTTGTGGGTTCAGAATATTCTCAGCTTTTTGCATTTCGGCTTTCAGTTGCCTATCAATTTCAAGACTTATTTGTTCCGAAACATCTTCTGAAACTACTTTTATCTCATCAACCGTAGCGTCGTGCTGCAATATGGATTGCGAAATTTCATTCTGGATAAATTTTTCCGAAGTGATATATTCAAAAAGAATATCACGATCGGTTGTGTGCGCAGCGGTAAGCTTCAGCGCATCGTTATATAAAAAACTATCGTTGTTTTTCAAGCCTTTCAACTGCAATGCCCGAGCACTCTGAAAATAGGGGTATTTCTTAATGAGTAAATCCAAAGTAGCTAAATCCTCAGCTGTTATTTTCTGAGGATTGGCGAGCAAATATGTAAAGTTTGATGTGTTCAAAATGCTACCAATTTGCAAGTGATTTGTTAAAAATATCCTGCGTCAGGCGTTCAAAAATAATATCGACAGCGGCGTCCAATTTTGAGCCGGTCAATTGAGTCTGGCCATCGTAATCGTAATAAAAACTGAAGGGTTGCTCAAAATCCTTCAATGGCTCTTTTGTGTTGTAAAATCTCACATTTATTGCAATAGTCAACCTGTTTTGAGCAGCTGTACTGTTTGAAGTTGCAGTAATTGGCGAAATATAAAACTGGGTAATTTCTCCCTCGTAAACCAAATCGCCACTGCTGTTAACCAAATCCAAACTGGTTTGGTTCAGCAACAAATCCTGTAATTTTTGTGTAAAATCCCGTGCAATTCCCGGCTCAACAATTGGAGCGTTGTTTTGAAAATAGTTTACCTGCACCGTTTTGGTGGTAGTATAATTAATATCCGCACCCGTAAAGGAATATGAGCCGCAACTTTGCAAAATTAAAGTTGAAGTAATAAGAAATACTGTTAATAATATTTTACGCATTTATGTTATTTTAATTTTTAACCACAAACCACAAACCTATAAGTCGTACTGCTTTATCTTTCTATATAAAGTTCTTTCGGAAATGCCCAGCTCATCCGCGGCATCCTTTCGTTTTCCGTGATATTTTTCCAGCGATTTCTTGATTAGTTCCAATTCTTTTTGTTGAAGTGAAAGGTTTTCTTCTTCTTGTATTTCCTCAGCATATTCATATTTGTCTTTTCTCGTCTCAGAAGCATTTTCGGGAATGCTGAAAACTTCCACATCACTTTCCTGGCCGTTGTTTTCTTCCTCAATTATTGATGCCAATTCTTCCTCTGCCTCATTTTCTTCGGAATATATTTTATTGATAAGCGACGATTGCTCTTCTTTTACTTTGGCAGTATTTCCCGTTTTCATCAATTCCAAAGTAAGTTTTTTTAGATCGTTTACGTCACGTTTCATATCGAAAAGCACTTTGTAAAGAATTTCCCGCTCGCTACTGAAATCACTTTCGGCTTTCTTCGCGTTTACAATTGCGGGAAGATTGCTGCCCATGTCTGGCAAATAATGCTTTAAGGTTTCATAAGAAATTTCGCGATTCTGCTCCAAAACCGAAATCTGTTCGGCAACATTCCGCAGTTGGCGAATGTTTCCACTCCAGCGATATTTCAGCAAAAGCTCGGTAGCGTGATCGTCCAAACGGATGGTTGGCATTTTATATTTCTGCGCAAAATCCGCCGCAAATTTTCTGAAAAGCAAATGTATGTCTTCCTGCCGTTCGCGAAGTGGTGGCAAATTTATTTCCACAGTACTCAGCCTATAATAAAGGTCTTCGCGAAATTTTCCTTTTTCAATGGCATCGACCATTTTTACATTGGTTGCGGCAACAATACGAACATCGGTTTTTTGCGCTGCGGAGGAACCAACTTTTAAAAATTCGCCATTTTCCAAAACGCGAAGCAAGCGAACTTGCGTTGGTAGCGGCAGTTCGCCAACTTCATCAAGAAAAATAGTTCCGCCATCGGCTACTTCAAAATAACCACTTCTGGTTGCGGTTGCGCCCGTAAAAGATCCTTTTTCGTGACCAAAAAGTTCGCTATCAATAGTTCCTTCGGGGATTGCGCCACAGTTTACGGCAATGTATTTTCCATGCTTTCTGTGCGAAAGTGAGTGGATTATTTTCGGAATACTTTCTTTCCCCACACCGCTTTCGCCCGTAACCAATACAGAAATATCAGTAGGTGCAACCTGAATTGCTTTTTCAACGGCACGGTTCAGTTTTGGGTCGTTGCCTATTATTCCGAAACGTTGTTTTGTTGCTTGTATGCTTTCCATAAATTAATTGTTGCCTGAAAAACCTACAGCTTTGCCAATTAGGGTAGCCGTAGTGCAATCGGTTACTTTTACTTTTACAAAATCTCCCGCTTTGTAATTTTCCTTCGGAAAAACAGCAACATTATTATGCTCCGTTCTTCCGCTCCATTCATCTTTGTTTTTTTTGGATTCTTTCTCAATCAAAACAGTAACAATTTTTCCTAAAAATTCCGCTGTGCGAATGGCGCTGTGTTTTTGCTGAAGATCAACAATCTCAGTCAATCTTCGGCTTTTAATTTCTTCGGGCACATCGTCTTCCAGTTTTCGGGCAGCCATGGTGCCGGGCCTTTCGGAATATTTATACATATAGCCAAAATCATATTTCACATATTCCATCAAGCTCATCGTTTCTTTATGGTCTTCTTCAGTTTCCGTGGGAAAACCAATAATCATATCCTGCGAAATGGAACAACCGGGAATGATTTCCCAAATCCTATCAATCAACTTCATATATTCCTCCCGGGTATGCTGGCGGTTCATTTTCTTTAAAATCCGCGTGCTTCCGCTTTGAACGGGAAGGTGAATGTGGTTGCAAATATTGTCGTGTTTCGCTACAATATGCAATACTTCTTCGTGCATATCCTGCGGATTGCTGGTTGAAAAACGAATTCGCATTTTGGGGTGAGCCGTTGCAACCATATCAAGCAATACGGCAAAATCCGTAGCGGTTGCCTTTTGCATTTCCGAAGCATTTTTGAAATCTTTTTTCAGTCCACCGCCGTACCATAAATAGCTATCTACGTTTTGACCGAGCAGCGTAATTTCTTTATACCCTTTTTCAGCCAAATCATTTACTTCGCGTAAAATACTTTGCGGATCACGGCTGCGTTCGCGACCTCTTGTAAAAGGCACGACGCAAAACGTACACATATTATCACAACCGCGGGTGATGCTCACAAAAGCGGTAATTCCATTTCCACCCAAACGCACGGGTGAAATATCGCCATAGGTTTCTTCTTTTGAAAGAATAACGTTCACGGCATCCCGGCCTTCCTCAACTTCTTTCAGTAAATTCGGAATGTCTTTATAGGCGTCAGGCCCAACAACCAAATCGACAATTTTTTCCTCTTCAAGAAATTTTTCCTTTAAACGTTCAGCCATACAGCCCAAAACGCCAACCTTCATTTTTGGATTTATTCGCTTTACGGCGTTGTATTTTTCAAGACGTTTCCGAACGGTTTGCTCGGCTTTATCACGGATGGAGCAGGTGTTTACCAAAACCAAATCGGCTTCTTCGAGTGAATTTGTAGTGTTAAAGCCTTGGTCCGCAAGAATTGAAGCCACAATCTCGCTATCGCTAAAATTCATAGCGCAGCCGTAGCTTTCAATATATAGTTTGCGGGAATTGCCTTCGCGTGCTTCCAGTGTTAGCGTGTTTCCCTGTGTTTTTTCGTCAATAATCTTTTCCATGCAAATTTAAAATAATGATCGCGGTCAATAACTTAGCCATTGAACCTGCAAAGATACAATTTTAAGCAACGGTGACAAAGTGGCAGATTTCTTTTTCATAGATTTGTGGACTAACCAAATTATAAAGAAATATGGAACCACAGATTTTTCAGAGAATTGAAACCGCAAAAGCCCCCGATTTTGGTGATGTTTTAACCAAAAGTTTTGAGCTTTTCAAAAAAATATGGGTGGAAGGAATGTTGCATTTATTGGTGACATTGGCTGTGATTTTGCCTCTGTTAGCCGTGCTTTACATTCCCTTTATAACTATTTTGATTAAAGCTGAAGCCAATGGCGGTCAACCGGATTTCAATCCGTTTTTGGAATATTCGGTGCTTTGGATTGCAATTTATATTCTAGCATTTTTAGTGATAATGATAATCATTCAAACAATTGCGTATGCTGTAACAGCCCACTTTTTCCAGGTTTGTAAAAAAGCAGATACAGGAACTCCTGTGGAAATTGGAGGCTATTTTGTGTATTTAAAAAATCATTTCCAAAAGATACTTGTATTGTCGCTTGCTGCCTTTGGGATTACAATGTTAGCCGCTATTCTGTGTTATCTGCCAATCTTTTATGTAATGGTACCGCTGCAACTTATGTTTGTTATTTTCGCTTTTAACCCACAACTTTCTGTTTCTGAGATTGTAAAAGCAGGTTTCAAATTGGGCAATAAGTTTTGGCTAATTGCTTTTGGGTTGATTATTATTTCGTCAATGATTGCCCAATTGGGAATTATTTTATGTGGAATCGGGCTTTTGGCTACCGTCTTTTTTACACACATCCCGATGTATTATTTTTACAAGGAAACCATTGGTTTTGATGACGATTCACCAACAGATGTGCTTCCAAATTCCTTTTAGATTTGTCGAGTGAATTTGGCGTTTGCTGAGACTAATTTTAGTATGAAAAAGTTTCGTATTAAAAAATTCATATACTTTTGCAATCATAACAATATAGGATATGGCAAAGAATTTAGTGATAGTTGAGTCCCCGGCAAAAGCAAAAACCATTGAAAAATTTCTTGGTAAAGATTTCAAGGTTTCCTCCAGTTTTGGGCACATTGCAGATCTTCCGTCCAAGGAATTGGGCGTGGACGTGGAAGGGGATTTCACTCCTAAATATATAGTGAGCAGCGACAAGAAAAAGCTGGTGGCAGAATTAAAGGCACTTTCCAAAAATGCCGATATGGTCTGGCTAGCGAGTGATGAGGACCGCGAGGGAGAAGCCATTGCATGGCATTTGGCCGAAGAATTGAAGCTTGACAAAAACAAAACCAAGCGTATTGTTTTTCACGAAATTACCAAATCTGCCATTTTAAAAGCGATTGAAAACCCACGGCAGATTGATTATAATTTGGTAAACGCCCAACAAGCCCGTCGTGTTTTGGACCGTTTGGTTGGTTATGAGCTTTCGCCAGTTCTTTGGAAAAAAGTGAAAGGCGGACTTTCAGCAGGCCGTGTGCAATCTGTTGCAGTGCGATTGATAGTGGAGCGCGAGCGTGAAATTGAAGCTTTTAATCCAGTAGGTTCTTATAGGATAGATGCAGAATTTACAACGCTTGACGGCAGTAAATTCAAAGCGAAACTTCCAAAGAATTTTGATACGGAAGAAGAAGCGCGCGAGTTTCTTCGAAAGAATTTGGGCGCTAATTATAAAATTTCAGATTTAACTAAGAAACCCGCCAGCAAATCTCCGGCGGCGCCATTTACAACTTCAACATTACAACAGGAAGCAGCCCGAAAATTATATTTTTCCGTAGGAAAAACGATGACAATTGCACAGCGTCTTTACGAAGCTGGACTTATAACCTATATGCGTACCGATAGTGTGAATCTTTCTAACGACGCTAAAAATGCAGCACAGAAAGAAATTACTTCTTCCTACGGAAAAGAATATAGCAAACCACGTGATTATAAGGGGAAGAGCAAAGGTGCACAGGAGGCTCACGAGGCAATCCGTCCTACAGATATGAGCCAGCACAATATTACCGGTGATCATGACCAAGCGCGTTTGTATGATTTGATTTGGAAACGGACGCTGGCTTCGCAAATGAGCGATGCGCAATTGGAACGCACCAATGTTAAGATTGACGTGCTTTCCAAAGAAAAGGTTTCAGAAAATTTCACTGCAAACGGTGAAATGATAAAATTTGACGGTTTCCTAAAAGTGTATTTGGAAGGAACCGATTTTGAAGAGGAAGAGCAGGAAGGTATGTTGCCGAATATGAAAAATGGCGATTCACTTGAAAATAATTACATCACCGCAACCGAGCGTTTTACGCGTCCGCCGTATCGTTTTACGGAAGCTTCGTTGGTAAAACAGTTGGAAGAGCTTGGTATTGGTCGACCGTCAACCTATGCGCCCACTATTTCTACCATTATTAGCAGAAATTATGTTGAAAAGGGAACTGTGGAAGGTGTGGAGCGAAAATATCTTCAGTTAACGCTTCAAAAGGAAAACATAAAAGATAAAACCTTGACTGAAACCGTTGGTTCAGATAAAGGGAAGTTGGTGCCCACGGATATCGGGATGATCGTGAACGATTTTTTGGTGGATCATTTTGAAAATATCCTTGATTACAATTTCACTGCAAAAGTGGAGCAGGATTTTGACGACATAGCCGAAGGAAAAGAGGAATGGACAAAAATGATGAAAGATTTCTACGGAAAATTCCATCCTCGGGTTGAACACGTTGAAGAAAACGCCGACCGCGAAAGTGGTGAGCGCATTCTTGGCGAAGATCCAGAAACTGGAAAAACCGTTTTGGTCCGCCTTGGAAAATACGGCCCGATGGCACAAATTGGTGCCCCGGATGATGAAGAGAAAAAATTCGCAAGCCTTCGTCCCGACCAGCAATTGCACTTGGTTACTTTTGAAGAGGTGATGGATCTTTTTAAACTTCCGAAGACTTTGGGAATTTTTGAAAAAGAAGAAGTTGAGGTTAACAACGGCCGTTTTGGACCATATGTTCGCTTCGGGAAAACTTTTATTTCGCTTCCAAAAGGAATGGATCCGCTGGATGTGGATATGGCTTTTGCGAAAGAGTTGATTGAAGAAAAGAAAAAAGCCGATGCTCCTATATATATGTATGAGGATCTGCCAGTTCAAAAAGGGGTTGGCCGTTTTGGACCATTCATAAAATGGAACAATATGTTCATCAACGTGAATAAAAAGTATGATTTTGACAATCTTTCCAATGAAGATATTGAAGAGTTGATTGAAGACAAAAAACAAAAGGAAATTGATAAGCTAATCAACGAATGGCCCGAAGAGAAAATTCGCATCGAGAAAGCACGTTGGGGGCGTTTCAATCTTATAAAAGGAAAAACAAAAGTGGAATTGCCAAAAGGCACTGAAGCCGATAAAATAACTTTGGAAGAAGCAAAAGATTTGCTTGAAAAGAAAAGTCCGAAGAAGAAAACCACTGCAAAAAAGAAAACCACAACTAAGAAAAAAGCTACAGCCAAGAAAAAATAATGATAGAGTTTTTATCCCCAGTTTCAAAAAAGGTAATGGCAAACCGGGAAATTCTTCCGCCCGGAACTTTGGGAAAACAAATTGAAGCCCATTCCAAAAAAGGAGAATTACCGAATTTAAAAGATGTAAAATTTGCGCTCCTCGGAATTAAGGAAAATCGCGGCGATGTAGATTTTATTGGGGCAGATATTTCTTTTGATGCATATAGAAAAGCGCTTTATTCACTATACCCCGGAAATTGGAACGGAAAAATAATTGACCTTGGTGATATAGAAAAAGGCGAAACTGCAGAAGATACCCGTTTTGCCGCAAAGGAAGTTATTGCTGCGCTTTTGAAAAAAAACATTGTACCTCTTATTTTGGGAGGGAGCCAGGATTTGGCATATGCACAATATAGAGCAAATGATTCTTTGGATCAGATGGTAAATATGGTGAATGTTGACAATCGTTTTGACCTTGGAAATGCCGAATTGCCTATTTCAAATAAATCATACGTGGGAAAAATGGTTGTAGATAAGCCCTACAATCTTTTTAATTACAGTGTTTTGGGGTATCAGTCTTTTTTCAATGCGCCCCAGGAAATTGCTTTGATGGATAAATTGTTTTTTGATGCTTATAGATTAGGCGAAATTACTGCAGATATTACGATAGTTGAGCCCGTAATGCGCGATGCCGATATAGTTACATTGGACGTTACCGCAATAAAAAGCGCAGAATTAAGTTATAAAAACAACGAAAGCCCCAATGGTTTTGACGGACGCGAAATTTGTGCTATTTCGCGTTATGCAGGTATTAGCAATAAAGTTAAATCCTTTGGCGTTTATGAATTAAGCGATTCCATTGAAAGCAAAAGTGGATCAATGTTGGTTGCGCAAATACTATGGTATTTTATAGAAGGCTATAACTTTAGAGTTGAAGATGATGATTTTGACAATGAAACGCTCTTTACCTCCTATAAAGTTCCAGTGGAAGATGAGGTTCTGGAATTCAAAAAAAGTAATAAAACGGAGCGCTGGTGGATTGTTTTGCCATTTATTTCAAATGTTAATAATAAATTAAAAAGACGAACGTTATTACCTTGCACTTATGGCGAATATTTTGGTGCATGTAATCAGGAGATTCCTGAGCGGTGGTTAAAGGCCCGCCACAAGAATGAAGTATAATCAAATAAACCAAGTAAAAACGAGATTAAGGGTTTTTCAAAAAAAAATTGTTTTTTTGAAATTTTATAGATAGGTTTACGCCCTTGAATCTCGAAATTTAACCTAAATACCTATGAAGAAGTTTATTGCATTAACTGCGATTGTTGCCTTTTTGTTCAGTTGTAACTCCGGAGACCGGGGAGAACTGGTTGGGGCAAAAGGTAAAAAATGGTATCCTCAAAAGCCTTACGGAATGACGCTTATCCCAGGTGGATCCTTCATCATGGGTAAAAGTGATGACGATTTTGTTGCTGTAAATGATGCGCCAACAAAGACCGTTACCGTACGCTCGTTCTATATGGACGAAACCGAAATAACCAATGCGGAGTACCGCCAATTTGTAAATTGGGTACGCGATTCTACAGTAAGATTGCGCCTTGCAATTATGGCTGATGAAAATGGAGCAACTCCCGGGGATGGTGGAATTGGTGAATTTGCCTTCGTTGATCAAGAAAATGAAGAAATGACCCCATACCAGCAATATATGTATGATAATTATTTCGGCATGGGTGAAGATTATTACGCCGGAAGAAAATTAAACGACAAAGTTGATTTAATTTGGGACACTGCCGAATATCCAGACGAGTTCTATTCTGAAGTTATGGATACTATGTATATTCCTACTGAAGAAGCATATAACGGGCAGCGCACTATTGATGTTAGCAAATTGAATTTCCAATATACTTATATGGATATCCAGTCTGCCGCAAGAGATAAAACGAAGAGAAGAAAAGATTTCATTAAGAAGGAAGAGCTTAATATCTATCCAGATACAACTGTTTGGATTAAAGACTTTAACTATTCTTATAACGAGCCAATGCACAATGACTATTTCTGGCACGAAGCCTATGGAGATTATCCAGTGGTTGGTGTGAGCTGGAAACAAGCAAAAGCTTTCTGTGCTTGGAGAACACTTTACAAAAATTCTTACCAAAAATCTAAAAAACAAAATTTTGTTAACTCATTCCGTCTTCCGGGTGAAGCTGAATGGGAATATGCTGCACGAGGCGGTCTAGAATCCGCAACCTATCCTTGGGGTGGACCTTATGCTAAGAATGACCGCGGATGCTTTATGGCAAACTTTAAGCCTTTGCGCGGTGATTATGCAGCTGACCAAGCGCTTTATACCGTAGAAGCAGATGCTTACGAGCCCAATGACTATAATCTATATAACATGGCAGGAAACGTATCTGAATGGGTAGCTTCTTCCTATGACCCTGCTTCTTATGATTATACTTCCACAATGAACCCAAATGTTAATGACGAAGACAATATGCGCAAAGTTGTTCGTGGTGGTTCGTGGAAAGATGTGGCTTACTTTCTTCAAGTAAGTACACGTGACTATGAATATGCAGATTCTGCTAGAAGTTACATTGGCTTCAGAACTGTACAGGATTATATGGGAACAGATGTAACTCTTAACGATAAGCTGGGCGACGCACGTTAAAAAATAGCGAATAAACCAAATCAACCCTTAAACTAATTTAACCTTAACTAAAACTAAAAACTTCTCAACTTAAAAATTAACTAATTATGGCACAATCAAGATCATCAAAAAAACTTTTTAACATGGCCTATGGCCTTGGAGCATCCATTGTAATATTAGGAGCACTTTTCAAAATTCTTCACTGGGAACTAGGTCCTCTAAACGGCGGTATTCTTTTAGCAGTTGGACTTATTACAGAAGCAATTATTTTTGCTATTTCTGCTTTTGAACCGGTGGATGACGATTTGGATTGGTCATTGGTTTACCCAGAATTAGCTGGTGGAGTTGGACAGGACAGAAAGAAAAAAGAACCAGAAGATGCACAGGGTCTTTTATCTAAAAAACTAGACGAAATGCTTAAAGATGCTCGTATCGATTCAGAATTGATGAACAGCCTTACTACAAGCATCCGTTCATTTGAAGGAGCTACAAAAAGTATGGCGCCTACAGCAGAAGCTATGAACTCCACTAAAAAATACAGTGAAGAAATGGCACTTGCAGCAGCTCAAATGGATTCATTGAACAGTCTGTACAAAGTACAAATTGAATCAACAAGCCGTCAAGCAGAAGCAAACAAAGAAGTTGCTGAAAATGCGGAACAATTAAAACAACAAATGCAGCACTTGGCTACCAACCTTTCTTCATTGAACGGTGTTTACGGAGGTATGCTTTCTGCAATGACTAATAGAAACTAAGATAGGTTTTCACCTTAATTATTAATCTTTAAAAAGAATAAAAATGGCAGGAGGAAAACTATCCCCAAGGCAGAAGATGATTAACCTGATGTATCTGGTTTTCATCGCGATGCTTGCATTAAACATGTCCAAAGAAGTATTATCTGCTTTTGGATTATTGAATGAAAAAATAACAGATGCCAACGTGGCAACTACACAGCGCAACACCGCTTTTATGGAAGGTTTAGCTGTTAAAGCTTCTGAACAATCGGCACAGTATGCTGGTGTAAAAGCAAAAGCTGACGATATTTCTAAAGTTTCTGACGATTTAGATTTATATATTACTAATCTAAAATCGGCTTCAATTAAAGATATCGAAGATCCAAGGGATTATGAAGTAATGGACAAAGCTGATTTTTTTAACAATCTATTTTTTACCGGAGAAAATTATAAGCCAGAAGGTCAAGAATTTCTTGATAAGATAAATAATTATCGTACAGAAATGATTAAAATTTTGTCTGATACAACATTGACAAAATTTGCTGGTATTGAAGATGTGAAAAAATCCATTGAAACAAATTTTTCGACAGATGAAGTTACAAACAGAGACGGAAAAAAAGAAGAGTGGTTAAAATACAATTATGAAGGTTTTCCTTTGATAGCATCTTTAACTAAGCTTACCCAGATTCAAGCTGACATAAAGACTACCAAAAGTGAAGTTTTGCAAAAAATGTTAGCTGGCCAACAAGCTACTGCTATGTCTTTTACGCAATACAACACATTATTAGAAACTTCTAAAACTGCATACTATGCTGGTGAGGAATTTGATGGCGGTATTGTTCTTGGACGTAAAGATCCAAATACTAAGCCAAACCGTGTAGAGCTTACTTTAGATGGAAGAGCATTAAGTGAAGATCAATATGCTATTGAAAGTGGTAAAGTAATGCTTAAAATAAGCGCTGGTGCTCCTGGAGATCATAAAATTGAAGGGAATTTAATTTTCCTTGAAAATGAAAAAGAAACAAAAATTCCAGTTAGCTTAGGATTTTCAACAATATCAAAACCAAATTCAGCAGTAATTGCTGCAGATAAAATGAATGTAGTGTATCGCGGTGTAGACAACCCAATGACGGTTTCTATACCTGGTATTCCTGATAATAAAGTAAATGCATCCGCTCCAGGTCTTTCCAAGGTTTCTGGAAGTAAATATGTTATGCGACCAGGAGCTGGAAGAACAGTAACAATTACAGCAAGTGGAACTTTGCCTGATGGAACAGGAGTTAGAACTCCAGCTGAATTCCGTATTAAAGATATTCCACCACCAGTGGGAGCCATCCGTGGAGAAACTGGAATCGTTCGAATGGAACGAGGAGGTCTTGAAATTTCAACAATCTCTGCTGTATTGCAAGATTTTGATTTCGAACTGAATATTAACGTTACAGGATTCAGCTTTAAAGTTTCTGGACAACCAACGGTTAAAGTAAACGGAACAAAATTAGATTCAGCAGCTAAAGGTGCGCTAAGAAGAGCACAACGTGGAGATGCTGTTCAAATTTTTGATATAAATGCAAACCTTGCAGGAAATTCAGGTTATAAACTGAAAAAGATTTCTCCTGTAATTATTGAATTGACAAACTAGTATTCGTATAAAACCCTATCGGTATGAATTTTAAAAATGTTGTTTTATGTGTTTTCGGAATTGGAATGATTACTGGTGCTTCTGCACAGGTAAATATTCTAAATGCCAAAACCCCTGAGGATATAGGTAAAAAGACCGAAGCGCAAATTGCTTATGATAATGATGAGCCGTTGCCTTACGGCTACACGGACGAACGTGATGTGCTATGGTCCAAAACAACTTGGGAAATTATCGATCTTGATGAAAGAGTAAACTTCCCGTTGTACTATCCTATAGACACAAACAACATTGGGGCAGACAGACGTTCGCTTTATGACGTTTTGGTGAAAAACATCAAAAACGGAAAAATTGAAAACGTGTACGCAGATTCATATTTTACCGAAAAACGTACCTTAAAGGATATTGAGGCCTCACTGGTTTACAGTGATACTACAGATCTTGGTATTGAGCAATACAATGCCGAGGGAACAGTAGACCCGCAATACGTGCGTCGTTTTTCATTGGATGCAGGTGATATTGAAGAATGGCACATTAGAGGCTATTGGTATTTGGATAAGCGCCAAGGCGAGCTTAAATACAGAATGCTGGGTATTTGCCCAGTAGCAAATGAAGCGCGTTCCAAAGCATATCCAGAGGATGGTATTGATTCTAAAGTTGAATTATTTTGGGTTTGGTTCCCTGGAACCCGCGAAGTTTTGCACGAAGCCAAAGCTTTCAACCGAAAGAATACTTCCCAGCCAATTTCTTATGATCACTTGTTGAACTCACGCCGCTTTAACGCTGTTATTTACAAAGAAGACAACGTGCAAGGTGATAGAAACGTGAAAGATTACATCAATGACAACGCACTTATGCAACTGTTGGAATCTGATAGGATCAAAGAACAAATACGAAATATTGAAATAGATTTGTGGAATTATTAATCAGTTAATGAAAGCCACAATTTGAAGAAAACCCTTCAAGTTCCATTTCGGAAACTGAAGGGTTTTTTTATTACCGTGAAGACGGGAATATTTTAATTGAAAACAGTAAGGAATTTTGGATAATCCAAGTTTGAGAATGAAAAAGGTAGATTATATAATCATCGGTCTTGGTATTGCCGGCATCAGTTTCTGTGAGCAACTTCAAAAGCGCGGGAAGAGCTTTGTAGTAATCGATAATGGCGAAGAAGGTTCTACAGCGAAGTCTGGTGGTGTTTTTAACCCAACGGTGCTTAAACGCTTCACAGCGGCTTGGAATGCTTCTACTTTTTTTCCTGTGGCTGTTAATTTTTATAATCAACTTTCTGAAAAATTGCAGCAAAATATTTTTTCGGAAACGCCAATTCTCAGAATTTTTAAAAGTATTGAAGAACAAAACAATTGGACAGTCGCAAGCGATAAAAAGGAATTGCAAGGTTTTCTTTCTTCGAACTTTTTAAAAAATACAAATGCAGCCATTGAAGCACCTTTCGGTTTTGGAGCGGTTTTGGGAACAGCGCAGATTTATGCAGATAACTTACTTAAAGGATATCGAAATTATTTATTGAATCTTGAAGCACTGCTTTCTGAAAATTTTCAATACGGGTTAATTCAACAGAAAGAAAATAAGGTAGTTTATAAAAACTATTCGGCTAAAAAAATCATTTTTGCGGAAGGTTCAAAAGCAATTGACAATCCATTTTTTCCGAAACAGACAATTGTCGGAAACAAAGGCGAATACGTAATCATTAAAGCTTCTTCCCTAAAAGTGGAAACGCTTTTAAAAGGTTCCATGTACGTTATCCCGATGGGAAATGATGAATATAAAGTGGGCGCAACCTACAGTCGTGATGATTACAGCCTTAATTCAACGAAGGAAGCGAAAGAAGAAATCCTTTCAAAACTAAAAAGTTTTATTAATTGCCCTTTTGAAGTAGTTGGGCAAACCGCTGGAGTTCGGCCCACGACCAAGGACCATAGACCACTTTTGGGAAGTTTGGACGAAAACCCGAATCTTGTATTTTTCAACGGTTTGGGCTCACGCGGATTTTTGATGGCGCCGCTGCTTGCTGAAATTCTTTATGAAAATTTGGAAGAAGAAAAACCAATTCCAAAGGAAATGGACATTAAAAGAATGTTGTAATACTAGTTATTTCGCTTTGTTTTCGTCAAAGTCAACAAAAAAGTTAATCCATATATTTCGTGAAATCCTAACAATCAGCGGAAATAAAACAGCTAAAGTTAGAATGATGGCAAGAAAACTGTAATTTCTGTCCAGGCCAATAAAGAAATAAGAAATAATAAAAGCCGCTACTGCAATAGCCACACCCACGCCGTAACTTACGTACATAGCCCCAAAAAAGAAGGAAGGTTCTATTTTAAATTTTTTACCGCAATGACTGCAATGGTCGTGCATTTCCATCAATTTGGAAATTTTATAGGGATTGTTTTCTAAATACATATCGCCTTTATGGCACACAGGACATTTGCTTGTAAAAATACTGTAGAGTTTGGTGCCTTTAAGGAATTGCATAATGCGTTTTTTTAGCACCACAAAAATAAGCATCTTTGCAAAAATTTTAGCCCTTTTAAATGGTCAATATCCACAATCTTTCAGTTTCCTTTCAAGGTGACTATTTGTTCGAGAAAATCACTTTTCAATTAAAACCTGGTGATCGCGTAGGTTTGGTTGGAAAAAATGGCGCGGGCAAATCTACCTTGCTTAAAATTATTGCTGGTGAACAGGAATATGACACGGGCCAAATTGCAACCGATAAGGAAATTTCAATCGGTTTTCTGAAACAGGATATCGATTTTGAAAAAGGTCGCAGTGTTTTGGAAGAATCCTACGAAGCTTTCACTGAAATAAAAAAACTCGAAAAACAGCTTGCGGAAATTAACAGGCAATTGGCTGAGCGAACCGATTACGAAAGCGATGGTTACCACCAATTGATGGTCGATTTGAATGAAATCCAGCATCAATACGAAATTCACGGAGGCTACAATTATCAAGGCGAAACCGAACGAATTTTGCAAGGTTTAGGTTTTCAACGGGAAGATTTCACAAAACTTACCGAAACCTTTTCCGGCGGATGGCGTATGCGTATTGAATTGGCGAAACTCTTACTTCAAAACAACGATATTCTTTTGCTGGATGAGCCCACAAACCACTTGGATATTGAATCCATTCTATGGTTGGAAGAATTCCTGAAAGGATATGCCGGCGCTGTTGTAATCGTTTCCCACGATAAAATGTTTTTAGATAATGTGACCAATCGAACGATTGAAATCTCCCTTGGGAAGATTTATGATTTCAACAAACCATACACGCAGTATTTAGTGCTTCGAAATGAATTGCGCGAGCAGCAATTGGCTTCACAAAAAAACCAACAAAAACAGATTGAACAGACTGAGAAGCTCATTGATAAATTTCGCGCAAAGGCAAGTAAAGCTACAATGGCGCAGTCGCTTATAAAAAAGCTTGATAAAATTGACCGCATAGAAGTTGATGAAGACGATAATAGTGTAATGACCTTGCGTTTTCCTGTTTCAATTACTCCTGGAAAAGTAGTTATTGAAGCTGAAAATATTTCAAAAAGTTACGGCGATAAAAACGTTTTAAACGGCGTAGATCTTTTGGTTGAGCGTGAAAGCAAGATTGCTTTTGTGGGTCAAAACGGGCAGGGAAAATCTACTTTGGCGAAAATTATTGTCAAAGAAATAGAATACGGTGGAAAACTCGCTTTGGGCCACAATGTGCAGATTGGCTATTTTGCCCAAAATCAAGCAGATTATCTGGATGGCAGCAAAACCGTTCTTGATACAATGATAGATGCTGCCAACGAAAAAAACCGAAGCCGTGTGCGTGATATTCTGGGCTCTTTTCTTTTCCGAGGAGATGAAGTTGAAAAATATGTCCGCGTTTTGAGTGGGGGAGAGCGAAATCGTTTGGCCTTGGCAAAACTATTGTTGCAGCCATTCAACGTTTTGGTGATGGATGAGCCCACGAACCATTTGGATATAAAATCTAAAAACGTGCTGAAGGATGCTTTGAAAAGCTTTGAAGGTACTTTGCTGTTGGTTTCCCACGACCGTGATTTCCTTCAGGGTTTGACCAATAAAGTTTACGAGTTCAAAGATCATCATATAAAGGAATATTTGGGGGATATTGATTATTTTCTTGAACAACGAAATCTTCAAAACCTACGTGAAGCTGAAAAAAGAACAGTTGTTTCCGAAGTAAAGGAAAAAAGAAGTGCCGGCGAGGAATATGAAATTCAGAAAAAACTTAAATCAGTAAAAAATAAACTGAGCAATGTGGAATCTTCCATTTCTACTTTGGAAAAAGAGATTGCAACTATTGATACCGAACTGCTTATCAATTACGAAGAAACCATTGCAAAGCCCCATTTTTTCGACAAATATCAAGAAAAGAAAAAGAAGCTTAAAAAGCTAATGGAAGAATGGGAAATACTTCAGGAAAGTGTGGAATCCCTATCCTAACATACTAAAGTTTTATTCTTTTTTGGGCTATTTTCTTTTTTCTAAATAATACAGCTTATAATATTGTAAACCACAAACCACAAACCACAAACCACAAACCACAAACCACAAACCACAAACCACAAACCACAAACCACAAACCACAAGTATGTACGAACATTTTTTTCAATGTCCCCACTGTTGGGAAGAAATTTCGATGTTGTTGGATTCTTCCGTGCGGCACCAAAAATATATTGAGGATTGTGAGATTTGCTGTAACCCAATTGAACTGGACGTTTCTTTTGAAGATGGGGAACTTATTGGTTTTTCAGCTGATGGTATTGGACAATAACTTTTAATTTGTTAATTTTAACAAAACAAACTAATCCATATCCCCAATATGCTCTCCACTTTTAGTCTTGCTGATAATATTATAGGTTTTATTGTTGATGGCCCTTATGATGAACACGCTGTGGAAAAAATACAATCTGAGGTTAATGAAAAATTGGAGGTGTATGAAAAGGTGAGCCTATATATTGAAGATACCGTAAACGCTGATATTTCTTTGAAAGCGATACTGAAAAGCCTTCCCTTTAAAATTAAAACCGGAAATAGATTTGAAAGAGTGGCGGTAGTTACTGACCGGAAATGGCTTCAAGTAATTAGTAATCTTGAAAAATTGTTTTTCAACGCAGAACTTCGCCTTTTTTCATCCCAGCAAAGATTGGAGGCTATTCAATGGATTAGCCATTAATTTTTTCTTTCTACTAAAGCATCGTTTTAACAAGTGCGTTTTTCACACTAATCCATAAAAAATTGAATACAGATTTGGTCTGGTCGCGAGTAGCGTCTGCTTTGCCTTCCCGGTAATAATCATTTTGTTTTTTGCTGTCTTTCGAAATAAATATATCGGTAATTGTCGAAAGGAACTTGTTTTTCTTTTTTCCGTCCTTTTGTAATACTGTAACCTTAAAATCGGAATAGCTTATTTTCAGGGCTGTATTTGAAGCTTCACGATTGCCGTCTATCGTGAAAAAAGTTTTGTTTGTATTCCCTTCCAGCATTATGTTTAAATTCGGTTCAGTAAAACTGTTCATTTTATTCGCGTTTAGCGAGCCAACGTTAGCCTTAAAAATAAAGGCATCACTTTTATTTTGCACGTCAAAATTCCAATCGACAGAAAAGGGAGTGTTTTCCATAAAATCAGCGGTGATATTTAAAGAAGTTTTTTGCGGGCTTTTATAAGTGTTGCTCACATTTGAGATTGCTGCATCAAGATTTTTAAAATTTATGGAACCGCCCATGTTTTCTTCTTTTTGCCTTTCTTCATACTGTATGTTGCCATCTGAAATTTTTAAGGAATCCACGGTTAATTCAAAAGGCAAATCCCTTAGCATTTTGCTGTAGAGCAGTTTTATTTTTGGGTCGTCAGCCACTAATTTATCTCGGTAAACTTCTAATGAAGGCGCATTTAAAGAAACCATTTTGCTTTTTGCGAAAAACCGATTGTTGTTAAAGCCAAAATCGAAATCAGCAATGGAAAGTGATTTTAGCGTAAGATCGAAATGGTCGCGCTCTTTTGTTATGATTCTTGAAAGCTCCCTTTTGGAATATTTCGTTTTAAGCTTCAGGTTTTTAAAAATGGCGGTGTTGTTTTTTATTGAAAAATCTTCCACACTCAAATTTTCATACGGACTCACTTTTACAAAAACAGTATCGCTTTTGGCTTCAAAATCTTTATATTGAAAAGGAATTTTACGCAGAACCGTTCCATTATCCACTTTTATTCCGTCTATTTCAACGGTCAATCCTGTTGCATAAACTTTTGTGGAATCCTTTTCTTTTTCATAGATAACCAATCTTGTATTTTTAATTTGAACTCGGTCCACAAAAATTGGTTTGTAAATTCGGGCTACAGCCTTGCGAACAGTATCTTTTGAAGATTTCTGCCGGTCTTTATAATAAACAATTTTTGGGTTTTCCAATGAAATGTTTTCAACGTGAATTTCATTATTAAACAAATAATCCCAATATTTAATATCTGAAATTTTCAACTTTTCAACATTTATAAAAGTGTGCTTGACACTGTCTTCGCTGTTTTTAATAATTAGTGAAGCATTTGTAACAACCAGCGAACCGCCAAAGGATCCCACCGTTATATCATCATAAGAGCGGGCCATATTTTCAGGCAATCTTTCTTGGATGAATTTTTCAAGCTTGGATTTTAAAATGCTATTTATGGAAATAGCACCAATTATAAATACCGCGCCGATGGCGAGAATAATAAAAACTATTTTTCTGAAAGGTTTGTCCATAATTTAAAGATAGCTAAAGATAGCAATGCAAAAAAACACTTTAATGGGCACTTCACAAAAAATTTATGTTCTCTGGCTTGCGGGGTTCAAAATCCTTTGTATCTTTGCAGTCCAATATTTCTGTCGGCATTATGAACCGAAAGTTAAAAGCTAAGAATGAAATATTGAAAACCCATATCGCGGGATAGAGCAGTAGGTAGCTCGTCGGGCTCATAACCCGAAGGTCACAGGTTCGAGTCCTGTTCCCGCTACTAAGGTCAAAGTGCCAAAAACAAACGGCTAGGTTCATTCCTAACCGTTTTTTTTATGGATTTTTTTCTTGAATTTTTATTCCGACATGTATTGTGTTCCTGTATTTTCAGGATTTTTTAAATCAATCCAAAAAATGTCTGTCGGTTCAAATTCTTCCATCTGTCCATTTTTGTTTTTGTCCTGTTTAGCAATTATGTACATAAAATCATTTGCAGAGTCATATTCAGAACTCATTACTGAATAGTTTTTTGGAATTAGAGCCTTTTTGTTAAGACCATCAATGTCAAAATGATAGAATCTTCTCAAATCTTTTACATTTATAAATCCATCTTTGTTTGAGTCTTCATCATAAACAGAAACCATATAATATGTTCTATTTATTGGTTCAAAATTCAAAGTGTCTTTTGAGAAGGCTGGATAATAAAGTGTTTTTATCAAAACGGCTTTATCAAAAAGTTTATTCTCTATTTTAGTTTGGTTGTTGTAGTGAGAGATGTTCACAAAATTATATCCGTAAACAGCTTCAAAGCCCGGCATGAAATTATTGTTCCAATTATTTCCATCACTATAATCACTTTCCCAATTTACATAATAATCGTTTGAACCAATGAAAGGTCTTTTTTTCTTGTCGTAATTTACTTTGTAAATGGGCGTCAATCTATGTTCTGGGTTGCTTGTGAGTAGCACATTATTCGGTCTGGTTTCAAGTTTTAATGAATCGATATTCAGGCCAATAATTTTTTGACCATTCTCATCTTCGGTAATTTCACTTACTTGAAATCCTTTTTTCTCCATTTTATTATCCGAGCAACTTAATGTCAGGATTCCTAAAAATGCTATAATTAATATTCTGTACATATCGTTTTTATTCTTTAGACTTTTTATAAATTTCATTTAAATCACTTTCCATTAAACCTGAATACTTGAAATATTTGGGGATATACAAAATTGATTTAAAATAAATATCCCGCGCTTTTTCAGTATCTTTTTTATCAGCTATTGCTGAAAAGTATGCATTAATTGATTGATAAACATTTCCAATATGCACTTTTTTATACGATTCTGTTTTGTCATAACCAACCCAATCAAAATCTTCAAAATCAAAGGAGGTATATTCATAATAGGGCTTGCCATTAAAAGCCGGTAATTTATCTGCAAATTCTAATAGTTTTTCAGGCTTTTTAAGCACCTGCAAAACCATAAATCTCTGTGTCATTGCCCCTGTTAATGAAAAATATAATATTGCTTTTTCGGTTTCGTTTTTTAATCCGTAATCATTGATGTTAAAGTTATAATCACTTAAATCAGCATCATTGAAAACTTTTGCAATTCCACCTTGAATGCGATAATAGTAATTAGCTAAAAGCCACCTTTCATCAATTTCACTTTCCAATACTTCTTCTGCCACAATTTTATTGGGTCTTGGCTGTTTTTCCTTTGAAACTCTGTTGTAATGAATCTCTCGGATAACATACCAATATTTTAGTTCGAGATCACTCGGTTTTGATAAAAATTCCTTTGTCAAAAGTTTTTCGTCTTCTTCTCCAACGGCAATCAAAGCGTCAATTATATGATTGAGATTGGGGGTTCTCAATTTTTCTACAGAATTTTTAAATTCATCACCCGTTGCATTGACGTTTTTCGAATAAATCTCGCCAAGTTTTACGAGATTGTCAAAGTCTTTATTTTCAATTTGTCCGTGAATGAAAGCAGAAAACAGTAAAAAAATTAGAATTATAATTTTATTCATTCGAGTTTTTTATATGATTAAAAGTGTAAATTATTTCTGAGACAAACGTGCCAATACATTTTCCAGATTTGTCAATGTTGCATTAAATCCTTCTTTAAAGCCCATTTCAATCATCCGCTCCAAACGCGCAAGGGATTCATTATAAATAGTGATATTCACTTTAGTAATGCCGTTTAGTTCGCTGAAACTATAATCCCATTCAGAACCTGTAGATTCAGGATTTCCGTCTTCGTCCGCAAAAGCATTAAACATTTTAAAATTGGTTTTCGGACTAATGGAAGAATATTTCTGAAGTACCCAGCTCTCTTTGCCTTCGGGGCTTACCATAGCATAAAATCTTTTCCCGCCAACTTCAAAATTCATATACTTTGTTTTTGCAGTAAACGGTGCGGGAGCATTCCATTGGTCAAGAATTTCAGCTTTGGTAAATGCGTCCCATACAAGTGAAAGTTCAGCATCAAATTCCCTGGTTATGAATACCGTTTTTGCTGTTTTGTCAACGGTAAAATCAAATTGCAAATTGTTGTTCATTTTTTCTGATTTTTAAGTTTTGTTAATACTTTGTCAAGTTGATTAAATTGGGTTTCCCAAATGTTTCTGAATTGTTCAAGCCATTGATCTATTTCCTTCATTTTTTCAATTTCAAGCGAGTAATAAATTTCCCTCCCTTGTTGTTCCTGTTTTACCAATTCACATTCGGTAAGTATGCGAAGGTGTTTTGAAACGGCTTGTCTGCTGGTGTTGAAATTTTCCGCAATAGCGTTAGGGGTCATTGCCTGCAATGCAATCAAAGCAATAATTCCCCGTCTTGTTGGATCTGCAATTGCTTGAAAAATGTCTCTTCTCATTTTGCGTGTAATAATTTATGAAACTGTTTGGTTGCAAATATAAGCGCAACTATTTGGTTTCACAAATTTTTCTTTGAAATATTTAGAATTATGATGAATGGGTTTTTATTATTTTAAAATTATTAGTCTTTAGTTGAATTTAAATTTCTATTAATTTTTTTTCTAATTTTAAGCACTTCATAATTGTTCAATTTAACAACATTTTTACATCTGGTTTACTACCTTCGCCTCACTTCTTTAAGATTTTTATTAATGAAATGCCCATTATAAATTATAAACCAAATGAAGATGTATAGTAAGGCATTCCATCTTCCAATTTTTAAAAATATTTTTTGCAGATGAAATATTTCAAAAACAGCACGCTTCTATCGCTGTTCCTTTTAATCTTCACAGTAGCTGTTAATGCTCAGGAAGTAAAGACAGACAACCAACATCTTTTCGACAACTTTTCATACAGACAGGGCAATGTTTACCGAACCGCTTCTGGAAAACCTGGGCCAGAATATTGGCAGAATTCCGCAGATTACAATTTGGAAGCAACCTTGGATGATAAAACCCATACCGTTTCCGGGAATGTAAGCATTCACTACACAAACAATAGTCCTGAAACCTTGGATTTTATTTGGCTGTACTTGGAACAAGATCGTTTCACTGAAAATTCCCGCGGAACTTTAACAACACCCGTTCAGGGAAATCGCTACAATGGTGACGTGGAAGGCGGTTTTGAATTAAGTAACGTTTCAGCAAAAACAAAAACCGGGACTTCTTCAAAATATTTAATTACAGATACCCGTATGCAACTTTGGCTGGATAAGCCTTTGGCTGCAAAAGGTGGTGAAGTTGACATTAAAATGAATTTCAAATTTAAGGTTCCCGTTGAAGGAATGGACCGAATGGGAAGACTGGAAGTGAAAGACGGAACCATTTACGCAATAGCGCAGTGGTATCCGCGTGTTGCGGTTTTTGACGATGTGGTAGGTTGGAATACAGATCCCTATTTGGGCGCGGGCGAATTTTATTGCGAATACGGAAATTATGACGTGAAAATTACTGCTCCTGCAAACCAAACCGTAATTTGCTCTGGAAAACTTGAAAACCCAAACGAAGTGTTGACCAAAACCCAGCAAGACCGTTGGGCGCAAGCCGCTAAAAGTGACAAAACGGTTTATATTATAAAGCCTGAAGAAGTGGGTAAACCTGAGGCGCATGCTAAAGCCAACGGAACGCTAACGTGGCATTTCAAAATGGAGAACACCCGCGATGTAGCTTGGGCTGCTTCAAAAGCATTTATTTGGGATGCTGCAAAAATCAATCTTCCCGAAGGGAAAACTGGAATGGCACAATCGGTTTACCCCAAGGAAAGTGGCGGACAAACAGCTTGGTCGCGTTCCACGGAATTTACTAAAGCTTCCATAGAATTTTATTCAAAAACCTATTTTGCATTTCCGTATCAA
Organism: Aequorivita soesokkakensis; assembly: GCF_001641085.1. Classification (GTDB taxonomy): domain Bacteria; phylum Bacteroidota; class Bacteroidia; order Flavobacteriales; family Flavobacteriaceae; genus Aequorivita; species Aequorivita soesokkakensis. The sequence continues at coordinate 38,422 of NZ_LXIE01000011.1, read as the reverse complement.
AATGCAATTAATGTTGCTGCTAGCGTAGGGGGAATGGAGTATCCGGGTGTAAGTTTTTGCCATTATCAAAGTAAGGGAGCAGACCTTTGGGATGTTACCGATCACGAATTTGGCCACAACTGGTTCCCGATGATTGTTGGCAGCAACGAACGTCGCTATCCGTGGATGGACGAGGGTTTTAATACCTTTATAAACCATTACAGCACTGCTGCTTTCAATAATGGTGAATTTCCAACGACTGAAGATAATCCGAAAAATTTGGTTCGCTATTTATCCTTTGACCAACGGGAAAGTATAGATACCTATCCCGATGTTGCCCATCCATTTAATCTTGCTTATACGGCATATTATAAGCCAGCAGCTGGGCTTTATTTGCTTCGCGAATACATTTTGGGGCCTGAACGTTTTGACAATGCTTTTAAAAGCTATATCCACACTTGGGCTTACAAACATCCACAACCGAATGATTTTTTCAATCATATTGAAAATGTTGCGGGCGAAGATCTTTCCTGGTTTTGGAAAGGCTGGTTTTATGGCAATGGAAACATAGATTTGGGGATTTCGGAAGTAAAACCATCTCAGGGAAATTATTTGATTACGGTTGAAAACGATGGACAAATTCCAATGCCTGTAGAATTGCAAGTAATTTATACAGACAATACAACCGAAAATATTAAACTTCCCGTTGAAATTTGGCAACGCGGCAATAGCTGGCAGCATCTTTTAAGAACTGCCAAACAAGTGCAGCGAGTGGTTTTGGATCCTAACAAAATGTTACCGGACGTAAATCCATTGAACGATACTTGGAATAAACTTTAATGTCTGTTCGAGCGCAGTCGAGAACTAATAGGTTTCGACTGCGCTCAACCTGACAACCTTAAACTTAGCAACCTCCCAAATGTACTTCTGGGTATTTACTCACATCAATAGTAGCATCCTTGCTTTTTCGCACTAACTCAATCGCCTCATCTGTGGTGTATTTATGTGGGCCTATATAAAAAGTAGCTCCCCGTTTCCCCAATTCCTTTACATATTCCACAGGATCGGCAATTGGTGCCGGTGGCGCCTCGGCTGCCATATATAAGTTTCCGTTTTCAGCTGATGGTGCTTTTGTTTCTTTTTCCATATAGTCTTTAAAACTTGACACGGGTTTTTCAGATAAAATTACTTTTCCTTTTCCTTCATTTTTGAAGACATTCATCGTTAATCCTTTATTATTTTTAAGTATATCTTCAGCTTCATCTAAAGTAATTATCTTGTTTTTGTAATAAATAGTTACATCCTGCAAACTTTTATTCTGTTGTGGAGTTGAATTTTCTTGAATGTGTTCTGGTGGTGATGGGGGTATTGGTGGAATATCACTTTTCTCACCTTTTCTCACTCTTGGAGCATCTGGAGCGGGAGGCGGCGGAATACACTCAGGAAATGGCTCAGCACTTGCTTTCTGCTCCTCAGTCATTTTTTTATAAATAGTTTCCAATCGTTCCAAATCATTCTTTTTGATAATCCGTTTTTCAATATCCACCGCATTGTATTTTTTTGCCAGTTTGTTGTATTCGGCAATTTCGGCTTTGGTGGCTTTTTGATGGCTTAATTCAGTTGTTTCTTTGTTCTTTTGAATAACTTCCTTCGTGCTAAATCCATAAATTAATACCGATAGCAATGGTAAAATCAATAAGCTTCTAAGCCAAATGGCTCTTTTTGAAGTGTGTGTTTTCATAATTGTAAATCGTTTTTTGATTGATGAATAATTCAGTGAATGTGCCAGTGAAGGCGTAGCCGCATTTGATGAGAATGCTAGTAATATTTTTTGATAGTCAGAGGTTTCAGCGCCAGCGTTTAAAACGGCACGGTCTGCCAAAAATTCATGGTTCAGCTTGATGCTTCTTTTTATGAAAAAGAACAACGGATTGAACCAAAATACAATTTGTAAAAGTTCTACAAAAAGGATGTCCACACTATGCTTTTGGCGGGCATGCGTTTCTTCGTGAAATATAACTTCCTGCGGAATTTCGTGGTTTTCAAATTGCTTTTTGTTCAGAAATATATAGTTGAAAAATGTATGCGGAATTATAGTTTCCTTTAAAAGCACATTTATAAAAGGGGTGTTTTTATATTTCGGATTTTTCCGAATTTGTTGAATTAAACTGAATAGATTCCTGAAAAATTTTATGCTGAAAAACAAAACACCCAATGCGTAAATCGTCCATAAAACAAACGGCCAATAATTGACGGTTTTTTCAACTTCAGCATGATTTAGTTGCGGAATTACTTCTGAATAAATAGGAACAATTGACGAAACTTCTACATAACTCGTAAAGGTTATAAGCGGAATTAAAAAAGAAGCCAATAAACTTCCAAATAAATAAAAACGCTTAAAATTGTGAATGGAGGTCTGTTCCAAAATCAGCTTGTAAAAAGCGAAAAACAACACAAGGCAGGCGGCAGATTTTAAAAGATATAGTTCCATAATCATTTCTTTTTAATTTCTGAATCTATCAATGTTTTAAGGTCTTCCAGCTCTTTTTTGGAAAGATTGGTTTCTTCGGTAAAAAACGAAGCAAATTGCGACGGACTGTTATTGAAGAAATTTTTAATCAACCCATTTACGTGTTTTGAAAAGTAATCCTTCTTTTTCACCAATGGGAAATATTCACGAGAGCGCCCAATTTGTTCATAATCCACAAAATTTTTATCCTGCATCCGCTTTAAAAGCGTGGCGACTGTAGTTGTTGCTGGCTTTGGGTCAGGATACGCATCAATTAAATCTTTCATAAAAGCGCGTTCCTGCTTCCACAAAATCTGCATTAATTGTTCTTCGGAATTAGATAAAGTCATCATTAAAAATATTTATGCTCTACAAACGTAGAATAAATATTTTAATTCTACAAATGTAGAGGTCAGAAAATTCCAAATAGCAAATTCAAAATTCCAAACTTGTCTTGCTGAGCGCAGTCGAAGCGCTCGACTTAACTCAAAGCAGAATAGTTTATATTTGCACAAATTTTAAAAAAATGATTTCTGAAAAAGAATTACAACAGCGAAGCGATAACAAATGTGAACTTTGCGGTTCCGAGGAAAATTTAAGTGTTTATGAAGTACCAAACTCGCCTACCGATGTTGCTGAGGTAAGCATTTTAATTTGCAATACTTGTAATGAGCAAATTGAAGACCCCGAAAAAGTAGAGCCAAACCATTGGCGTTGTTTAAATGACAGTATGTGGAGCACCGTTCCGGCTGTTCAGGTTATGGCGTGGCGCATGTTGAACAGATTGAAAGCTGAAGGTTGGCCGCAGGATTTGCTGGATATGATGTACCTAGATGAAGAAACTGCAGCGTGGGCAAAAGCCGGTCTTGCTGAAAATACAGGTAAAGCAATAGTACATCGCGATAGCAATGGCGTTATTTTGGAAGCGGGTGACTCTGTGGTTTTGATTAAAGACTTAAAGGTAAAAGGTAGCAGTATGGTTGCCAAACAGGGAACGGCAGTTCGCAGAATTTCCTTAGATCACGAAAACGAAAAATATATTGAAGGGAAAGTTGACGGACAACAGATTGTGATCATTACTGATTTTGTGAAGAAAATATAATGTCAGTTCGAGCGCAGTCGAGAACTAAGAATTCTCGGCTACGCTCAATCTGAAACTTACTTGCTCATTTCAGTAAAAAAATGATAAAACTGCGGAATGGTTTCAATTCCTTTTAAATAGTTCCAAACCCCGAAATGCTCGTTGGGCGAATGGATAGCGTCACTGTCCAAGCCGAAACCCATCAAGATTGTTTTGCTTTTAAGCTCTTTTTCAAACAAAGCCACAATTGGAATACTTCCACCGCTACGTTGCGGAATTGGGGTTTTTCCAAAAGTTTCCTCATATGCTTTTTCAGCAGCTTTATAACCCAAACTATCAATTGGTGTAACGTAAGCCTGCCCGCCATGATGCGGTTTTACTTTTACGCGAACGCCTTCCGGAGCAATACTTTCAAAATGGTTTTTGAAAAGTTCCGTAATCTTTTTCCAATCTTGGTTAGGTACCAATCGCATACTTATTTTAGCAAAAGCTTTACTCGCAATAACTGTTTTTGCACCTTCACCAATATAGCCGCCCCAAATTCCGTTTACGTCCAAAGTTGGACGAATAGAATTCCTTTCATTAGTTGAATATCCCTTTTCACCATAAACAGCGTCAATATCCAATGCCTTTTCATAATCCTTTAAATTGAAAGGAGCTTCTGCCATTTTCTCGCGCTCCTTTTTAGAAAGATTTTGAACATCATCATAAAACCCAGGAATGGTTATGTGATTGTTTTTATCGTGAAGCGAGGCAATCATTTTGGTCAAAATATTTATTGGGTTTGCCACTGCGCCTCCGTACAATCCACTGTGTAGATCGCGGTTGGGGCCCGTAACTTCAACTTCTACATAACTCAAGCCGCGAAGTCCCGTTGTGATTGACGGCACATCTTTCGCAATCATTCCCGTGTCACTTATCAATATTACATCGTTGGCGAGTTTTTTTCTGTTTTTGGTAACGAACCATTCCAAACTGCTACTGCCAACTTCCTCTTCGCCTTCAATCATAAATTTTACGTTGCAAGGCAGTTGGTTGGTTGATGTCATATATTCCAAAGCCTTTACGTGCATATACATTTGGCCTTTATCGTCACAACTTCCGCGGGCGAAAATGGCGCCTTCAGGGTGCAATTTTGTTTTTTTGATTACGGGTTCAAACGGCGGACTGTCCCATAAATCCAGCGGATCTGGTGGTTGCACGTCGTAATGTCCGTAAACTAATATGGTTGGCAATTTTTTATCGATCATTTTTTCGCCGTAAACAATTGGATAACCGGGCGTTTCGCAGATTTCAACAGAATCACAACCTGCTTTTGCAAGTTGTTTTTTTACTGCTTCAGCAGTTTTTAAAACGTCTTTTTTATAGGCTGAATCGGCGCTGATGGAAGGTATTTTTAATAGTTCAACCAATTCATCAAGGAATCGTTCCTTGTTTTTTTCAATGTAAGATTTTGCACTTTTCATAAAGTATTTCAATTTTTTCTAAAAGTACTAAAAATGCCGTAATTTGGCAGGTGAACGAACGCTTTCATTTTATGGAAAATGCTTTTTTAAAATTGCCTTTTCACTTTTCTGAAGAAAAACTTTTGGACGATTTGGCAATTTGTAAAAAATATAATTTCACTTCCCACTTCAATAAAAATGATTATTCCGGCAATTGGACTTCCATCGCTTTACGTTCTCAAAACGGTGAAATGAACAATATTTTCGCGCTTCCGCAGAATGGGGAAAAATATAAAGACACGGAACTGCTTCAAAAATGTGCTTATTTTAAAGAAGTCATTGATTTTTTTGAATGTGAAAAAGAATCCATTCGGCTTTTAAACTTAAAACCGGGCAGCATTATTAAAGAGCACACAGATTATAATTTGGGGTATGAAGATGGTATTTTCAGAATCCACATTCCAATTATTACGAATGAAGAAGTTCATTTTTTTATCGATTCAAAAGAAGTGAAAATGCTTCCCACAGAATGTTGGTACGGTAATTTCAATCTGCCTCACAGTGTTCGAAACGATGGAAAAGCCGATAGAATTCATTTGGTAATGGACTGTATTCGCAATGATTGGTCGGATAATTTATTTGCGGAATGCGGTTATAATTTTGAAGCTGAAAAGGCAGCGCCCGAATATTCCCGCGAAACAAAATTGCAAATGATAGAACAATTGAAACTGATGGGTACTGAGACTTCCAAAGCGATGATTGCAAAATTACAAAGTGAAATTTAATGGAAAAGGGAAAAGAACGTGATTTGGTTTTGAAGCAGATTTTTCAGTTTTTTGATGAAATTTCCATTCAGTATAATTTCACTGAAATTGAAACAGAAACCTTTTTGCCCGGTATTCAGATTAAAAATGGAAGCTTGCAAATTGATTTAAAAAATCTGAAATATCCCGGCGATTTGCTCCACGAAGCAGGACATATTGCCGTGTCACTTTCCGCGGAACGTGAGATCCTTAATGATAATGTTATTGAAAACAATAGCGAAAAAGCGGGGGAGGAAATGGCGGTTTTGCTTTGGTCGTTTGCCGCTGCACGGAAAATAGGATTGCCCACAGAAATTGTTTTTCACGAAGCTGGTTACAAAGGCGAAGCGAAATGGCTTACCGAACAATTTGAAAGTGAAAACTATATTGGGCTTCCGTTATTGCAATGGATGGGATTGACTGATATAGAGGGCGAAAATGCCTTTCCAAAGATGAAGTCTTGGCTTCGGGAATAGTGCTTCAAAAAAATTTTGAAATAAGTTAGCAATCATTTGTAAGTATTATTTATATTTGCACTCCTTTTACAATATGTCCTAAGTGTTGTAAAGGATTTTGATGCAGGCGTGGTGGAATTGGTAGACACGCTAGACTTAGGATCTAGTGCCGTGAGGTGTGAGAGTTCGAGTCTCTCCGCCTGTACAAATAAAAAAAAGCTGACTTTTACGAGTCAGCTTTTTTGTTTTTAAAAAAGATTTGGTTCTGAGAGTTCTCCCGAAGCCTCGGGGTCTCCGCCTATACAGAGTAAAAAGCTCTTCAGAAATGAAGGGCTTTTTATTGATTCTCTTTTCCGTTTTCGATCAATTCTTCAACTTCCTCTTTCTCATCCCCGTTTAGTTTTGGATTTTCCGGGGTTTTGACTTTTTTTTTATGAAAAATCTCATAATACATCGCAAAATGGTCGCTTCCAAAGTCTTTGGAGCGAACCATTTTTTCAACATATAAATCTCGGGTATGAAAAAGATGGTCCAAAGGAAACCTTAAAAAGAAATAACCTGCATGATAAGTTGAAAAGAAACCACGACCTACGCGTGGGTCAATCATTCCCGTCATTTTTTTAAATAACCTTGTAGTCCGGCTCCAAACCACATCATTCATATCTCCACAAACTACGGTGGGCTTATCTAGCTTTCTAATTCTTTTCCCGGTAAGCATCAATTCGGCATCGCGTTCTTTTGATGTTTCATTTTCGGTTGGGCTGGGCGGCGCGGGATGTAAACAACAAAAGAAAATAGGCTGTTGCCCTTCAATTGGGAAATCGAAAAATATGGAAGGTTTGTCATCTTCAATTTGGTATTTAACCTCAACATTTTCAAGTTCTTTCTTAGAATAAAGATGCATTCCATAAAAATTTTCCAAAGGCACTTTTACAGTGAAAGGATACTCTTTTTCAATTTCTGAAAGACAATTTTCCCAGTCTTTGTTGGATTCCATTGTTAAAACCAAATCTGGGTCAAAGCGTTTCACTTCATTTAAAAAATCTGGATAGCACGAATTGGTTTGAAGTACGTTTCCCGCCAAAATTGAAACATTGCCGTCACTCGCAGCGTGTGATCTTCTTCTAGGAAAAAGGGAACTGTATGGAAATACTTTATAAAGTTGATACAATATGGTTGCAATCAGCGCCACAAGTAATATCCAGCTAAAAGCGGTAAAGTTTTCTTCAAAATAAAGAAACAGTCCCAGTAAAATAAACTGAATAAACAACGATTGAAGCCTTACAAAATCCGCAGTTCTAAAAAACCAATGCGGATTTCCGGTAGCAGGGAAAAAGGGGCTGATGATAAAAAATAGTATCAGAATGTATAAAACCATTTTTCAAAGTTAGTTTTTTTCAAAATGCTAAAGCATACAAATATCTTTTTTGCTTAAACACATATTCCTACTTTTACGGCTTCAAAAAAACAAACTCATGAAAAAAATTATCCTCAGTACTTTATTAGTCTTTTTAACTTTCACAATTGCAATTGCGCAGGATTACACCACCCCAAATACGGGTGTAACTTGGACGCTGGCCGATATTGCGGCAGCCAGCCCAACAACCATCACTATTTCGGGAAATGATTATACCCTTTTGGGAAATCTCACTATTTCAGAAAATGATACTGTAATTATAGATTCCGATTTAACGCTCTTAATTGATACTGACAAATTGATCACTGTTTTTGGTGCATTTACGATAAATTCAAACGCGGTAACCATTACGGCTTTGGATGAAAATGCCCCTTACGAAGGTTTCCTTTTTGAGGAATTTTCAACTATAGATATCAGTAATACAACTATTGAATACGGCGGCGGACTTCGGGTTTTGACGGAAACTTTTTCGATAGATAATTGTACGCTGACAAATAATGTTTCTGGCGCAACTACAAGTGCAGTTATCCAACTTTCCCGAGGACTGCCTCAAATCACAAATAACACTATTTCTTTCAATGAAAATCCTGCAATCGGTTCTGCAGCAAATTCAGTTGTTTCAGCCTATATTTTCAATAATATGATTGAGGGTAATAACCAAGCCAATAGCAACCGTCCGCAAATAAATTTGGGTACAACCTTGGCTAATGAACCTTTGGAAATTATTCAAAATACAATCATCGGCGATCCTGCTTTGGAACAAGCCGGCGGTATTGCCATAGCTAACTTTGTTGGCGGCAATGTAAATGTGGTTATAGACAATAACATTATTCGCGGTAATCGCTATGGAATTACCATTCTTGGAACCAATGATTCTGCGGAAATCACTAATAATGTCATTGAAGACAACAATATCCAAGGTGATCCTAATCTTGGTGGGAGCGGGATTAACCTTAATAGTTCATCGGTAAGTGCAGACGTTATTGTCTCTGGAAATGAAATACGAAGAAACCTATGGGGAATTACGCTACAAGGCTCGGCTTCCGTAAATCTTGGAGATGATTCAAACAATCCTGGGCTAAATGTTTTTGCTGAAAACGAAAACGGGGGTGTAGTTTATGCGCTATATAACAATACTGCAAATACAATTTCAGCAAAACACAATTGCTGGATTGAAAACCAACAAAGCACAGAGCAGCAAGTGGAAGATGTTATTTTTCACATAGTTGACAATCCAGCTTTGGGAGAAGTTATTTTTGATCCATTTGAATGTGGCGTTTTGGGCGTTGCGGATAACACCATTGAAAACTTCAGTTTTTATCCAAATCCTGTGAAAAACGAAATCAATTTCAATAATATTTATTCTTTTGAAAAGGTTGCGGTCTATGGAATTCAGGGCAATTTGATTTCTTCGGAAATTATTTCTGAAGGGCAAAACACTTTGCATATAAATCTTCCTTCAGGTTTGTATTTTGTGAATTTCAGCAACGATGTGCAAACCGTAACTAAGAAAATGATAGTGGAATAGAACAAATGTCTGGTCAAGCGCACTCGAGACCTCCTTTTTCCAGGTAAAAGTTCTCGACTTCGCTCGAACGGACAAGTTTTTAAAATGCCTTGGCTTTATTGTCAAGGTATTTTTTATTGGTTTAAAGATCGAAATTCCTTTGTTAAAACCTTAATTTTGCACTTTCAAAAAATTCAAAAAAGAAACACGTGAAAATTCAGAATAAAGCTACGCTGGAATTGAGTAAAGAGGAAATGAAAACCTATGGTTATGAAGTGGTTGATGCCATTGTAGAACACTTTGCAACGCAGAATGAAAAACTCCCTGTGGTTTCGGGTTCAAGGGAAGAAATGGAAACTTTGTTTCTTGAAGATGCCCCAGAAAAAGCAAGCGATCCACAAAAAATTTTAAAGTTTGTTTTGGACGAAGTGATGACCAAAAGTAACATCGTTTCACACCCAAAATCATATTCTTTCGTTCCCGGACCCAGCAATTATATTAGCGCGATGGCAGATAGTTTGGCTTCTGGCTTCAATATATTTTCAGGGGGTTGGGCGGCTTCTCCGGCTGCTGCCGAAATGGAAATCGTAACGATGAACTGGCTTTTAAAAATGTTCGGTTTTCCGCAGAAAAAAGGCGGAGGAATTTTTACAAGTGGCGGTTCTATGGCGAATTTGACTGCTTTGGTGACCGCTCGAAAAGTGAAATGTGGCGACGATTTTAGCAATGCGGTGATCTATCTTTCAGACCAAGCGCATTCTTCAAATATAAAGGCAATCCGCGTTCTCGGTTTTCGAAAAGAGCAAATTCGTGTGATTCCAACGGACAGCGAATTCAAGTTTTCATTGAATAAATTGAAAAACGCAATCGCAAAAGATAGACTTGAAGGCTTGCAGCCTTTTTGCTTGATTGCAACTGCTGGAACAACAAACACCGGCACGGTTGATCCGCTTTCCGATATCGCGAAAATCTGTAAAAAAGAAGATATTTGGTTCCACATTGATGGGGCTTACGGCGGTTTTGCAATCCTTTCCGAAAACGGAAAACAACTTTTAAAAGGAATTGAAAAAGCAGATTCACTAACCGTTGACCCGCATAAATGGTTTTTTCAACCTTATGAAATTGGCTGTCTTTTGATTAAAAACCATAAGTGGTTGAAGGGAACTTTCACCGAAAAGCCTGAATATCTTCGCGATATTGAAGGCAATACTTCCAAAATAAATTTTTACGACCACGGCATTGAGTTGACGCGCCGTTTCCGGGCATTGAAGTTTTACATGTCAGTAAAAACCTTTGGAATGGGTGAATTCCGAAAAGCAATTACCTATAACGTAAAACTTGCAGAAGCGACGGAAAGTTTTCTTCGGAAAAGCTCAAATTGGGAAGTTATTTCTCCCGCAACTTTGGCGGTCATCAACTTTAGATATAACCCAATTGGCAACAAACTTTCAGAGAAAAAACTGGATGCGTTGAACCAACGCATTTCACAAAATGTTGTGGATTCAAAACAAGCGTTGCTTGTAACTACTGTACTTAACGGACAAGTTGTTTTAAGAATGTGTTTGATAAATCCGCGAACAACACTTGATGATGTAAAGGAAACCATCACTCTCTGCGAATCATTTGCGGAAGAAAAAGTCCTGGCTTGAAACAGGCCGATGTCATAATAATTGGCGGCGGTGCTGCAGGGTTTTTCACGGCAATAAATGCTGCTGAAAAAAATCCGAAACTTAAAATTATAATTCTCGAACGTGGAAAGGAAGTGCTCACCAAAGTAAAAGTTTCCGGCGGCGGAAGGTGCAACGTAACCCACGCCGAATTTCTTCCGAAGGAATTGACGCAAAATTATCCGCGTGGCGAAAAGGAACTTTTGGGTCCGTTTCATACTTTTATGACGGGCGATACCATTGAATGGTTTGAAAAACGCGGCGTGGAACTTAAAATAGAGGAAGACGGCAGAATGTTTCCAGTTTCGGATTCTTCGCAAACGATAATCAATTGTTTTCTTTTTGAAGCGAAAAAATTTGGGATTGATATTCTTCTTAATCAATCTGTAAAAAAGATTCAAAAAGAAGCAGATCATTTCATAATCAATACAACCACAGATACTTATTCAGCAGAAAAAATTGTGGTCGCTACCGGCAGCAATCCGAAGATTTGGCAATTGCTGGAAGGTTTGGGACATACCATTATTCCTGCTGTTCCTTCGCTTTTTACGTTTAATATTAAGGATTCGCGAATTATTGATTTGCCTGGTTTAAGTACTGATGCTTCTGTGAAAGTGCTGGATGAGAAGGGGAAAACGGTTTTGGAAAGTAGCGGTCCATTATTGATTACCCATTGGGGGATGAGCGGTCCCGCCATATTAAAACTTTCGGCTTGGGGTGCTCGTGTTTTGGAGCCTTTAAACTATCATTTTAAGATTGAGGTGAATTGGTTGAACACGCTTTCCGAAGAAGAAGTTTTGGATGCTTTGAAAGAATTAAAACTTTTGCAGGGAAAACAAACCATTTATAAATACGCCCAGTTCGATTTGCCAAAACGTCTCTGGCAAAGTATCATTAAATCTTCGGGGATTGATGAACGGCTCACTTGGGCCGATGCCACTCGCGAAAACCTTCAGAATATAGCAAACCAATTGACGGGCGGAATTTTCGAGGTTGCAGGAAAGAGTACTTTTAAGGAAGAATTTGTGACGGCAGGCGGCGTGGATTTAAAGGAAGTGAACTTTAAAACCTTTGAAAGCCGAATTTGCAAAAACGTTTATTTCGCTGGAGAAGTGCTTAATATTGATGCAATTACCGGTGGCTTTAATTTTCAGAATGCTTGGACGGGTGGGTTTATTGTTGCGCAAAATCTGTAAATATTCTATTGTATTTTATTCTCTATTTGTATATATTTGGTATATATAATCTATATACAATGGGAAAGACAAAAAAATTGATCGAGCTAGATGATAAGGCGATTGCAATTCTTGAAGTGCAGGCAAAACTTCAAAAACGTTCCTTAAAGAATTATCTTGAATTTATGATTGAAGATAGGGCGCTTCACTTTGCGGAACCTTCCGAAGAATACAAAGCGATGATGGATGATATGCTGGAAAGGCAAAAGAATGGGACATTAGAAACAATTCCATATTCTGAAATCCGAAAAAAGTATGGATTTTAATTTAGAATTTTCTCGGGAGGCGGATATTGAATTTAATACTATTGATTGTTTTTTTTGTGCCATAGGTGTAGGTGCAAGATTTCATAAGGATTTTCATTTGCAGATGATGCGGATACAATCCAATCCATTCCAGTTTCAAGTGCGTTATGGAGATATTCGGATTGTTCACTTAAAAGATTTTAAATATTCGATTCATTATAACGTTGTGAATGAAACAATAACCGTATTGAGAATTTTAAATCAACACCAATCCTATTAATATGCAAACCTACATCGCCCTGTTGCGCGGAATAAACGTGGGCAACAAACAGATGAAAATGACGGACCTAAAACTTCTTGTGGAGGAGTTGGGGTTTGCTGATGTTGTTACTTATATACAGAGCGGAAACGTTGTTTTTGCTTCGGAATCTAAAAACGGTTTAACTGAAAAAATCAGCAAGGGCATACAGAAATCGTTCGGTTTTGAAGTTCCCGTATTGGTAAAAACAGTTTCTGAAATTGAAAGGATTCTTGCGGCCTGTCCATTTTCCGAAGAAAAGAAAAAGGCTTCCTATTTTATCTTGCTCAATGAACCGCCCGCAAAAAATTTGACAGAAAAAGTTAGCCAAGAGACGTACCCCGGCGAAGAATTCAATATTACTGAAAATTGCGTGTATCTTTTTGCTTCCAAAGGATATGGCGTTGCCAAATGCAACAACAACTTTTTTGAGAAAAAGCTGAAAGTTGAAGCCACCACCCGAAACTACCGCACCCTCGCGAAACTTATTGAACTCGCAAAATAATTTTTGCTATTAAACCTTTGAAAGCGCGGAACCTTTGTGGGCGGCTATATGGTCTGTCTTGTCGCTTTTTATTTCGTACTGTGGGTCGTCCTTGCTCGCATGGTGTGTATAACCTTTGTATTGAAAATCTGAATGGTGTACTTTTATAATTTTTCCACTTACGTGGCCTGCTTCGGAATTCCATTTAACGTGGTCGCCTACTTTAAAATCTTTCATTGCAATTATTTTTTAGATTAGTTTTTCTTTTAACCTAAAGATAAATATTTGTTGAAAATTATAGAAATCAAAACTATTCAAAAATTGATTTGGAATAATTTACTCAGCCTTCATATTCGTGATATTCAGTTATCGTCCAGAAATAACCGTCGGGATCCCGTAGTGAAAATTCCTTTTTTGTGGAGTTTGGGTTTAGGTGAATTTCTTCTTCAATGGAAGTACCGGTTTTGTCAGCGTTTTTACGAATTTTCTCCATATTGTCGGTCTTAAAATAAAGTAGTAACCCATTGCCGGGAGTAATTGAAGGATTAATCATAGTAGGATGTTCGTGAGCGCCCCATTTGTGCAGGCAGATAAAAACTTCATCCTTTTCAGAAACTAAAACCGCAAATTCATCGCCGCCGTGCTTTCTCTTACAACCAAAAACGGATTGATACCACTGCGAGCTGGCTTCTACATCTTTTACGGCTATTATGGGATCAATTTTTATCATTTTTTGAAGTTTTTTTTTATTCTTTGCTTCCCAAGCCGCATATCTGCTCGCCGAGAAAGCATTTCCTTTTTTTTCTATTCTATTGTAAAACTTAAAGTTGTGTCCCGAAAACATTATCAAACAGAAAATTATTTTTTTGAAGTTTAAAGCTACAAAAAAGATTTATTGCCTCTATTTTAAACAGTCTAACTGAATTTCTTTATTCTTCCACTGTATCCAATATTCCTGCAGACCTTCTGAAGTTGTTTTTAATTCGCTTATATCAAGATTTTCACCTTCCAATAAAACCTTAGCTAATTGGTTTTTTCTTGAAGCCAATGCAGGAGTGTGGTTCCAGCCGCCCACATGGTCAAAAGATGTATAGGCTTGACAAGGTTTTTCAACAGTTTTGAAGGGAATGGTTAAAGTGTATGTAACATTTCCCGAGCCCATGCCTTTTGTAGACATTTCAATGTTTTGGAAATCTACTTTGGAATATTTTTCTTCTTTGTAAAGTTGCTTTAATTGGTTACCAACTTCAGCAGACATTTTGTTTGAGAATTGATGTGCCACATCTGAACCATTTGTGAATTCGGGCCCAATGTAAGTTCCATGACAACTGTTGTCTGTGCAGATTATTTCGTTCTGCTTTTGAAGAAGGGCGGTGGGGTTCCCGTTGTTATTTTTACATGAAAAGAAAGAGCCAATAATCAGGATGATAAATATATGTTGTTGAAGCATGTTAAAATAATTTCTGAAGCAACTTTATTGAATATCAAATGCAATTGGAAATTTAAAGTAAACCTCGGCTGCTTCGCCTTTATGCATTGCCGGGGTAAATGTAGGGAGTGCTTGAATTACTTCTACCGCATTTTGATTCATTATTTCCGGTGCTCCGGAAGCACTTACATTTTTTGGCTTTCCTTCTTTATCTATAGTAAAAGTAACATCTATTCTAAAAAAACCAGTTAAGCCCAATTCTGAAACAAGATTTGTATTAAGTTTTCTATTTACGTGATTAAGAATGAAATCCAGGGTGCATTTTTTTTGCTTTTCAACTTTCCACTTTACTTTACAGTCTGGCGCGAGAGGTGGAACTTCCACAATCTGAAACGGTATAGGTTCATTTACTGTTGTTTCTGTAGAAATTTCCATTTCAGCAGTTTGTGCGAAACTTATTGTAGTTAGTATAAAAGCAAATAAAAGGGTGATTTTGGTTTTCATATTTTTAAATTGAATAAAATTTAAACTCATTCTTCTCTGTCAATTTTTCTTTTATTTTTCCAAAACTGCAGGTTAAAACCCCAAACGATAAATAAGATGGTCAATATTGAAATTATAATTTCTATAGCCCCCATTCTTTCCCTGAAAATGAAGTTGATGCCAACATAAACGATTGCTATTATAAATACAGTACTGAGTGTAGCATTTTTTTTTAAAAAGTTTATGAGTTTGTCCATACGTGAGTTTCATTAATGTGATTAAAACTACAAAATTTTTCACCTAAACCAATGATGACATTTCCATCCAACCCGCGATGTATGGTTATAATCCTTTAAAAACCATAAATCATGAAAAAAATTATCTTTCTTTTTGCTTTCAGTTTTATACTGACTTCTAATGCTGCCAAGGCACAGGATTTTAGAAATCCAGCAACAGATGTTTACGTAATGGAAACGTTTACCAATCCCGGCCAGTTTGGCACCATTCCACTTGCGGGGCCTTATTTTCCACTTGGTACTGTGATTACAAGTAACGCCTTTACGATGCTGGGAGGCGATTACAACAACGCCGGGGTGATGTATACTTTTATATTCCAATCCCCAGATTTTGTTTTGGGAATTATTGACCTTAATACTGGGGCTGTGAATTATGCGGCCACGGTTTCGGGGATTGTGGGCGGTCAGTTTATGAACCAATTATCTTATAATTATACCAACGATACTTTTTACGCCATAAGCTCAGATCCCAATAACGAGAATGGGTCACATTTTTATTCGCTTAATCTCACTACGGGCGTATTGACCGAAATAGGCACAGGTACGGGAATCCCAAACGTTGTGGCAATGGAAATTGATAACAACGGAATAGTATATGCTGCTGACGCGGTTTCTGGCGATCTTTTTACAATTGACATTGCCACGGGTGTGGGCACTAGCGTAGGAAATATGTACCCCGGCGGACTTTACCCGGTGCGCAGTGGGTTTTCCGTGGACCATAGTACAAATGTACTCTACGCAGTGCTTCAGAACAGAAATGGGGTAATCTGGTCTTATTTCAATACGGTAAATACAAGTACCGGCACCGTTACCGAACTCGGTTTTGGCGGTTCCAGAAAATACAGCTTGTTTGTCATTAAGGAAAACTCTCTTGGGGTGGAAGACCAGAATTTGCAATCTTTCTCCGTGTATCCAAATCCTGCCTCTAAAGTAATTAAAATTGATACCCCACAAGGTTTACAAATAAAAGGTGCGAGCCTTTTTGATATGTTGGGAAGGAATACTGGGACAACGCTTGAAAATGGTGAAATGAATATTGAAAATCTTGCAAAAGGAATGTATATACTTCAGCTAGAAACTGAAAAAGGCACTATGACAAAAAAGATAGTAAAAGAGTAGTTTTAGGTTTATATGTGTGAGGGGAAAAAGCTCCCGGGATGTTGTGACTCGGGGGCTTTTTTATTCAAAAAATAAATACATACCCCTTTCGTCATTATGGATTACGGGTTCCAAACGGTAGGCGGTTTTCATGTTTTCTTGGGTAAGCACTTCCGTTTTTGTACCTGCGGACAGAAGTTCGCCGTTATTTAAAAGAACCAAATGATCTGCAAACTTTGCGGCGAGATTAAGGTCGTGAACCACACCAACAATTACCAAATCCTGTTGTTTTAAAAGTTCACGTAGTTTGTGCATAAACTGAAACTGGTAATGCACATCCAAAAAAGTTAACGGCTCGTCCAAAAACAAATATCTACAACCATTTTCAGAAGGATACCATATTTGCGAAACCACACGCGCAAAGTGAACACGTTGTTTTTCTCCGCCGCTCAGGGTTAGGTAATCACGCTCTGCCATTCCTTCAACATCAAAAAAATGCATTGCTTCTTCAACGGCCTGCTCATCTTTTGCTGTTGGATTTACTGAGAAATGTGGGTAACGGCCCATCATTACTACTTCTTTTACTTTTAGGGGAAAAGCGAGCTCTGTGTTTTGGGAAAGTACTGCTCGTACTTTGGCGAGTTCTGCTACAGAAGCTTTTCTGATGTCAATGCCTTCATAAAAAACAGAACCTTCCTGTGGTTTCAGTTGGTTGCAAATTACTTTTACAAGCGTAGATTTTCCCGCGCCATTTGGCCCGAGGATAAGGTTTATCTTTCCTGCTTCAAAGTTTACTGAAATATTCTTCAGAATTGTTTTGCTTCCTATTCGGTATGTTATGTTGTTTGCTTGAATCATTCTTATTTTGTCAGGTCGAGCACAGTCGAGACCTTTCTCTTTTGAAATTTAATTGACTTCTCGACTGCGCTTGAAGGGACATGTTTATATATTTAAAAAAAGTAATTTTTCCGTTGCAACAAAAAGATAAAAATCGGCACACCAACCACTGATGTTACAATACCTATAGGCAGTTCCGCAGGGCGCAAAACCATTCTTGAAATTAAGTCTGCCACACACAAAAGTATTCCGCCAAGTATTGCACTATTCCGAATAAGGAAACGGTTGTCGCTGCCGTTAATAATTCTTAAAAGATGCGGTACTATTAAGCCCACAAAACTGATAACCCCTACAAAAGCCGTTGCCACAGCTACCATAATTACGTTGATGAGCAAGACTTTCCATTTAAGGCTTTTTATATTTACACCGAGAAATTGAGCTTCTTCTTCGCCAATCATCAGCGCATTTAAATGTTTTGCATAGCGAAGGGAAATTAAAATGGTTCCAACAGTAGAGATTCCAACGATTAAAACGGAAGTCCAATTGGCACCGCTCAAGGTTCCGAGATTCCAAAAAACAATGGAACGCGCTTGTGGATCGCGGGCTATGTAACTTAAAAATCCAACGCCGCTTAAAAAGAGTGCATTTATGGCAATTCCCGTAAGCAATAAAGCTACAATGGAACTTTTGCCACTATTGCGCGATTGCGAAAGAAAAAACACCAAACTTGTTGATAGCAATGCTCCCAAACAAGCAGCTAAAGGAAGTGTCCATTTTCCAACACTAAATCCAAAAGTAGCTCCCAAAGCGAAATACAAAGCCGCCCCAAAAGCCGCGCCGCACGAAGTACCAATAAGCCCGGGCTCTACAATGGGATTTCGAAAAAGAGCTTGTAATAAAGTTCCGCCAACTGCTAAACTTGCACCCACAAAAATGCAGAGTATTGCTCGCGGTAAACGTATTTCCATAAAAATACGTTCGGTTAGATCCATACTTTCGGGTTCGGTAAAGAATTTTCTGCAAGAAGAAAATATCTCTTCCAACGAAATGGAAACAGCGCCATACCGAATGGAGAAAAAAGTGATTATCACCAAAAGGATCAACAGAATTGGAAATGTTCCTTTATAGTTGCTTTTTTTCTTCACCTTCGTGTATTAAATTTTGTAATTCAATAATATTCTTCCCAGTTCTTGGCCCTAAATAAACCATATCGTGTTCCTCAACACGGTAAACTTTTCCTTCCTTAAAAGCTCGAGTGCTTGAAATTCCAGGAAGTGTTCCCACTCCTTCTGTTGAACCTAATTTATCGTAACCAAAATCTGTCAGCAAGATTACATCTGGGTCGCTTTGCGCAACCACTTCGGGTGAAAATTGTATCATGCCGCGTTCGCCATCAACGGCCATTTCGCCGCCAGCCCAATCAATCAATTTTCCGGCGGTACTGTTTTTGGTCATTACCAAATAAATATTGTTTGCCTGTCCAAAATGTATTACCAAAACCTTTGGTTTCTTTTCATACCAAAGCGCTTGTTGTTTGGCGTAATTCATATCTGCATCCAATTTTTTGCAGAGTTCCTCGGCTTTTTTTTCTTTGTGAAAATAGTTGCCCATTTCGCGAATCAACGAATCTGTTCCTGCAATGGTGTTTTCATATTGCCCGAATTGTTTCATCGGAATTTTTAAATCCTTTAACTGTGTAACCACATGTTCTGGCCCAATGTTGTTGTCTTCCAAAATCAAGGTTGGTTTCATGGAAAGAATGGGTTCCGCGGCAAGCGCACGGTGATAGCCTATTGTTGGCAAATCTTTTATTTCGGGAGGGTAGGTGCTGGAGACATCAACGGCAACTATATTTTCTTCCGCTCCAAGCGCATAAATTATCTCGCTGTATTGTTTTGAGATACAAACAATGCGCTCTTCATTATCTTTCTTTTTGTCTTCGTTTCCAAATCTTCCGCAGGAAACGAGGGACAATACGCAGATGATGGATAGGATTGTTTTCTTCATTTTTTCTAAATTAAAAATATTTTGATTTGTCAGTTCGAGCGCAGTCGAGAACTACCCATTTGGTTTCGACTGCGCTCAACCTGATATTTGAACTTTTAAAAATTATATTTCAAATTAAGTCCACCATAAAAAACGGTATCCAAAGGCGCAGGAATGTATGCATCATCCAATTGGTTTAAGAAAAGCATAATGTAATATTTTTCGCCTGTAATGTTATCAGCGCCTGCATAAGCATCAAGGTCAAAATGGCCGAAACTTATTCTGTAACCAAGTTTTGCATTCAGTAAACTGTAGCTGTCCGCTACATTTAAACCATCTGAAGTAAACGGAACTGGGTCGTGATAAGCATAGTTAACAGTTCCATATAGGCCAAGATTGGTGTTGAAATCAACCCCAGCATTTACAACCCATGGAGCAACGCCTGCAACGGCTTTTCCACTATAATCTGCAGTTACCAATTCACCTTCTCTTGAAACGGATTGATATACAAAATCTTCATATTTAAAGTCAGAATAGGCAACGTTAACATAGGGGCTCACATTTTCGAAGAAACCAGTTGCAGACTCATAAGCGGTATATTTTACCAATGCTTCTAAGCCTTTATTGTTCAATTCGCCGCCGTTCGCTATGTATGAGTAAAGCGTTGTGCCATCGCCAGCAGGAACTGCAACGGAGGTGAATTTATTTTTGAACTTCGCTTGAAACAAAGCAACTTCATAATGCAATTTGCTGTCCAATAGATTTCCTTTCGAACCGATTTCAAACTGATCTCCTTCTTCTGGCTCCAAACCTGTATTTAAATCGCCAGTAGTTCCAATAATTACGTTACCGCTAACGGGCGCTTTGTAGCCCTTGCTATAAGAAGCATATACTGAAATATTATCGTTAAAGATTTTGTTCACCGCGAAATGTGGCGAAAACAAATCTTCATAATTTGCTGAAATTATTTGTGGCTTTCCACTCGTAGGATCGAAGGCGCGGTCTTCAAGATCAAGGTTCATAGAACTTTTTCCAACTCCGGCGGTGAAGGAAATATCATAAGGCATTTTCAAAATCCATTCGGTGAATAACGATTTGTTCTTCGATTTTGAATATTGGTTGCTTCGCACAGCGCCAATGATGTTATAACCTTCAGGATCGTTTGGATTTTCAACCATTCCGTAGCTAATGGATTGTGAACGTTGCTCTTGAAATTCAAGACCAGCAACTCCCGAAAGACTGAAGTCTTCACTTAAGTCAAAATTAAGATCAAAAGTTACACGAGTTCCATAATTAATTGGGTCTTTATCTGTCCAACCACCCGCAGAACTAGCATTGGTATTTAAACCTGAACCGTAAACCGTGGTTGTATTTGAAAGCCATTTTGTAAAATCGTATTTATGGCTTAAACCTGCACGGAAGCTTATCACTTCACTATGGGCGTTGTTTTTTATGTAACGCGCGTTTCCACTGTAATCCAAGGTGTCGTATTGGCCAATGGTAAGCTCGCCACCGCGTTCGTCGTAACTATTGCTAAACCCGAAATAGGTGCTAACTGATTGCTTTTCACTTGGGTGAAAATCCAAAACGGCATTCAAAAAGTCTTTGGTGGATGCATTGTGGTCCAAATATCCATCAGAAATTTGGTGGCCGTAGTTCAACAAAACCGATGATTTTTCAAGGCCCATTTGCAACTGGGTGGTAAAACGCGCCAAACCATAGCTTCCAACAGTCACTTTTTCACCTAAAGAAGATTGACCTTTTTCTGGGCGAATAGTTGTCAGGTTTACAACCCCTGCAATAGCAAAGCCATATAAGGAACCTGCTGGACCTTTAATTACATCAACACTTCCTACGGAGCCGAAATCGATATCATCCAGCATTGTAATTCCTTCCGCATCGGTAAGCGGAATATTGTTGTAATACACTTTGTAGCCTTGACCGTCAAAGTTGTTGGTCGCGCCTTTAAAGCCTACGCCATTTCCATAACCACGAATGTTGAATTGTTGTCCAGAGGAAACCCCTCTTCGGGTCATAATCACCCCGGGAACGTTTGCGTTTATAGCATCGTCTAGGTATAATCCTGTGCCTCGTTTCAACTCTTTTTCTTCAAGATGGATTACGGACAGGGGTTTGTCAAGCACCTTTTTATTGTTGTCTAAAGTTCCGCTAAGCTGTACTTCATCCAGCGCGTTTACAGA
Organism: Aequorivita soesokkakensis; assembly: GCF_001641085.1. GTDB lineage: Bacteria > Bacteroidota > Bacteroidia > Flavobacteriales > Flavobacteriaceae > Aequorivita > Aequorivita soesokkakensis. The sequence goes on along the minus strand of NZ_LXIE01000011.1, from coordinate 16,967 downwards.
AGTTTTTAAACCAATATTCAAAAATTCCGAACAGTTTTTAACATTAATGCTGGTTGTTTCAAAACCAATATAACTGATGTTGATCGTTTGGTTTCCAGAACAAGGAACTGTAAAGTTTCCGCTAGCATCTGTGCTGGAAACCTCTGCGCCGTTCATTTCTATTTTGGCCCCGACCAAAGGGGTGTTGTTGGCTGCATCATATATTTTTCCAGAAAGTTTGTCTTGACCAAATACAGATACAGTAATAAGCAGTCCCAAAAGGGACAAATAAAGTTTTGTCATTTTTTAAAAGTTTTATAATTGGGAAATGTGCTACCCAGCGCTATAAATTCGCCGAAAGCATTAAGGGAAGCGGAATCGCTTCAAAATAAATTATAAAACCTGTTTGGGTGGAGGGCTCGAGATTTCGAGTGAAAGCGATGCATAATTTTCGTGATACACATAATTGGGGCGTATCACTTTATTTGAAAAAGCCACTTCTTCTTTCTGTGGAAGCGGGTTTATTTTCTGAAGAAACTTTACGGTTTTTACGGAATTGGTCCGGTTGTTTTTATCCTTGCGTTTTTTCTGAAGCTCTTTGTTGTATTTGGCGATCAAATTGGTTTCCTGGCTGTCTGAAATGCAATGGTAAACTTTGGTGTTTTCATTCAAAATTTCAACGTGAACAATATCGTACATTGTTCCTTTATAGCTGAATTCTTCACGGTCTTTCCAGATAAGTTGGTTTTCATTTTCGGAAGAAACGGTAATGCGCGTCAAATCTTTTTCAGAAATACCTTTCTTTATTTGATGGATTATTTCCCTTCGGATTTGATGTTGCTGGATTTTAAAGATAACATAAGACCCTCCAAGGTTGAAGCTGAAAATAAAAAGTAGAAAAAAGGCGGTAGCATTTTTCAATGCGTTCTATGTTTTTATTAATGTCGGCTAATTTAAATAAAAATAATAAAGCAGTCGTCTTTACGGCTAATTTATTGGGATGGCATAACATTCGTTTGGGCAAATAATTATTTAAAAAGGTTTTATTTAAAAATACAATTTCTTTAATTGTGAAGAATTTTGTTAACGCCCTGTTAAAGCAGTCTCTTTGCGTGCTGACGCCGTTTTTATTGTCTAAATTTAATGTTCAAAATTCACATTGTCATGCAGCAAGATATTTACAACCTCAAAAAAACACTCGAGACTTCCAAAGAAAAACTTACCTATTACAGTCTTCCCGAACTTGAAAAGCAAGGCCATAATATAAAAAAGATGCCTTTCTCCATTAGAATTCTTCTTGAAAACGCACTTCGTAATTATGACGATTTTTCAGTAACAAAAGATCATTTAGAATCTATTCTGAATTGGAAACCAAAACAGAGCGAGGACGATATCGCTTTCAAACCAGCCCGAGTGTTGATGCAAGATTTCACAGGTGTTCCCGCAGTTGTTGACATTGCTTCATTGCGTTCTGAAATGGCGAGAAAAGGAGGTGATGCCTCAAAAATAAATCCACTGATTCCGGTAGATTTGGTGATAGACCACAGTGTGCAGGTAGATTATTTTGCCGCCCAATACGCCTATCAACAAAACATGGAAGAGGAGTATAAGCGCAACAAGGAGCGTTATACTTTTTTGAAATGGGCGCAGAAATCTTTTAATAATTTCAGCGTCGTTCCTCCCGGAATGGGCATTTGTCACCAAGTAAACCTCGAATATTTTTCAAAAGGAGCCATTGCCCGCGACGGCATGGTTTTTCCAGATACTTTGGTGGGAACCGATAGCCACACCCCGATGGTAAACGGAATTGGCGTAGTAGCTTGGGGCGTTGGCGGAATTGAAGCCGAAGCCGCAATTCTCGGTCAACCTATATATTTTATAAGTCCTGAAGTAATTGGATTGAAACTTACGGGGAAACTTCCCGTGGGAACAACGGCAACAGATTTGGTTTTAACCATCGCCAACTTGTTGCGAAAATACGGCGTAGTTGGGAAATTTGTTGAGGTTTTCGGCCCTGGTTTGGACAATCTTTCGGTGCCGGATAGAGCAACTATTGGCAATATGTCGCCGGAATTTGGTTGTACTATAACCTATTTCCCTATTGACAATAAAACCTTGGAATATATGCGAAGCAGCAACCGAAGTGAGGAACAAATCCAATTGGTTGAAGATTATTGCAAAGCAAATATGTTATGGCGAAAAGACGAAGACGAAATAAACTATACAGATATTTTGGAACTGGATATTTCAACCATTCAACCTAGCGTTGCTGGCCCAAAACGCCCACAGGATAAAATATTACTGAAAGACTTAAAGAATAAGTTTATTGAATTGGAACATAGTTCTTTCGGCAGAAAATATATAGAACCTTCTGAAAGGGAAGAAGCCATTGTCCGTTGGAAGGAGGAAGGTGGAAGCCAGCCCGCAAAACAGCCGCACGACCCAGCTCCCGATGTAGAAATTGAGGCAAAAATGAAAAACGGTTTTAAAACCGTTTGGATTTCACACGGCAATGAAAAGTTCATGGTTTCAGATGGTGCCGTTGCAATTGCTGCAATTACTTCCTGCACCAATACTTCCAACCCTTTTGTGATGATTGGCGCGGGACTTGTTGCCAAAAAGGCCAGAGAACACGGAATTGACGTAAAACCTTGGGTAAAAACATCACTTGCTCCAGGTTCAAAAGTGGTTACGGATTATCTTGAAAAAGCAGATTTATTGAAGGATTTGGAGGCATTGCAGTTCCATTTGGTGGGTTATGGTTGTACTTCCTGTATTGGAAACTCAGGGCCACTTCCTCCAGAAATTTCAAAAGCGGTTGAAGAAAATGATTTAATAGTAACTTCAGTACTTTCAGGAAACAGAAACTTTGAAGCGCGAATCCATCCACAGGTAAAAATGAATTTTTTGATGTCGCCAATGTTGGTCGTGGCTTTTGCTCTTGTGGGAAGAGTGGATATTGATCTTACTACCGAGCCATTGAGTAACGATCGAAACGGAAAGCCTGTATATTTAAAGGATATTTGGCCAACGGATGATGAAATCCACGAGGTGATGAAAAAAGTTTTGACGCCAAAAGATTTCAAAAAGAACTATGACGAAATATTCGACGGTAATGAAATTTGGCGAAATCTTGAAGTGCCGGATGACAAAATTTACAAATGGGATGACGATTCCACTTATATAAAAGAAGTTCCATTTTTCCGTGATCTTTCCGACGAACCGAAGGAACTGAAAAATATTAAAGGAGCACGAGCACTTTTGGTTTTGGGAGATAGTATTACAACTGATCATATTTCGCCAGCGGGAGCTTTTGCTGAAGATTCCGCTGCAGGACAATATTTGAAATCGAGAGGTGTAGAAAAGAAAAATTTCAACAGTTACGGTTCGCGCCGTGGGAATGACGAAGTGATGGTTCGCGGAACTTTTGCGAATGTCCGCATCAAAAACCAATTGGCAGAACAAGAAGGCGGATACACAACTTATCTCCCAACAGGTGAGGAAATGACCGTTTATGAAGCAGCCCAAAAATATATAAACGACAAAACCCCGCTTATAGTGCTAACAGGAAAGGAATACGGAAGCGGTTCCTCTCGTGATTGGGCTGCAAAAGGAACTTTTCTTTTGGGAATAAAAGCCGTTTTGGCAGAAAGCTATGAACGTATCCATAGAAGTAATTTGATTATGATGGGTGTGCTGCCACTTCAATATTTGGAAGGTGAAAGTGCAAAATCACACGGCCTGACAGGAAATGAACATTTCAATATTACCGGAATTGAAAATGATTTAACTCCTTCAAAAAAAGTAACTGTGACTGCCAAAAACAAGGATGGCAAGGAAATTGAATTCAAGGCAATCGCACGCTTGGATTCACCCATTGAGGTTGCATATTATCAACACGAGGGGATTCTTCAATATGTGTTGCGTCAATTTTTGAAAAAATAAAATAGGGAATAGGAATTAGCGAAGAGCGAAGAGTGAATGGAAATTAACCCATCAGAAATATTTAATTTTTATAATTTGAAACCTGAAACAATTTGATCCTAATAGTCAGTCCAAAACTTCTCCGAAAAAACTTCACAGGAATGACGCTTTGGCCTTTTATAGTTTTAAAGCATCACGGTCAAAAGGAGGATGTTGTTTTTTTAAATCACGAACAAATTCACCTTCGCCAACAGGCAGAATTATTGGTTGTTTTTTTCTATTTATTTTACGGACTTGAATTTTTGCTTCGATTAATTCAATATCAAGATCGCCATAAAGCTTACAGGAATATTTCCTTTGAAAGAGAAGCATATCACTTCGAAAACGATTTAGAATATTTAAAAAACAGAAAGAAGTATGGATTTTTTAAATTTCTGTCAGTCTGAGCGCAGTCGAAGACCAATCAAAAAATAAATAATAGCAATAAAGAATTAATAATAAATATGAGCATCCTCTTTTCCCCACTAAAAATAAAAAACACAACTTTCAAAAACCGAATGGTCGTTTCGCCTATGTGCATGTACAGCAGCGTTGATGGCTTTGCGAATGATTTTCATCTTGTGCATTTGGGAAGTCGCGCCGTTGGTGGTTCAGCACTGATAATTCAGGAAGCAACTGCCGTTTCGCCTGAAGGAAGAATTACGCACGGCGATATGGGGATTTGGAAAGATGAACATATAGAAAAGTCGAAACAAATAGTAGATTTCGTTCATTCCCAAAACGCGTTAATTGGAATTCAACTCGCACACGCAGGTAGAAAAGCAAGCTATCAATTACCAAAGGATGGCGCTAGAAAAATTGCTCCTCATGCTGAAAACGGTTGGCAAACTGTTTCCGCTTCGGCTTTGCCATTTCGTGAGGGAGAACCTGCTCCGGTTTCCATGGATTTAGAAGCAATTGAAAAAGTGAAAAAAGATTATGCCGAAGCAACTATTCGCGCAGAAAAAGCAGGTTATGATGTGGTTGAAATCCACGCGGCACACGGTTATTTGTTTCATCAATTTTATTCGTCTTTGGCAAATGAGCGAACGGATGAATACGGTGGAAGTTTTGAAAATAGAATTCGGTTTTTGCTGGAAGTAACGGAAGTAGTTCGCAAAGAATGGCCCAAAGAAAAACCTTTATTTGTTAGAATTTCAGCAACCGATTGGACCGAAGGCGGTTGGACTATTGAAGATTCCGTAAAGCTTTCAATTAAGCTAAAGGAATTGGGCGTTGATTTAATCGACACCTCTTCCGGCGGAAATGTTCCAAAAGCAACCATTCCGAGTGAACCGGGTTATCAAGTTCCTTTTGCGGCAAAGATTAAAAAAGAAGCGAATATTTTAACCGGCGCCGTTGGGCAAATTACAACCGCCAAGCAATCCGAAGAGATTTTAAAACAAGGAAAAGCAGATTTAATTCTTTATGCACGGGAAAGTTTAAGACAACCGTATTTTGCTTTGCACGCTGCAAAAGAGTTAAATGTAGATGTGGAATGGCCACTACAGTACCAACGTGCTAAAATATAAAATGTCACACTGAGCGCAGTCGAAGTGCTTTATTGTTATAAAATTCCAAATTCCAAAAAAATCCAAAAATCCAAAATTCCAACAATCCATGTTACCTTCGCAAAAAAATAAAGAAATGCTAAAAGCTGTACTTTTTGATATGGATGGGGTTATTGTAGACACCGAACCATTGCACCGAAAAGCTTACTTCAAAATGTTTGATGATGTGAAAATTGATGTGAGCCAAGCAATGTATGATTCCTTTACAGGACAGGCAACATTGCCTATTTGCAGAACACTTTGTGAGCATTTCAATCTTTCTGAAACTCCAGAACATCTGGTTTCAACAAAAAGAAAACACTTTAAATATCTTTTTGAAAATGATTCAGATCTCGATCTTTTGGAAGGTGTACGCGAATTAATAAAAGATTATCACGCCAATGGCCTTACTTTGGTTTTGGCTTCTTCGGCATCTATGCCAAACATCAACCGTATTTTTGAGCGTTTCGACCTCAACAAATATTTTAAGGCGAAAATAAGCGGCGCCGATTTAAAAGCTTCAAAGCCACACCCAGAAATTTTCCTTAAAGCGGCTGAACTTGCAGAGGAACACACAGACCATTGCATGGTGATTGAAGATTCCACCAACGGAATTGAAGCTGCCAAAGCCGCAAATATTTATTGCGTAGGTTTTAAAAGCCCACATTCCGTAAATCAGGATTACAGCAAAGCGGATAGGGTAATCACGAGTTTTGGTGAAATTGCGTTTTCGAATCTAACGAATTTTTAGGTAATTAGTTCCTCCCCTTTGAAGGGGAGGCTAGGAGGGGATGTTTTCATCTCCAATCAGAGAAAATATTGTCTTTCGGTGATTTTTTCTTAATAGCTTTTATTCTATGGGCTGTCAGCCGAATAGGTTCTTCAAAATAAACCACATTCCGCTCCCCATGCTTTTTAAGATGACTGCGAATTATCGCGTGAGTATGGTAACTCGCCTGCTGAAGTTTCAAAAAAGGTTCGTAATCTTCAATATTGCAAATAGCTTCACTACGGTCAAAAAAACCGAAACCTTTGTATTGTCCTTCCGCAACCAAAACAAAAGCTATTTCACCCTGCGTTCTTCCTTTTCCTTGAATGGCAAAACTTAGTTTGTTCTCCTTTAAAGATTGAATGGCAGCCTGTACTTTTAGATTATATGCCGCAACGGTTTCGGTTTCTTCACAAATGCCTTCACAATTCTTGATGCGGTAGTGGGAGCATTTTTCAGAAGTGCTCTGTAAGGTGCAAAACCGCGGACATAATTTAAAAGTCTCACATATTTCCTCCAGCTTTTCAATGGCTTCGGTCTTGTTGTAAAACGTGCCCACTGAATCGTGCAGCACCTTTGTTTTTCCCAAAGCAAGTTGGATAATGCCGCGCTGGTTTACATAACTTATGATTTGATAGGTGGTGGCAGGCCATTTCTGCGCCCGGTTGAATTTTGGGTAATGCTTTCTGATATGTTCAGATTCCACTAAAAGCGCCAACAATTCATTCCCCGTAAGTTCATAATCTATAAAATGCGTTTCTTGCCCAAGTTGATATTCCTTTGTTTTCTTATCATAAAAATGGCTCAATACCCGCTTTTTAATATTCTTGGCCTTTCCCGCATAAATAACTTGATGCTTTTGGTTTTTGAAAAGATAGATACCAGCTTCTTCTGGCAGTTCGTTTATCTGTTCTGTAGGAATATGCGGTGGTAACGTTGCCTGTTTGGAACGCGGGTTCAAAAAGGAATTAATAGTGCTGAAATCTTCATCCAACGAAAGCAATCGTTGAAAGAGAATTACCGTGGCATCCACATCGCCCTCCGCACGGTGGCGGTTGAGGTGCGGAATGTTGATGGTGTTGCAAAGCCTTCCCAAACTATAGGACAAATGCCCCGGAATCAATTTGCGCGAAAGGCGGACGGTACAAAGTTTCTTTCGGTTGTAATGCTGCCCCAAAAGCCGAAACTCGCCCCTAATAACATTATAATCAAAGCTAACGTTGTGCGCTACAAAAATAGCGTCCTTTGTAAATTCCTCTATTTTTTCGGCAATTTCAAAAAAACGGGGAGCGTTTGCTACCATTTCGTTGTCAATACCGGTAAGCGTTGTAATATGAAACGGAATGTCTCGCTCGGGATTTACAAGTGTGGTGTATTTATCAATTACTTCGCCATCTTTCAAAAGAGCAATGCAGATTTCAGTAATGCGATTTCCTGAAATGCCACCACCAGTAGTTTCTACGTCTATAATTGCGAAAAGTTGTGAATGCATCTATTTTTTGCTGGGAAAACAAATGTAGGGAAACAAATCCAATTATTAGGAATATTTCCTTTTAAATGGAAATATTCCACAATACTATACTTTGTATAGGTATACCAACCAATTTGTTTTTACTTATTTCCCTTCTACAACAAAGTTAAAAATCCTCTCCCTTCTCCTGATTAAAGTATTTACAATTATATTTATACCCCCAAACCTACGTATGAAAAAAGTAATTTCTCTAGTTCTATTCCTTTGCCTTTTTTTAAGTATTCAAGCGCAAAACACTGAGATAGAAAAACTTAAGCAACAAATAGAAAAAAGCATTCGCTCAAATCCAGATTCTGCTAAAGTTTATATGTTTCGTCTTTTGCAGTATTCCTCACAACTTCCTGATACTTTAGTGGGCAAAACATACAGCAATATAGGCATACAGTACAATAGATTGGCTGTTCCCGATTCTGCGGAATTCTACATGAAAAAAGCATTGGAGTACACTGAAGAATTTCCATTGGAACATGCCAAAATGTATCTTAATCTGGCAATTAACTATCGCATGGTAGCTCGTTATCAGGAGTCTTTGGAAGCACTGGATAGTGCAATACAATTTTATAAAAAGGCAGGTAACCGAGTAGGAGAAGGAGTGGCCTATGGTGAAATAGGTTCCAACTACAATTATATGATGAACAGCGAAAAAGCACTGGAAAATCTTAAAAAAGCCATTGCCATTCTAACTGAAGCTGGAAACAAGAGAGAGCTGTATATAGTGAAGCAAAAACTGGCAAACCTATATTATAATAACACAGATTATGCCTTTGCCAAGGATATATATGAAGAAGTGCTGCCAATATTTGCAAAAAGTAAAGGCCCAAATTATTACTATACATTGCTCTCTTATGCTGATTGTCTCATTCAGCTAGAAGAGAATTATAAAGGTGCTGAAGAAGCGCTGAAAGAAGCAGAAAACGGTCTTCGGGAGATTAATAATATGGAGTATATGTGGTTAAGCGTAAGTAACTTGGCACAGGTTTATGAAGCTACCGGTAGAACACAGCAAGCCCAAGATGCTTTTCAAAAAGCCTATGAAGGCTCTTTTCAGCTAAACTCAACTAGGTTTATGGAGATAAGTGTTCGCTATCTCGAGTTTTTAAATAACCATAAACAATACAGCCAGGCGCTAACTGTGATAAACAGGGTAAAGTCTAATGCAAAAAAGCCAGGGTTAAAAATGAATGCCGATAACGAAATAGATTTTTTAAAGCAAGCTGTCGCTACTTATAGTCAAAAAGGCATGGTCGAAAATTCATTGCAATCTTTTGAAAGAATGGATTTTTTAAAGGACTCAATAAACGCAGCTATCAATAAGGCAAAGGCACTGGAGCTTCAGGAAACATATCAAAATGGAATACAACGGGAGAAGAATATTGTGCTGAAAAAAAATAATGAACTGTTGGTTGAAAACAACAATAAAAAGGACAATATCCTTCTGCTGAGTATCCTTATTTTTATGCTTATTCTTGCTATTGGTTTTGTTCTCTTTAAATCAAATAGAAACAAACTTAAACTGCAACAAGAACTTGTCTCCAGCTTGGAAATCTCCAAAAAAGCATTAGAAGAGAAAAACACTTTGGAAGGCGAACTACGCATAGAGCGGGAGAGAACCCTCGCCAATAAGGAAAAGGAATTAGTACAGGTGTCTTTGGAAATGTCCGACCTTCAAAATAGATTGATGGAATTATTGGACAGTCGAGAAAACCCAGTTAGTTCCCAGGTACTGGCTGAAAAAATAAAGGATATCTTGGGTCAAAATAATTACTGGAAATACTTTAAAGGCAAATTTGTAGAGGTGCATCCTGTTTTTGCATTAAAGCTCTCGGAAATGTTTCCAAATTTATCTGATAATGATATAGCTTTCTGTTGCATGTTAAAACTCCAACTTTCCATTCAGGAAATAGCATCCCTTATGGGCATAACCAATGAACAGGTGGACTCAAAAAAAGCAACCCTCCGCAGAAAAATGGGATTGGGGGATGATATACTCTCCTTCGAAAAATTAATAGATCATTTGGAATAATACCACCCTAAATCCCTACGATGTCGTGCTAGGCCTACCGAAGCAAATGTCATGCTGAGCCTGTCGAAACATCAGTGTACGAAAGATATAAATCACAAATCCTCATCCCTTCAAAAAAATCACATTCTAATTGTACCTTTGCGCACCATTTGCCAAAAAACCAATCTCATTAAGTGAAAAAATCCTATAAAATAGCTGCCACCATAGGCTTTGCCTCAAAAGGTGTAATCTATTTGGTAATAGGCATCCTTTCCTTTTTGGCAGCGCTTAATATGGGCGGTGAAAGTTCGGGCACTAACCAAGCCCTTGCATTTCTTAAAAAGCAACCCTTTGGTCAAGTACTCCTGATGCTTTTGGGTGTAGGGCTGCTCTTTTATTCGTTTTGGATGTTTGTTCAAAGCATAAATGACCCTGAAGATTTAGGCAACAGCAGAAATGCAAAACTGCGCCGTTTCGGGCTTTTCACCACAGGACTGGTCTATACCTTCGTTGCGCTTCTCGCTTTCTTCCACGTTTTCACCTACATACCCGAAGGGAATTCCGGCACTCGCTATCTAAACTTCTTGGGCTCCTCCACCTTGTCCATTATTTTTATTGTCGTGGGTATTATATTGGCCATTCAATCGGTCGTTTTAATTGTTGGGGTTTTTAAAGGAGGGCTGCTGGATCAATTTAATTTGGAAGGCCATAAATACCACCCCTTCATCCGGCTTATTGGCCAATTCGGTTTTTATGCCCGTGCTTTTGTGGTAGTTATTATTGCTTATTTCTTTTTACGTGCAGGTATTTATACTGGCAACCACGACATAAAAGGCATACAGGATGCTTTCTCGTTTTTGGACCAATCTCTCGTTGGTAGAATTTTAATGGCGTTTACTGCCGCGGGCTTTATTGCTTATGGCGCTTTCTATGTGTTGCTTACGAGGTACAGAAGTTTTGAAGGGAAATAAGATTTTTGATTATCACTTCTTCACCCCATAACCCTTATCTGCCGTCCGCGTGTCGCAGAAGCTTTAGCGGAGGCACAAGCCTTTTCAGCAGAGCTGGGGACAACCGATAACCGAGAACTCAGAACCGAAAAGAAATATTAGTCTAACAATCCAACAATCCAAAATACTACCGTAAAATAAACCCATAGAAGCGAAAACCCTATATGCACAACGCTCTCAAAACGCTTGCCTTTCCAAAGCTCTTTTGAATATACAAAGAATTGAAAAAACAATCGTAATCCCCAAAACACACCCAAGCCCAAACACATTCTATGTCCCAATTCCGAAGTAACCAATAAACCAGCCGAGGAAACGCAAAGCACCCCCATCAAAAAGACTACCAGTGCTACAAAAAAAGTATGCACATACATCATCTGCCTGTTTATAAGGCTCATTCCACCCAGCTCCTTCGCCCAGTTAAAATACTTCGGAAAGCGAACGTGGACTACCGAAAGCAGTATTAAAATAATTCCTATTATTTTAAGATGAAGTTCCATTGGGCTCAAGTATAAAAGTGGATATAAAAGGCGTGCATTTAAATTGAGAAGAGACCCTAAACCCGGAAGTTTTAAAAAGTTTCTTCCAAGAAGCTTTGCTGTAAAAGTGAAAAAAGCCAACCGTATAGGCCATAAAATTTGGAACATCCCGAAGGTGCTCGGTAACCACTACCTTTCCATTAATTGAAACAATTCTTCGCAATTCCTTAAAAAACAGCTCCCGCTCTTTAGGGTCACGTATTTCATGCGCTGCAAAAATCAGGAAAACAGAATATGCACTTTGGTCTTCAAGCGGGATGGTGGTAGTGGTGATCTGTTGGGTGCCGGGATAAGGCGGATAATCCTTTCGGGCTCTTTTGATGGAGACTTCGGGGTGCTTTTCGGGATTATAGAAATCCAAAACGGTCAATTTGCTTTGGGGAAACTTTTGATGTAAAATTTCACTGGTCTCATCAAACCCAGCGTGTATGTTTACGATGCTATTTCCTTCTGCAGGAATAAATTCATTCATCCATTTAAAGTAGTACAACCCAGAGAAATCATAAATGTAGCAGGACACACTTAAAGAAACCAAGGTCACTACAGCAATCACTATCGCTATGGCAAAAGCCATCCAGGCAAAAGAATTTTGGAAAAAGAATCCTAAAAAAAATAATACCCCCACTGTGGCAAGCGCCAAAACATAAAAGTGCCAATTAAACCGAACAATATTTGTTACGCCCTGAAAAGGTTTTCTTAAGGTTGCCATAGTTCCTTCCTTCCTTTTTTCCACCGATAGGGAATGTTTTTAATGATAAAGGCATTGGCAAGCACCATTCCTTCCAGTTGTAGCGAATCCAAAAAATCACTGTGTTGCGCCAGCACTTTTACAGGCTGTGGCTTCCAGGCTGTCCGCACCCCTTCAATAATCAAGACTTCCTGAATTTCGGGAGTATAGGTAAATGTAAAGGGCAAGGGGCCGGCAAACTTGCGCGCTTCCTTCCAGTTTTCAAAAGGAGAGTTTTCGGGCAGGGGCACTTCCGTTGTTTCGGTTGATACCACTACCTTCAGTCCAGATTTTTTGGAATCAATTTGTAACTGTTTGTCGGTTTCCGTTACGGTTATATCTGTAGTGGAATAGTTGTAATGGGTGAAAAAATTCCCAAAAAACTCCATCTTCCGTTTGTTGGTTTCAGACTTCAATATGTAAAGTCCGCGATATTTCTTACCTATTGCGTTGGTGTAGCGTACAAAAACTCTATAGCCCGTTAGGAAAAAATCATTGCCCAAATATTCCGGAAACCCTTTGGGGCGTAAGTTTTTGGTCTGCACCATGGCCAAGGCCACAAAGCCCCAAGTGTCATCAAAAGTTTCCACCTCCACACATTCGGGCACCAAATGCACTAATTGCTCTTTGGGCACGGCAAAGGTAAGCACCAGTGAGCTTTCAAAAAAAGCCTCCACGGCAAAGGGATGGTCTTTTAAAAAGGAAAACATATTACGCCAGGCGTTTTTTTAGAGGGTATAGATTGGTGTAATTTACTAAAATATACAAGAAATGCTCTGATATTGATGCCGGATTAAAAAAATGTTAGCTATATAATATAATCTCACTTAATCAAAGCTTGCCGTTTTATATCATTTTTCCAAATAAAAAGAAGTTCCTAGTTTAATATATTTGTAATTATTGTGTAACACAAATGTGCTATTTAAAGTCTTAAAGGAGGTTTACGCTAGAAATAAAACATCCTATTTTACCTCTAAATAATGAAGGCGATTTATTACCTCTTGTTTTTGTTGCTATTGGTTTTAATGCCATTTCAACTTTTTGCTCAATCCGAAACCCAAGAAATGGTCGCGGATCGAATCAATCTTGGGGTAAAGTATTTGGCCGAAAAAGAACATATTAAATCTATTGAAGAGCTCATTGGAGCAAAGGAAATCGCAATTCGCAATGATTGGTATCTCAAGGCATTTAATGCCACCTTGAATATTGGCACCAACTATTATTTAATGTTGGATTATGGCGAGGCATTTCAGTATTATCTACAGGCCTATGACATTGCCATAAAACACCTTGGGCCGCGCCAAGAAATGGCAGTGTTCAATAACATTGGCGTTTTATATGTAGAGGAAAAGGATTTCCTTAAGGCAGAAGAATCTTTTTTAAAAGCTTATGAAATTGCGAAGAAACTTGATGATAACCAACAGATAGGCACCTATGGCATTAACTTGGCTTTAGTGCTTCACAAACTGGGAAAGGTGGATCTTGCCAGTCGTTATATTGAGGAAGCACTGCCATTATTAATAAATATGCCTAATGTTTCATTATTGGCAAGAATAGCAAAGACGGAAAACCTCCTCCTGCAACATCAATACTTTGCGGCCGAAAAATTGGCCTTGGAAGTTCTCCCACAGCTGGAGAATCTTTCCCTTTTGAAGGAACAGATTACCGTGAACGATAAAATAACGCTACTGCTAATCTTAACTAAAATATATGAAGAACAAAATCAGTTCAAGACGGCTCAGGATTACGCCTTGCTTGCACGCTCCCTTCAGGATAATGTAGAAGAGCGTATTGAAGTCTATGATAGGCTAGCCACTCTTTACGGGAAAACCGATGATTTTAAGACGGCAATGGCCTATAAGGACTCAGTAATTATATCTACAGATTCGCTGTATGCTATTAAAAACAGTGCTTTGTTTAAAAGTGAAAAGGTAAAATTCCAAATCAAGAATTACCAACACGAACTAATGGAAAGCAAAAAGGCCTTAAAAAGCGAAAAGCAGTTTTTCTATTTACTCATTACGGCTGTTGTAATTTTTATGGGTTTTTTAATTTGGATGTATAAAAATAATTCCCTTAAACATAAGCAACGAAAACGGATTATCGAGTTGGAACTGGAGAAGGAAAAAAGCGATCATTTATTATTGGAAGAACAGCACCGTGAAAAGGAAGCAACAGCGTTATTGGAAAAGGAGCGTCTTAAAAACGAACTGGAGGTTAAAAATCGTGAATTGACAGCAAAAGCCATGTATATGGCGAGTAAAAATGAATTGATTGAGGAAGTTCTTCAATCGCTATTACAAAATACTGAAATCACAACCAATACCTCCTTAAAAAGCCAAATTAACGATTTGAAAAAGCATTTAAAGAAGGATGCCCAATGGGACAGTTTTTTTGTGCACTTTGAAGAATTGAACCAGGGCTTTTTGGATAGGTTAAGGGCAAAACATCCGCAATTAACTTCCAATGATATCCGCTTTTTGACTTTCCTTTATATGAATTTGAGTTATAAGGAAATTGCTTCCCTATTAAATATCACCCCCCAATCCTGTCGCAAAAGAAAGGAACGTATTTCAAAGAAGATGGATGTGCCCGACAATCTTCCCCTTCACACCTACTTGGCTTCCATTTAAGGGTATGTCACTTAATTAATTGGCACATGTCACAAAATGTCCAACTGTTTTTTTAGTCTTAAAATGCAGTTGTAACTATTTTTAGGGCAGCATTAAAAAAGAAAGATTCAAAAAAGTTTTAGTGAATCCTCTTTGTTTTTCTTTTTAAACAATACTAATTCTAAAATTTATACAATGACAAAAACCAACATTACAAAAAATCTCTTTATCCTTTTCTGCTTATTGGGTGTTACCGGCCTAAGAGCGCAATACAGCCAAGAGGCGAAAGTAGTTAGCGAAAATCGTGAGGATCGCGCAGAATATGGAACCTCTGTTGCAATTCTTGATACCTATGCTGTAGTGGGAACCTCTCGGGAGAATTTTGCTTCGGGTGCAGCCTACGTGTATCATAAAGATGCTGCTGGCGATTGGTCTTTTCAACAAAGTTTCACTGCCCCGGATCCAAATATGGGTGCTGAATATGGAGGAGGAGCTAAATTAACAGACAACCTTATGGTAATCGCTGCTGGGAGAGCAAATGTTTCTGGCTTGGACAGGACCGGAGCTTTATATGTTTATCAGCTTAACGGTTCTACCTGGGAATACGATACCAAACTTATTGCCAGTGATTATAGTGCAGAAGCCAAAATGGGAATGAATCCTACTTCTCTTGACGTGGAAGGGACTACCATTGTTGTTGGCGCTCCTGGGGAAGATGTATGGACCGGAAGTGTCTATGTTTTTGAAAAATCTGGCAGCACCTGGAATGAGGTTCAAAAAATAATGAGTCCGAACCCGCAGCAAAATGATATTTTTGGAATAGGAGTAGCCATTGCTGGTGATTATATGGTAATAGGAGCAAGTGAGGAAGATAATACTAAGGGAGCGGCCCATATATACATGAAAAATAGCAGTGGAGTATGGGAACACGTACAGCGAATAATTGCTTCCGATGCTATGGGGCAAGCTTATTTTGGCACCTCGGTCTCCATATCCAATACAAGTATTGCGGTAGGAGCCTACGGCCATGCGGGCGGGGAGGGTGCCACCTATATTTTTGAGGATGACGGCACTGGCAATTGGACCGAAACCCAAAAAATTACTGCTTCTTCCCCTTCCTTAGAAGCAAATTTTGGCTGGAATTGCCTTCTCCAAAACAACCATTTAGTTGTGAGTGCTCCGCACCCTTACGGGTCGGAAAAAGGAGAGGTTTACGTGTATGAAAAGACTGGTGGACTCTTTGCTGAAATCCAAAAAGTAGAGAGCAATGACCTGGCACCTGAGGATTTTTACGGCTGGAATGTTGAAATGGATGCAAATCAATTGATTGTGGGTGCACCTTGGGAAGATGAGGATGCCGCAGGAGGAGACACAGTGGACCGTGCGGGGTCTGCTTATATTTTTCAAAACCCATTACTATCCGTTGGTGACTTTCAAGACAATGCTTCGGTGAGTGTTTATCCCAACCCAACAAATAAATTTATAACTATAAGTTCAAGTAGAGTTATAACCAAACTAACACTCGTAAACCAATTGGGGGCAGTGCTGTTAGAAAACAATGCAATAAACACTAATACGCACAGTCTGGACCTTTCCCAATATGCAGATGGCATCTATTTTCTAAGTATTGGAATGGACAACGGACAAACAATGGTAAAAAAGATTATGGTGGAATAACTAAATTCTGGATATTAATTGAAAACCCCCAGAGTATATTCTTTTGGGGGTTTTTGCTTTAAATTGTTTCACTTTCAGTTCGTGGGTCTTTTAAAAAGGAAAATAAACTAATACGCTCGTTTTTTAAGAAGGAATTGGTTTGCATAAATTACCAAAATAAAAAGGAACGCAAACACCCCGTTCCATTTCCCCCCAAGCAGGATGTGGGGCGCATAAATGGCCTCCAAAATATTCATACTGGCTATTATAACAATCTGGGTGATTGCATTAAGTTTTCGTTTATACCTGCTGACTATCCACAAAGCCATACCCGTTTCGGCAAGGCCGATTGCTATGGTTAACGGGCGGCCATTATACACTTGCAATATGGTTTCTACTATTTCTTGGTGGCGGGGCACAAGATTAAAGACCTTGCAAAAGAGGCCGTTTACTAGCCATACTAGGGCGATGAGGTAGTTAAGGTTTTTATTAAGCACGTTTTTTTTTATAAAGCTATTGAATGTCTTTTAAATATTCTTCTAAATACAAGAGCAAATTGACTTCTCTCAGGGTGACAGTTGTTGGTTGTCGGTTGTCTGTTGTCTGTTGTCCCCACCTACGCTATACACCTA
>NZ_LXIE01000010.1 GCF_001641085.1 Aequorivita soesokkakensis | reverse complement strand
GAATGATGCTATTGAAAAACAAAAAATAGAAAGGAAGATAAGCTGCTTCATTTGTGTTTGCTCGTTTAAACCCGAAAGATACAGTTTTTTTGCAATGACCGGTTTCAAAAAAAGCCCCCTTTTTTAAAGGAGGCTTTTCACATTTATATTTGAAATCTTTTATTGGATTTTAAAAGTAATTGGAACAGTATAAAGCACGTCCACATTCCTGTCACCTTGTTTTCCGGGTTTCATTGTTGGTAAATTATTTATGACCCTCTGTGCTTCTTTCTTTAAATTGGCGTTGTGTGAATTCGCAACAACATCAGTAACAAACCCATTAGAGTCAATTTTAAAGTTTACATAAATTCTATGTGTTTCGTTTGAATTTAAATTTTCAAGTAATTCTGTTCTAAAGTTTTTATTTATGAACGAATTTATTTTTGAAGACATACACTCAATTTTTTCAGCATTGGTTCCCATAGCATCACAACCAGGAAATACAGGAGCAAACTCAACATTTGCCATGAAAATTGGAGTATTGGCGGGTTTTAGATCGACCGGAGGTGCTTCTGGAGTTATTGGTGCATCAATTACAGGATTATCTGTATTTGCTGCAATGGGGGTTTCAACATCTGGATCGGTATTTGGCTTAACATCAAACACACTGCTTTTCACTGGCTTTTGAACCTGTACTTGCTTATCTGCAGGTTTCTTAACAGGTTCAGCTGGTTTTGGCTTGTCAACATCTAGAACATAATCAATCATTGCTGGTTCGGTTATAGGATCAGAAATTATATGATTGACCGCCACCGACCTAACTTCAAAATTGGTTTGCATTATGAAAAAAACAATAAGCAAACTAGCTATAACTCCTACTTGAAAAAATAGACGGGAGTTCCATTTTATATTTGTCTGCTTTTTTAGCTGTCTTTTGTTTCGGGCATTTTCTACAGTTGTTTTCATAATTACGAGATTTAAAGGTTAATACTTTAATTAATAACAACTGTTATGCCAAAAAACAAGAACCCCCGTCATTGCTGATGCAAAGACGGGGGTTCAAAATAATTCTATATTTTATTTACTGAATGTCAAACACAATTGGAAGTGAATAAAGTACCCCAACTGGTTTTCCACGTTGTTTTCCGGGAGTCATATTTGGGAGTGACTGCACAACTTCAACGGCTTCTTTTTCAAGTCTGGGGTGTGGAGCTCTAGCCCGCACGTCAACAACTTTTCCGTTTTTGTCAATTTTAAACTGAACAGCAATACGTTGTCTACCTTCAAGACCAAGATCTGATGCTAGGTCGCTATTGAATTTCTTGTTAATGAATTCGCTAATTTTAGAAGACATACATTTCTTTTTAGCGTCATTTCCGCTTTCTTTTTCACAGCCAGGATAAATTGGCACATTTTCAATTACGGCAAATGGAACGTCTGCAATTTCTTCTTCAACAACTTCTTCTTTAATCTCCTTAACTTCAACAATTTTTGCTTCTTGTTTTGCTTCGGTAGATTCTATAATAGTTTCTTCCACTTCATCTTCGTCTTCCATCACCTCAATTACTTCAGGAGCTGGTGGCGGTGGCGGCGGCGGCGGTGGCGGTGTTACTGGTTGTGTAATTGGGATTACTTCTTCAAGATCATCACCAACGTCAATCTTTCCGAAGTCATTATCAGATTTATCGTAAGATTTCCATTCAATTGCCTGCCATGCAAGAAAAAGCATAACAACCATTCCAAGTTGAAAGAACAGCATGCTTCTGCGGCTCACGTCTGATTTTGGATTTTTTTTGGGTTCCATAATAGTGGGTTTAACTTGTTGCTAAAATATAGAAATTATCATTCAATTTAAAACTTAATCGAAATTTTAAAAATTAAATTTATGTTTTATGCTTTTGAAAAAAAAGATTCCAAGCAATGAGCCTATAAAATTTGCAGCTATATCAATAATATCTGCACTTCTAGAAACTGTGAATAGACCTTGTAATATCTCAATTATTATGCCATAAAACAGCACTGAAAGAAGCAGAAGCAAGATCCATTTATTTTCAAGATGGAAGTTCTTTTTTCTGTAAAAATAGAGCATCCATATATTTATCAAAATAAAATATATTAAAATATGAACTATTTTATCTACAGCAGAAATTTGAATTTCTGGCAATTCGGGGCTAGGTATAAAAAAAAGAACCGATATAGTTAAACTGTATAATACCGCAATAAGCAAGAGGGTTTTATCCCCCAATAAGCGTTTTATATGCGGCATCATCCAAAAGTTCAGCTATTTCATCTGCGTTTGAGAATTTTATTTTTATCATCCAGCCTTTCCCGTAAGGGTCTGTATTTACTTTTTCCGGTTCAGATTCAAGACTGTCGTTAAATTCAACAATCTCGCCCGAAAGTGGTAAAAACAATTCTGAAACTGTTTTTACAGCTTCTACGGTTCCAAATTCCGCTCCTCTTTCCAAGGTTTCCCCAACGGTTTCAACTTCAACATAAACAATATCACCAAGTTCTCCTTGGGCAAAATCAGTAACACCTACTGTTGCGGTGTCGCCTTCAATTTTAACCCATTCGTGGTCTTCAGTGTATTTTAAATTAGCTGGTATATTCATAAATAAAATAAATTAAAGTTTTTAGTTTCCAAAGTTATATCTCAATGTAAAGCCACTTCGTATGGTCGTCTGTGGGAAGGCCGTTGAAATTGCATATTTAGAGAATGAATGATCATAATAGAACAAGGCAGTTAGGTTTTTGCTCAATGCATAGTCAATAGACAATTGGGCGCCATAAATGGTTTGCCCCGCTGTAGTTTGATTGTTGTTAATATCAAGATATCTAATAATTGTTATGTTATCTCTTCTTGACAAATCTACCTTAAAGTTCAAATCGCTTTTCAATACTGATTTTTTACCTCCAAAATTAGTGGCGATACGTAGGTCTTTAATACGGTAACCAAGCCCAATTATATATTCGTTTCCTTTAATTTCAGTCAATAGATTATTTGCGAAACTTAATGACAACGCTCTGTCCTTACGCATTTCAGCAAGTATTTTTACTGAATTGTTCATTTCAAAATCTATACGAACCAAAGGCGAAAACTGTTCGGTTAAGTTTACGTTTGTCAATAAGGTTTTAACCTTAAAATTCCCTGCTTGATCCACTGCTTCCGGATCATTTGAATCATAATCCAAATTAGATTGGAATTGATTCACGGTATAGCTAGCTCTATAGCCATGGGTTAGGGAGAAACGCTTAAAGTTTTTCTTAAACCATCCAATTTTCATCAAACCTGTATATTTAATGTCCCAGTTTGGAAGCGGGATATCTCTCAAAATACCTGTTTTCTCATTTGAGGCATTGCTCCCTTTATAGGCTGAAAGGAAAGAAGGCAACAATACATCTTGACTATTTCTTCCAAAACCAACTGGATATCCATCTGCATCCCGCGGAATAGGTCTGCCTTGATAATGTTCTTCCGCAAGTCTGTTGGCGATTGTTAAACGGTTGCTTCTAAAATCATCAAAAGCAGCAGAACTATTTTCATCACTTGCACTAAAAGCAGTTTTGATCAATACTGTAGAAATATTGAAGTTTCCATAAGTGTTTGGCGTCAAAGATTGATATAATCCATCCTGCACAATATAATTCTCAGCATAATTTTCTGAGTAAATTCTGCTTCCGTTTACATCTATTGTCAAATCATTAATTGGTTCCAAGTTAGCTTGAATGTCCATTTGACGACTCTCAACTTCAGTATACTGTTCGTTAAATTCCGGATACAATGTCAACCAGCCTTTTCGCGCAGCCAATTCCCTAATTTCTGCTTGGCTACCAAAAACGAAACCTGTTGTTGGCTTCAACGTTCCAATAAATCCAATAGATGGTAAATATCCAGGCAAGAAAATACCGTTATTTTCTTGATAGTTAAACTGGATTTTCTTCAGCATAGTTGCAAAACCAATAGCCGTGTTTAAAGCTTTATCGCCTGCATTTAACCCTCCTGCCTCATTACCGGCACCATTTCCAAGAACGCTTGGCGAACCAGTTTTTCCGTTTGAAAGCGCTCCGTTCTTTTCTTCAAGTTTACTTTCTCTTGCAGCTTTACCTTCATTACCCGCTCCTTTTTCCTCACCTTTGCTATCACCAGCTCCTTCGCCTCCAGCAGATTTTTTAGGCTTGCTCTTTTTAATTTTTGTAAGCCCGATGTAACGATAAAAACCGTTCATATCTATACTGGAGTTGATTTGGTGCGTGCTGGCATTCTGAATGGAATTACCCAAATTATAGGTGTTTGTGGTTCCATCACTCAACTGAATGGGAATATCGTTGAAAAGATCACTGCTCGCCTGCCATTGATAGTCTCCAGTATAGGAATAGGTGGCCCTAATAAATTTCAGAAAAGGAACCTTGCTGAATGGTAAATCGTAATTAACCTGCAGCGATTGAAAATGCTGATTTGGACTTCCAACATCAAAGAAACCATCCCATACACCTATTTCATTGTTAACAAAACCATCATCATCCAAATAATTGTTTACAATCATATTATTTGAAGAAGTAAAATTGAAACGCAATGATTTTGTCAAGTTATGGTTGATGGTGTATTGCCAATCAAAAAGGAAGTTTCGTTGATACAATGTTGGAAGGCCTATATTACCTTGTAGCAAATCAAGTTCCCTAAATTTTTGCTCATTGTATTGGCGGGTAATATTCGAGCTAACCGAAATATTTGTCGGTAAGTAATTAAAGTTAAAATCCTTAAGCAATTGCCAGTATTTTCCTGTAAATAATGAATCGTTCTTTTTGAAAGGTTCAATAGGCTTTGCAGTAAAGTTATAATTATAGGTTGCTCCCGCGCGGACATTTTGTTCCAAAGCATCTTCAACCTCAAAATCGTGATGGTCTGTTTGGTTATAGGAGAACGAGCCCGTGAAATTTTCAATATCATAAACCTTCGGCTTGCTTTCTCCCGTGCGTTCCTTTCGGACTCCAATGAAGTTTACACTTTGGCGCTTGGTATAATCTACAGCCTGCTCCTTTATTCTATCCTTTTCAGCCGAATCTTCGGTATTGTCCAATCTTGTATCAAGCTCAATATCTTGGAATTCAGGATCGTATTGTGGGGTTATCAATTCTTCGGAACGGCCATAATTAAACGGCAATTGTATTCCCCATTTCTTTGGCATTAATTGACCGAGGTTAACGTTTGTAACCACATCATACTGCTGCAAATCTTCACGGCTTCTCTGGTTAGGGCCTTGTTCTATGGAACCAAAACCAATAGTGCTTCTTTTTCCTGTGGCACTAACGGTTGCGAAATCTGCAATATTAGCGTCCATGCTTACAACTGCAGCCCAACCACCTTGGTTTTTAAGCTCAGACATTCTAAGTTCATTGAACCAAACTTCTCCGCACAAATTGTCGTTTGTACTATTTCGAACCCCTAGCATAATGGTTCTAACATTACCAAAACTTGGATTTCCTTTTATACCAATTCTCAATTCATTTTCGCCATTTGTGCTTCCGCCGTCAAGTTCAGATTGGCTGAAGAAATTCACTTCTGTTGGATCAAAACCTGAATCACCCAATACCCTTGTTTTAACTTGTTGCAGCAATTCCAAAGGAAGGTTCAATCTGTTTGCGAGCGGCCAAATTTCCTCAGCACTTCGAGCACCAAAATTGGTCGGGTTTAACGGTATTTGAACTTCATAATAGTTATTGGTAAGGTCATTACCCAAACGGATAAATGCCACCAATTGTCCATCTGAAAGTGGCGTTGGGTTGCTGTCATTTATAAGGGATTCTGCGTGGATGAACATTTCCAGGTTTTTGTATTGGCGCATATCCACGTTGAAATTTTTATAAACAGAACGTCCGTCATTTGGTTCCAATCCACAAACGCGCAATGAAAGTGATTGTTCATTCTCGCGAATAATATTGTTGTTGTTGTTTAATTCCTCTCGCACTAGTCCTGGAGGAAGTACATACGGAATAGGCTCACGATTTTCATTTTCTTCTATGCTTACAGATTGTACTTCAAAAAGTGTGTCATCGTTTGCAGGATCCTCAAATGTTACATCATCCAAAGTTTGCTGAAATCTTCTGTAATCGCCACGAACCAATTCCATGGTTCCGAAACGCAATACCGTATTCTGTGAAAATTGTGAAAGGAACATTCGCATAAAGCGGATGGATCTGTAATCTGAAATACCGTTAACAGCTTGGTCTGGCTTGCTAATTGGAATTTTAAACTGAATCCAACGAACGGGAATTACGTTATTGTCTTGGGTGGTTATATCCAGTTCTTTAATGTCTGAAATATAATCATTGTTCTCCCTGTTCATTCCCGGAAACATTGGAACGTTGTATTCAAAATAGCTTTCTATGGTATTCATCGTGTTGTCACGATTTATATCTTCCACATCGGGCTGTGTGGTGCTTCCACGGTTTGTATTTGTAACTTCTACTGGCGAATTTCCTTGGGTTCCGTTGTATTTCAAATAGCGATCCAGCACGGTTCCTTCTGCTTGCAAAAAGTATTGATAGTCATCATTTGCAGGATCTGGAAGACCTCCAAAAGTTGGGAATTTTGCTGCTTCCTGTCCATTGTTCAAACCATCAAAACCGATATCTTGATTGGTTCGTTCTTGCCCTTCAGAATCAAAAGTATAAACCAGAGATTGATTGCTCGGAACTTTACCCCACGCGGTGTTGGTAGTATTACCATCACCTCCATCTTTCGGCAATCCATTTTCGTATTGCTTTCTTCCGTCTTTCAACACATCTTCAGAAATGCTTCCAAGGTTAAAATTTAATACACCTCCTGGGTTTCCATTGTTTTCATCGTAAATGAAGGGATCCATTACCCAAAACTGAATGTATTCCACATTTGATTTTTCAAAATCTGTTGTGGTAAGCTGTCGCATAATTCCACCAAAACGGTTTTCCGGATTTGGAAGGGTATTGGTTCCAGCTGCTTCGGGGTTGTAATTATATTCTCCTCGAATACCTGGATAATAAGCCAAATCTAATGTAAATAAAGCCTGTGTTTGCCCTTGGATAATGTCTTGGTTCGGAAAAATTTCGTCCCTAAAAACGCGTCGTGTAAATGGTGAAGAAAGATCTTCATCATTAATTCCGTCGGGACGCTGGCTGCTGTAGAAAATTGGATCAATAGTGTACCAAGCAAGTTTTGCACGGTTATAATTATATCCTAAGTTATCATTGGCCAATTCGCCACCATAGCCAATAGGCACACTGGACAAAGACCAGCTGGAAGGAGTGCTGATGTCATTTCCGGTTTGTGATGCTTCAAAATCATCAACATATGCTGTTGTTTTTCCGTTGAAATCTGAAACTTTTGGCGCACCGGGTTTCAAATATGCAAATTCACCCCGTAAAGAAATATTTGATTCTACATCGGTATCAATGTTTGGCAAATGGTTTACCATTCTTGTTAGAAAGGGAACTTCGGTTGAATAATTTACGTTTATCCCAAAAATAGTATTGTTAATTGGCTCAGCCCCGTAAGAGGATTTTTGCGTCAATGGGCGTTCATTAAGATTTAAATAGGTTGCACCCACAAGAAATTTATCACTGAATTTGTGCTCAACATTTAAGCCTGTAAAACGTTTGCTTTGCTGACCGAAAAGTGAATTGTTTTCAGTACTCACCGAAATTGGAATGTTACTATTCAACAATGAAGGATCTAAAATTTGAACCCTTCCCAATTGATAGTTAACGGTATAATCCACGCCTTCCACCAAAGTTCTTCCTCCGGCAGTTACCGTAACCGAACCCTGCGGAATGTTGAAGGCGCCAATAGGAATACCATCTGCACCGGTGGATTTGTAACTTCCTTTTAACTGAAATTTATTTTTCTCGCTTTCTTGCTGCTCTGCCTGCGTTTTGGTTCCGGAATAAAGCGTTCTAAAAACGTATTTGTCTTGGTTCGCGTTATAGGTTTCCGGCATACTATAGTTTGCTGGCACTGAAGGAACGTCCAGTTTGTCAAACAAATGCTTTCCGAAAGGTTCCACGGTTGTGAAAATAATTCGTCCATTTTGCGCATCAACAGTTACTCCCTGGAGAAAATCGAAGAAACCATCTCCTCCCTGTTGTGGATCATTGTTAAAGTTCAGCCTGTCTAAATTAAAAACTTTTAGAAGAATTTGATCCTTTACATCATCCGGCAAATCTACCGCTGGATGACCAACAGATCCTTGGGCTTCTTTAATATAATTTAGAGGTGAAGGGTCTGTATAAAGAATATTCATCTTGAAATCTTCTTTTTCAAGTTGGTATGCCCCAATTGGGTAGATGTTCTTCATCATCAAGTCCCAGATTGGTTCCTGAACATTGGTAATGCTGCTTTTTAAAAGTTTTACAACGAGGTTCTGCGCAAGGCCCACTTCCTGTCCGGGAGGGTTTGTTCCACCACCGGGTTGCATTCCACCGTTTGCCTCAACACCGTCATTTGAAAATTCACCCACTTGATAAACTTTTCCATTAACCGTAAACTGATATGAAACAGCTAAAACTTCATCATTATTCAATTTTTGGTTTAAGGATATATAACCCAACTGTGAATTAAAAGTATATTCACCGCCATCCAATCTTCTTGCATTTTCCAGAGTAACGTAATCTACCCCTTCACTTACCTGTACGCCCGTAAAACCTTGACGCACGGTTGCTACATCACGAATTGCCGGATTCAAAATAGTTTGCACGCCCGCCCTGTCAATTCCAAAAGGGTTAAAATCGTTGTTTGCGTTATCAGGGTAAGCATTTCTTGCGGCATTTATAAAACCTCCCGGAGGTACATTAAGACCAATATTCAATGGATCAGATTCTCCTATATCCTGCAAAGCCACAATGTTACGAACGTTTTCGGTACGGCTGGTGCGATTGGTAATCCAAACTTCCATTCGGGTAATCTGCACGTTACTGTTTATGAAAGGATATTGTTGCAAAGCACGGTCGTAATTATCCCTAAAATAATGCCCTAAAAAGAAGTGGCGATTATCGTCATAATCTAAAGCGAAAAGTTCAAAATCTGTAATAGTTGCACCGCCTTCAGCGGTAACGGTTCGGGTTTCCGATTTTTGTTCAGAGAAAACTCCCGTGATAGTTGTCTTTCCAAACTGAAGTTGTGTTTTTACTCCGAAAAGGCTTTGCGCACCTTGAATTAACGAACTATTCAACGGCATACTCACGTTACCTACTTCAATTTTTTGGATAATGTCGTCTTCCGTTGGCGTGTATTCCAACTTTATTTGATTCTGGAAATCGAAGGTACTTTCAGTATCGTAGTTAGCGGTAACCTGAAGCCTGGTTCCAACTTTTGCCAACAGGCTTAAACTGATTCTTTGGTCAAAATCAAAAGAAAAGTTGCTTCTATTTCGTGGCGAATATTGCGGATTGTCCTGTTTTGTATATAATAACCCAAGGTCCATTTCCACGGAACCTTGCGGGATTACTTCAATGGTGTTTCCTCCGAAAATGGATTCAAAGAAGTTTGAATTCACATAAAAAGTTGGCAGTAGGTTTTTTTGTTGTTCTTCAGAACCTTCCTTTCTACCATCAGCAGCGTCTATTTTTTCTTTAAAATAGGCCTTCATCTGCTCCTCTTGAATCATTCTCTGGTATTCCTGGGGAGTAAGAATTATTGGGTAAGTAATGTTGAAACTACCCAAAGTCTGTGTATAAATATATCTGTCGGTTATGGGATCGTAGGTATAAAGATCCTGAATACTGACGGGAGTGGGTAAATCCATTCTTCCCATTTCACTCCCTAAAGCCGTGGTGTCGGGGTCTTGCGCCAGCGAAGCATTGCTGAACATTATGAAACCTACTATTGCTAAAAGCTTGAAAAAGCTAACCTTGTAAACGTAATTTTTTGCCTTCAAATTTTACAAATTTTTTAAAGCTTGTTTAATAATCATTTCTACCGAAGCCTGCGGATTTTCCTGAACAATCTTATCACAGATCTTTTCTGCCAATTTTCTGTTAAAACCTAATGTCTCCAAAGCAGATAACGCTTCATTTTTGTTCGTATTGCTCGATCCGATAGAAATAGACGACAAACCGTATACTTTTAAAATCTTATCTTTTAAATCCAAAACCACGCGCTGTGCAGTCTTGGCTCCTATTCCTTTTACTGATTGTATTGTTGCAATATCGTTCTGCGAGATGGCATCCAGCACTTGCTCTGGCGCGAGGGATGACAGCATCGTTCGTGCAATGCTTGCTCCCACTCCGGAAACGCTAATCAACAATCTAAATATTTCACGTTCCGCAACACTCGAAAATCCGTACAAAATATGGGCATCTTCCCTTACGAGTAAATGGGTGAACAGTTTAACATTTTCACTGGAGGGGAGTTCGGAAAATGTGTGCAACGAGATATTGATAAAGTACCCTACTCCATTGCAATCTATCACTACATCTGTCGGGTTTTTTTCAACCAGTCTGCCCTGTATATGGGTTATCATGTGTTAACGAAAACTTAAAGGCTCAAATATAGTATAATTATTTACAACAGCCATTGGGGTTTTTGTGAAAATGTTGGGGGAAATAGAGTGGTTTCACTTTGTTCCTTGCTCCCGTATCCGTTTCTCCTTTTGCTGTGCATCTACAACTGCTACGGCGCTCATATTTACAATCTCTTCCACGCTGGCACCCAATTGTAGAATATGCACAGGTTTACGCATCCCTAACATAATTGGGCCTATGGACTCCACGCCATTCAGCTCTTTCAGCAATTTGTAATTACTGTTTGCGGAATCAAGATTTGGAAAAATAAGCGCGTTCACTTTTTTGCCCGCCAATTTTGAAAATGGAAATTTCTTTTGAAGTAATTCTGGGTTCAATGCAAAATCCGTTTGCAGTTCGCCATCCACTATCATATCTGGATTGCTTTTGTGAAGCAAATCTACAGCTTCCCGTACTTTCGTTGCATGCGGATCTTTTGAAGAGCCAAAGTTGGCATAGCTAATCATTGCAATAACAGGTTGCAAGCCGAACATTTTCATGGTATAGTTCGTCATTTGTGCAATCTTCGCAAGCTCTTTCGCAGTTGGGTCAATGTTTATGGAAGTGTCTGAAAAAAACAAAGGCCCCCTTTTAGTAAGCATAAGGTTTGTTGTAGCAACTTTCGTTACGCCTTCAAATCTGCCAACAGTTTCAAAAACAGGGACCACCACTGAAGGATAAGAACGGGCGTAGCCTGAAATCATACAATCCACATCGCCTTCGCTGAGCATCATACCTGCAAAATAGTTTCGTTCACGAACCAATTTTTCTGCAGTATAAAGTGAAATACCACTCCTTCTTCTTTTCTCCCAAAGTTTTTGGGCATAATGTTGAAGTTTATCTGCCTGTTCGTCGCTTTTTGGATCAATGATTTCAATTTTGGCATCAAAATCAATCTGCTCCATCAATTCGAGGATGATTTCTTTTCTTCCCAATAAAACTGGCGTTCCAATTCCTTCTTCATAAACAATCTGGGCTGCTTTCAAAACATCCAAATGATCTGCCTCCGCGAAAACAATACGTTTTGGGTTCAACTTTGCACGGTTCACCAATAAACGAACAATTTTGTTATCGCTGCCCATGCGTTCGTAAAGTTCATCTTGGTATTTTTCCCAATCAGTGATTTCAGTTGTTGCAACACCGCTTTCCATAGCTGCTTTTGCAACGGCGGGAGGAACGGCGGCAATCAAACGTGGGTCAAAAGGTTTTGGAATTATATAATCTTTTCCAAAGGCAAGTTTTGTTTCGCCATAGGCAATGTTTACCTGTTCCGGAACTGGTTCTTTCGCCAATTCGGCCAAAGCTTTTACGGCAGCCATTTTCATAGCTTCGTTGATTTTTGTAGCGCGAACGTCCAATGCCCCGCGGAAAATAAAAGGGAATCCAAGAACGTTATTCACTTGGTTGGGATGATCGCTTCGTCCCGTAGCCATAATGATATCTTTACGTGTTTTTACGGCTAAATCATATTCAATTTCAGGATCTGGATTTGCCATTGCGAAAACAATGGGATTTGGCGCCATGCTTTTTAACATTTCTGGCGTAACTATATCTTTTACCGAAAGGCCTACAAACACATCGGCATCTTTCATGGCTTCATCCAAAGTGTCAATTTTTCTATGGGAAGCAAATTCTGCTTTTTCATCAGAAAGGCTTTCGCGGTCTTTCCTGATAACTCCTTTACTGTCCAGCATCACAATATTCTCAGACTTTGCTCCGAATGCTTTGTAAAGTCTTGTGCATGAAACTGCTGCCGCACCAGCACCACTAATTACAATTTTAACTTCTTCAATCTTTTTTTCTGCGATCTCCAAAGCATTTATTAAGGCTGCTGCGGAAATTATTGCTGTACCATGCTGGTCATCGTGCATTACGGGGATATCCAATTCCTCTTTTAGCCTTCTTTCAATTTCGAAAGCTTCGGGAGCTTTTATGTCCTCAAGATTAATTCCGCCAAAAGTTGGTGCAATGTTTTTTACTGTTGCAACAAATTCATCTATATTCTCAGTATTTATTTCAATATCAAAAACATCAATATCAGCAAATATTTTAAAAAGTAAACCTTTGCCTTCCATTACAGGCTTTGAAGCCTCTGGACCAATGTTTCCCAATCCTAAAACTGCCGTTCCGTTTGAGATTACAGCCACAAGATTTCCTTTGTTTGTATATTTATAAACGTTATTTGTCTCCTTTTGAATTTCGAGACAAGGTTCTGCAACACCAGGCGAATATGCCAAAGAGAGATCACGTTGGGTTGAATAACTTTTTGTGGGAACCACCTGAATTTTACCAGGCTTTGGTTTTGCATGATATAAAAGGGCTTCGCGACGTCTGCTTTGTTTGCTCATAGTATAGATCTATTGATTCAATTGTGTTTCTTTAAGAATACATCAACGTAACCAACAAAGGTAAAAGGTTATCTTAAAAGAAGAAATTTTAATTCTTAATCTTTCACGAAGTTTATATTACGCTTCAATCCGGAAAATTTGGTACGATTTACCGCACTGTTTTTAAATATTTTCTGAAAAACGTCTTCAGTTATTTCTTCCCAATCTTTTTTGGTCATTGAGAGGAGTTCAGGATTTGGGTTGAAAAGTGGTTCATTATGCGGTTTGCTGAAACGGTTCCAAGGACAAACATCTTGACAAATATCGCAGCCAAACATCCAATCTTCAAAGTTTCCTTTTTGCGAAGTTGGAATTTCGTTTTTCAACTCAATTGTAAAATAGGAAATACATTTACTGCCATCTACAACTTTATCTGCAACAATAGCATTTGTGGGGCAAGCGTCTATACAGGCCGTGCAACTTCCGCAATGGTCGGTTACGGGAGTATCGTATTCCAAATCAAGATCCACAATTAATTCCGCAATAAAATAGAAAGATCCTAATTGTTTTGTAAGTAAATTGCTGTGTTTGCCAATCCAGCCCAAACCGCTTTTTGCAGCCCAAGCTTTGTCCAAAACTGGAGCAGAATCTACAAACGCTCGGCCGTGGACTTCACCAATTTTTTCAGAAATGAACTCCATCAACTGTTTCAATTTGTCTTTTATGACGAAATGATAATCGGTACCGTAAGCGTATTTAGAAATTTGATAGCTATCCGGATTTTGTATTTCTGAAGGAAAATAATTCAGCAACAGAGAAATAACGCTTTTTGAATCTTGAACTAAAAGTGTTGGGTCCAACCTTTTGTCAAAATGGTTTTCCATATAGGCCATTTCACCGTGCATATTTTTTTTTAACCAGGTTTCAAGTCGTGGTGCTTCTTTCTCTAAAAATTCTGCTTTGCTAATTCCGCAGGACAAAAAACCGAGGCGTTTGGCTTCGGCTTTAATTACGGCTGTATTTTTGGATTTGTTATTTATCATTGAAAGTCGCTGGGCCTAGGCTGCTCTTCAACTGTGCTCATGAACGGTTCAGCTTGGAATTTCATTTAAAAAAGTCCTCCCTGCGTTGGGCCTTTCAATTTGCCGAGATGTTTATAAGCTGCCTCGGTAACTTCACGACCACGTGGGGTTCGCATAATGAAACCTTGCTGAATTAAAAATGGCTCATAAACTTCTTCTATGGTTTCAGTACTTTCGGATACGGCGGTAGCAATAGTTGTAATACCAACAGGACCTCCTTTGAATTTTTCGATGATTGTTCGAAGAATTCTATTATCCATTTCGTCAAGACCATGAGCATCTACATGCAAAGCTTCCAATCCAAATTTTGCGATTTGGATGTCAATTTTTCCGTTTCCTTTTATCTGAGCAAAATCGCGAATTCTACGTAAAAGAGCGTTTGCAATTCTCGGTGTTCCTCGGCTTCTGCCAGCAATTTCAATAGCAGCTTCCATAGAAATAGGAACTTGTAAAATTCCTGCACTTCTTTGTAAAATTGTGGTTAGAAGCTCCGTAGTATAATATTGTAATCTTGAAGAAATTCCAAACCGGGCACGCATAGGCGCAGTTAATAAACCTGAACGCGTAGTTGCCCCAATAAGAGTAAAAGGATTTAGATTAATTTGAACCGAGCGTGCATTGGGGCCGGATTCAATCATAATATCAATTTTATAATCTTCCATTGCGGAATAGAGATACTCTTCAACAATGGGACTTAATCGATGGATTTCATCAATAAATAAAACATCTCTTTCTTCCAGATTGGTCAACAATCCAGCAAGGTCGCCAGGTTTGTCTAAAACCGGTCCTGAAGTAACCCTTATATTTACGTTAAGTTCGTTTGCAAGAATGTATGCAAGCGTAGTTTTCCCCAATCCTGGAGGACCGTGAAATAAGGTGTGATCCAATGCTTCACTGCGCAGGTTTGCAGCCTGCACAAAAATCTGAAGATTTTCCAAGGCTTGATCCTGCCCGGTAAAGTCATCAAAACTTAAGGGGCGCAATTTTTTTTCAATATCCAGTTCTTGAGGTGAAAGGTTTTCGCCCGTGGGATCAAGGTGTTCGTTCATAACACAAATATAGCAATCCTTTGGAAGCTACTTAAAAAAACAAAGCCATACTTTTCAGCATGGCTTTTGAAATAAACAGTAGATTCCTCACTTCCTACATATTATTAACTCAATAGTGTAAAGATACTGTAACCTAAGAGAATTTTTATACGTAGTACTACGGATTTATTTGTAAAAAAAACCCTCCAAAAGTGGAGGGTCTTAAATTTATGTTTTTAATGGATTAGTGGTCCATCTCGTCTTCATTATCTTGAAGCGGTACGTTCTGTGGAATGAAATCCTGCCCCGGAATCACATAATCTGTTTCGTCTTTATTTAGCTTACTGTAATCATAAGACCAACGATACACGTGTGGAATTGGGCCATCCCAGTTTCCGTGGATGTGTTTCATCTCGGCCGTCCATTCTAACGTTGTAGAATTCCAAGGGTTTTTTGGCCCTTTCTTTCCGTAGAAAATAGAGTGGAAAAAGTTGTACAAAAATATTACCTGTACACTTATTGTGATAATAGCGAATATGGTCATTACAACATTAATATCTGCTAAATCATCAAAATATGGAAAGTTTGTATTGGTGTAATATCTACGCGGTAAACCTGCCATACCCACAAAGTGCATTGGGAAGAAAATTCCGTAAGCCCCGATTGCCGTTACCCAAAAGTGAATATACCCAAGTTTTTTGTTCATCATTCTACCTTGGAACATTTTTGGGAACCAATGGTAAACTCCCGCAAGTAAGCCATAAAGTGCTGAAATACCCATTACCAAGTGAAAGTGGGCCACAACAAAATAGGTATCGTGAACATTAATATCCAAAGCGCTATCCCCAAGAATAATCCCAGTTAAACCTCCTGTAATAAAGGTAGAAACGAAGGCTATGGAAAACAGCATTGCGGTGTTCATCTGCAGATTTCCCTTCCAAAGCGTAGTAATCCAGTTAAAGGCTTTTACTGCGGAAGGAATTGCAATCAACAAGGTTGTAAAGGTAAATACAGATCCCAAGAATGGATTCATTCCTGAAATAAACATGTGGTGACCCCACACAATAGTTGAAAGGAAAGCAATAGCGAGTATGGATGCAACCATCGCTCGGTATCCAAAAATAGGTTTTCGGGAGTTTGTTGCCATTACTTCGGAAACAATACCCATTGCAGGAAGAATTACAATATAAACTTCCGGGTGGCCAAGGAACCAAAACAAGTGTTCAAAAAGAACGGGAGAACCACCTTGGTGGTGCAATACTTCTCCTGCAATATAAATATCTGAAAGGAAGAAAGACGTACCGAAACTTCTATCCATTATCAACATTAATGCAGCTGAAAACAATACAGGGAAGGAAACCACCCCAATAATTGCTGTTACGAAAAACGCCCAAATTGTTAAAGGAAGGCGTGTCATAGACATACCTTTAGTTCGAAGGTTTATTACGGTAACTATATAGTTTAGCGAACCTAATAATGACGAAGCGATGAAAATTGCGATAGAAGTCAACCATAGTGTCATCCCTGCTCCAGAGCCAGGAATAGCCTGTGGCAAAGCACTCAATGGTGGATAAATTGTCCATCCTGCAGATGCTGGTCCAGCTTCAACAAACAAAGAGAATAACATAACAACACTAGAAAGGAAGAACAACCAATAGGAAACCATGTTCAAGAAACCTGATGCCATATCGCGTGCTCCAATTTGCAGGGGAATCAATAGATTACTGAAGGTTCCGCTCAATCCAGCAGTTAAAACGAAGAAGACCATAATTGTACCGTGAATGGTAACCAACGCAAGATAAATGCTTGGGTCCATAACGCCTTCGGGAGCCCATTTTCCTAAGAAAATTTCAAAAATGGTGAATTTGTGATCTGGCCATGCCAATTGTAACCTAAACAATAAAGACATCAATATACCAATGGTACCCATAAACAAACCTGTGATAAGGTATTGTTTTGAGATCATTTTGTGATCTTGGCTAAAGATGTATTTAGTTACAAATGTTTCTTTATGATGATGCCCGTGATCGTCGTCGTGGTGATCTTCTACTGCGTGGACCTGTGCGTGTGCTGACATATCTTTTTAAGCTAAATTTTATTGGGTTTATTTGCTAAGTTGTTCTGCTAAAGTAGGTTGTTCTGCCAACCAAGCTTTATAATCTTCTTCTGATTCAACAACAATCTTCATCTGCATGTTATAGTGGCTAACTCCACAAATTTTGTTACATAGAAGAATATAATCAAATACATATGTATCCAAAGGTTCTTCCCCTGCAGCTGTTAGCGCTTTACTTTTTTCGGTTCTAATGGCATTGATTTTCGCAACCTTTTCCACTATTTTATCATTTTGTCTCATTTCCTCAGTGGTTACTACTGGAGTAAATGCAAACTGGGTAATCATCCCTGGAACGCAGTTCATCTGTGCTCTAAAGTGAGGCATATATGCTGAGTGAAGTACGTCTTGTGAGCGCATTTTGAACAATACTTTTCTTCCAACAGGAAGGTGTAGCTCTGTTACTATTTTGTCATCCTGCCCGTTTGGATCTGCAGGATCAACCCCTAATTGGTTAACACCTTCAATCAAACGAACGTTAGCTTCACCTAAGGTGTTGTCATTTCCACCGTAACGTGCTTTCCAGTTAAACTGCTGCGCGTAAAGTTCAACAATCAAAGGATCGTCGTCTTTATCAACATTCATAATATCTGTCCAAGTAAAAAGGCCATAAATAATAAGTCCTGCAAGAACGATTACGGGGATAATGGTCCAAATAAATTCCAACTTATCATTATCTGCATAGAAGGTTGCTCTTTTGTTTTTGTTTCCTCTGTAAACGAAAGCAAAATAGTGCAACAACCACTGTGTAAGAATTCCAACGAAGAAAATAACTATCATCGAAATCAACATTAGGTTGTCTATTTTAACACCGTGCTCAGATCCAGAGTCCGGTAAAAGAACATCGCCCCAAAGCCAGAATGTAACAATAGTCAAAATATACATAAAGGCGAGAAAGCCCATCATTAAATAACCCTGGGTGTTATTATCCTTATCAGATGCTATCTCACTATGGGTTGATGGCTTTACCTTTGCCAATTGGAATATCCTGTTCATTTGCCAAACAGAGATTCCGAAAAGGATGATTACTAGTATAACTAAAAATGCGGTCATCTTATAATATCTTCTTTAAACTAAATGATTAAAAATGGTAGTTTTCACTTTCTTTAATAAACGGATCATTTTTCGGTCTTAAGGATACTTTTCCAAGTCCTGCTCCCACAATAAAAATGAATAGTCCCAAAAAGAATAAAAACGCTGCTATTTCTGGAATTCCAAAGCCCCAATTGTGACCTACTGTTGAAGGCATTACCAATAGGAAAATGTCTATATAATGTCCAACTAAAATAAATACAGCCGCTATAACTACGAACCACGGAATTCTCTTATAATCGCTATTCATCAACACCAAAATCGGCATTACAAAATTAAGGATAAGCATTCCGAAAAACAATAATTTATACTCTTGTATCCTTATGATGAAGTAAGTTACTTCTTCTGGAATGTTCGCGTACCAAATAAGCATAAACTGCCCGAACCATAGATACGTCCAGAAAATACTGAATGCAAACATAAACTTCGCCAAATCGTGAAGGTGTTTATCGCTAACAAAAGGGATGTGACCTAAATTCTTCAAATGAATTGTTACCAAAGCAATCACAGTGATTGCAGAAACAAACATACTTGCAAAAATATACCAAGCAAACAGCGTACTGTACCAGTGTGGAGTCATAGACATAAACCAATCCCAAGACATTGTAGCTTCAGTAACTATAAAGAAAATAAGGAAAAGCACGGAAGCCTTGAAGTTTTTTCTATAAGGACCATAGTTGTTAGTCTCTGCTTGTGCCAGTGAATTTTTTCTTGAGAAATAACGGTACAAATTCCAACCCAAAAGATAGATAACTGCTCTAATCACAAAGAATGGAAAGTTCAAATATCCAGCCTTGCCTTGAAGAATTTTATCTCCCGCTACCAAATCGTGGTCTTGCCACGGATAAAAATGTGTTCCTGCGAAAACAACAATTAAAAATACTATTACCGAACCTGGCAATAAATAAGTTGTGATGCCTTCCATAATTCTATAAAGGACTGGTGACCAACCTGCTTGAGCAGCATACTGAATAGCATAAAAAACCAAAACCCCCAAAGCAATCATCATAAAGAAAAATGCTGCAACAAAGGTTGCTGACCATGGTCTGGTTTGTAATTGATGTAAAACATGTTCTTCGTGAGAAACGCTATGACCTTCCGCATGTGTATCGGCTGCTTGTTCCATTGCTGCTTCAGCGTAGCCTTCTTCGCCGCGAGCTTCGTCTACAAAACTTGCATCATGACCTTCATCGTGGCTTTCAACAGCATGACCTTCACCGTGATGAGCTTCCTGCTCTGCCATTATTTTTTTTACATCCTCAACTGTTTTTGGGGTTGTTAGGAAACCATAGGTTATCCCAACAAGTCCAAGAACTATAAGAATGATAGAAAACAGTTTTAATTTACTAGGTAGCGTATACATATCTTTAGCTATTCTCTTTAATTTCTTACTTATGTTCTACTTCGGAAGTGGTAACGGCTTCCATATTTTTTTCTTCTGTAACTTTCGTTGAATCGGGAGAGGTCATTGCTTTTGCCGTTTCCAACACGCCTGGTTCTCCGTTAAGCGCCGCTTTTAAATCCATTACGTGCATTGCTATTTGCCAACGTTCCTTTTCATTTGTTTGCGAAGCATAAGAGCCCATAGCATTCAGCCCGTATGTTTCAACGTGATAGATACCGCCGGGCACAATGTTTCTTCCTGCATCTGCATAGCTTGGAATACCAAGAAATTTCTCGCGTGTTGCCAATATTCCTTTTCCATCACCTTTATCACCGTGACAAACTGCACAATATATCGTGAACAAATGTGCACCTACAGCAAGGTTTTCTTCTGTTACTTCAAGTGGATTTTTCAATTCCGCTTTTGCAAGTTCCAAACCAGCAGTACTGTTTTCATATTCATAAGGTTGAAAACCGCGTGGAATGGTATTTTCCGGCGGGGTCATAGCCTCTTGTTGTCCTGGAAAAATTTCATATTCTCCATATGCGTCATAGCCTACAGGCTCATACATATTGGGAAAATACTGATAGTTAGGTTTTTTATCATTAAAACAAGAAACCATGGTTGCTGAGGCAATGATGGCAATTCCTATGTTTATAAGTGTCTTCATATTAATGGTCTTGCTCGTTTTCAATTAAACTAATCTCCGATGCGCCCGTGTCATATAAAAATTTCGTAAGCTTTTCCACATCGTGGTTGTCAGCATCCACTTCCATTAAAAAATGGTCATCTGTTGTGCGAACATCAGGATTTTCAGCTTTTTTAAATGGCCAAATCTTACTTCTCATATAAAAAGTCACAACCATTAAGTGAGCCGCAAAAAATACCGTAAGCTCAAACATAATTGGTATAAACGTTGGCATATTTTGATAGAAAGTGAAACTAGGTTTACCCCCAATGTTTTGTGGCCAGTCCTGAATCATCATATAATTCATCATCAAAACTGCGACACCCAAACCAGTAAGTCCGTATAAAAAAGAGGTGATCGCAATACGGGTGGGAGCAATACCTACAGCATGGTCTAATCCGTGTACCGGAAAAGGTGTAAACACTTCAGATATATGATAGTTTGCAGCGCGGGTCTGTTTAACGGCCTGCAACAAAAGGTCGTCATCTGTGTAAATAGCGTGTATCTTTTTTGAAGCCATAATTAGTTTTTATTTTTTAACATTAGTGCCTGTCCAGCCCAATCATCACGTTTGGCCCTTCCGGGGAAATCACTAATTATCTCGTCCAATAAATCATATTCGCGGTCGGTCATTCTGCTAACTTGTTCAAAAGTGAAAATGCCCAACTGGTGAAGTTTCATTTCCATTACTGGACCAACACCACTAATCTTTTTAAGGTCATCCTGTTTTTGAACTGCAGGGTCGAACGTACCAACACCGCTAAGTAAATTGTCTATTTTTCCTCTGTGGGCTTCAAAATCAACTTCATTGTTTTCAGTTTCCGCATCAGTTGAATCAAAAGCACTGTCAAAATGCTTGTCTTCAACATTTGCAGCAGGGCCAGCATCTGCAGGATATTCCTCTACGGTTTGCACATGGCTATGATCGTCACCGTGTTCTGCACGTAATCTTTTAAAGGATTCACCGGAAGATTTCAAAATTGTTTTTACCTCTGCCTGTGCTATCACTGGGAAAGTACGGGCGTATAATAAGAACAGTACAAAGAAGAATCCAATGGTTCCCATAAACGTCCCAATATCCACAAAAGTAGGCTGGAACATCGTCCATGATGAAGTCAATCGGTCTTTACTCAAATCGATAACAATAATATCAAAACGTTCAAACCACATTCCGATGTTAATTATAAGCGCAACGATGAAAGTCCAAACAATGTTTCTTCTCAATTTTTTCACCCAAAGTGAAAGTGGCACAATAAGGTTACAGATAATCAGCGCCCAGAATGCCCACCAGTATGGCCCTGTGGCAGCTCCAAAAGAAAGATAGGTATAGTTTTCATAAGGAACGCCGGAATACCACCCGATAAAATATTCAGTTATATAAGCCACGGTAACAATTCCACCTGTAAGCAGAATAACCTTGTTCATATATTCAATGTGAAGAACGGTGATATAAGCTTCAAGATTTGAAACTTTTCTCATAATAATCAAAAGTGTTTGCACCATCGCAAATCCAGAGAAAATTGCACCCGCAACAAAGTATGGCGGGTAAATGGTACTGTGCCATCCAGGAACTACCGATGTAGCAAAGTCAAAGGATACAATGGTGTGTACCGAAAGTACCAAAGGCGTTGCCAAACCTGCCAAAACAAGTGACACTTCTTCAAAACGTTGCCAATCTTTCACACGGCCGCTCCATCCAAAACTAAGAATGCCGTATATTTTTTTCTGAAATGGGCTTGTAGTCCTGTCGCGAATCATCGCAAAATCAGGCAATAATCCTGTCCACCAGAAAACAAGCGATACAGAAAGGTATGTTGAAATCGCGAACACGTCCCAAAGCAATGGTGAGTTGAAGTTTACCCAAAGTGATCCAAATTGGTTTGGAATTGGAAGTACCCAATATGCCAACCATGGACGCCCCATGTGAATAATAGGGAATAGTCCCGCCTGAACCACCGCAAAGATTGTCATTGCTTCCGCAGAGCGGTTAACGGCCATTCTCCATTTTTGACGGAAAAGCAATAATACCGCAGAAATAAGTGTTCCTGCGTGACCAATACCTACCCACCATACAAAGTTTGTGATATCCCAAGCCCAACCGATGGTTTTGTTCAATCCCCAAACCCCGATTCCGGTTGAGATTGTATAAATGATACAACCCAATCCCCATAAAAAGGCAACAAGGGCAATGGTAAAAACAATCCACCAAGATTTATTGGCCTTTCCTAAAACTGGAGCTCCTACATCTACACTGATGTCATGATAGGACTTTTCTCCCAGAACTAACGGCTCTCTTATAGGTGCTTCGTAGTGTGACGACATATTTAATTCTTAAATAATTGGTTCTTAACTAAAATTTTTATGCTTCCGTTGTATTCTTTATCATTGCGTGGTAAAACACATTTGGTTTGGTACCTACGTTTTCCAATAGATGATACATACGTTTGTCCTCCTTCATTTTCGCTACTTCAGATTCTTTGTCATTAACATCTCCAAAAACCATCGCCCCGGTTTCACAAGCACTTGAACAAGCAGTATGGAATTCACCATCTTTAATTGCTCTTCCATCGCGTTTGGCATCTAGGATTGTTTTTTGGGTCATTTGGATACACATTGAACATTTCTCCATAACCCCTCGTGAACGTACCACCACATCTGGGTTAAGTACCATTCTTCCTAGGTCATTGTTCATGTTGTAATCAAACTCATCATTTTCGTTATATAAAAACCAGTTGAAACGACGTACTTTATAAGGACAGTTGTTTGCGCAGTAACGAGTACCCACACAACGGTTATAAGCCATTTGGTTTTGACCTTGACGTCCGTGTGATGTTGCCGCAACTGGACAAACAGTTTCACAAGGTGCGTGGTTACAGTGCTGGCACATTACAGGCTGGAATGCAACCTGTGGATTTTCATACGCTGGCACTTCAACCACTTTATAGGTATCAAAAGCAGGAAGGTTTTCAAGAGTTTCTATTTCTTCTTTGAAAGATTCGCCAGCAGAATAATATCTATCAATACGCAACCAGTGCATATCACGGAATTTTCTAACTTCTTCTTTCCCAACAACAGGAACGTTGTTTTCAGCGTGGCAAGCTATAACACATGCGCCACAACCAGTACAAGCATTCAAATCTATAGAAAGATTGAAATGGGGTCCTACCGTTTCATCAAATGGACTCCAAATATCGGCCTTTTTATCACGAACGGATATAGGACTATGGTCATAATCCGTCACCGGAACAGAATTCCAAAATCTACTATCTTTTGTATTGAAAATTTCAAGGGTAGTTTCCTTTATAATATCTTCACTACGCCCGGCCATTGTGCTTTGCAACTGTACGGAAGCAAATTCGTGCATTCCACCCACTTTTTCAATAGACACTTTTTGAATGTCTGAAAAATTCTGGTAAAGTGCATATGCATTCACTCCTGTTTGCATTTCCTTTTGAATGCCGGGTGCGGTATTTCCATAACCCAAAGCCAATCCAACAGAACCTTTTGCCTGTCCAGG
This sequence comes from Aequorivita soesokkakensis, assembly GCF_001641085.1. Classification (GTDB taxonomy): domain Bacteria; phylum Bacteroidota; class Bacteroidia; order Flavobacteriales; family Flavobacteriaceae; genus Aequorivita; species Aequorivita soesokkakensis. Next base: position 126,912 of record NZ_LXIE01000010.1, on the reverse strand, counting down.
CTGGATGATTACGGGTACATTTTCAACTACGGTATTGCCTACTTTTACATTTACATAGCTACCGTTTAAAGCGCCATTGGAAACATGTATGTTTTCAAGATCCAGAGCTTCAGCATCTGCTGCAGAAACTGTAAGGAAGTTATCCCACGCTGTTCTTGTTATTGGATCTGGCAACTCCTGTAACCAAGGGTTATTGGCTTGTTGGCCATCTCCTAATCCAGTTGAAGTATATAAAGTAAGATCATACCCACCTTCCTGCATAAAAGCTGAAAGCGCACCGTTTGAAGTACCTTCTTCCATCATTCCGGTTCCTTCGGCAGTTGGCTTTACTTCCTCCATTGTCATTTCAACATCACTGGCAATAAACCCATCGTGAAGTGCTTGATTCCACGAGCCTCCCGCCAACATTGAAGCAGTCCAATTCTCCTTTATATAATCGTAATATTTTTGTGTATTTCCCGTCCACTGCAAAACGCTATCCTGAAATTGGCGAGTATTGAACAAAGGACGAATAGTTGGCTGCGCAAGGCTATATGTGCCTTTTTTAATTTGTGCATCACCCCAAGATTCCAAATAATGAGGAGTTGCGGCAACCATTTTTGCAAGAGAAGCAGTTGCATCCTGTTTCATCGCAAATGCAAGGGTCATTTCAAGTTTCTTGTAACCTTCGGTAAATTCCTTACTATTTGGCAAAGAATAGATTGGGTCAACACCCACAGTGATTAAACCTTTTACACTGCCCGAAATAACGCCGTTAACCACGTTCATTACCTCAGTATTGCTAGCTTGTCTTGTAAGTAATGGTTTGTTAGCGTCCATTGCTTCACTGTTGGCATTGAAATTCAATGCCATAGTTTGGGAAGCCGTATCCGGCAAACTAGTTACCAATAATGCTTTGCTACCCGCTTTTTGAAGTTGTGCTTTTGCTTTATTAACAGCATCAGCAATATTTTCTGGTAAGCCTGAAGCGCTTCCGCCAGTCAGGGCTTTTAAAATTTCTAATTGTTGTGAAGGAGTTGCAGGAACACGCTTGTCTGCTTTTGCTCCTGTTAATGTTAAATTCGCTTCAAACTGAATGTGACGGGACATTTTTCCGTTTTTAGGAACGCGTCCTTGCGCATATCCCTTGCTATAGCTTCCACCTTGCCAATCTCCCAAGAAGTCAGCGCCAACAGAAACGATTACATCAGCTTTTGAAAAATCGTAATCTGGCAAAGCACGGGTTCCGTATTTATTCTGAAAAGCATCCAAAGCCCCTGAACAGGAAACGGTGTCATAAACAACGTGACGGATGTTTGGATATTTGGCGGTAAATTCAGAAATCAATTTTGAAGTAGATGGACTTGCAAATGTTTGGGTAAGGAGTACGATGTCTTTCCCAGTCATTTCATTCATCTTTTGTGCAACGGCGGTATCAAACTCTGGCCAGGTTACTTCTGCACCGTCCAACATTGGGCCGGTTAATCTATTTTTATCATACAAGGAAAGGACAGAAGCATGCACACGTGCATTTACACTTCCACCATTCACTGCCAAATCATTTCTTTCTATTTTAATAGGACGGCCTTCACGAGTTTTTACCAAGATATTGGCAAAATCAAAACCATCTGCCATTGTTGAGGCGTAATAATTTGCAATTCCTGGAACTATTTCATCCGGTTGAACCACATAAGGAATTGACTTAATTACAGGTCCTTCACAAGCAGCCAAAGTAGCGGCGGCTGTAGTAAAGCCCACATATTTTAAGAAATCACGACGCGTGGTTGAGGACGACTCCAATGCTTCTTTGTTGCCAAGAAATTCGTCTGTAGGTATTTCAGTTACAAACTCATTTTCCCGTAGCGCCTTCACAATTGTGCTGTCTTCGTTCAGCTCTTCAACACTTTTCCAGTATTTCTTGTTTGATGCCATATTGCTATCTGTAATTTTCCTTTAAAATTTATATTAATAATGACATTTGCCACATTCCAATCCACCCATTTCGGCGATTGTCAACTTTTCAACTCCATACTTTTTAGAAAGTTCTTCATGTATTTTGGCATAATATTCATTGTTTTCCAAATTCACGTTAGTCTCTCTGTGGCAGCTTATACACCAGCCCATTGTAAGTGGCGCAAATTGCTCAACCACTTCCATTTCTTGAATTTGTCCGTGACATTTTTGGCATTCAATACCCGCAACGGTTACGTGTTGTGAGTGGTTGAAATATACAAAATCTGGCAAATTGTGGATACGCACCCATTTAACGGGTTCGGTTTTTCCGGTATATTTTTGCTCGGCAGCATCCCAACCTACAGCTTTGTATAGTTTGGCAATTTCACCGTCGTAAAATTCTTTTGAGTACTCTTCAGTAGCTGTTTCTGGAGCTACTTCAGAAATATTTTTGTGACAATTCATACAAACATTCAACGAAGGAATTCCTGATGTTTTGCTTTTTCGGGCAGAACTGTGGCAGAAATTACAGTCAATCTGGTTGTCGCCAGCGTGTATTTTATGTGAATAGTGAATTGGTTGAACAGGAGCGTATCCTTGGTCAACACCAACCTGCATCATATAGCCATAAGCGAAATAACCCGCAGAAAGAATCAAAAAGATTGAAACAACCAATACCAAAAATTGGTTCTGCACAAATGCTTTCCAAACCGGCAGACGTTTCTCTTTTTCTTCTTCTTCGTAAACAACGCCATTTGCTTCCGCAATTCTTTTCAAGGTATTTGTTACCAAGAAAAGCATAATAACCAACAATAAAAAAATTAGCGCCAAAGCACCAAGCACCAAACCATTTGAAACACCACCACCAGTTGCTGTTGCAGCACCAGCTGTTTCTCCTCCCACAATGGGAGTTGGCGCGGCTTTTGGCTGACTTGTGTAGGCAAGTATGTTATCAATGTCCGTTTCTGAAAGCGCAGGAAACGGCGTCATTAAAACCTTGTTGTTTTCTTCAAAAAGTTTTACAGCTGTTGGATCTCCAGAGGCAATTAAAGCAGAACTATTATGTATCCATTTATACATCCACTCTCTGTCGTGCTTATCTGCAACACCACGTAACTCCGGGCCCACCGCCTTTCCATCCAACTTGTGGCAAGCCGCACAATTAGCTTTAAACAAAGCTTCACCTGCAGCAACATCGCCACCGGTATTTGCGGTAGCTTCCGCGGGAGCTGCTTCGGCCTCGGCAGGAGCTTCTTGGGAATATATGGTAGTTGAAAAAGTTAGTAAAAACACTAACAAAAGAAGTGGCAATTTTGAGCGTAGATGTATAAAATTCACCTTTTTCATACTAATGGTTAAATTATGGTCGATAGTTTGGCACAGAATTTAGTTACGCACAAATGTAATTTTAATGCTCATTTTGTACCCAAATAAAGGCACAAAAGTACATTATAAAGTCGATTTTGAAAATGCAAACAAAGTGTTAACCATTAATTTATATTTGTTCTAAATAATATTTCGGCCTTCCACAAAGTTATTAAGTTTTACATTTGCAACAAACATATATTTTTATGAACCAAAGAACCTTCCCCAAACTTTTTATTGCCAGCATTTTACTTATTTTTATTTCAGGTAAAAGCATTGCGCAAAGTGCAACTTTAACCGTAAATCAAGATTCAAAAATTACTCAGTTGCTTGAATTGAAGAAAGATTTGGAAAAGGAAAACAAACTTTCTGACGGCTTTACAATACAGTTATACTATGGCGAATTGGACAAAGCGAACCAAACCCTACGGAAATACAAAGGAAGCTACGGTAACTGGCCAGCGTCTATTGAATATGAAACACCAAATTACAAGGTATGGGCAGGTAATTTTTCAACTCGCATTGAAGCAGAAAGAGCCTTGATAGAAATTCAAAAAAGCTTTTCTTCCGCTTTTATTTTAAAACCTGAGCGCAGAAAATAGGGTTTTAAAGATTTAACTATTCTTAATCGAAGAGCCTGATTTGCTCATTTTTTCATTACGAGGCCCAAATCCCACAGTTTGGGTTTTGTTTTTTGGCCCAAACCAAGTCTTTACACGATTATAATCCAGATAGTAGCTCACCCTAAGTGATAAACTATTCAGCTGCGGTTCATCAAAAAGATTGTTGAAATTGTTTGAAAAATTTACCCGCGCATCGCCAACATAGCTTTCCATGGCATTTCTATAAAGCAAGGTAAGCTGGCTTCCAGGCGCAAACCACCAAGAAAAACGCAGATCAATGTTCCAACTGTTATAAGTTGCATCTCTATCTTCATCATAAAATGGGTTCTCAAAAAGCTCGCCGTCATTTTGCAAAGAGAAGAATTTACTGTATTCCACTTCGGAATAATAGTGGCGGAAAGCTAAATTGAGCGCCATTTTATTGTTGAAAATATATTGTGACTCCAACGAATTTATTACCGTATTTCTATCTCGCTTTCCAAAAATTATATCATCGTTTACAAAATCTACAAAGCCTTCTTCTTTGTCTGAAAGAATTACGTTTGTATTCAAAAATAATTTCCATTTGTCTGAAACCCGATATTTCGGTCCAAATTGTAGATGAAGTTCTCCACGGCCCTGTTCGTTATATTTATACCAATCTACAGTGACATCTGCCGCCAATTTTTTTCTATAGTCAGTTGAAAACCACCCCCAAACATCATAATAATCAGGAACCTTTACATATCTGTTTTCTACCCGAGGTTCATAAATATCATTTTTTCCAAAGGGTGTCATTTCGAATCCGCCTCCAAAGCCCAAAAACTTCTTTGTTGTAAAACTTGAGTTGAAGTTGAAAATAAAATTGTTGTAAAGATCAGTCTCCAACCTGCGGAAATAATTCAAATTGAAATTCAGATTAAGATTGTTCAAAAATCCCTTGGGTTGAAGATACCGGTACCCGTAATAGCCCGCATAATTAATATAATTTGTATTACTGGAATAGCCCAAATCATTAATATCATAATCCTTCGTCCTAAAATTTATTTCACCCGAAACACGGTGCTTGCCGCTTATTTTTGCCATGCCTGCGCCTCCTTCCATTCCGAATTTTTCGGAGTTGTCCTTTACCCAACTTCCCTCGGCATTCGCAAAATAATTAAAGGTGTTTTTCTTATTGGTAAGATCCATATATAATCCCGTCGCGTTTGCATCCCTAAAATCGCCTTCGCGAATAACATTTGTATTTACGAAAGAAACGGATGAATTATCCCCAAAACGCTGATCCAAAACCAAAATGTTATAGTTAGCCAAAGGCTCCACCAATTCTTTTCTGGTTTCGTTGGTTTCGGAATTTTTTATTTCGGCATAGGTTCTTTCAGTAATCGCGTTAAAAACACCAATTCCCAGATTGCCATCGGTTCTTCCGGAAATTTTGAAGGCATTTATTAAATCTACGGAAGAAGGATAATTTTCAATCTCTTCATTTTCGGAAAGAATTGGAAAACCAGAAGGATATCCACCAACGCGTCGCGAATAAAAAAGGTTTCCTTTAGTGAAAAGCTCTGTGCCTTCCGTGAAAAAGGGACGATTTTCTTCATATTGCACTTCGAATGCGGAAAGATTCAAAACTTCAGCATCAAACTTTGACTGGCCAAAATCCGGTATCAAAATCATATCCAGCGTGAAGGCGTCGTTTATTCCATATTTAAGGTCCATTCCGCCGTTGAAAATAGTTTCGGTCTTGCCGTCGTAATCATTAACATAGACTGAAACATAAGGCTGGAATGAGAGCCTGGTTGGCGATTGCACGTTTTCAATCCCGTAAATCTCACCATCATAAATTGAAAAAGCTCCCTTTGCATTATCTACGTGGCTCCAGCTATAACGGGTTCGGGTCCGTCGCATTTCGCGCTCCATATTCAAGCCCCATTCCTGTACATTTTTATTGGGAAACCGCACTTCCGAATAAGGAATAAAAATTTCCGCAACCCAGCCATCGTCATTGATTTGGATTGCACTGTACCATATTCCATTCCAAGAACTATCTTCATTGCCGTTGGTCATTTTGGCGTCATATTGAACCCCCGCCGCAGTTACTATAAATTGCAAACTTTGCTGTCTGTCATTATACCCATTCAGAAGAATAAAGAAAAAATCGTCATTGCCAATGCCGTCACGCTCGGTAAGTTCCTTTAAAATTTTATCGGGCTCTGGGTCTTTCATTGTTGCGCCAAAGTAGATTCCCAAATCGTCATATACAATTTTCACATCTGTCTTTAAACTATCTGGAATTGGCTTGCCATTGTTTGGCTGTCTTTCCACAAAACCGGTTGCTATTGGAGCATTTTGCCAAACAGCATCATTTAAAATCCCGTCAATTTTTGGAGCCTCAGTTATGCGCGGAATTGTAATTTTTTTTCTCGGAATGCTATCTGTATTCTGGGCATTTATAGAATAAACACAAAACAAAAAGCTAAAAAGAAAAATGGTTTTTAAAGAAATGTTCATTTGGAAAGTTTTCTTAATAGACACTTAAAAAAAACCGATGTTACAGATTTGATGAAAATTTCATTTAAGCTTGAAATAAAAAACGACCTGAAAATTGCTTTTCAAGTCGTTTATAAATTTAATTTATTGTTTAATTATTTCAGCTTTTTCTTTACTGCAACTTCTTGGAACGCTTCAATAATATCGTTCTCATAGATGTCATTGTAGTTTTTAACCTGAATACCACAATCGTATCCTTTTGCAACTTCCTTCACGTCATCTTTAAATCGTTTCAATGAAGCAAGTTCTCCAGTATAAACAACCACACCTTCGCGAATCAAGCGGATGCCAGAGTTTCGGAATATTTTTCCGGTCAATACCATACATCCTGCAATAGTTCCCACTTTCGAAATTTTGAAAGTTTCCCGAATTTCTGCCGTACCGGTAATTTCTTCCTTCATTTCTGGAGAAAGCATTCCTTCCATTGCATCTTTCACGTCGTTGATAGCGTCGTAAATGATGGAATAAGTACGGATGTCTATTTCTTCCTTATCAGCTATTTGGCGCGCGTTGCCCATCGGACGAACGTTAAAACCAATAATAATTGCATCGGAAGCCGAAGCCAACAATACATCACTTTCGGTAATTGGACCAACCGCTTTGTGGATGATATTTACCTGAATTTCTTCGGTAGAAAGTTTTTGGAAAGAATCTGTCAATGCTTCCACAGAACCATCCACGTCACCTTTAAGGATAATGTTCAATTCTTTGAAATCGCCAAGAGCTATACGCCTTCCAATTTCATCAAGCGTAATGTGGCGCTGTGTTCTCACAGATTGCTCACGCTGAAGCTGTGTACGTTTTGTGGCAATTGCTTTTGCCTCACGTTCGTCATCAAACACGTTGAATTTATCACCTGCTTGTGGCGCACCGTCCAAACCAAGAACAGAAACTGGAGTTGATGGACCTGCTTCTTTCACATTATTACCACGCTCATCCTGCATTGCTTTTACCTTTCCGCTGTGCTGGCCAGCAAGAACGTAATCGCCCACTTTTAGAGTTCCGCCTTGCACTAAAACTGTTGAAACATAACCACGACCTTTGTCTAGAAATGCTTCCACCACGGTACCATTTGCTTGACGATTTGGATTTGCAGTCAACTCAAGTAATTCGGCCTCAAGCAATACTTTTTCAAGCAATTCTTTTACGCCATCTCCTGTTTTTGCTGAAATATCGTGCGATTGTATTTTACCGCCCCAATCTTCAACCAAAAGGTTCATTTGAGCAAGACCTTCTTTGATTTTTTCAGGATTTGCGTTTGGCTTATCTATTTTATTTATTGCGAAAACTATTGGAACACCTGCCGCTTGCGCATGGCTGATGGCTTCCTTGGTTTGTGGCATAATATCATCATCCGCTGCAACTACAATGATTGCAAGGTCGGTAACCTGTGCTCCACGTGCACGCATTGCGGTAAACGCTTCGTGACCAGGAGTATCAAGGAATGCTATTTTTTGTCCGCCATCCAATTCTACCCCGTAAGCCCCAATGTGCTGGGTGATTCCACCAGATTCACCGGCTATAACGTTTTCTTTACGGATGTAATCCAAAAGTGAAGTTTTACCGTGGTCAACGTGACCCATTACGGTAACAATTGGCGCTCGTGGTTCAAGATCTTCTGCTGCATCAATCCTTTGATCGATTGACTCTTCAATATCGGCAGTTACAAATTCTACTTCATATCCAAATTCTTCAGCAACGATACTCAAGGTTTCAGCATCAAGACGTTGGTTCATCGTTACCATCATTCCCAAACTCATACAAGCAGAGATAATTTTGGTAACGGGTACGTCCATCATAGTTGCCATTTCACTGGCGGTAACAAATTCAGTAACTTTTATAAGTTTGCTGTCCGCTTCTTGCTGTGCTAGTTCGTCCTCAGATTTTTGACGGTGCGTATCACGTTTTTCGCGACGGTATTTCGCGCCTTTTCCTTTAGAAGATTTTCCTTGAAGTTTTTCAAGAGTTTCGCGCACTTGCTTTTGCACTTCTTCCTCGCTTGGCTCTTCTTTTGGAGTATTGCTGCGTCCTTTTCTTGCAGGCCCGCGATTGTTATCTTTATTGAAATTGTTTCCACCACCGCCGGAACCTGGTTTTGGAGTCTCTTTGCTTATACGGCGTCTTTTGCCTTTTTTATCTCCTTTTTTATCATCAGCCTTGGGATCCTTCTTCTTTTCAGGTTTTTTGAATTGGGTAAGATCTATTTTTTGACCTGTAAAGTTTGGACCATCCAGTTTACGATATTGGGTTGTAACCGTGTCTGATTCTTTTGGAGTTTCTTCCTTAACTTCCTCTTTTGCAACTTCAACTTCCTTAACCTTTTCAGCAGGTTTCTCAACCTTCTCTTCTTTAGCGGGAGCAACAGTTTTTTCTTCTGCCTTTTCAGCTTTAGGCTGTTCAGCCACAACTTCAGGTTTTTCTACTTTTTCTTCTTTCTTGACTTCTTTAACCACTTTAGGCTCCGCAGGCTTTTCTTCAACTTTCGGTTCCTCTTTTTTGGTTTTTCCGGCATCAAGGTCAATTTTACCAACCTGTTTTGGACCGTCCAGTTTGGCCCCAGCTCTTATAACTTTGGAAGCCTCTTCTTTTTTATGCTTTTCTTCAAGCTCGCGCTCGCGCTCAATACGGAATTCTTCTTTCTCTTTGCGCTTTTCTTCGCCTACTTCTTTGGAAGCTACTTTCTTACTTTTGTCGGTTTCAAACTCTTCAAAAAGGACTTCGTATTCATCGCCCGTTATTTTGGTATTCGGACTTGCGTCCACATCGAACCCTTTGGAACTCAAAAATTCCACGGCACGATCCAACGAGATGTTGAACTCACGTAATACCTGACTTAGTCTTTTTGTTTTTACTTCAGCCATAAATGCTTTTTCCTGTTTTGTCTTTTTAAAAAATTTGTATAAAAGTAGTTAAACTTTCAACTACTCTTCAAATTCTTCTTTTAATATATTTATTACATCGCGGATGGTCTCTTCCTCCAAATCGGTTCGTTTAACCAAATCGTTGATGTCGTGCTCAAGCACGCTTTTAGCGGTATCTAAACCGATTTTATGGAATTCTTGGATAATCCAGCCTTCTATTTCATCAGAGAATTCTGTCAATTCCACATCTTCTTCTGCACCTTCGCGAAGCACATCAATTTCATAACCCGTCAATTGTCCCGCAAGGCGAATGTTGTGCCCGCCACGGCCAATTGCCTTGCTCACTTCCTCTGGGCGAAGAATAACCTCAGCGCGTTTTTTTGCTTCGTCAATTTTTACCGATGTAACTTTTGCAGGGCTAAGTGCTCTCGTAATATATAAGGTAAGATTGCTTGTGTAATTAATTACGTCTATATTTTCATTGCCAAGTTCACGAACAATTCCGTGAATTCGAGATCCTTTCATTCCCACACAAGCACCTACTGGGTCAATTCGGTCATCATAAGAATCTACAGCAACCTTTGCTTTTTCACCTGGAATACGCACTACTTTTTTAACTGTAATCAAACCGTCAAAAACTTCTGGTATTTCCTGTTCAAACAATTTTTCAAGGAAAACCGGGTTTGCGCGGCTCATGATGATTGTTGGTTTGTTTCCTTTTAAATCAACACTTTCAATAATGCCACGAACGTTGTCTCCTTTTCTGAAAAAATCTGAAGGAATTTGCTTTTCCTTCGGAAGAATTATTTCGTTTCCTTCATCGTCCAAAAGAATAACCGCGCGGTGACGAATATGGTGAACTTCGGCAGTGTAAATTTCACCTTCAAGATCTTTAAACTGCTTGTAAATAATGGTATTGTCGTGCTCGTGTATTTTTGAAATAAGATTTTGACGAAGCGCCAAAATGGAACGGCGACCAAGGTCAATCAACTTCACTTCTTCCGAAACGTCTTCACCTATTTCAAAATCGGGTTCAATTTTTTGAGCGGCACTTAATGAAATTTCCTCGTTCGGGTCTTCCACTTCACCATCAGCAACAACTATACGGTTTCTCCATATTTCAAGATCGCCCTTGTCTGGGTTCACAATAATATCAAAGTTGTCATCGCTTCCGTATTTTTTCTTCAATGCGTTTCTAAAAACGTCCTCAAGTATCGCCATTAGCGTTACTCTGTCTATTTGTTTATCGTCTTTAAATTCTGAAAAAGAATCGATCAGTGCTAAATTTTCCATATCAATCCAATTAAAATGTTATCATCACTTTTGCTTCCATAATATCTTTATAGGGCACGGTTGCCTCTTTTTGAACTGTAACTTTTCCCTTTCCAACAGGTTTGGGCTCGCGCGCAGACCATGTTAAGGTACAGTTTTCTTCGTTCGCGGAGATTAATTCTCCTTCAATTTTTTCGTCGTTTTTAATTTTCAACTTTAGGTTTCTGCCAATATTTTTTTTGTACTGCCTTGGCAATGTCAACGGTTCCGAAACGCCGGCTGACATCACTTCCAAAGAAAAATCATATTCCTCACGGTCCAAATTGTGTTCAATTGCACGGCTAACCGCAATACAATCTTCTACCGTAACGCCTTTATCGCCGTCCAGGATGACCCTTATTTGGTTGTCTTCAGAAATATTTAGGTCGATCAAAAACAGTGATTTGTTTTCTTCCAGCGCATTTTCCAGCAGTTCTGCTACTTTTTCACGCATCATTTTAAGCTATAAAAAGAGGGGACTTTAGTCCCCTCAGATAATTTCGTATCAAATTCGGTGCAAATATACTATATTTTTTAATATTATAAAAACCAAGCGCAAACGATTTATTTTTGTACTTTAATGCTGCAAAAAAACAATAAACAACCGTTAATATGAAACGAATCCTCGTCCCTACAGATTTTTCCGAACAAGCAGAAAATGCACTAAAAGTAGCTGTAAAGCTTTCAAAAAAACACAATAGTGAAATTTATGTGCTCCACTCTATGGAGATGCCGCTCCACCTTGCCACTTCTGGCGATAAAGGAAGTCTTCCCGAGAGTTTATTTTTTATAAAACTTGCTGAAAAGCGCTTTAAAGACCTAAGAAAAAACACATATTTAGATGGAACTACCTTAAATGAAGCCATTGGCCACAATGAAATTTATGAAGATATTGAGGAGGCCTGCAAAAAAAATAAAATCGATTTAATTGTAATGGGCTCCAACGGCGCTAGTGGGTTTAAGGAAATGTTTGTGGGAAGCAATACTGAAAAAGTGGTCAGGACTTCCAAAACACCGGTGCTCGTAATTAAAAATAATCATGAACAATTTAATGTAACGGATTTCGTTTTTGCGACCGATTTTTCCGAAGAAGGCCGAGGAGTATTGGACAAAGCCCAAAAATTTGCCAAAAAGCTGGGCGCAAAAATGCATTTACTGTTTGTAAACACACCCGCAGATTTTAAAACCTCAGCTCAAGCCCAAATAATTATGGAAAACTTTGTTAGGGGAATGGGCGTTGAAAACTATACCTTAAATATTTACAACGACACTTCCGTGGAAAAGGGGATTCTCAATTTTGCCAAACACACCAACGCCCAGTTAATTGGCATGGGCACTCACGGTCGCAAGGGAATTTCACATTTCTTCAATGGCAGTATTAGTGAGGATATGGTGAACCACGCCAATATGCCTGTGATTACCTTTAAAATTTAAGCATAAAATATACTTTTAGCTAAAGCCTGCGATCTATCAAGTCGACAGGCTTTCTGCTTAATGGCGGAAAGCGAAGGGATTCAATTTCTTCAGAAGTTGCAAATTCAATTTTTGGCGCTACACGAAGTTTTGCGCGGAAATGGTCTTTTATTTCTAACAATAATTCCTCGGAAATGTTTTCAGAAGCAATCTTTATCAATATCTCATCAGTTCCCAATTCATTGTGGAAAATCTCGATGACGTAACTTTCAATCGTTGAAAAATCGTTCAAAATATTATACATCGCTGGCGGATACAGAGTTGTGCCTTTATATTTTATCATCTGCTTTTTGCGACCCACAACTGGGCCCAAACGCAGTGTATTTCTTCCACATTTACAAGATTCGCCATAAGATTGAACCATGTCGCCTGTTTTAAAACGCAACAATGGCATTGCTTCAACACCTAAAGTTGTTATGGTTAGTTCGCCCACTTCTCCCTTTGCAACAGGCATATTATTGTCATCCAGAATTTCAGCGATTATAAGTTCTGGGTGATGGTGGCCACCGTTGTGAATTTCACATTCGTTGAAAGCCGTACTCATTTCGGTGGAAGCATAGGTTGAAAACAGTTCAATATCCCAATCCTTTTTTATCTTTTTCGCCAAAATATTAAGTGAAAAATCCTGCTCGCGAATCGGTTCTCCAATGCAGATTGCAGCTTTTACGCCCGTCTTTTTTAAATCTATTTCGTGCTGTTGGGCATATTCAATTAACTTTAAGAGAAAAGACGGAACGGTAATTAAATAGGTTGGTTTAAACTTCAAAATAGAATCCCACTGCAATTCTGGAATCCCTGAACCAACGCGAATAATTCCCGAACCCAATTTTCGAGCGCCCAAAAAATACGCCAATCCCGCCATAAAACGGCGGTCCATTGTCGTCATTAACTGTAAAGTATCTTCTTTGCCAATCCCGCAACACGCAAAGGAAATTGCTTCATTATACGCCAAACGCTCCAAATCATTATCGGTCAATGCAAAAGTTACTGGATCGCCCAAAGTTCCCGAAGTAGTTACATAATCTATGATTTCAGATTTTGGGACACATATAAAATCATTGTTGAATTGCTGAAGATGATCTTTTGTTGTAACTGGAATCTTCTGAATATCTTCCAACGTTTTTATTTCTGAAATCTGAATGTTATTCTCTTTGAAAAAGCGTTTATAGAAAGGAGAATTTTCATCCAAATATTGAAGAGTCTCTTTCAATTTTTCTTCTTGAAATGTTTTAATTTCTGCTGTTGAAGCTTTCTCTATTTCTGGAATCATTGTCCTAATTTCTTTAAATAATGTTCTATCTTTTCTTTATCCGGAACCGTTGTAATTTCTTTATTTAAAGCTGTTTCAAAAGCAATTTTCGCGGCAGCATCATAATTTTTTTCAAAGTAATATTTTCCAGTTAAATAATAGGCTTTCCAATATTCAGGGTTTTTTTGTTGCAATTCAGAAAGTTTTTCTGCTGAAATAGTTTTCTTGTTTTCAATTGCCGCTTCCACTTCCCGCTCCAAAATTCGATATTCTTCGTAATCTTTATACGCTTTTGAATAAACAAATGGATCTTCTGAAATATTTTCCATTGCATTTGAAATGCTTTTCGTGGCAGGATTTCCTTCTCTATTCTTAAAAATTTCATTTAAATCATATTCCACAAACTCTCCCAACTGATATGGATTTGAGGAAACCCAAACCTTTCTGCTTTCAGGTTTGAAAACTATGCCGTGGTGCGCCAAAAGTTGGTTTAATGCTTTTTCATTGCCAAAACCAATTTCTTTGTCGTCCAATCCTTTTTTGTTCCGAAGAATGGCAACGGCATCATCAACATTCAGTTTTTCGTCTTCTGAAATCAATTCTTCCATCCTTTCAAAACGATACATGGAGTGACTTTCAGCAATCCATTCTATATTTCGTTCATCGTTTTTATAGGCTTCACTTTGAAAATGGTTGCTGCAAATAAGTTCATCTGTATTTTCAACTTCATAAACGCCGAAATTATCCGGTGCCACTTCAATTATCGCGGCTTTCTTATCTTTTGCACTGCCCACAAAAATAGCTTCGGAAACAAAAACTTCGCGCTTTTTTGCAATGGCAATTGCTTCATCAATGTTTGAGGCATATTGCAAAATCTCTCGAGTTACTATGGAAATGGGGGTTTTCGCAACCAGCGGAATTTCAGATTTTCCAGCGTTTATCGTTACCGTCAATCCTTGGTCGTTCATCCCGGAAACCACGCCAATCATTCCGCCCCAAGTAACCGACATAAATTTATAGCCTTCGGAAGGGTTTACGAAAGCAATTATTTTTTCCTTCGCAAAATCGTCGCCTGCGTAAAAGTCGAAATTTCTGCCAATGAGCAATTCGCCATCTACGGTTTTATCGCCCCAAACGGCAAAAGACGAACAGCCCACGAGCATCAAATCCTGCAGAGCGTGGCCAATATCGTGGGCGCCGTGCAGATAGAGCAACCGCAAATAAGGCTCGCCAATCTCACTGAAATTTGAAGACGAAAACTGCGAAAGCCCATAAATTTCAGCTTTGTATTCCTCGGGGATGTGTAGATACATTTTGCGATTGTACCACGCCAAAAATTTCCGAAGCAAATATTGCTGTGTTTTTGAAGGCACCAAATCTTCCACTTTATTGAAAAAAATAGCTTCCTGTTTCTGCATCAAATCCTGCGTGAGGCTTCCAGTAATTTTGCCAATTTGCAACGGGTTTCCTTCCACATAAAGCTCCCATTGGCCTTGTTTATTCTTTAAAAGAAAATTGTTTCCCACAACAAAAGTGGAATCGTTGATTTTTACTTTTTCGGGAATTATTGCATCGTAACCACTTACATCAGGCCTATTATGGATAGATTTTGAAACCCCGCATGAATTCAGAAAAATAATCAAAAACGCAAGCGCGAATAATTTTTCCAAATATTTCATCTTAACTGGCTTGTTTTTTCAGCTTCGCTGCACGACTATTGGTTTTTGAAAGTGTTTGATTTTCTTTATAATCAATCCATTTCTGCCCAAAGGATTTTCGCATAATGTTTTCAAAATGTCGCATTATGAAAACGTTGTAAAGCATATTTCCAAAACGCCCCAAATGCCGTGGAAACGCCCGGAGCGTCATCGAGAAACCGCCGTCCAGATATTTTATGTAATGCCAATACCCGCTGGGCATATAGAGCGCATCGCCGTGTTTCATGGTTGCGTGCAGGCCTTCCAAATATTGCAGCGCGGGATATTTTTCAAAGTCGGGATTGTCCAAATCTATGGTTTCCAAATTGTGTACGGCAAAAGGAATTTTATACAGATATTTTGTTTGTTTGGGTGAAAACAGCGTTACGCTTTTCGTACCCTGAAAGTGAAAATGCACCAAATCTGCCAAATCCATATCGTAGTGTGGCAGTACTTTGGAACCCTCGCCTCCGAAGAAAAGTACGGGAAGACGTTTGAAGAATTTTAAGCCAATATCAGGATATTCAAAATCTTTCAGCAGTTCGGGGAGCTTCACTTTTAAATCATAAAAGAAAATGCGCAAGTCGGTTGGTTTGGTTTTTATCAATTCAATATAGTCCGCCATTTTCATATCTGTAGCCGGTTCTGCGGAATTTTGTTTGCCTTTGGTGGGCTCGTTGTTGTAAAGTGGCACTATTTGGTCGCCCGCGTGTTGCTGGATGTAATCCAAATTCCATTTCTGAAAAGCTGCCCAGTTTTCAGTCAAGCCCTCAATCAAAACAGGTTTTTGGGGTTTGTAATAATTTTTAATGAAATCCTCTTTTGAAATATTCCGGACTCTTTCAATCGGTGTTGTTTTGATATGTCCCATTTCCGAAAAATGTTAAGTAATTTCTTCCTTTTCTGTGGTTTCCAATATTTTGTTCAGTAAATATTCACCTCCCAAAATTTCCGAACACGTAACCACGCCACTAATGGTAACGCCCAAAATGCCGTGCATATTTAAACTCTGCCCCGTAAAATATAGGTTTTTAATTTTGGTCCGCGGCGAAACAAAGGATTTTAAAGGGTTGTTGGCGTCTTTCACATAACCATACATTGAACCTTTGTTACAGCCAATATAATCACGGTAAGACAAAGGCGTGGATGAATAAACGGCCTCTATACAATCGCGAAGATTGGGGAATTTTTTCTCCAACTCCTTAATGATTATTTCAGATTTGTAGGCTTTGAATTCTTCATACGTCTGTCCACGATCATTTTTTTGGGCGGCAGTGTTGAAAGTGTTTGCCCAAGGTTTTACCTCATCAAAGTGCATATAGGTCATCACCGTAATGTTATCGCCATATTCCTCCTTATCTTTTTTGATTCCCATAGAAATCATATAGGCTTCGGGCCAAGATTCCTGTGTATAATTATGAACATCCCAAATGGATTTATAATCCTTGAAATGATAATAATTATGGTTCATATACTTAAAACAATTTGGTTTTAAAACCAAGTACAGACTGAAAGCAGCAACTGTACTTTCAATGTTTTCGATGCGGCTGGTATATGATTTTCTGAAATGATTTTGACCAATCATATCAAGCGTCATTTTTGGATCAACGTTGGAAATGAATATATCACCGTAAATGGTTTTTCCATTTGCAGTTTGCACGGCAGTTACCACTCCGTTTTCTGTTTCAAATTTCGTTACTTCGTGACGTTTGTATGCTTTTCCTCCCTTTTCGCGAAAACGCGCAAGCAAGGCTTTCGTAATTTGGCTGCCACCGTTTATACAGCGATAGGAGCTTTCAATATATGAATTCACTGAAAGTGCATGCATATAGAATGGCGTACGCTCACCTTCTCCTGCATAGAGCAAATTACTGCCCCCCAAAACGGCGCGAAGTTTTTCGTTTTCGGTTATGGAATCTATAAATTCCTTCGCTTTTACTTCAAAAAGCGCTGTATTTTCGTAATAAGGTTTTCCAAGTTTTAAACCATATAGCGGAAAGAAACTACAGGTATCGAGCATTTTTTGGCAATAAGCATCAATCGCTTTTTCCTCTTCGGGAAATTCCTCAAGTAAAATTCTTTTGAAATTATCATAACCCTGTGCGTGCCTGTATTCTTTGGGGTCGTTGTCAAAAGTTATTCTGTCAAAACCATCCTCGTCCATTTTTTTGAGGGTGATGTCATCCAAAATATCCAAATACTTGAAATATCTGTACAGATTTTGACCTTCGGAAAGGCCACCAATGTAGTGGACGCCAGTGTCAAAAATGGTTTTATCGCGGACAAAAGTTTGGAGGTTGCCGCCAAACTGTTGATTTTTTTCAAGCACGCAAACGCTGTAGCCTTCCCTCGCGAGAATAATCGCCGAAACCAGCCCGCCAAGGCCACTACCGATGATAACTACATCATATTTTTCACTCATTTTGCTGTGTTTCCCGATGGTTTAAAGATACTAATATTAGTATTCCCGTACACGTTTTGATAGCCTAAGGTACTAATATTTTCGGTTTGCGAAGAAACACATTCTTTTAATAAAACAATTGTTTTAATTGAAAGGTTTGGCAATTGTGAAATGATTTCCGAAGCCATCTTTTCTGAAGAGATAATCAAGGTTTCAACGTTTGAAAGTAATGTTTCAGAAACAGAATCGGTAAAATGAAGCCTTCCGTATTTTTGAGTGATATAACTGTTTTGAAGTATCGTTCGCGTTTCGGAATCTTCAATAAAACTGAAAATCTTACGGTCAGGACCATCGAGCGCCAATAGGAAATCGAGTTGCCCGGAATCTTCCGAAATGTGGGCAATACTCCCTGTTTTATTTACTTGACGGAGAGTTTCAAAATAGCTCTCTGCATTTTCCTTTAAATCCTTTTTCACCGTTCGGTATAGCGCATCTCCTTTATAGCGGTATTCTTCCAAAACAATTCTGTGGAAATATTTTGGGCCTTCCATCTTTTCGCGTAATTTTAAAAATTCACTTTTAAAATATGCACCAATTTGTTTTGCTTGCTGCGTATGATTTTCTCCAAAGGAAGTGTCATCTGCATTAATTCGCGGCAAAATTTCAACCGTAATACTTCCGTCTTTTATGATGAAACTTCCTTTCGGATTAACTTCACTGTTTCCGTGGATTAAAACCGGGAGAATATCCAGATTGAATTCGTTCGCCAAATAAAATGCGCCTTTGTGAAAACGTTTAATTTTATTGCTTTCGCTTCGGGTTCCCTCGGGAAAAGCCATCAGTGAATAGCCTTGTTTTATTTTCTTTTTAAGTGGTTCCAAACTGTTTTCGATGCCGCTGGAAACCGGATAAAAATCTGCACGCTGCACAGCTTTCCCAAAAACGGGCGAATTATAAACCCAATCGTTCACCAAAAAACATATTTTTGGATGCAACATTCCCACGGCCAAAATATCGAGGAATGAAGTGTGGTTTGCAATAATTACGGCGGGTTTTGAAAAATCTTCACCCGTTTCATTGATTACTTTTTTCTTCACAAACGGATTGGTGTAAAGCACAGATTTCATAAATTTTGAAATCACTTTGTGAAACCATCCCATTTTTATTTTTTTGCTAATGGGAAGCAGCGGCATCAAAGTGACGCTGTAAAGTGATAAACAAATTCCGCCCAGTCCGAAATACCCAAAGGAAAAGAGGGAATGCACAAACATTCGCGGTGTGATTGGCCGTTTTTTTGAGCTTCCGATAAAAAGTTTAAAAAGCAGAGGCTGGACTGTAAAAGCGGTAAACATTGCCGAAAAAATTCCAATGATTGAAACGATGGAGATGGAATAAAGCGCTGGATGTTTCGCAAAAATCAAAACCCCAACACCCAAAATAGTTGTCAAAACCGAAAGCATAATCGAGGTTTTGTGCGTGGCCATTACCTTTTCACCGGTTCGCAATTCCTTTAGCAAACCTTTGGTCATAAAAATGCTGTAATCAATACCCAAACCAAAGATAAATGTGGAAATAATGATGTTGAAAATGTTAAACTGAATATGGAAAAACCCCATAATCCCTAAGGTTAAAAACCAGGTGATAAATATGGGAACAGCTGTAACTACAGTGAGCGAAAAACTTCGGAAGAAAAGAAAAAGTATAAAAAGCACAGCGAGCAAACAATACCCAATAAGACTGTTGAAATCGTTTTTCAAATTCCCCAAAAAGGTCTCGTTCATTTCTTGGCGGTCAATGACGATGGTGTTCGGAATCTCTTTGAAAGCACTTTTAATTTCGGAAGCATTTTCATCATCAAGTTTTATAAGCGTTGTAATTGTTGTGAAATCTGCTTCGGTGGTGATGTAATCTTCTAAAAGAACCGATGGAATTTGCTGATAATCCTCGGGTTTCAGTGTTTCAAAATTTTCATCCAAAAAATCATAAAACCTATTGAACGTTGTTGGTTTAAAGCCTAATACTTCGCCACTTTCTATCAAGTTATTTTCCAAACTATCTTTTCGAGTTACGTTCCAAAAGTGTTGCCATTCCGCTATTTTTTTACGTTGGTCTCTTTGCGAGTGAACCAAGGCTCCAATGGAACTAAAGCTGCTTATTTTCCCTTCCTCTTTCAACAATTCCAAAGTTTCGTGGATGGAATCGTTCAATTGCAAAGTACCTTCTACAGATTTTCCGTAGGTTGCCAGATAAACCGATTTTGAAGAAATATCGGTCAGTTCATCC
Source organism: Aequorivita soesokkakensis (assembly GCF_001641085.1). Classification (GTDB taxonomy): domain Bacteria; phylum Bacteroidota; class Bacteroidia; order Flavobacteriales; family Flavobacteriaceae; genus Aequorivita; species Aequorivita soesokkakensis. The sequence goes on along the minus strand of NZ_LXIE01000010.1, from coordinate 107,188 downwards.
AAATGCTGCATCGCGGCCTTTATTTCCGCAGGTTCGTAATTCAGTTTGGAAATATCTTTGTTGAATTCTACTTTGTGATACGTAAAAATGCTAACGATCAAAACCAATCCTAATCCAATTAAAAGCCATTTGTTTTTATGAAAAGGATAGTCAGCAACCTTATCCAAAACATTGACTTGCTGTTTCCGTGAAAGCGGATTTTTATAAACCAACGGAATAAAGAAAAGTGCAAAAACCGAGGCTCCCAAAACGCTAACCGCTGCAAAAATGCCCAAATCCTGTAAGGCCTGTGAATCTAAAAAAAGCAAACACAGAAACGCCAAAGCAGTAGTCAAACTGCTCATCAAAATAGGCTCGGTCACGTCTTTATAAAGACTTTCCGTTGTTTCGTTGTTTCGGATATGCGTTAAAATATGAAGCGAATAATCCAGCGTTACGCCCAATAAAACAGAACCTATTCCCAAAGAAATTGCTGAAATTTCTCCACGAATCAAATACAATAATGCCACGGCCATTAAACCTCCAAAAATTGTTGGAACAAAGAGAATTACGGGCACGTAAAGTTTTCGATAGAAAAAGATGAAAACTAAAATTAGCAGCGACATTGCAATTCCTACCGTAAATTGAATATCCTTTTTTATTTGTTGGGCATTGGCAACGGCTATAAGTGCTGCACCGAAATATTCACTGCTAACCTTTCCGGAATATTTCTGGTTTAAATTATTTTGAAGCGAATAAAGTTGGTCTGCAAACTTGGCATTTTCAGCAGTTTCGCTACTGGAAAATTTTGGGGTTATAAAAAGTAAAATGTTTTTTTCGTCTTTACTTACCAAAAAGCCGTCTTTCAAAAAAAAATCGTCTGTAACGCCTAGTTGCCGCAGTTTCTTTAAAGCAATAAAGGAAAGTCCCAATGGATCTTTTAAAATCATGTCTTTTGAAACAATGCCTGATGGAGATATCAATGTTCGGTAATTCGCTTCAGTAATGGCAAAAATACTGTCATTTTGAAGTTTTCCAGCTATGGTTTTGTAATCCTCTTTGTCTAAAAATAACGGCAAATTTTCATAAACAAAACCCATTGTCCGCAACAAATCGTCGTCATTTACCTTCCCACGAATGCTTTTGATGTACTGTGAAGATTGCGCTTGCAAATTGTCAATAAATTCCGTGGCGTATTGGGTAAGTTCGTCAATTTCTGTGGAATCATTTTTATGGATAGTAACAATAATTTTGTCTGTGAAATTGACGGTTTTCAGTACTTTTTGAAGATCTTGATTTTCGCTATTTATTGGAATCAATTTTGAAATATCTTCTTCAAAACGAATTTTTGAAACCAAAAAAGTGAGTCCAAAAAGCACTAATAGCAAGACAAAGGCGCTTGCTATTTTATTTTTTAATAAAAATTGATATGCTTTAAAAAACCAGTTACCCATTGTCGAGAATCTTTTTCCGTTCAAACAACATTAAGAAAACGTAACTCACGATACCGCAACTAACTGCCGCGGTGACCGAAAGCACTAAACTGCCAACAATATAGGATTTTAAATATTTCACCAACTCAATACTTGGATCAATTTCACTCATGGAAAGCACAAAACTTTCTCCCAAAAGCCAACTGCCCAATTTTAAACTGAAATAAAGTATAAAAGGAATAAATGGCGGTAGGCTCACATTGGAAAAAGCAAAAGCAATCACTTTATTCAAATTTAAAAGCAATGCTAAAAATATAACGGTTACCGTATGAAAACCCCAAAGCGGCGATAGCCCGATAAAAACACCCAAAGCGATTGAAAATGCTTTCTTTTCAGCAGAATCGTCATTGCCCAGAAGGTCTTCCATTACAAACCTTTTAAGCCCTTTTTTTTTTAGTTTTCTGAAAAGATTTCGAGGTTTTATGTAGAAAAAGGTAACAAGTACGAACCAAGTATTTAAAATACTGATTCGCGTAAAATCTTTAAAAGGACGGAAGTGAGAAACCCGATCTTCCAGCTCATAATGGATTCGGATTGGGATGTTTTTCACTTCAATACCACTCCAGGCTGCTTTAACGATTGCTTCAATTTCGAACTCAAATTTTTTGGTGTAGAATTTCAGTTTTTTCATCGCAAAAAGCGGATACAATCTAAAGCCGGATTGTGTGTCCTGCAAGCGTGTGCCTGTTTCCACCCAAAACCAAAAGTTGGAGAATTTGTTTCCAAAACTGCTTTTTTTCGGCACGCCGTGCTGGGTCATATTTCTTGAACCGATAAACAGTACTTCTTTGTTTTCTTCCTTTTCCAAAGCTTCAATAAACGCAGGAATATCTTCCGGAAAATGCTGTCCGTCGCTATCGATGGTTATTGCAAAGCGATAACCCAAACTGTCGGCTTGTTTAAACCCTTGGCGTAGCGCGTTGCCTTTTCCCTTGTTTTGTGAAAGATGGATTTGCTGGATTTGTGGAAATTGAATCAATATTTCCGAAGTGGAGTCTGTGGAACCATCGTTCACCACAATCACATCTTCCGTATAAACCAAAACGTCTTCAATGACCTGTTGCAGTGTTTTGTAATTATTGTAAGTTGGAATAATTACGCAACATTTCAGGATTTTGAATTTTTCTGAAAGTAGTTTTTGGTTCATTTAGAAATCTCTTCTCTGTGAACTCTGTGCCTCTGTGGTGGATTATTAACCGCAGAGTCGCAGAGGGTGCAGAGCAAATATAAGTTTTAGGATTAAAATAGAATTAAAGAATCCCTTTTGTTTAAGAAAAAGAAAAAATCAAAATCCAGCTTTTTCAGTTTTTGAAAAATTCTCAGATTTTAAAACAAAATCCTTAACCAATTCTTTCAACTCCGTGGAAGAAATAGCTTTTAAATTCTTTAAAATAAATTCTTTGTCTTCATCAATGTTTTTATGATACCCCAAAAATCTGGGCGAATTTTCCTGCACGCTCATGCGAATGTAACGGATTTCAACATTTGAAGGATTAGCCTTGACGGCGCTTTCAATCAAAGAAACGCCTTCTTTAAAAAACTCTTTTTTATCACTTCTTGATTTGGCAAATTTTGCTTTCAATGTGGAAACAGCCCCTTTGTATGCAAGCAAAACTGGCTTATTTGAGGAATTTACTTTTGCAAGTTCCCCGTCAAATTGAGCAGTAATTTCTGCACTTTCCACAGCTTTTGGGTAAGCTGACCGGATTCCGTTCAAGTCTTGGGCAGTTCCAGCTGCAGAAATTAAAAAAACTATAATTATTAAATATTTCATCAGTCAATAACTTTAAAAGTCGCACTGAGCTTCAACGCTACCGTGTCTTCAAAAGAAGTTGTGTTTTTCACTTTCACTTCTCCGTTTTCCTGAGCAATATCAATGGCGAGTTGCAAATCAGGGTTTTTCTCGGGATTGATAATCGCCATAAATTTTATGTTTGAAGAAACTGTCAAAAACAAATTTTTTCCGGTTGCTTCCTCGGTCAGCTCCTTTATAATCTGAATCATACAAACGCCCGGCATCACTGGGTTTCCGGGAAAGTGGCCTTTAAAAATAGCGTGATCCTTGTTTAAATGAACCTTTGACAGAATTCCTTCGGAAGTGTTTTCGGTTGCAATAATTTTATATAATCCTTCGATGAGCATATTATTCTTTTTTAAATTTTTCCAAATCTATAGTTAGCTTGATATTGTTGTGTTTTATAGCGATTGTATCTGCAATTTTTCCGTCGGAAGAAGTAAAATCAATCTCCATTTTTTCCTTCGTTTTTGAAGTATTTACAATTTTTTGAAGTTGTCCTGTTCCTGCATTTATAAAGTAAAAGTTGAATCTTTCATCATTATGAGTTTTATAAATTCGTTGATTTTCAGATTCATAAACTTCTAAAATTTTCGCCTTTTCGTTAACCAACAATTTAAAATCATCTTTTAAAATGTTGATAATGAATTTTTTGTCCAATTCTTCAACTATAAAATTCTTCGTAAAAGTATCGTCTTCAAACTGAAAATCAAACAGTTTACTGCCGAATTCAGTTGTAAAAACCACGCGATGACTTTTAGCCGCAATCTTTTTAATGATTAAAATTCCACCAAAATTCTTTCCGTAAACTTCAATTTTTGCTTTGTAAACATAATCTATTTCAGCATTGGAAAAATACGGATTTTCCACCTCAATTTTTGTGAACGGAACCTGGCGAAGACCCTCCGTAGTCTTTAGCGAGCAGGAAGTTAAAACTACCGTAGCCAAAAGGCTAATTGCTAAAAACCGAATCATTAATAGTAGTGTTTAACGTGCGATTGCTGAAAATAATTCGGGTAAAATCCTGTGATGGCTCTACCATTTTCACTTCGAAAACCTGAGCGTCATTTTTGTTAAAAAGCAATTCGAATGAAGCGATGTAACTCGCTATTTTCTTATCCTTTGGAATAAAAACCGCCTTGTTGTATTTTGAAGATTTATAGAATGAAACCGTAAAATCAGAATCGTTGAACATATTTCCTTTTACGCTATTTACGATAAGCTGATTGAGTTTTTTAAAAAGTTTGCTGTTGCCAATATCCACCTTGCTTTTGGTTCCACCGTCGTTGATGAGCAGTTGGTCTTCCTTAAAAATCACGCTGTATTGGTATGGATTTGTATATTCCCACTTCACTAATCCGGGCGCTTTAAAAACCATTTTTCCAGATGTTTTTACGTCATCGGCCAAAAAATCGAGGTGTTTGTATTGCACAAAATCGGTTTTTATAGTTTGGGTGGCTTTTGCCGAAGCAATTACTTTTTCCTTAAAAGCTGCAATTTCCGAAGCATTCATCGTAACATCCTGCGCCTGAATCGTACTGCTAAAAGCAATAAAAAATAATAATAGAAAATAATTACGCATAGGCTTCAATTTCAAGCAAGCGATCCACCGGAACCGACTGCAATTTGTGCGATTGCAAAGTTAACAATAACTGTTCCAATACGGCAACGGTTTTTGTACTGCTGTCGTGAAGTAGAATGATATCGCCCTTTTTTAAGTTGGAAGTGATACGCTTTATAATTTTTTCTTCGGAAATATTTGTAGTGTCAAAGCTGCGTTTGCTCCACCCGATTGAATAATGTCCCGTATTCTTCAATCCTTTTTTAATGTTCGGATTGGTTACGCCGAAAGGTGGACGAAAAAGTTTCAGTTCCTTGCCAATGATTTCCTTTAGAACTGAATTAGTTTTATTCAACTCGGCAATAACTTTTTCCGAAGAAAAAAATCCAAAATTTTTAGAATGCGAATACGAGTGGTTGCCAATGGTATGGCCTTCTTCAAGAATTTGACGGACTATTTCTGGATGCTTTTCAGCATTTTTTCCAATTAAAAAAAATGTGGCTTTTGCGTCATGTTTTTTCAGAAGTGATAAAACTTTTGGCGTGAATTCTAGGTTTGGCCCATCGTCAAAAGTGATGGAAATATGATTTTCCGAAGTTTTGTAATTGTGATTTAGAGATTGCAAATGATAGTTCAGTTTAATCTGAAACGAACCTATTGCGGTAATCAAAAACCAAATAAATACAAAAAGCACATAAAGCCAAGCTGGAACATAGCCAAAAAAACCTCCCAACAGTAGTCCAAAAAAAACTACCAAAGCCAAGGCGTTTATGGTGTAAAACCTCAACATTTTCTCAATAATACAAGGCTGTGATTTTGGCCGCGGTATTGGTTGTAGCACAAAACCGTTTTAAATTCGGAAGTATTGATTTCGTTGAGTTTTACGATTTCGGGAACAGCCTGGGTTTTCAATATTTTTGAAGCCAACCAAACCCCAAAAGCCGAAACAGTGTTGTTTTCGCCCACCAAATGTTTGTAAAAAACCTGTTGGGTTTTGCTGAAAATTCCTTCGGAAAGTTTGTTGTAATATCCATCAAAATCTACATCGCCGTTGTTCCCAAAAACAACCAAATCAATGTCGTCGATCTTCAAATTATTTTCTTTTAAAAAATTTTCAATTGCTTCTGAAACCTTCTCTTTTTGAAGCGTGTTAAAAGTTTCTACTGCAACCAATTCGGCGTAACAGCTTTTTGTCTTTTCATTTGAAACCACAAAAAAATTGGCACCTTCACTGAAAACAGCGCCTTCGGTTTTTGAATCTAAAACTCCCGAAATTGTTACCGCCTCAGGTTTTATGTGATTGATTGCGCGATGCACTTTTGTGGTATGCTCGCCCAATTCTTCCACGCCGCCAACCAAAATATGTTCGGCTTCATCATTTTCAAGCTGCATTTTCGCGTCCAGCAGCGCAGATTCAACCGAAATTGCGGAATGCACATAAGTGAAATTATAAGCTTTGCATTCCATCCCTAGTGCAATCTGCCCTGCAACGGTGTTGTGTGTGCTTTGAATGAAAGAGGTTGGCGTTAAATATTGCTCGTTGTTGTCAATTATGGCGCTCACAAATTTTTCGGAATCGATCATACAGCCCATTCCCGTTCCGGTAATGATAGCGTCCACGGTCTCAATTCCTGCTTCGTCCATCGCAATTTTGGAAGCAACTACGCCCATTTTTATACCTTTTGCCATTCGGCGGGCAGCGGCTGGCGGAATGTATTGTTTGTAATCTGGGTCTTGGGCGAAAATTACGGTATCGTTGTAATTGATAATTTCATCTAAAAACCTACTATTATCATAGGTCTTTTGGGGTGAAATAGAAGCGATGCTATTTATATAAACTTTCTTCATTACGCTTCTTTTGAAAATATGACTGTGGAACAATTCCCTCCAAAACCAAGCGAATTTGAAAGTACCGTGTTCAATTCCTTTTTCTTTAATTCCGTTTGTGGAATCATTGAAAATTCCTTCATCGGGGTTTTAAAATTCAGGTTTGGAAAGATGATATTATTTTGAAGTGCCAAAACAGAATAAACTGCCTCAATTGCTCCAGCCGCGGCTAAAGTATGACCTGTAAATGCTTTGGTGGAACTGAATTCAGGCATTTCTTCCCCAAAAATTCTAAGTATCGCACGCCCTTCCGAAAGGTCATTATTTCCCGTGGCTGTTCCGTGGGCGTTGATGTAATCTATTTCCGAAGCTTTTAAATCGGCAACTCTCAAAGCTTTTTCCATCGCTAAAGTCGCACCGTCGCCATTATCTGAAGATGCGGTTTGATGAAAGGCATCGTTGGCATTGCCGTAGCCTTTTACGTAGGCTAACACTTTTTTGTTTTCGGCTTTTACAATTTCATCACTTTCCAAAACCAAAAAAGCTGCGGCTTCACCCAAGTTCAAACCTTTTCGATTTTCATCGAAAGGCGTATTAAAAGTATCGCTTAAAATCATCAAGGTCTTAAAACCGTTGATGGTAAATTTCGAAAGACAATCTGCGCCGCCGACCACAACCCGATCCAATTTTCTGGATTTTATCAAGCGTGCGCCCAGCATAATAGCATTGGCCGCTGAAGAACACGCGGTACTGATTGTAGTTACCAAACTTTGTTCAATCCCCAACTGCTCCGCGATTTTCTGTGTGGAATCGCCCGCGTGGTGGCTTTCAATGTATTTTTGTGGTTCTTTTTCGGTAAGGTATTCGTAATAATACTTCTCAGTCATATCCATCCCGCCCACGCTGGTGCCGGAAATGATGCCCGTTTTGTATTTTTTGATGTCGGTGATTCCTGCATTGGCAATGGCTTCTTTTGCGGCAATTACACCAAGCATTGCGGTACGCGAATAATTATTTTCTGGCGGAAGATTGAGTTGGGCAATCAATTCATCATTAGTGAATTTCACTTCCCCAACCATAATTTCATCCCGCTGAATGGTTTTCACATTATCAACGCGCGTGATGCCTTTTCTTTCGTTTATGAGCGCATCATAGTTTTCTGCTACATTGTTGCCAATTGCAGAAATAATACCCATTCCGGTTATGGCTACGCCTTTGCTCATAATATTTTACACGAAATTACTTTGTGCGGTGTTCCTGAATATAATCTGCCATTACCTGCACAGATTCAAAAATTTTCTTTCCTTCTTTCGGGTCGCTCAAACGAATGCCATAATCCTTGTCCAGCATAACGATAAGTTCCAAAGCATCAATGGAATCCAATCCAAGTCCGTCGCCAAAAAGTGCGTCATCGTCTGCTATGTCTGCCACTGAAACATCTTCAAGATTTAATTGTTCAATGATTTTTCCTTTTAATTCTTCTTTTAATTCACTCATAATATGTTGTATAATCTGGTTATTTCTTCAGTTTTATGTTCAATTTCGCCTTGTTTTTCAACTAAATATAAAAAAGCATCGTAGCTGTTTTCGTCTAAATCTACCCAACCACAAAGTACTTTTTCTGCTTTTCCGCTTCGCAATAAACTGTTGGCGTACAGTTGCAAATGTTCCGCATTAAAGCGGGCAAAGATAAAAAAACTATTTTCAGAATACAGCCTGTGCTTGATACTTATCTCGCCCAAACAAATATTTGGCAAGGTGTAAACAAAAACCGCCGGACTGGGAAAATATTCAGCATCGTTTTCTATTGCAGCTTGGTGTTTTCGGTCGGTGTCCAAACTGGATGCTTTGTTTGAAAAAATTAAGGCAATATTATTTTCTTCTTCGTTTAAATTTTCTTTTTTCAACAAAACATCTGCCGCCAAAAATGCGAGCTTGCTGAGATTGTCCATTTTGAAAAACTTGGAATAATCCGTTTGCAAAAACTTGTATGCGTTTTTTATAAAAGTTGAAAAATCTTCTGCCCCGATAGTTATCGGGACCTCACTAAAAAGTACATTTCCATTCAATGAAACCATTTGGTTTTTAATGTGGCAATAGCTTTTTATGTGAAAAGTTTCAGTCAAAATTCTATTTCTTTTCGCAAATCAACATGGTGTGATATTCACCCAATTGGATGTCTTCTTTGAGTTTTAAACCAGCCTTGTCAATCAATTTCATAAAAACACTGGCCGGATACATTTTGCTGTTTCCGTTGGCAAGCACCGTAAAATACAGCGAAGTGGCTTCCAAAATAAATTGTGAAGCGCGAAAGGCCTGTCTATCCGTAAAGGTTTCAACAATCACCAATTCGGCATCATCGTCCATGGAGTTTGCACAAATGCTCAACACTTTTACAATTTCTTCTTCAGAAAAACAATCCAAAAACTGGCACATCCAAATTAAGTCTGCCCCGCTCGGAATTTGTGGGTTTTCCGAAAGCCAATCAATCGGATGGCCAGAAATTCTATCTTTAAAACCATTGCTTTCGGCATTGGCCAAAGCCATGTTCAATTGGCCCGGTAAATCAACTATTTTCACATGTACCTCTTCATTGAAATTACAGCATTTAATAGAAAATTTGCCAGTATTTCCGCCAATATCGAAGAGAGTTTTCGGCTTTCTTTCAAAAATTTTTTCCAAGGCTTCCGCAAAAATATCGTCGGAATAATGATGGTCAAAATCAAACCACGACTTTTGTTCGGCAGGTTTCAACTTTGAAAGTCCTTCGTAAATAGTTGGCCATTGCCCCAGTTCTTTCAAACCTTCCGGTTTTCCGGTTTTTATGGATTCGTTTAAATGAAACAAGCCCTTGTAACATACATCGTGCGCAAAATTAAGGTTCACGCTGGCCGTTTCGTTATAATTTAAGAAATAGCCCACTTTGGTCAGTTCGTATTGCTCGGCATCATTTTTACTAACAATATTCGAAGTTTGCGCAATTTCCAAAAGCACGCCAACTCCGTAAGGGCTAAGGGAAAGTTTTTGCGAAATCTCTTCGGCTGTTGGCCCGCCTGTTATCCGTTGGTCAAAAATATAATCGAGAATCCCGAGTTTCCGAAGCGAAACCGAAGCTTGAAAAACAAAGGGCGCAAAGGCTATGCGGTGCGCTTCTTCCAAAGCTTCAATGGCATTCATTTTTTTTGTGGTTGTTTGCATTTATGGTCGGTTAGTTGTTTGTTTTTTTAAAAATTACCGCTGTGTTGCAACCCCCAAAACCCGATGCGGTTTTTAGGAAGGTGTTTAACGTTTTCGGCGTATTTGTTTTAATGATATTTATGTTTTTTGAGACGCCAAGTTCGGTAAATCCTTTGGATGAAAAAAGTATATTTTTTTCCATAGAATGCATTCCTACAATGGTTTCCAATAATCCCGAAGCTCCCAAAGTGTGGCCAAAATAGCCCTTTAAACTATTGAGGGGCACATTTTGCATTTCCAAACGGCTGAAGGCGATGGCCTCCATTTCGTCGTTAAAAGGTGTGGCGGTGCCGTGTGCGGAAATATAATCGATTTCTTTCGCATTCAAGTTTGCCTCTTTCAGTGCGGCTTTTACACTTCGGAAAAGTCCTTCGCCGGTTCGCGACGGACCCGAAATATGGTTTGCGTCGTTGCAGGTTGCATCGCCCAAAATTTCAACGGCTTCCTTTGGAAGATTTTTTTCGGAAGAAGTAACCAAAGCACTTGCGGCAACTTCGCCGAGATTTATTCCAACCCTATTCTTATCATAGGGTTTGCAAGGTTCGGCCGATAAAGCCTGAAACGAATTGAATCCCGAAAGAATAAACTTCGTCACCAAATCGCCGCTTGTTATAAAAACGTGGTCGTATTTGCTTTCGGAAATAAAACGCTTTGCTGCAGAAATTGCCAAAATACCCGAAACACAGGCGTTTGAAAGAATAATTGCTTCATTTTTAAAACCGAAAAAGTGTTGGATTGTTTTCCCCAACTCGCTTAAATATGCTCGACTTTCGGGAAAATTGCTGTCTTTTTCAAGCACATCAATATTCCCTTTTGTGGTTGAAATGATAAGTCCAACATTTTCATTTAAAGGAATTTTTGAAGCATCGACAACATTTTTCAAAGAAAGCAACATCATTTGTTCCAACTTCGTAAAAGCTGAAGCATCGCCAATTTTGTTGAATTCATTTTTTACTTTTTCAGAAGAAATCATGGAAGCGCAAAACGGTTCTGGCAAAAGGGAAGCATCATCGAATTTTGCAAGGCCCGATTTTCCTTTTGAAATATTTTCAACTACCGTTTCGTTGTCAAAACCTAGACTGCTTAAAATATTGTTATATGAAATGAAGGTTTTACCCATTTTACAATCCCATTTTTTCCTTCCATTTTGCAAAAAATTCAGGCTTTGTAAGAGAAAGTTCTCCCTTTTCGTTCAAAAAAACCTGAACCGTTTCCCCTAAACAGGCAAGTCTTCCTTTTGGATCAAAAATTCGATATCTAAAAATCATTTTTGCCGCAGGCGAAGGAATAAAGGTTGTTTTTATAGTCGCTACATCTCCGTAACGTAGCGGCAACTTATGCTCGCAGGAAGATTTTACGATTGGTGAAGTGTAACCATTTGCCTTCTGTTCTAAATATGAAATTCCGTGCTCACGCCCAAAAGCCTCGCGGCCATCCTCAAAATACTGTATATAATTGCCGTGCCAGACGATTCCCAAAGGATCTGTTTCGGTGAATCGTACTCGGATTTCAGAAGTAAAGCTTATTTCATTTTTGTTTTCAGACGGCATTTTTTCTTCTATTATAAATTATTGCTATTACGATTGTTGTGAGGAAGAACAACAATAATAACGAAATTTCGGGAAGGATTTTAACAAAACCCACATTTCTTAAAAATACATCGTAAAACGCTTCCAAGCCCCAGTTCATCGGAGAAATTTTGGAAACAAACTGCATAAATTTCGGCATTACAAAAACGGGTACCCAAACGCCGCCCAATGCCGCCAAAATGACCACCGAAGTGGCGCCAAACGGTGCTGCCTGTTCCTGTGTTTTTGCTACAGTGCCAATCAGTAATCCCAATCCTATCGCGGCAAGCCCAGAAAAAAGCGCGACTAAATATAGCATCGGCAACTTGCCCGAAACATCAACTCCCGGAAGGCCGATGGCGGGAAAAAGAAAAATTCCCACGAGCAGCATCAACGTAAATTGAACGAGACAGACCGCGAGATAAACGATTGTTTTTCCGCCCAAAACGGTAGCATAACTCACCGGAGTGGTCCGCAAACGGACAAAAGTGCCTTGGTTTTTTTCTTTTAAAAGATTGATTGAAAGTGGCACAATTATGAAGAAAATGGCAAACAGCGTCCACGCCGGAACGTTGTGTTGTGCTGAGTTCGGAATGATTTCTTCGTTATTTTTTGTGGGAAGAATTTCTTTAAAAGCGATAAAACTTTCAGTTTCGAAAATCGGTTCGGAATCGTCCTCGCCCAATTCCGTTTGAAACGCTTTGTAGATGCTTTGCGTTTCAATTTTCGAAATCATTTTATCGATGCCGTTTTTCACGGAAGATTTAAAGCTTAGCTGCGTTGCGGGGTCAAAATACAAACGGACTTCCTTTTGCGGAATAACTTCTTTTACAACCGCCAAAGTGTCTTCTTCCAACCCAAATTTCGATAAAATACCTTCCACATTTTGATCCACTTTCTTTTGAAGCGATGCCGAAAGATTTTCGGGAATTACGATGGCGAGTTGATAATTTCCGGAGAAAACAGCCTCCTTTGCCTCTTCTTCGGAAGATTTCTGCAGAATTTCAAACGAATTGGATTCGGAGAGATTTTCGACGATGTTTTTTGAAACTTCGCCTTTGTCATTATCCACCAAAAGCACGGGAATTTTTATATCGCTAATGGTTTTGAAAGTGCTGTCCTGCACCAAAGTGATGACAATCAAAAGCAACAACGGCATTATAAAAAGAATCGCGATTCCGCCCAAATCGCGGATTAGCAAAAGCATTTCCTTATATGTGGAAGCCCAGAGTTTATGCATGGTCGCGAAGCGCTTTGCCGGTTTTTGCCAAAAATACTTCTTCAAGATTTTTGGCTTCGGGTTGGTTTTTTATCAATTGTGAAGGAACTCCTTTTACAATAATTTCTCCGCGGTCAATAATAGCGACGTGGGTGCAGAAAAATTCGGCTTCGTTTAAATGGTGTGAGGTGTAAACTATTGTGGTTCCTTGTTTGTTCAGCAATTTTAAATGGTCAATAATCACATTTTTAGATTGCACGTCCACGCCTACGGTAGGCTCGTCCAAAAAAAGCACTTTTGGTTCGTGGAGAATTCCGGCAATCAAGTTTACACGACGCTTCATTCCACCGGAAAACGTATCGGTTTTTTTATTTGCGAATTTTGAAAGCCCCATTATTTCCAGATGTTCGTTAATGGAGTTTTTTAAAATTTCGCCTTTAATTCCGTACATACTTCCAAAGTATTCTAAATTCTCAAAAGCGGTAAGTGTCGGATAAAGTGCGTATTCCTGCGGAACGATCCCAATTAATTGTTTCAATTGGTTTTTGTGTTCCTTAAAATTCAATCCGTTTATCGTGAAAGAACCCGAAGTGGGCTTCAGCAAAGAAGTGAGCATGGAAATAAGCGTGGTTTTTCCAGCACCGTTTGGGCCGAGCAGGCCGTAGATTTCGCCTTCTTCAACTTTCAAATCAAGGTTTTTTACCGAAAAGTATTCGGCGCCTTTGTATTTTTTTGAAAGTTGGTTTATTTCTATCATAAGCCCCCTAAATCCCCCAAAGGGGGACTTTTTATATCGATTTCTTTAATTTCTTAAAAAACACCTTTTCCAAATCGGCAATATTATCCAATTGGTCAGCGACTTTATTATAGCTGTCAGTTTGCGCGCTTCGGTTTTTGTAGATTCGGGAAGCCTCAAGTGCAAAATCGCGCCATAAATCGCCAATCTCGGTCATTTCTTTTGAAAGTTCAATTAAGTTTTCATTGCCTAAAAGTTTTCCGGCTTCCTGTAAAAATGCCGCATAAATATAACGGAAGCCGCCACCGCCAGTTCCTATTTCTTCTTGCATCCGCACTACTTGTCCTAAATAATGGTTTGCAGTTTTAATACCTTTTTTCTTTGGCCATTTTCTGATTAAACCAGCGATTTTGTGAATTCCTTTTACGCCCACAAACGAAACTGGCGCAAGCATGGCTTTACAAGTATCTTTAATTCCTTTTACGATTGCTGTTTCAAGTTCCAATTTTTCGGGAAAGGAAATCGGATAATACATATGTCCTTTAGGTGCGAAGGCTCCTTTTGCAAAACGTACTTTTTCCAGTTCCTTTTCGGAAAGGGAAGTTACATCTTCCATTACAGGATCACTAATTAAATAACGATTGCCCTCTTTTCCATAAACCACCATATTGTGGGCGTTGAAATGGAAACGGTATTCATCGGGAAAATAAACCAAATTGTAAACGCCGACTTGTAAACCAACAGGATTGTTTTTTTCAAGATTTTCATCCAAACGCGCTTTAGCATCTTTCGGATTGCTGAATTTTTCGCGTTTCATTTTTACACCAGTTCGCTTTGCAAACTTTTTAAAAATATGTCCAGGCAAGGCGCGATAGGTAATTACGGGCGCGTGATTCACTTTCAACAACGGAATATAACAAAACAACAAACCGCTGCCAATACCAAAAACCATTGGTTCGCTAACGCTAAAACCGTTGTGTTTCATCAGGTTTGAGACCACTCCGTTTTCGCAATGGGCTGATTGATGATGTGTAAAGTCTATTTCCATTCTGTTGATAGTATTGTCACTATTGATACTGTGGATGCTATTGCTTTTTTTAAACTCATTGACTCCTCAACTAATCGACTTCAGCTCTTCAACTGAAATATCAAACGCATCAGCATATTTATTCAAAGTTTTCTCGCTCAATTTTTTAAAAACTGAAGGCTTAAAGTGGCGTTTTACCTTCCATTGCCAAAAGCCAACGTAGCTGGCCAAAATGCCAACATCCATTTTGTGAAGCTCCATATAATATTCTATGGGGCTTGTTTCGCCAGCAATTACACGGTCTTTTGCGTCTTGAATGCGCTCTTTTATTTCCTCGATTGCATTGTTTAATGCTACGGTTTTTGGTTCCCAGCCTGTGCTGTTTTCTGTAGTGTATTCGCCATTTTCATCAACCGCATAACAGAGTTCGCGGAAATTTGCGGATTCCAGATTGCTTTTGTCCTGTGGTACTTCCTTTTTCTTCATAATCAGACTTCATGGATTAAAAAATTCATGGTAGAAGATACAATTAATTTTTCAGCAAGAAATGTGTGGGCTTCTAGGCTGCACATTGTCATTTCGCCTGTGTCGAATCTTGAAAGAAGTTTTGCCTTTGTAACAATCGTTTCGCCAACTTTTGGAAGTTGAAAAATCTCAACTTTTTTGATGGCGCTTATGTAACCAACCAGTTTGTTGCCAGTTCCTTCCAAATCGTCTTTTTCAAAAAAAGTTTGCCCCACAATTCCTGAAGCAGCTTGGGCGGCATTTTCAATCAGCCCGGTTTCAGAGAGTTTTCCCTCTTTCAAAAAAACACAATCCTCTGAAATATAAAATTGGGTAGAAACTGAATTTTCGTCAATTTCCATTACCGAAGTGACCATCAGCATCGGGTCGCGATGTGGTAGAAAGTTGGAAATATCTAAACTTGAAACATCCATTGCTTTCATCAGCTTGCCAACACGGTTTTCATTTCACTGGATGCGATTACTTTTCCATCAAATTCGGTTTCGGCAGTTACCAAAGTTACGCCCATTATATCATGCAGCACATTTACCGTGGTTTTCAGTTCATTTCCAACGGAAGGGAGTTCGAAAATTTCAGCTTTTTTTATGGCGCCAATGTACCCAGTAGGTGCATCTTCTTTCTTCAGAAAAAATTGGTAGCCCGTGTAAAGTGCCACGGTCTGCGCCATATGCTCAATCAAGCCTGGAGCGGTAAATTTATTGTTTTGTGTAAAAATGTTTTCTTCGGAAATAGTCAATCCAGCAATCACTTTTTTTTCTTCAAAATGAAGCAGTTTATCCACCATCACAAACGGCGCTTTCTGTGGAATCAATTTTCCGATGAAATCTTTGTCCGTTATTTTTTCGGTGAAACTGTTCATTTAAACAACCGTTAAATAGGCGTAAGAATATGCAAAACGCGCACTTTCGGGTACTTGCAGAAATATTTTATCACCCTTTTTAAGTTTTCCGGAATGCACCAATTCCTCCAACATAAGATAGATGGAACCCGCGCCAACATTCCCAACTTTTTGAAGGTTCAAAAACCATTTTTCCCAAGGTAAATGCAGGCCTTGACGCTCAATTTCGTTGTAAAGATTTTCCTTGAAATAATAGGAAGAAATATGGGGCAGGTAATAATCAATATCGTCTTCGGTAATGTTGTGTTTTTCCATTGCAAGCTTCATACTTGCAACCCCTTTTTGAAGGATGTTTTCACCCAACAATTTCACATCTTGCTTCATCGCAAAAAGTGATTTTTTCCCCCAAACATCTGCGGGATATTCGCTCCAAGGTTTTAGGCTGCCATCATCAAGTTTGTCGCCACCGGCATACATACACGTATCGAGTTCAAAGGCGTAACTGTAGCCTTCCATCCATTCAATTTTCAATGGTGATTCTCCCTTTGGTTCACTTTCTAAAAGCATTGCGCCAGCGCCGTCAGACAACATCCAACGTAAAAATTCTTTGTTGAAAGCTAGAATTGGGTGTTCCTCAATTTCTTGTAAATGTGCTACCTCATCCTCAAAAATATCAGCTTTCATCCAAGAAGAAGTACGTTCAGAACCTGTGCAAACTGCATTACTCACTTGTCCAGATTTTATGGCCATGTAGCCATATTTCAAAGCATTCATTCCACTGCAACACGCACCGGACGGGGAATTTACTTCAAGGTTTCCGTTCTTTAAAAACCCATGTACCATAGCTGCGTGGCTCGGTAAAATCTGGTCTGGGCTGGAGGTGCCACAAGACAATAATTCAATATCGTTTTTGTTGAAAGTTTCATCACACAAAGCTTCAACCGCTTTTGCGGCAAGCTGTGCGTTGTTATGGGTTACGTTTCCATCTTTGTCGATGGCGTAATAACGTGTTTTTATTTGGTTGTTCCGAAGGATAATGCGGCGGGCTTTTGAGGTTTTTCCATTAATAACCCCAAGTTTTTCCTCCATCGCCTCATTCTCTACAGGCTCATTGGGCAAAAACTTCGCAATCCTTGTAATATATACGTTCTTCATTAATCCTGCTTTAATGCAACTGATGAATAATAGGCTTTATCTCGCTGTATTTTTCGATACATTGGGATATAAGTGAGCAAAAATACAATAAATACTATTGGCGCTATTAGCCATATTGCAAATAACAAATAATATTTAAAATAAACGAGCCATTTCTTTCTTTCTTCGCCCTCTTTTTTGATTAAATAGTTTGCCCATTTTGTGAAAACAACATTTCCGCGAATATCGGTGGCTATTAGTGATGGGTCAATTTTTACGGCCCCAACTTCCAAAAGATTTTGTTGCAAATTTGAATATTCATTTTGAAGCAAAGCTTCTTTAATGGGAACTCCAAAACGGGAGGCTGCATCAATGTCTTTGTCCGAAACTCCCGGTTTTGGAAAAATACCAAGCATTTTAGTTTTTTTGCCACCCATCAACCAATGTACAATTGTGATTACGCTTATATGATTCATGTTTCTATCAACCAAAGCGATATTCCCAACCAATTTCGCGTTGTTCGCAACCAATAATTTCTTCACTTTTTCCTGCGCCATTATCCACATATTTCGGCTTGCGGAAACGGTTATCACGGGCGTATTTGCGAGCAATAATTTTGCCTCTTCAGATTTCAAAAATGAATTGATTGGGATGGAAGGCGTTAAATACCAAGTAGTGTAACCCAAAATAACCAAGTCGTATTTTTTCTGAAGAATTTCTGATGGAATCGCTTCCAAAGGTGTTGGTATTTGGAGAAAGGTTTCAGGGAAAGCACCGTAAAATTCTTCCAGTTTCCACGGAAAGGGAAATTTTTTCTTCGGAAGTATTTCGCAATAGGATATGTTAACTTTTTCAACTGAAATCGTTGAAGCAATATTCTTCAGAATATCAAAAAGTTGCCCTGTTTGTGAATAATATATTATTAATACTTCCTTCATTTCTTAATCGTCCGTTTCCCAAAAATCAAAATAGTTGAACCACTGCAACGGATATTTTTTCAGCATCCACTCAACGCTTTGTGTGTATTTTTTTAATAAACCTTGCGCATCGCGATTTTTTACTTCTGCTTGACGGGCATACAAATGATAATGTTTGTTGGTTTCCTTCATTACATAAACGAACAAAACCGGCACGTTCAGCCTACTGGCCAACAAAAATGGGCCGGCGGGAAAATTTGCTTCTTTTCCCATCAACGATTCAGTCAATACTTTTTGGCCTTTCATATATCTATCGCCTGTAAAACAGACCAACTCGCCATTGCTGAGCGCATTGTTTATTTCAAAAATATGCGACATATCGTCTTTCACCAAGATAAACTTTACATTGGAACGCAGGGTTACTTTTTCCATATATTCCTTGATGTTCTGATGTTCGGCATCGGTGGTTACAAGGCTTATTTGCGAACGGGTATCAATTTCCTCAAAAAAGAATTCGGCAATTTCAAAATTGCCCACGTGGGCACTTATCATAATGCCCCCTTGCTTTTTGTCGAGAAGCTCTATAATATTTTCGACTCCGTCACATTCATGGGTAAATCTGTTTTGCAGGCCAGAGGAGATTGCGGCCTTGTCAATAATGGTCTTGCCAAAAACATAATAACTTTTATAAATGCTGAAAACACTCTTAGTCCAAGAATATTTCAGTCTTTTACGAAAGTAGTAAAATATGGATCGGGTGCTTTTTCCGGCGAAGAATACGTAATAAAGAGCAACGAAGTAAAGCAGGCCGTATGCAGCGCGAACACCTAATTTTCTGATAAAAAATATAAAGATTTTATACCCTAAAACGGTTCCTTTGCTTTTGCCTTCCCACTCGCCCGCCATAAATAGTTATTGCAAATTTCAGCTGATTTTTGTTTCAATCAGGTCGTAAAAATCTTGAAGTGTAATAACATTAAGGAAATCCTCACCAGTCAATTTCACGCCAAAATTGGCCTCAATGGCAACTACCAAATCCACAAAATCCAAGCTGTCCAGCTCCAAAGTTTCCTTTAGGTTGGCTCTTGGTTCAATGTCTTCGGTCTCTACCTCAAACTCATCTACCAAAAAGTAGTTTATCTTCTCAACTATAACTTCTTTATTCATTTCTAATGTGTGCATTTTTTAATTATCAATGCGGAATTGGTTCCCCCAAACCCGAAAGAATTGGACAAAAATACATCAATTTTTCTATTTAACGTTTTGTTAACAAGGTTTAATTTTGAAGCTGCCTCATCTGGCGTTTCAAGATTGATATTTGGCGCTATGAAGGAGTGTTCCATCATTAGCATGGAATAAATAACCTCGCTCGCGCCTGCCATCCAACATTCGTGGCCTGTCATAGATTTTGTAGAGCTTACGTAAGGTCCGTTTTCCCCAAAAACATCCGTAATTGCGAGCGCCTCATTTGCGTCGCCAACTGGTGTTGAAGTTGCGTGTGCATTTACGTAATCAATTTCCGAAGCTTGGATATTTGCCTGTTCCAAAGCCATTTTCATCGCTCGGGCAGGGCCATCCACGTTTGGCGTTGAAATATGGTCGCCGTTTGAAGAAAAACCGTAACCAATAATTTCGCCCAAAATTGGCGCGCCTCTTTTTACAGCGCTTTCGTAACTCTCTATAATTAAAGTTGCCGCGCCACCGCTGGGCACTAAACCATCGCGGTCTTTATCGAATGGGCGGCATGCTTTTACAGGGTCTGCCTGTGTTGAAAAAACGCCGAGCCCGTCAAAACTGCCCATTGCCAGTTCATTAATCTCTTGGGCTCCACCAGAAATAATACAATCCTGCAAGCCATTTTTTATAAGGAAATAGGCCATCCCGATGGAATGTGAACCGCTGGCACAGGCTGCACTTATGGTGAAATTTATGCCTCGCAATTTAAAAATGGTGGAAAGGTTCATGGTAACGGAAGAGTTCATCGCCTTGAAAATTGCGCCCGAACCCACTAGGGTTGTATCCTTCTTTTCACGGATTTTATCTACAGATTCAATGACCGATTTTGCGGTGCTATCGTTTCCGTAGAGTATTCCCACTTCATTTTCGTCGAGAAATTGTTGGTCTATTTTAGCGTTTTTCAAGGCTTCAATAGTTGCGGCGTAGGCATAAGCGCCCTCTTCTCCGAGGCTTACACGCTCACGGCGCGAAAGTTGTTCTTTCAAATTAGGTTCTTCCACCCAGCCGGTTAAACAGGAACGGTAACCAAAATCCTTTCGTTTTCCATCACAAATAATTCCAGATTTTCCTTCATAAAGCGATTGCTTTACTTCCTGCAGGTTTTTGCCGATGCAGGAATAAATGCCCATTCCAGTTATTACTACTCTTCTCACTTCTCCTTCATTTTAGGAATAAATTCCTCCATTAATATTAATCACTTCCCCAGTAATATACGATGCCTTTGAAGACGCTAAAAAGCTAACAATATGCGCCACTTCTTCTGCCTCTCCAAAACGGTTGGCTGGTATCATTTTCTTAAGTTCTTTTTCGTCAAGTTCAGCGGTCATATCACTTTTAATAAATCCAGGTGCAACTGCGTTTACCGTAATGTTTCTTTTAGCAACTTCTTGCGCCAATGCTTTTGTAGCACCAATAACCGCTCCCTTTGCTGCGGAATAGTTTACCTGGCCAGGCGTTCCTTTTAATCCTGAAACCGAAACCATATTTATAACTCTTCCATATTTATTGACCAATAATTTTTGGATTAACGCATTGGTAACATTGTAAAAACCGTTCAAACTGGTGTTGATTACGCTGTGCCAATCTTCGGGTTTCATCCACATAAACATTCCGTCTTTGGTAATTCCTGCATTGTTAATTATGACTTCAATAATAGCGTCTTTATTGTTTTCGTGCCATACGTCAAATGCCTTATTAACAGCTTCGGTATTGGTAACGTCAAATTGAATAATTTCTCCTTTGCCGCCGAGTGCCTCAACTTCCATTAAAGTTTGTTGGGCAGCTTCTTTGTTGCCGTTATAATTTATAAGAAGGCTGTATTCCAAATCTTTTGCAAGTTGAATACAAACTGCACGGCCAATACCGCGTGAACCTCCTGTTACTAATGCGTATTTTTGTTTTGTTTTGTTTTGTTCCATTTAATTTTTCTTGCAAAGTCACAAAGACGAAAGTCGTCTTTTTTCTATTTTCTTTATTCTTTTATCTACTTTGAAGTATCCACAAAAACTTCAGCGTTTTGATGCCATTTGCCTAAAACTTTTCCAGTATTATCAATAAAGCCCCACTGTTTGTCCTTTTTTACACGAGCAAGGCCGTCTTGAAATCCTTTTTTAGTTCCACTTTGAAATAAGCCTGATGAAATATCATATTCCATTGGAATTACCAATTTTCCAGTTTTATCAACAAAACCCCATAATTTTTTTTCTTTCACGGGAGCTAATCCATTTTCAGAAAATATTTCTGCATCGGCATACATCGGATTCACAACTTTTTCGCCCTTCTCATTGATATACCCCCATTTTTTGTTTTCGTTTACAGGTGCAAGCCCTGCATTAAACGCACGGGCTTTATCATAAGCTGGTTGAATGACCCACTCTCCTTTTCCGTTGATGAAACCTATTTTTTTATTGCTTTCGGCATAGGTCAATGGTGAGTCGTTTGTGAAATCCCAAATTTTGTCCACACCGTTAATTGGGGTGAATGTACCATTAATCAAAACTCCAAAGCTTTCACCTTTTCGTGCCCAAATTCCATTTTTGCTGAAATCGCCAATCTCGTTATAATCTGCTGGCACAACAACTTCACCTTTCGTATTCAACAACCCCCATGTTTCTCCATTTTTAAATTTTGCATGTCCGTTGTTAAAACCTTTGATTTCATCATATTTTGGCTCCAAGATTGCTTTTCCGCTGGTATCCATCAAACCAATTTTTTCACCCTCGCGAATAATGGCTACTCCATTGTCAAAATCGTAATATTTTTCTCTTGCAGGAGTATCTAAAGTTTCCCCTTTCGAGTTTATGTATTTCCATTGGTCGTTCTGCATTACCAATACATACCCGGAATTGAATTCTTTTACACGATCATACTCTGGTTGAATTACCCATTCGCCGGAGGTATTGATAAAACCCCATTTTTTGTCTTTCATAGCTGCTGCCATCTTGCCCGAAAAGCTATCTGCTTTTTCAAATTGTGGTTGAATGGCATACTCACCGGTTTTGTTGATATAACCAAATAAATCATTGTCGCGGACCAAAGCCAGTTCCTGTGCAAAAACTGCGGTAGTTCCAAATAAAAAAATAAGTGCGTAGGAAAAAATCGTTTTCATAATAGCATCAATTTAAGTTAGTTGAGGAGAGACGAACAATTTACAAAATTATTCCATTCCTATTTTGAAGAATCCATCAAAAATTCTTTTACTTTATTGACATACGGATACATTGCAACATCTTCCTTAAAAACTGGGACGATGGCACGAATTTCATCGTACATTTTTTTGGTCTCAGAAGAAACGCTATCCTGAACCTTCAAATATTCAATGGCTTGGACGATGGTTATTAGCTCTATTGCAACCACCTCAAAAGCATTTTCGATTACTTTTTTGGTAATAAGTGCGGCGTTCGTTCCCATACTTACAATGTCTTGATTGTCATTGTTGTTCGGGATGCTGTGCACGTACATGGGGTTGCTGAGCATTTGGCTTTCAGCGGTTGTGGAGGTGGCGGTAAATTGAACACCCTGCATTCCAAAATTTAGCCCAAGTTTTCCCAAATTCACGAATGGTGGAAGTATATCGTTCAATTTTGAATTCAATAAATAGTTCAATTGGCGCTCGGCGAGCATCGTCATTTTTGCAACTACAATTTTCAACTTGTCCATTTCGAGGGAAACATAATCGCCGTGGAAGTTTCCGCCGTGATATACATTTCGTTTTTCAACATCCACGATCGGGTTATCGTTTGCTGAATTTACTTCTTCAATCAATATTTTTTCAACGGAATTGAGCGTGTCCAAAACAGGACCCAAAATTTGTGGTACGCAGCGAAGAGAATAATATTCCTGTACTTTTTCAACAAACACCTCTTCGTTTTTTGAACCGTTGTACAAATGGTGTTCGCGCTTGCGTGTAAGATTGCTGTCCTTTAAATGGCTGCGCATCATTTCGGCAATTTGACGTTGGCCTTTGTGCTTTTTGGTTTCGTTCAATTCAAAGGAAAGATGATCGTCGTAAGCTTTTACAATTTCATTTATGGCAGAGGAAGCTTTAATCATCCAATCCATAATTCGTTTTGTGTAAAGCACATTTACAACTCCAATTCCCGTCATTACTGACGTTCCGTTCATTAAAGCCAATCCTTCGCGCAGCTCCACTTTTATGGGTTGAAGGTTTTCAATTTTGAAAACTTCTTCCGTATTTCTGCGTTCTCCTTTGTAAAAAACTTCGCCTTCACCAATCAACACTAACGCCAAATGGGCAAGCTGGACCAAATCGCCGCTGGCGCCCACACCACCGTGCTCATATATAAGTGGAATAATATTTTTGTTGAGCAATTCGCCCATCAATTTAATGACGGAAGGATGAACCCCACTGTTTCCAAGGCTTAGCGTGTTCATTCGCGCAAGCATGGCCGCGCGAACATATTGTGCCGTAATTGGGTTTCCGGTTCCCGAGGCATGGCTGCGAATAAGGTTGTACTGCAACTGGATGCGTTCGTCATCCTTTATTTTATACTGTGCCATCGGGCCGAAACCTGTGTTGACACCGTAAATAATTTTATTTTCAGAAAATTCTTTCAGAAAATCGAAACTATTTTGAACTCTTTCTATTATATCTTTGTGAAGTTGGACAGAATCGTTTTTGAAGATTATTTTATCAAAATCGGCTGTTTCCAGTTTTCCTTGTAATGTTGGCATTTATAGTTGAATCAAATGTTCTATTAAATAATTTGGTAACTTTAGAATGCAAATTTAGAATTTTTTAACAATCTATATCTTAATAATATGAATGATATTGCTGTTGATGTGTTAATTATTGGCGCAGGACCTTCAGGCTGCGTTGCTTCTTCCTATTTAAAAAACAACGGAATAAGCTCCAAAGTGGTTGAAAAAAGTAAATTTCCACGCTTTGTGATTGGCGAAAGTTTATTGCCACGCTGCATGGACCATTTTGAGGAAACAGGGCTTTTGGATTGTTTGATGGAGCAGAAATTTGAAATCAAGGCAGGAGCTCGATTTTTGAAAGATGATATTGTTTGTAATTTCGATTTTTCAAAAAAGCACACTCCGGGTTGGGATTATACTTGGCAGGTTCCGCGGGCGGATTTTGACCATACTCTTGCCAAAGAAATAGTTAAAAAAGGCGTAGATGTTTCCTTCGGTCACGAAGTTACGGCTGTAGAGTTTGACGAAAATGGACATTCCACAACAACAGTTAAAACCGAAGAAGGAAACGAGTATAAAATTCGCGCAAAATTTATTATAGATAGCAGTGGTTATGGCAGGGTTTTACCACGATTATTGGATTTGGACAAACCTTCTTCGCTTGAAGCAAATTCCGCAATCTACACACATGTGAAAGAAACCGAACGCCCCGAAGGTGTTGAGGGAACGCTTATTACTTTTGATGTAGTAAAAGATGAAGTTTGGCTTTGGGTGATACCTTTTTCAAACGGAAATACAAGTATTGGCTTTGTTGGACCAACGGAGTTTATTGAATCTTTTAAAGGAACAAATTCTGAAAAGCTTAAGGAAATGCTGAAAATCTCCGACTATTATTACGATAGGCTAAAAGATTTGGACTTCCTTTTTGAGCCACATATTATCAAAAATTATTCAAAAGCCGTAAAACAACTTTACGGAAAAGGGTATGCCCTTACGGGGAATAGCGCTGAATTTTTGGATCCCGTATTTTCCTCCGGCGTTACGTTTGCAACAGAATCGGGCGTGAAAGCTGCCAAACTAATAACCAAAGAATTAAATGGCGAAAAAGTGGATTGGGAACAAGATTATACGGGCTATATCATGAAAGGCGTAGATGTTTTTAGGACTTACGTTAGTGAATGGTACACCGGCAATCTTCAGAAAATATTTTTTCACCGCCCCGAAAATCCTGTGATCAAAGGACAGATTTGCGCTGTACTTGCAGGTTATGTTTGGGATGAAACCAATCCGTTTGTAAAAAACCACAACCGCCTAGTTAAGACGGTTGCGAAGGTTATTGATATGGAAAATGAACGGGCTAACTAGTTATACTTGATACCTCTTCTTAATTTTTTTGCGAAAAATTTGGCGAGATTCCAATAGCCGTAAGCTATTCGTTCACCTTGGTGAAAATCAAAATCTTCCAAGGTTGCTTTATCTCCGGCATAGTTACATTCTACATCAGTAATGTTTGTGGAAAATAAAATATTTTCAGCGTTTTCGGTTTTAAAAACAGAAATTGTAACTTCCAGATTTCCGCTTTTTCTTGTAAAACCGTTGTTATACCCCGGATAGATTTCCGTAGTGTGAACTTTAATGGTATAAGGTAAATCTGGCCGATCTTTAATTACTTTTATTTCTCCTTTTTTAAAATATTCATTAAAAGCCTGTATATATCTAGGCTCATATCTATATGCTCTATCGGCAAACCATTCTTCCCGAAAAACCTTTGCGTTTCCAGGTTTTGCCTGCTCTTTTTCAAGCATTGTTTTTTGAAGATAGTCTTCTTCACTCTCAAAATCCGTTACCGTCAAATCTGAATAATCAAAAACAAGATTGTATTCAGAAATAGTTTTCAGGTTTTTATAATTTCCTGAAACTATTGTGATTTCCTGTGAATGAAAAGTTGAAGCAAAAAGAAGAAAGAATAATGTGAGTGTTTTCATTCAAGAAAGGGTTTGTGGCAAACATACTAAAATTTAATAATATTCATATTTCCGAAAAAGATGCAGCCACCAATTAAAGGTGGCTGCAAAGTTAATTTGATATAAAGTGGTAGTTCCTAAAAAATTTATAATAGTTTAAAAGGACATAAACTTATATTTTTTTGATTTGTAATCTGCCTGAATCATATATATCGTTCCATCTCTAGCGATATGTGATATTAAATAGGTTTCATCTTCAGGGCTTAGGCTATCTATATAGGTTTTAACGCTATCATTAACCCTAAAAGCAATTAAGGTTTCAGTATCCAAAAGAAGATTGTCAGAAAGTTCATTCTCTACAATTGAGCCATACGCAAACTTATGCCAGGTTTCTGTTCTCTTTAAAGTACCTTTTAAAACTTCATATTTTTTTTCTGCTTTTATTTCGCCAGTTGCAACGTCCATTGAGAATACTTCATTTTTTTTTGAACTTTTAAAGGTATAATCCTTTGGAAAGAAATATATTTTTTCATTGGTAATTATTGGACGTATTCGCGTTTCTTGGGCGAACATACCTACAACCTTATCTACAAACTTATGGGTTTGTTCCCATTGCTTTTCACCTGAAAAACTATATTTTTCTACGTGAAGAAAAGTACCTTCATTACCCTCTTTTCCGAATAAGACCGATTGTATATAATAATTTTTGCCTTCGGCATCTATACTTACAGCCCCCGTTGCGGCAGAAGTGGGTAAGGTTACCATACTTCTGTTACCCATCTTTTGATACGTTCCTTGCGGTAAGTCAGCTTTTGCAAAGCGATATTTATTTTTATCAATAGTTATTGTGAACTTTTTTTCATCAATAAGTTTACCTTCAAAATCATACTCCTTAACAATTAAATTTTGGGAATCATATGCGTCATCTTTTGCATCGGTTGGCGAAAAAGTTTTTGATTGTACATAAAATCCTGTATCGGTTACTTCCATCAGCATATAACCTATCTCATCCTCTTTGCCAACAACCGGAGGCAACTCAATAGGTATTGTAGTTTCTTGAAGTGAGGTATTGTTTAATTTATAGAGCAACCATTCTGCAGGTTCGTCGCCTTTATTTTTTTGTGTAATTTTATATCCTTTCTTTTTTGGTCCAACGCTGATTAAGTAACTTTTAGTAAAAAAAGTCTTTCGAGTGCCCGGGAGCCATTCAATATCATCATAGTTAAAATCTTTTACTGATCCAATTTCACTTCCATCGCCATCAATAAATATTTCGTCTTTGTTACTTCCGTAACCCACAAAACCATCAGTAGCCGATATTACAATCTTCCCATCTTGATTATAGTATATTATTCTTTTATCTTTTTCTGAATCCAGAGAATATAAAATTTTCTGTTCAGGGAGGTTTATGTATTTAATTTCAACATTTTTTTCCTTCGAATAGGCGCCGCCACCTTCACTGGCCTTTATGACCAATACAGAATCTTCAAAATTTATATCTGTTAAATCCTTGCCATCTACTCCCAAATCCAAAACTTGGTTTTGTGAGCATAGGAGTGATACGAAAAGAAAAGTATAAATAAGGAGTATATTTTTTTTCATGAAATTTGGTTTAGGTTTTTACGTTTCGTAAACATATAAAAATAATTTTAAAATAAAAATCCCAACCTTTTTCAAGATTGGGATTCAATTTTTGTTGGCCCACTAGGGCTCGAACCTAGACTCTTCTGGACCAAAACCAGACGTGTTGCCAGTTACACCATGGGCCAATTCCATAATGAGGCGCAAATTTAATACAAACTTTGGCTTGTACAAACATTTTATTGCAAAAAAATATAATTCTACCATGCAAACCTTTTTATAGTTAAAAATATCATAGCATATTGCACGTTACCTCAATTAGATACTTGGGGCTATACATATTATTAGTAAATTCGTCCCATAAAATTTTATGCACTTATGGGTTCTTTCAACTTTACAAAATGGAACAAAATCATCGGCTGGCTTGTTTTTGCAATTGCCCTTACCACATATTGGCTCACAGTAGAACCTACTGCCAGTTTTTGGGATTGTGGAGAGTATATTACCACCGCTAGCAACCTTGAAGTTGGTCACCCACCGGGAGCGCCACTATTCCAGCTTTTGGGAGCATTTTTCTCCATTTTTGCACCAGATGCCTCATACATTGCTCTTACCATTAACCTCATGTCGGTTTTTGCCAGTGCGTTTACCATTCTGTTTATGTTTTGGTCGCTCACCATTTTGCTTACCAATGTGGTTTCCAAACATCAAGAAATTGAAAAAACAAGCGCTATGGCCATTATCGGCAGTGCCGCTGTGGGTTCGCTAGCTTTTGCGTTTACGGATAGTTTTTGGTACAACGCTGTTGAGGCAGAAGTATATGCAAGCGCCGCCTTTTTGATGGCCGTGTTATTTTATACCGCGCTTCGTTGGGAACGCGAAATGCTGGAGCCACGCGGCAATCGTTGGGTAATTCTTATTGCCTTTATTATTGGGCTTTCCTTTGGAATTCACTTTATGGCGTTACTAACCATTCCCGCTATTGGGTTTTTGTATTTTTTCAAACATTACAAAACCATTACAGTCAAAAATTTTATAATCGCCAATATTGTTACGGTCGCTATTCTTCTTTTGATTTTTAAACTTTTATTGCCTTGGACGATGAAGTTTTTCAGTGCTTCGGAATTGTTTTTTGTAAACAGCATCGGGCTTCCGTTTAATTCCGGGACCATTTTCGCAGCACTTTTGTTTATCGTTCTTTTTGTTTACGGTTTACGTTTAACAAGAAAAAAAGGATTTGTACAATTGAACACCCTGTTGCTTTGCGTGCTTTTCATTTTTATAGGCTTCTCAAGCTGGCTAATGCTCCCAATCCGCGCCAATGCCGGAACGGTTATCAACGAAAACAACCCGAACAACGCCCGTGAGCTTTTAGCGTATTACAACCGCGAACAATACCCCGAAACGCACCTATTTTATGGCCCTCTTTTCACCGAAAGCTATGTAGGTCTTGATGAGGACAACCCATATAAAGACGAAAAGCCAAAATATGAAAAAGATGAAACAACCGGCAAATACATAATAGTAAACAACTATAAAAACGCAGGCCAAAACACGGATGATTCGCAA
Organism: Aequorivita soesokkakensis; assembly: GCF_001641085.1. Lineage (GTDB taxonomy): Bacteria > Bacteroidota > Bacteroidia > Flavobacteriales > Flavobacteriaceae > Aequorivita > Aequorivita soesokkakensis. The sequence continues at coordinate 78,320 of NZ_LXIE01000010.1, read as the reverse complement.
AAGGCATTTATGCCAAGAATGTGGAGTACCGAGCATGCTTCAAATTACATGGAGTTTACCGGCGGACTGGATTTTTCAGTTAAAAGCGAATACTTAAGCGAACCAAGACTCGTGGAGGAAGTGAATAAATTTAAACAGGCTGACGCCCAAGGCTTGGTTGATAAAGATGATTACGACAAGTTTTTGAAAAACTTTGGGCAATATATTGATATCCAAAAACCTTCCTTTTTTCAGAATATGAAATTTATGTTCGAGTTCCAGTTCGGCTACATGTATTGGCGCTACTTTATGTGGAATTTCACGGGAAGACAGGACGATGTGCAAGGGCAATATACAGACCTGCACGGCAATTGGTTAAGCGGAATAAAGTTTATAGATCAACTACGTTTGGGCAATCAAAATGAACTTTCAAGTGATATGGCTGACAATAAAGCGCGGAATACCTACTTTTTTCTTCCTTTGCTTTTAGGTGTTATTGGATTGGTATTTCATTTTAAAAACGATCAAAAAAGCTTTTGGGTTTTGCTGGTTCTGTTCCTATTTACGGGACTTGCACTAAAAATTTATCTGAATGAACGACCGTTTGAACCGCGAGAACGGGACTATGCCCTGGTAGGTAGTTTCTATATTTTTGCAATGTGGATTGGCTATGGAGTCTATGCACTTTTCGATTTAATGAAAAATTATTTGAAACCAAAAGTTGCACTTCCCGTTGTGCTTATTATTTCGGCTTTGGCCGCACCCGTATTATTGGCTACCCAAAATTGGGATGACCATGACCGCAGCAATCGCTACACAGCACAATCCATGGGAAAAATGTATTTGGACTCCTGTGATAAGAATGCAATCCTGTTCACTATTGGTGATAATGATACTTTTGCGCTTTGGTATGCCCAAAACATTGAAGGTTACCGTCAAGATGTGCGTATTGTAAACACAAGCCTTTTCCAAACAGATTGGTATATTGATGATATGAAGAAGAAAGCTTTCACCAGCGATCCAATTCCTTCACAATTAACCCATGAAAAATATAGATGGGGAACTCGCGACTTTTTGATCTTTCAAAAAACAACGCAAGACACTATAGATATTAAAACGTGGATGAATTTTGTAGCCAACGACAGTCCAGCTACCCAAATGGAACTGCCGAGCGGACAAATGGTAAATACTTTCCCTTCAAAAGTAATTCGAGTTCCTGTTGATAAAGAAGCCGTTCTTCGCAGCGGAATTGTTGATCCAAAAGATGCCGATAAAATTGTTCCTTATATAGATATAAACCTAAAAGGCGATATCATCTATAAAAACCGAATGATGATGCTGGATATAATTGCAAACAACAATTGGGAACGCCCAATATATTTCAGTGGCGGAAGTTTTGGCGATGATGATTACCTATGGATGAAGGATTATCTGCAATTGGACGGAGTTGTATATAAATTGGTTCCAATTAAAACACCAATTAATAAGCGAAGCCCTTTTGATATGGGCAGAATTGATGCCGATAAGATGTATGATATTGTTATGTCTTGGGATTGGGGCAACAGCGGAAGCCCGGATATTTACCACGACACCGAAACCCGCAGAAACGGCATTACATACAGAAGCAATCTTGCCCGTCTTGCCGAAGCATTAATAAACAACGACGAAAATGGCAAAGCCGAAAAAGTGCTGGATTTGGCAATGGAGAAAATGCCAGTAGATTATTTTGAATACTATTCGTTATTGGAGCCTTATGTTATTGGTTATTACGAATTAGACAAAAAAGAAAAAGCGCGAAAGGTTTATGAGGATGTTTCTAAAAAATATCAAGAACACCTTACATACTACAACAGTCTAAAATTCAACAAACAGCGTTTAATTGCTGAAGAAATAATTAGCGATATGGAGCGTTACCGAAGCTTGGTACAGCTTGTTGTAATGTATGATGATGAAGCTTATGGCAGAGCCGAAGCAGTAAAATTCAATGATTATTTAAAGCTATTCCGCCATTTCTATTCTCCCGATGAAGCAATGGATTTGGATAAAGATGTTCAAAAAGATTCAACAATTGAGATTCCTTTAGATTCAAATCTTTTGAAAAAAATGGAAGAAGAACCAACTAGAAATATTGACGAGGAAGTTCCTGTAAACTAATAAAATTGAAATTCAATTTGGTAAAAATGCCCAGATTCATTCAGCGGTTATACCCTGAGCGAATCTGGGCGTTTTCACATATAAAGGATTCGGTATTTCTCACTTTTGACGACGGCCCAATTTCTGAAGTTACACCGTGGGTATTGGACGAACTGAAAAAACACAATGCCAAAACCACTTTTTTCTGTATAGGCGAAAACGTAAAAAAACATCCTGAAATTTTTGAAAGAATTCTTTCCGAAGGACATTCCGTGGGCAATCATACTTTTAATCATTTAAAAGGAATAAATACAGAGACTTCAAAATATATTGAAAACACTTTGCTGGCAGAAAAATTAATCGATTCAAAATTGTTTCGTCCACCCTATGGAAAAATTACCTCGAAACAAGCCAAAACCCTTCAGAATAAAGGATTTAAAATTGTGATGTGGGATGTGTTGAGTTATGATTACGACGGAAGCGTTTCAGAAGAAAAATGCCTTAAAAATGTTATAAATAACATAAAACCAGGAAGCGTAGTTGTATTTCACGATAGCCTAAAGGCAGAAAAAAACCTTCGGTATGTGTTGCCGAAGGTTTTGGAGTTTATTGGGGAGAAAGGTTTGTTATGCAATTCAATAAAACAAAATTTTTAATTAGCGAGCTGTGAGATTTAGGGATACCGTGTTCATATTTCCCGAACCAGCATATCTTTCAGCCCAAATTTCAATATAATCGTTGTTATTCAGTTCAACAGTGCCAACAATTGGCACTGCCAAAATACCCTGATCGGTCACAAAATATCCTGTTGTTCCTTTACTGTAAACCTTAGTTTGGTCTATCACTGTGCCATTTTTTGCGATGTAGAGTATAAGTGTAATATCAGCAGTTGATTGATAGGATACAGAGGCAGTTACTTGGAAAAAACGTTTTTTAGCCCCTTTGTACGTTATACGGTTATCACCTACTTTTTCAAACCTAAATAAATTATTCGATGTTGTAGTTCCCTGAACCTTTGTTCTACTTCCCGAACCTGTTCCGGTAAAGCTTGTTACCTGTCCACTTCCAACGGCAGCAGAAAAATTAATATCACCTGTAGACACATCATCAGATTCTCTAGGGATTCCTGGGCAGTTTACTGACCAAGCATTCGTAAAGTTATAACCCGTATAAGATCCTGTTGTATACCTATTGATATAAGTTCCTGTACCAGAAAAAACAGTTCCATTTAATACACCATTGGCCACAGCTAATCCCGTTGTACTTACATCAAGCCCAATGGCGCCACTAGGAACCGTACTGAACCCACTTGCTTTTTCAATAAGGCTAAAGTTACCAGTAAATTTTTCGAATGTCCCACTATTAGTTGACAGCCAAGCTTGATTATTTAATAATAAATTTCCAATATTGGTATATGTAATTCCATTGGTATTATTAATGAATTGAATAATATTTCCAAAATAAAGTCCCAAGCCTGAGATACTACCCACACTAGTCGTCATACCATCTACAATAGTATTTTGAACAAGAAGTGAAGTTGCAGACGAGATTCCAGGCCCGGTAATTTCAAAAGCTTTTGCACCTTTTAGTGTAACATTTCTAATGCTCCCTCCAGTATTTCCTTTAAAAACAACTCCACCGGGAAAAGAAATTACGTCTTCATTTGCATCAAGCCCTGCAACATAAGCGTCATTCAAATCTATAGGTGCGGTAATTGTGATTAAACCATTTATTTCATATAATGTATTTGAAACTAGTGTAATCTTTCCTCCCGATGGCGCGGGTAAATCAGCTGCGGTTTTTACTAATACATAATTGTTGCGTTGATTAAGTGCCGAATTTATTTTTACCCATGTTGATGAAACTGTATCATAATAATAGTATGCCTTAATAGTGGTATCATATACCAAAAGGCTATTAGCAGGTGTAGTTATTGCCAACCTTTGTGCAGAAGTCATTCGAGGTAGTAAAAGTCCTTTTGAGGTAGAAGTAATATCAAGCATTGATGAAGCATCTGGATTTGTATTTCCTATACCAACCTGAGCTTGAGAACTTAAGGCAAAAAATAAAAATGCAAAAAAGATAAACCTTGCTCTTTCACAAGATTTCGTGTAAGAAAATTTCATAGCGATTGGGGTATTAAGTAAACTTTTTCCGACAATATTAAATATTTTTATCGGAAAAACCTCTCATTTTAACGATAAAACTAAGAAATTTTAATTTTTTTGTAAGAATTTCAAAAAGAAGAATAGCTAAAAAGTATAAGCACAGAGACTTATATGTTTAAAACATATACAAGAAAAAAGTAAAAGTAAAATTTAAACGTATTCGTTTACAAGGCCAATAAGCGTATTGGCATCCTGTTCCCCACTTTGGCGCCATTTCATTTCGCCATTTTTGTAGATCATCAAGGTGGGAAGACCTTTAACACGAAGTGCTTCGGCTAGTTCTTTATTTTTCTCCACGTCTATTTTTATTACGCGGGCCTTATCGCCCAAGGCGGCAGCAACGTCTCTTAATACGGGGTGCATTTCTTTGCATGCTTCGTCCCATTCTGCATAAAAGTCCAACAGAACTGGGATGCGCGTTTCAATTAATTCTCCAAACTTTGACATCTATCTATAGTGTTACTTGAACAATTGTAATACAAATATAACATTTCCCGAATATTATACGGTATTCTGTCTTTTTTTAAGTTGAATAACAGAAATTTCTGGCCATATACCAACACGTCCTGGATAGCCCAAAAATCCAAACCCGCGGTTAACATTTATGTACCTTCCAAATTCCTCATAAATTCCAGCCCAATTTTTATACCTATATTTTATGGGGCTCCATTTAATTATTCCAGGAATCTCAATGCCAAATTGCATTCCGTGTGTATGTCCGCTCAATGTTAAATGAAAATGGCGTGGATCCTGTTTTATCTTTGCTTGCCAATGTGATGGGTCGTGGCTCATCAAAATTTTAAAATCTTTATCAGAAATACCTTCGCAGGCTTTATCCAGATCACCAGCTTGTTTAAAACCGTTTTCACCCCAGTTTTCAACTCCAACCAAAGCTATTTTCTGACCATTACGTTCAAAATATCTATTTTCATTCAGCAACAAATTCCACCCCATTTCTTTTTGAAGCGCTTTCAATTTTTCAAGATTTTTAGCCTTTTCTGTAGTATTTTCCCACTTCACATAATCGCCATAATCGTGGTTTCCCAAAACTGAAAAAACACCTTCTTTCGCTTTTAAAGTTGAAAAAAGTTGCTTCCAATCGTTCATTTCATCGGCTATATTATTAACCAAATCACCCGTAAAAAGAATCACATCGCTTTGCTGTTCGTTTATAAGGTTTACAGCATATTCCACTTTATGATGATTGTCGAAACTACCGCTGTGAACATCGCTAATTTGGGTTAAAGTGAAACCGTCAAATTCATCCGGCAAATCATCAAATTCCAAAGCATATTTCAGCACTTTATAATTGTACTTTCCTTGAACCATCCCGTAAATAAGGGATGCGAAAGGAATTGCCGCAATTCCCAAAGCAATGGTACTTACAAATTTTCTTCGCGAAGGCATATAAAATGATTGATCGCTTCCGGCAACTTTCATAAAAATCCCGACAAAAAACCGAACAATATCTTCGCCAAACATAATGATGACGAGCAATAATTTCGGGACAAAAACAGCCAGAAAAATTCCGAAGAAATACATTTTTGGCGGTTCCATCATTTTTGCGGAACCCATAAAGGAAAGTTCATAAATGAGCCCAGCCAAAACCGCCAGCGAAATAAAAACATACAAACCGTGCAACCACGGACTTTTTGTAATAGTTTTTACAGCCTGAAAGGCATAAATATCAACCAGAATATAAATGATAATAAAAATGAACCAACGCATAGAGTAGAGAGAATTTTTAAAGATAGTATGTTTCAAAAAACTGAAACGCAACTTCACTTTATTTTAACGGTTTTAGTATCTTTTCAGAATATTTTTTTTGAAATGCGAAAAACCTTATCCCTACTCTTTTGCCTCTATTCTATTTTCTGTTTTTCCCAAGAGAAGAATTCTTCCGAAAAATTAATTTCACACGTAAATCCTTTTATCGGTACTGGCGGGCACGGCCACACCTATCCTGGAGCCACGATGCCGTTTGGGATGATACAATTGAGCCCCGATACACGTTTAGATGGTTGGGATGGCTGCAGCGGTTATCATTACAGCGATGAATATATTTATGGTTTTTCGCACACACATCTTAGCGGAACTGGCGTAAGTGATTACGGCGATGTGCTTTTAATGCCTACAAATACTGTGAATTTCAACAATGGCGCAAGTGAAGAAAAAGGCTATCGCGCACATTTTTCACACGAAAACGAAACTGCTTCTCCCGGTTTTTATAAAGTGCTGTTGGATGATACAAATATTGAAGTTGAACTTACGGTTTCAAAACGAAGCGGAATCCATCATTACAATTTTCCGAAGAATTCAAAACAGATTGTAATTCTTGATTTGGAACACCGCGATAAAGTTTTGAGTTCTGAAATAAAAACTATTTCAAAAACCGAAATCTCCGGCCATCGTCATTCTGATGCGTGGGCAAAGGACCAGCGGCTTTTTTATAATATTCAGTTTTCCCGACCATATAAAAACGTAACATTTTTAAACGAAAAAACAGAAGGTGAAAAAGTAAAAGCAGCTTTTGAATTTGACGCTTCCGAAGGAAATGAACTCGAAATTAAAGTAGCCATTTCAGCAGTTGACGAAGCTGGCGCTAAGAAAAATTTGGAAGCAGAAATTGGCAATAAATCTTTTCACCAGATAAAAAACGAAGCCGAAACTGCTTGGAAAAAACAGCTACGTAAAATCGAAATCGAAACTGAAAACCAAAACGAGAAAACAATTTTTTATACTTCTCTTTACCACACGATGCTAGCGCCAAATCTGTACCAAGATGTGGACGGCCGCTACCGCGGCATGGATTTGAAAATCCATCAAAGTAACGACTTTGAAAACTACACCGTTTTTTCACTTTGGGACACCTATCGCGCCGCGCATCCATTGTACACTATCATTGAAAAAGAACGTACTACCCATTTTATAAATTCACTATTGGCAAAATATGACGAAGGCGGAATTCTTCCCATTTGGCCTTTGGCGGCGAACTATACTTGGTGCATGGTTGGATATCACGCCGTTCCAGTAATTTCGGACGCGTACTTAAAAGGAATTCGCGGTTTTGATGCTGAAAAAGCTTTTGAAGCTATGAAACACAGCGCGATGCAGGATAAATTGGGGCTAAAAAGTTATAAAGAATTCGGCTTTATACCCGTGGAAGAAGAAAGTGAATCGGTTTCAAAAACGTTGGAATATGCTTATGATGATTGGACAATTGCGGAAATGGCGAAAGCAATGGGGAAGACCGAAGATTACAAACTTTTTTCTGAAAGGGCACAGTATTACAAAAACGTATTTGACCCAGAAACCAAGTTTATGCGCGGTCGTTTCAGAAATACTTGGTTTTCGTCTTTTGATCCGTATGAAGTAAATTTCAATTACACAGAAGCGAATGCTTGGCAATACAGTTTTTACTCTCCACAGGATATTTCTAGCTTGATAAATTTAATGGGCGGAAAAGCTGAATTCGAAAAACAACTCGATAAACTTTTCACTGCAAAGAATGAAACTTCGGGTCGCGAACAAGCAGATATTACTGGTTTGATTGGTCAATACGCCCACGGAAATGAGCCAAGCCATCATATGGCTTATCTCTATAATTTTGTAAACAAACCTGCAAAAACGCAGGAAAAAGTTCATCAAATTTTAAATGAAATGTACCAAAATGCCCCTGACGGAATTTCGGGCAATGAGGACTGCGGACAAATGAGCGCGTGGTATGTTTTCAGCGCGATGGGTTTTTATCCTGTTACGCCCGCGAGCAATCAATATATTATTGGCACGCCTTTGTTTGAAAAGGCCACAATCAATTTAGAGGACCAAAAAAAGTTTGAGATTTCTACAGAAAATCTTTCGGACACCAATAAATATATCGCTTCGGCAAAACTAAATGGAAAACCATTAAACCGAAGTTTTATTTACCATTCAGAAATTATGGCTGGTGGAAAATTGGTTTTTAAAATGACCGATAAACCTTCCAATTGGGCTACAAAAGATGATGAAATACCGAAGACTGAAATTACCGAAAACTTGATTGTTTCTGCACCATTTATTGCAAAAGGCGATGTCGCTTTTAAAAATGAAACTGAAATCTCCCTAGCGGTGGCTTCGGAAAAAACTGATATTTATTATTCCTTGAATGATTCAGAATTCAAAAAATACAGCAAACCTTTTATTATTTCCGAAGAAACCGTTTTAAAAACGTATGCGGAACAACTTCCGGCAAAACCTTCCGCAAGGAATTTGGGAAAAAGAAGCGCTTTGCTTTCCACACATTTTTACAAAATTGACCCAAACCTCAGCATAAAACTGGAAACTGAATACGCAAACCAATACAACGGGGGTGGCGATAATGCCTTGATTGACGGCGTTCACGGCGCGATTGATTTTAGAACCGGCGCTTGGCAAGGTTATCACGATAAAGATTTGAAGGCGACAGTTAATTTAGGTTCTTCAAAAGAAGTGAAAACAGTTTCGGTGAATTTTCTGCAAGACCAACGCAGCTGGATTTTTTATCCGAAGGACGTTTCCTGTTCAGTTTCTGAAAACGGAACCGATTTTACGGAACTGCCAATTCAAAAAATCGAAGCCGAAATCCCTTCGGAAGAGGCTGGAATTAAAACGATTGAATTCGAAATAAATAAAAATATACAATTCATAAAAATTTCAGCAAAAAACTTCGGTGCGCTTCCAAAAGGACATTTAGGTTATGGCGGAAAAGCTTGGCTTTTTGTGGATGAAATAAGCCCCCTAACCTCCGAAGGGGGAAAATGATGATGTCAGGTCGAGCGCAGTCGAGACCTCTTTTAATTATAATTGAATGAAAAAAATAATTTTTTATACAGTCGCAATTTTCAGTTGCATAAACACATTCGCACAAACCAAAGATTTCACGCAATTTGTAAATCCATTTATCGGCACAGACAAAATGGGACACACTTTTCCCGGCGCTACAACTCCTTTTGGGATGGTGCAATTGAGTCCGCAGACGAATATGCAAACAATGTATCAAGCCGATGGAAATTACAATCCAAAAACATACGAATACTGCGCTGGCTATCAATATGCAGATTCCACGATTATCGGGTTTTCGCACACCAATTTCAGCGGAACGGGACATTCGGATTTAGGCGATTTTTTGGTGATGCCGACAATGGGAAAATTGGTTTTGGATCCGCTGAAAACCGAAAATGGCGAAAAGGGGTTTGTTTCCTCATTTTCACATAAAAATGAAATGGCTTCGCCGGGTTTTTACAAAGTGAAATTGGACGATTACAACATCACAGCAGAGCTTACTGCAAGTGAACGTGTGGGTTTTCATCAATACACTTTCCCGAAAAGTGATGAGGCGCACATTATTCTCGATATGGTTTACAATGTTTATGGTTACGACGATAAAAATGTTTGGACATTTGTTCGGGTTGAAAATGATTCAACCGTTACAGGATATCGCCAAACACACGGTTGGGCGCGGACAAGAACAGTTTATTTTGTGATGGAATTTTCAAAACCTTTCAAAAGTTACGGTCATAAAAAATACGACAAACCCAAATACAATGGGTTTTATAGAAAATTCAACGAAGCAGAAAATTTCCCAGAAATGGCGGGAAAGGAAATTCGAGCTTATTTCAATTTTGACACCGAAGAAAATGAAAAGATTGCTATAAAATTCGCACTTTCTTCAGTGAGCACGGAAGGTGCGATGAAAAATCTAAAAGCCGAAATTCCGCATTGGGATTTTGAAAAAACCAAAGCTGAAATCCAACAAAAATGGAACATGGAACTTTCAAAAATTGAAGTGAAATCCATCACCCCCGAAGATAAAATCACTTTTTATACCGCACTTTATCACACGATGCTAAGTCCAATAATTTATGAAGATGTTGATGGGCAATACCGCGGTCTCGACCAAAATATCCACACTTCGGACGGATTTACCAATTACACCATTTTTTCACTTTGGGATACCTACCGCGCGCTGCATCCACTTTTCAATATAATCCACCCGCAGCGAAATAACGATATGATAAAAAGTATGTTGGCGCACCACGACCAAAGCGTTCATAAAATGCTGCCCATTTGGAGCCATTATGCCAATGAAAACTGGTGCATGATTGGCTATCACGCAACTTCGGTGATTGCTGATGCGGTTGCAAAAAACGTGGGTGATTTTGATAAAAAACACGCTTTGGAAGCTTCTATAAATACGGCAAACGTTGCCTATTTTGACGGCATTGGCGATTATAAAAAAATGGGTTTCGTCCCTGAAGACAAAAGCAGTTCTTCGGTATCAAAAACTTTGGAATACGCTTATGACGATTGGTGCATTGCGCAGCTAGCGAAAAGTGTTGGAGATACCGAAACTGAAAAAGATTATTTGAAACGTTCGGAATATTTTAAAAATGTTTACGATCCTAAAATTGGTTATATGCGCCCAAAACTTTCCGATGGAAAATTCAGAAAGGAATTTGATCCGCTGGACACGCATGGACAAGGCTTTATTGAAGGGAACGCTTGGAATTACGGACTTTATGTTCCGCAGAATTTAGATGAAATGGTAGAAATGATGGGCGGAAAAGAACGCTTTTCAAAACATTTGGATTCACTTTTCACTATGGAACTCGACGATAAATACATCGAAAAAAATGAGGACATAACCCGCGACGGAATTATGGGCAATTATGTTCACGGAAATGAGCCGGGCCACCACATTTCGTATTTGTACAATTGGACTGGAAAAGATTGCAAAACCCAAGAACGCGTGCGAATAATTATGGACAAAATGTATGGAAGCAAGCAGGACGGCCTTTGCGGAAACGACGATGCCGGGCAGATGAGCGCTTGGTATATTTTCAGTGCAATGGGATTTTATCCGGTTGTTCCCGGTTCGCCGAATTATGCCTTAGGAAGTCCGTTGGTTGAAGAAGCAATTTTACATTTGGACAATGGGAATTCTGTGAAAATCATTGCAAAAAACCAAAGCGCGAAAAATATTTATGTGAAAAGTGTGGCGGTAGACGGCAAAAAACTGGACAGAAATTATTTGACGCACTATGAAATTACCAAGAGCAAAGAGATTGTTTTTGAAATGAGCAGTAAGCCGACGAAACATGACTAAAGGGAATCACGAACCACGACAACATAAAATAAATTTAAAACCTGCAACGTGAAACTTGCAACCTGAAACCATAATTATGAAACGCAGAAAATTTATCCAAAACGCTTCGCTTTCCACTTTTGGGATTGCCGTTGGAAGTTCCGTTTTTGCTTCGGGAAAAAACCTTTCTTTAATTTCCGAAGAAAAAAAACTTCAAAATTCATCTGAAAATTTTCCATTGGTAATCGCCACTTGGAACGTAAACGACAGCACCGCCGAAGCTTGGCGCGTCTTGCAGGAAGGAAAATCTTCACTTGACGCCATTGAAAAAGGCTGCAATATTGAAGAAGCAAATGCGGAAGGACAATCTGTTGGAATAGGAGGTTTGCCCGATCGCGACGGAAACGTAACGCTCGATGCTTGCATTATGGACAGTAAAGGCAATTATGGCGCCGTGGTTTATCTTCAGAATATTGTGCACCCAATTTCGGTTGCGCGTAAAGTGATGGAAGATACGCCGCACGTTATTTTAGCAGGAAAAGGTGCGGAACAATTTGCATATTCGGAAGGTTTTGAAAAAACAGATTTGCTCACCGAAGCTTCAAAAAAAGCTTGGGAAGAATGGAAAAAAACATCCCAATACAAACCAATCATCAATATTGAAAACCACGACACGATCGGGATGCTTGCAATTGATAAAAATGGCGATATTTCCGGAGGCTGCACTACAAGCGGACTGGCATACAAAATGGCCGGACGAGTTGGCGATTCGCCAATAATTGGCTCCGGGCTTTTTATCGACAATGAAATTGGCGGTGCAACTGCAACAGGCTTGGGCGAAGAAGTTCTGAAAACCGTAGGCAGTTTTTTGATTGTGGAGTTGATGCGCCAAGGCAAAACTCCTCAACAGGCTTGTGAGGAAGCTATAGGAAGAATAATCAAAAAGAGCCCTGATTTTAAAGATTTTCAAGTGGGTTATATTGCGGTGAACAAAAAAGGTGAAACGGGTTATTACTCAATTCACGATGGTTTTTGGGTAACAAAATATCAAAACGATAAAAACGAAAACATACCTTCGGATTTTTATGATAAAAAGTAAAATCTTTCCGTTCTCTGCGACTCTGCGGTAAAGTTTACACCGCAAAGGCGCAAAGGGCGCAGAGGAAAACAATACAAACAACAGTATTCAAAGTATCAATAGCATCCTTCAAATATGACCGAAAAAAAATCCTTCCGCTCCGCATTTATTACTGTTACCGTTCTTTTTTTCCTTTGGGGATTTATCACTGTTTTGGTGGATAGTTTGGTTCCGAGATTAAAAGACGTTTTTGAACTCAGCTATTTTCAAGCGGTATTGGTTCAATTCGCTTTCTTTTTAGCGTATTTGGTCATTTCCCTTCCCGCAGGAGCGCTTCTTTCCAGAATAGGTTATAAAAAAGGAATTATTGTTGGTTTGATTACAATGGCCGTTGGTTGTTTGCTTTTTTATCCCGCTGCTGCCGACAGACAATTTTGGCTTTTTCTTGTTGCATATTTTACGCTCGCGGGCGGAATTACAGTATTGCAGGTTGCAGCCAATCCATACGTTTCGGTCTTGGGAAGTGAGGAAGGCGCGTCCAGCCGTTTGAATCTTTCGCAAGCATTTAATTCATTGGGGACCGCAATCGCTCCTTTAATTGGTGCTTCCTTTTTGTTGAGCGATACCATAAAATCTTCCGCAGAAATTTCGGTTTTAAATGATATTGACAAAAGCGCATACTACATTTCCGAAGCTTCGGCGGTGCAGACACCTTTTCTCTTTATTGCAGCATTTATAGGTTTTTTAGCGCTCCTTTTCTTATTTATAAAGCTTCCAAAAATATTGGAAAAAAGTCCTGTGGGAGGCTACGGAAAATTATTGAAAAACAAAATCGTGATGCTGGGCGCCCTCGGAATTTTTCTTTACGTTGGCGCAGAGGTAGCAATCGGTAGTTTTTTGGTGAATTATTTTATGAGTATGAATATTTCTGAAATAATTCTACAAAACGATACGATGAAATATATTGCCGAACATTTATTGAATACAGATTTAAATTTGATTGACGCTAAAGCAATTGTTGGTGCATTCGTTGTTTTTTATTGGAGCGGCGCAATGATTGGAAGGTTTGTGGGAGCATATCTCACACGAATTATGAAACCCACGAAAGTACTTTCAATCTTCGCATCTTTGGCGGTCCTAATGCTACTTATTTCTATGCACACTTATGGTTTGGCATCCATGTGGTCTATTCTCGCCGTTGGTCTTTTCAACTCAATTATGTTCCCCACCATCTTTGCATTGACAATAGACGGTTTGGGAGATTTAAAACCTCAAGCTTCCGGTTTGCTTTGTATGGCCATTTTTGGCGGAGCTGTAATTCCGCCTATGTACGGGTTTTTGACTGACAATATTGGCTTTAAATTTGCACTTTTCTTGATCATTGCTTGTTACGGTTACATTGTTTTCTTCGGAATACTTAAAGGAAGAAAACTAATGGCCAAGAAATATGCTTCTTAAAAAAATTGCATTAACTTAATAATAGCATAAAGCCCGCTTGAAATAAGCGGGCTATTTTTGAAACGGTAATTACCGAGTTAAATTTCAGATTGTTTAAGTAAGGCCGCTTTTGAGGAGGAGCGGCTTTTGCTTTTTATTGCGCAAATATCATTTCGCCACGACTTTCCTGTTCCTTAAATTTCATCACAAGCTCCAAAGCATCTGGAATTACGTCACTACAGCAAATTATTAACGAACCTTTTTTAGCATTTTTCACGGCATGTGTAATGGCTTCTTTTTCTGAAGGGATGATCGTGGTTTTTTTGTTGGGATCCTTCATTTTTATTCCGGAGTCCAACATTTTTATTAATTCCTCTTCACTTTTTCCGCGTAGGTTTTTGTCCTGTCTAATAATAATTTCATCAAACATTTCAGCAGCGATGCTTCCCAGCTCATTCGTGTCTTCTTCCCTTCTATCTCCAACGCCAGCAATTATCCCTACTTTTTCCGTGGCTTCCAAAGAATCAACAAAATTCTTTAAAGCTAGCATTCCCGCAGGATTGTGTGCATAATCCAGCAAAATGCTGAAATTTTCAAACTGAAAGAGATTCAATCTTCCCGGAGTTTGCGTTGCTGAAGGAATAAAGGTTTCCAAAGCTATTTTCATATCTTCAATCCCTATTCCGCGAACGTTTGCAGCAATTACTGCCGGAAGAATATTCTGAATCATAAAAGTTGCCTTTCCGCCATAAGTCAATGGAATATTTTCAGCTTTCATAATGCGCATTTTCCAAGTACCGCGACAAAGTGTAACATATCCATTTTCGTAAATAGCGGTAATTCCACCCAGCTTTTGAAGCGCTTTTATCCTTGGATTTTCCTCATCCATTGAAAACAGCGCAAGGTTGCAATTGATGGTTCTTCGCATTTCGTAAACCAAATCGTCATCCGCGTTCAAAATTGCATAGCCATCGGGCAAAACGGTTTCGGGAATTACGCCTTTCACCTTCGCCAATTGCTCTACAGTATGAATTCCTTTGAGGCCCAAATGGTCTGCAGCAACATTTGTTACGATCCCCACATCACATTTTTTAAAGCCCAAACCAGCTCTTAATAAACCTCCGCGGGCACATTCCAAAACGGCAAAATTCACCGTTGGATCTTTCAGTACAAATTCTGCACTTGCGGGACCCGTGCAATCTCCTTTCATCAATAATCTATTCTGAATATAAACGCCATCGCTTGTAGTATAACCAACTCTATGACCTTTCATTTTT
Organism: Aequorivita soesokkakensis; assembly: GCF_001641085.1. GTDB lineage: Bacteria > Bacteroidota > Bacteroidia > Flavobacteriales > Flavobacteriaceae > Aequorivita > Aequorivita soesokkakensis. The sequence continues at coordinate 63,146 of NZ_LXIE01000010.1, read as the reverse complement.
GCCATATGGGCAATCAATCGCGTGGTTGTGGTTTTTCCGTTGGTTCCCGTAATTGCAATGATTGGAATTCTGCCGGTATCGCCTTGCTGCGGAAATAGTTTGTCGACTACCGGCGCGGCAACATTTCTGGGCAAACCGGTTGTTGGCGCCAAATGCATCCTAAAACCTGGACCTGCGTTTACTTCCAAAACAGCACCTCCAGTTTCATTTAAAGGCTGACTAATATCTGTGGTCATAATATCAATTCCGCAGATATCGAGGTCTATTATTTTTGAAATACGTTCGCACATAGAAACGTTTGAAGGATGCACGATGTCTGTAACATCCTCAGCAGTACCGCCAGTACTTAGGTTTGCAGTGTCTTTCAAAATAACTCTTTCATCTTTTGCTGGAACAGAATCTTCGGTATAACCTTTTGCGGCAATGATTGTTTTAGTTAAATCATTTATTGTGATTTTGGTAAGTACATTTTCGTGTCCATAACCACGGCGTGGGTCTTTGTTTACCTCATCAACCAATTCTTTAATAGTTGATTTTCCGTCGCCAATTATATGTGCTGGACTTCTTTTTGCCGCAGCAACCAAAATGTTATTTATTACCAGTAAACGATAGTCTTCGCCCGTGATATATTTTTCAATAATTACTTTTGGGGAAACATTTTTCGCGGCATGGAAGGCCACCAAAGCATCTTCATAATTTTTGATATTTACGGTGATTCCACGGCCGTGATTTCCACCAACAGGCTTTACAACCAAAGGATAACCAACATATCTACAAGCTTCTTCCAAGCTACTTTCTCGGCCAATAATATCACCACGTGGCACCTCAACTTCGGCCTGTTCCAAAAGGTATTTTGTATCTTCTTTATCGCATGCTATTTCTACGCCAATACTGCTGGTTTCAGAAGTTACGGTTGCCTGTATTCTTTTTTGGTTGGCGCCGTAACCCAATTGGCAAAGGGAATATTTATTCAAACGAATCCACGGAATTCCGCGGGCTTCGGCTTCTTCTACTATTGAACCAGTACTTGGCCCCAGACGTTCGTCTTCGCGAATTTCACGCATTCGCTGAATATCTTCTTCCAAATTATAGCTATCGCCAGAAATAATTGCTTTACAAATATCAACAGCAGCTTTGGCCGCATAACGCCCCACGTTTTCCTCAACATAGCTAAAAACCACATTATAAACGCCCTTTTCGCCATAACCTCGCGTTCTACCGAAACCCGTGTCCATATCTGCCAAGGTCTGTATTTCCAGTGCAATATGCTCAATAACGTGCCCCATCCAGGTGCCTTCTTCTACTCTTTGGAAAAAACCGCCGGGTTCGCCCACACTGCAACGATGGCTGTACATACTGGGGAACATCATTTTCAGCCGATCGCTGAAACCTTCAATTTTGTTGGAAGGAAGTTCTTCCATTTCCTCGAGGTCCAGGACCATTACTATTAATTTATGACGACGTATAGACCAGTAATTTGGCCCTCGCATGGCGTTGATTTCTCTAATTCGCATAAGTTGACGGATTTGTTAGTTTCGTTCGAATTTGATAAATATATGATTAATTTTTATAACAATTAGCGTATTTTTGCCCGCAAATCAAATAAATTCATGAGCGTAAAAGGCACACTGATCCCCATAGGTGGAAATGAAGACAAAGGTATTGAGCAAAGCGAAATATATACTTTGGAATACATACAGGAGGGAATACTTTCACGTGTAGTTCGTGAAAGTGGCGGTAAAGAAGCTTTGATTGTCGTTATTCCAACTGCCTCTAGCATTCCAAATGAAGTGAGCGAAAATTACCTGCAAGCTTTTGGAAAATTGGGTTGTAAAAACGTTCATATTATGGACATCCGCAACCGTGAGGAAGCAGAGGATCCGCTTCATTTAAAGTTGATGAAAAAAGCAGACTGCGTAATGTTTTCTGGTGGAGATCAGTCCAAAATCGTACAATATATTGGCGGAACCCTGCTTCACAAAATCATTCAGAAACGATATGAAAAAGACAATTTTGTAATAGCCGGAACCAGTGCGGGCGCGATGTGCATGAGTCAGGAAATGATAAAAGGCGGCGGAATAAAAGAAGCTTTTACAAAAGGAGCAGTGTTGATGGGAGAAGGCATGGGCTTTATTCCAAACTTAATAATAGATTCGCATTTTATACGTCGCGGACGTTTCGGAAGGCTTGCCGAGGCGGTTGCGCGTTTTCCAAAACTTATTGGTATAGGCTTGGCGGAAGATACAGGGCTTGTTATCAAAAACTGTAACATTGTGGAAGTGATTGGTTCAGGAATGGTAATTCTTTTTGATCCCAGAAAATTGAAGCACAACAATCAAGCCTTAGTTGAAAACGGCACGCCAATGTCCCTCAACAATTTGAAAACTCATATTTTGGCAAACGGCGATCGCTTCGATATTAAGAAAAAAAAGCTGAAAATTTCACCGCACCACATTCGGGTGATTGAATCTCAGACTTTATAATTGTTGATTGTTGATTGTTGTATGTTGATTGTTGATTGTTGATTGTTGATTGAAAATACTATAGTTTCCATAGAATCAATAGCATCTATAGTATCATTCTTTATAAATCCCAATCTCTTTTTTCCCTTCGGAAGTTTTAAAGGCTCGGTACATGCCTTCGGTATTGAAAGGCATTGCGATGTTTCCTTTGGCATCAACGGCAATCAATCCGCCGTCGCCGCCAATTTCTAGCACTCGCTTATTTATTACTTCAGAAGCAGCTTCTGCTAAAGTCATTCCTTTGTATTCCATTAAGCAGGAAACATCATAAGCCACCACACCACGGATGAAATATTCTCCGCTTCCCGTGCAGCTTACTGCGCAGGTTTTATTATTCGCATACGTTCCGGAACCAATCATCGGGCTATCGCCCACGCGGCCCCAACGTTTGTTGGTCATCCCTCCTGTTGAAGTTGCAGCAGCAATGTTTCCATTTTTATCGCAAGCTACTGCACCAACGGTTCCAAATTTGCCTTCCTTTTTCATACTGTGATCCAACTGAAAAGTATCGCTATCCTTTATATTTTGCCATTGTTGATAGCGGTGTTCGTCATAAAAATATTCCGGAGTTTCTATATGGTAACCCAAACTTTTTGCGAAACGCAACGCCCCTTCGCCTGCTAAAAAAACGTGTTCGGTTTTTTCCATTATATCGCGCGCCAATGTAATTGGGTTTTTAATTCCTGTAATTAATGACACAGCGCCCGCATCCAAAGTTTTGCCGTCCATAATTGCGGCATCCATTTCGTGCGTACCGTCGTTAGTGAAAACACTTCCTCTTCCGGCATTGAAAAGTGGCGAATCTTCCAAATGATTTACGGCTACCTCAACTGCTTCCATTGCAGAACCATTATTTTCCAAAACATTGTACCCCTTTTCAAGCGCTTCATTTAAGGCAGCTTTGTACTGTTCTTCTTTTTCTGGCGTCATTAATCCTTTTACGAGAGTTCCGGCGCCTCCGTGGATTGCTATGGAATATTTTTTATTCATCTTTTTATTCTTTATTGCTATTCTTTTTTCAAAGGCGAAAAATACGAATTGCAATCAAATAACTTCCGAAAACAAATTGAAAAAAATTGTACCTTGAAATTCCTAACCAATTGATTTTCTATTGAAAATAGTTACGCTTTTTGTTTGTTTTATTTTCGGATTCCTTGGGTTTTCCCAAAACGGAAGTGCGCTTTCTGAAAAAGAAAGTCTTTTACAGGCAATAGAAAGCTCAAACAATACTTCAGAAAAAGTGCAGGGCTACGCTGATCTGGCTTGGGAGTTTATAACTACCCAAAACGACAGTGCGCTAATCTATGCCGATAAAGCTTTTAACCTTTCAAAAGAAAAAAAATACTATTTGGGACAAGCCATTGCGCTGGAAACCAAAGGTCTTTATCACGAAATTGTGGAGGGAAATTATGAAAAAGCCAGCACCTTTTATTTTGAAGGCATTAGCATTTGTGAGGAACGCAAGCTTCCCTATTCGGCTTCAATTTATCATACCCTTGGCGTGATGTTCCACACAACGGATAGTTATGAAAATGCTTTGAAATACTATACAATTGCTTATAATTTGGCTAAGGAAAACGATGATTTAGAGCTTCAAAAGAAGTGTTTGATAAATTTGGGCTCCGTTAATTCTTCCCTTGAAAATTTTGAAAAAGCGAAACAATACATGCTCGAAAGCTTGGAAATTGATGTACGTAAAGAGCTTGATTATAGCACCTATGCCAATTTGGGAAATCTTCTTGCCAAGCAGGAAAACTATGCAGAAGCAATGCCTTTTATTGAAAAGGCAACAGAAATAAATCCAGACAATCCCGACTCTGAAATAAATCTATATTTTTTGCTGCACGCAAAAGCAAAGGCCCAAGACAGCACAAATATGAAAGGTGTTTTAAGCCGTGCCGAAGTGGCTTTAAACAAAGTTGGAATAAGGGATAAAAGTTTACTTCTTCGGAGTTTGGCAGATTATTATGCGTTTATCGGCAATTATAAAAAAGCCCTTGAATATAGAGATGCTTATGTAAACGTTTTTGAAGAAATAAAAGAAAAACAACGTGATGAAACCGTTTTTGAACTGGAAGTAAAATATGAAACTGAAAAAAACCAACGTGAGTTGGATAAAAAAGAAGCTGCGCAAAAATTATTGTTTTGGATTTTGGGCTCCTTTTTAGTTTTGTTTGTTCTTTTGGTTTTCTTTTTTCTAAAAAACAGACGCAAAAACCTGCTTCTCTCAAAACAGAAAACTCTTTTGGAAGCTACTGTTGATGAAAAAAATGCGCTGCTGAAAGAAACCCATCATCGTGTAAAAAATAGTTTCCAGATTGTGTCGTCATTGCTTTACTTACAATCCGAAAACATTGTGGACAAAGAGGCAAAATTGGCCATGAAAGAAGCACAGAACAGGGTAAGATCTATGGTTTTGATACATCAAAAATTGTACAGCAAAGAGCAATTGGTAGGTATAAGCACGGAGGAATATTTTACCGATTTAACAAAAGATATTTTTGAAAGTCATCAATTTGAAGAAAATGCCTTAAAATACAGCTTGAACGTAGAACCCTTGGTTTTGGACATTGAAACTATCACGCCTTTAGGACTTATTTTAAACGAATTGATTACCAATGTTCTAAAACATGCCTTCAACCCAGTTTCAGAAAAAAGTGAAATGCAGATTCAGTTTAAAAAGAGTGGTGAAACACTTCAACTTCAAGTGGAGGATAATGGCGTGGGGATGCCTTCCGAAATTGAGGAAACCTCCTTTGGCATTCAGCTTATAAAGGCTTTGGCAAAAAAATTAAAAGCCAAGGTAGATTTTTCCAAAGGTTCTTTAAACGGAACTTTGGCTACAATTGATATATATAGGTTCAATGAGCTTTAAAGTATTCCGAAGATTCCTTTCACTAAAAAAAGAAGTAACTTCACTAAAAACTTAATCCTTTTTTTGTCAACTAGCTATAGTTTCCCTTTTAGAATATTTAAAAACAAAAATTGAAAGCATTAAAAATCTATATTGTAGAAGACGAGCCACTCATTGTAGCCACAATTACTTCGGCTTTAAAAAAACAAGGTTTTCACGTGATTGGCGACAGTGATGAATTTGACGAAGCCTTGCCTGCAATAGATAAAAACCAACCCGATTTGGTTTTACTAGATATTCAACTGGAAGGTGCAAAAGATGGTATAGATCTCGCCATAGAGCTGGACAAACGCGCAATTCCATACTTATATCTCACTTCACAAACAGATCCTGAAACCATAAAAAGAGTTAAGGAAACACACCCATTGGGTTATATTGTAAAACCTTTTACGGAGAACGGATTGCGAAGCAATATTGAACTAGCTTGGCATAATTTTTCCTTGACAAACCAAGATTTTATATTACTGAAATCTGAAGGACGCACGCATAAAATAAATCAAGAAAGCATATTGTATTTGAAAGCTTTTGATAATTACTGCTATGTGGTTACGGCTTCAGACAATTTTTTGGTGCCACATACTTTAAAGCATACTTCAGAAAAACTGAACCTCAATAATTTTGTACAGACCCATCGTTCTTATTGGGTAAATATTAAAAAAATTTCTTCCACAACTTCCACTGTGGTTTTTTTGGGTGATGAGGAAATTCCTTTGAGTTCCTCCCATAAAGAATTGCTAATGTCTAGATTGCAAGAACAATAGTTTCTTTCTTCTGAAAAAGTGCTTCACTAAAAAATTTCGTCCATTCACTAAAAAAAATCCTGTCCAAAGTTACTATCCTGTAGTTTTAAGGTGTTAATTATCCAAAAGGATACTCGCCTTTAAAGAACTGACCATGAAAACAATTTACTTTATAGCGTTTCTGCTTTTCTCTCAATTCATTTTTGCTCAAACTTGCATTACTGGCAATGTAGGCTTAACATCCCAAGCTGCAGTAGATACTTTTGTGAGCACTTATGGAGGCACAGGTTGTGATACTATAGACGGTAATTTAACTATTAACGGCGGTGGAATTACTGATTTATCGGGTTTATCATTCCTAACTGATGTAACAGGTAACTTGATAATACAATCGTTAAACATTAGTTTAGCTGGCTTGCAAAACCTTTCAACGGTTGGTGGGGCTTTAACTATTCAATTCTACAACTTTTCTGTGTGCAACTTACCAGGGCTAACAACGGTCGGTTCTTATTTTTACTTTAACAATAGCAATTTACCTACATCTGCCAATTTTTCGAGTTTGCAAAGTATTGGCGGAAATTTTCAATTGTATAGGTTACAGGCCTTAACCTCAATAAATTTTTCTTCGTTAACTACGGTAGTAAATAATTTTACCATAGAAGATACTGGATTTACTTCACTAACTAATTTCAGTAATATTAGTACCATTGGAGGAAACGTAACTATTGATGATAATACTGCTTTAACAACCTTAAATGGTCTTACAGCTGCTTTTGGCAATACCTTGACTATAACCTCAAACACAGTACTTACAAGCATAGCTTCTGTTAATCAAGTTGCTGCTTTAACAGGCCAATTGAACATCCTGTCCAATGCAATATTACCCGCTGTTAGCTTTCCAAATTTAACTCAGGCAAGCGCAATTTACATTCAATCCAACAGTAATCTTACAAGTTTTTCTGTTCCAAATTTAAATTCTTGTGGCACGATGCAATTTCAAACAAATAACTCTCTTGCTACTATTGCTTCAATGCCCAACTTAACTTCATTAAATTCAGGCTTATATTTCATTCAATGTGCCTCATTAACTTCTTTGGCAGCCTTTGGAAACCTTACAAATTCTGATGGAGTCACTTTATCTTCTACTGGTGTAAACAATCTTGATCCACTACAAAATTTGGTAGCTTTAAATGATATGGTAATTATAAGCTGTCCTTCTTTAACGTCTATAAGCGGTCTTACTAATATTACAGCATTAGATACGTTTACATTAAATAATGCAGATGCTATTACCTCATTGGATGGTGTGCAGAATTTAGTAAGTATCAATAATGATTTAAATATAATCAACAACGATGTGTTAACTGATATTTCTCAACTGGACAATATTATTGTTGTTGGTGACGCAATTAATTTAAGATTTAATCCTGCTTTGGACGAATGCTGTGTGATGCGAAATTTTATAGATGGCTCAGCCTATGCGGGTGGTACAATTACTATAAATAGCAATAATACCAACTGTTCTTCTTTTGCAACGATTATCCCATATTGTAACACTACCCAACCCGATACTGACAATGATGGTATTTTAGATGTTGACGACAATTGCCCTTCCACAGCAAATGCTGACCAATTAGACACCGACGGTGATGGTGTAGGCGATGTTTGCGACAACTGCCCCACCTTTGCCAACGCTTCACAAACCGACACCAATAATGATGGCGTAGGCGATGCTTGTGAAGGAGACCCAGGAACAAATACAGGTAATAGTGGCGGCGGTATTGGCATTAATACTACAGACCCTAAAAGTTTATTGGAAGTGGCAGATGGTGATATATTCATAAACAATTTACATCGTGGCGTGATAATGAAAAGCGCCACTGGAAAATGTTTTCGCTATCAACCCGATGATAAAGGGAATCTCGTAGCAAAAGAAATTACCTGTCCCGATAATTGAGTTAGTTGTAATTTCATGATTCAACTAGTTTTGTGAGAAGAAAGCCGCTGTGGGGAGCGGCTTTTTTTATTGGTATAATGCCCATTTTCCAAATACTTATTTTTACTTTTGAAGCTAATTCAATGTCACGTTGAGCGCAGTCGAAACGCTTTCAATTTCTGAATTCGCTTTGACCTTCCCCCCAATAGCTATCGGGAGCATTCAGGCTGACATCATTTTCAAATAAAATTATGTCAGAAAAAAAACGCCTTTTCCTTGTTGATGCCTACGCTCTAATTTTCCGCGGGTATTTCGCTTTAATAAAAAACCCAAGATTAAACAGCAAAGGCCAGAACACCTCAGCCATTATGGGGTTTATGAATTCACTAATAGACGTTGTGAAAAGAGAGCGCCCAGACCATTTGGCCGTTTGTTTTGACAAAGGCGGAAGCGAGGCCCGCAACGAAATGTTTCCAGAATATAAAGCAAATAGGGATGAAACCCCAGATGCTATCAGGTTTGCAATTCCCTACATTTGCGATATTCTTGAGGCCATGAAAATTCCAATTATGGTCAAGGATGGTTTTGAGGCCGATGACGTTATTGGAACCTTGGCAAAAAAAGCCGAAAAAGAAGGCTACACTACCTATATGGTTACGCCCGACAAGGATTTTGCACAATTGGTTTCAGAAAATATATTTATGTATCGCCCTGTTTTCGGTGGAGGTTATGAAACTTGGGGCATTCCAGAAGTTCAAAAGAAATTTGAAGTAAAAGACCCATTACAGGTAATTGATTTTTTAGGAATGATGGGCGACAGCAGTGATAACATTCCGGGACTTCCGGGCGTGGGCGAAAAAACTGCGAAGAAATTTCTGAAAGAATTTGGCTCTATGGAAGGTCTTCTCGCAAACACGGCAAAGCTAAAAGGCAAAATGAAGGAAAAGGTTGAGGAAAACGGTGAGCTTGGTTTGCTCAGTAAAAAGCTGGCGACCATTATGCTGGACGTTCCCGTGGATTTTAATGAAGCCGATTTTGAAATGTGTCCCCCAGACACACAGAAAGTCTTGGAAATTTTTGATGAACTGGAATTTAGGAGGCTAAAAGATAATTTCTTGAATGCTTTTTCAATTGAAGGAATGGCTTCCGTTGGTACTAGTCGTGTAACCCCAGAAAATAATAGCGCTTCAGAAACTAAGGCTAAACCTGCTAAAAGCAATCCTGCCGGCGAAGGTCAATTTTCGCTTTTTGGCAACGATGGCGATGCTTCGGAAGAAATAAAAAGCTACAATTCCCGTGCAACTATTGAAAACACGGAACATTTCTACCAAACCGTTCAACCCGGAATGGGCACCAAATTGTTTCTTCAGAATTTAATGAAACAGAAAAGTGTGTGTTTTGATACGGAAACCACAAGCTTAAATCCGTTGGAAGCAGAATTGGTTGGAATCGCTTTTTCTTGGGAAAAGGGTAAAGGTTTTTACATTCCCTTCTCCGAAAATCGTGAAGAAGCACAACTACTTTTGGAAGAACTCCGCCCGTTTTTTGAAGATGAATCCATTCAGAAAATTGGTCAAAATTTGAAATACGACATAAAAGTTTTAGCGAAATACAACATTTCAGTAAAAGGAAAATTGTTCGATACCATGCTTGCGCACTATCTCATAAACCCAGATATGCGCCACAATATGGATGTTTTAAGCGAGACGTATTTGAATTATACGCCAGTTTCCATCACGGAATTGATTGGTAAAAAAGGCAAAAACCAACTCAACATGCGCGATGTTGAAATTGAAAAGCAGACGGAATATGCTGTTGAGGATGCCGATGTAACATTTCAATTAAAAGAACATTTCGAAAAAGAATTGGTAGAAGCCAATACCCAAAAACTATTTGATGAAATTGAAGTGCCTTTGCTTCGCGTTTTAGCAGACATGGAATTGGAAGGCATAAATCTTGACGAGGAATTTCTGAAAAAGCTTTCCACAGAATTGGACAAAGACATTCTTAAACTTGAAAAACACATTTACGAAGAGGCCGGTGAAACCTTTAATATCGCTTCACCAAAACAGTTGGGCGATATTCTTTTTGAAAAGATGAAACTGATAGATAAGCCTAAAAAAACCAAAACGGGACAGTATTCAACTGCTGAAGATGTACTTTCCTATTTGGCAAAAGACCATAAAATAATCCGCGATGTATTGGAATATCGCGGTCTTTCAAAATTGAAAAGCACTTATGTGGACGCACTTCCAGACCAAGTTGAAAAAACTACTGGTCGGGTGCACACAGATTATATGCAGACTGTAGCCGCAACTGGGCGACTGAGCAGCAACAATCCAAACCTTCAAAATATCCCAATTAGAACCGAGCGCGGACGCGAAGTTCGAAAAGCATTTATTCCAAGAAATGATGATTATGTCTTGATGGCTGCGGATTATTCACAAATAGAACTCCGAATCATAGCTGCGTTAAGTGAAGAAGACACAATGATTGAAGCTTTTAAAAAAGGGGAAGACATCCACGCTTCTACAGCTTCAAAAGTGTTTAATGTTCCTTTAAATGAAGTGACACGCGAACAACGAAGCAATGCAAAAACTGTAAACTTTGGGATTATTTACGGTGTTTCCGCTTTCGGATTGAGCAACCAAACCGATCTTTCCCGAGGCGAAGCAAAAGATTTGATAGAAACCTATTATAAAACCTATCCAAAACTTCGGAATTACATAAGCGAGCAAATAGATTTTGCCCGTGAAAATGGTTATGTGCAAACTGTTTTGGGACGAAGACGCTATTTAAAAGACATCAACGGAAGCAACCAAGTTGTGCGTGGCGCCGCGGAACGAAACGCCGTTAACGCTCCAATTCAGGGAAGTGCTGCAGATATCATTAAAATTGCGATGATAAATATTCACAAAAAGCTGGAAGAAGAAAACTACAAAAGCAAAATGCTGCTTCAAGTTCATGACGAACTTGTTTTCGACACCTACAAACCCGAATTGGAAAAACTAAAAACGATGGTAAAACACGAAATGGAAAACGCATACAAACTTTCCGTTCCGTTAGAAGTAGATATGGGGGTTGGGGAGAATTGGCTGGAAGCGCATTAATTAAATGGACCATGTCCAGTTGCCATTGGTAGTTAAATCAAATTATAAAAGGGCATTTCTGATGGAAACACCCTTTTAAATTATGTCATTTAAAGAAATTTATTTAATCCTTTTGATAAACAAATTCAATGTCGCCATATTCTTGGTAATCAAAAGTGGCCTTTAAAATATCATTGTTTAAGGTAATTGTTGTAGTTGTAACCTCTGGCCCTGTTGCAGTATCTACCGTGGTGGTTAATTGGTCACCATTCAATTCATAAGTTCCAGAATTTGTAAGGGTTCCATTGCATATATACATAATTTCCCCATTTAGTTCCTCGGCTTCCACTTTGCTGAAATTTTGTGTAAAAGTTCCATCAGCTTTAAAAGTTATATCACCGGTGAATCAAGGCACCTCGTTTATAAAATTAGGGTCTGCGGTACCGTCATTGTTAAAGTCAATGGGGGCACCAAGATTAGCTTGGGTCAATGTCCAAGATCCTTCCAATCTGTTTTCCGAAGATGAAGAATCATCATCTGAAGAACAGGATGCGAACAAAATCGCAATAAATAATACACTCATTAATCGTTTCATAATATATAAAGTTTAAATGTTAGGAATTCAAATTAAAGGCTTTATAGAAATTAAAAGTTCAATTTTATAATACACTTAAGTGATTTTTACGACATAATTAACAAAATTGTTTTAAGAAATATTTAACTTTATGATATTCTAGAGCATTGAATAATAGAGAAATACATTTCATAAAATATTTTATCAATAATAAATTTTAAGTCTGATGAAGAAAGAAATTACATTTTTGGCAATAATCCTTACTATATTTATGATGAAAGCCCAGGACCCCAACATTCTTTGGCAACGCACTGTTGGCGGCAGCAATTGGGACGAACCCAACTTTATACTTTCCACTGAAGACGATGGTTTTTTTATGGGAGGGAATTCAAAGAGTAATATTTCTGGAGAAAAAACGGAAGATTCACGTGGCGGAAAGGACTATTGGATAGTAAAATTTGACAGTTCAGGTACTCTTGAATGGCAAAAAACTATTGGAGGAAATCAAGAGGAATTTTTGAGGGATGCCAAACAAACTGCTGATGGAGGTTATATTTTGGCAGGGTTTTCAAATTCCGATATTTCAGGAGAAAAAACAGAAAATTCACAAGGAAATTACGATTATTGGATTGTTAAAATTGATACTAACGGTGCTATTGAATGGCAAAACACCATAGGCGGTGATGCATATGACAGTGTATATAATGTGGAAATAACCGCTGATGGTGGTTATCTAATCGCCGGTATCTCAAATTCGGGGATATCAGGCGATAGAACATTACTAAATCAAGCAGTTAATCCTTATACAACTGACACTTGGGTTATAAAATTGGATATAAATGGAAATATTGAATGGCAAAGGGCCCATTCAGTTATTATGAGAAGCTTAAAATTATCAAATGATGGAGGTTATTTTATTGGAGCCCTTGATAAATACCCTATTATAGAAACATCCTATTATATCATGAAAGTCAATTCCAACGGTGAGACCATTTGGGAAAAATTTTATGGTGGAGATGGTGAAGATTGGTTATATAACATAAATATTACAGCAGATGGGGGGTGTATTGCAATTGGCTATTCAGATTCCAATGTTTCTGGTGATAAGACGGAAGATTCAAAAGGAGGAGTTGACTATTGGGTTGTAAAAATGGATGCTGATGGCAATTTTGAATGGGACAAAACTTTAGGGGGCAGTGATAACGATATTCCTGCAAATATAATTCAAACCCCTGATAATGGGTATCTTTTGGCTGGAGAATCATTTTCAAACATTTCAGGAAATAAAACTGAAAATAGCCTTGGCTTAAATGATTTTTGGATTATAAAATTGAATGAAGCAGGAGATATTGAAGGTCAAAATACTATAGGCGGAAATTTTAATGATGAAATCCCTTTAATACTTTTAAATACAGACGGAACCTTTACAATTGGAGGCAGATCTACCTCAGATATTTCTGGAGATAAGACAGAAGATTCCCGGGGCGGTAATGATTATTGGATCATACACCATGCTGAAATATTGGGCATTCCTGAGACCCCTTTCAACAATACGATAACCTTTTACCCTAACCCCGTAAATAACACATTGCAACTCAATACCCAAGAACAAACCATAGATCACCTAAATATTTATTCAGTTACTGGCAGTCGCGTATTGTATAGGGACGTTAATACCGTTTCTCCCACGGTAGATGTTTCCAGTTTGGCTTCGGGCGTTTATTATTTGCAGTTGTATTCGGGGAAAAATGTTGCTGTTAAAAAGTTTGTGAAAGAATAACTTATTGAAATCGAAAAAATTTTTGTGGAGATATAGCTAGAAAAAAATCATAATTCCGTATTTTGTTGATTAAAAGACAGTTAAATTAATTTTTCAATATTATGAAAAAAACAACTACACTTTTAGCTTTATTCGTTTCCCTATTTACTATATATGCTCAGGATCCCAACATTCTTTGGCAACGCACTGTTGGCGGCAGCAATTGGGATGAACCCAACTTTATACTTTCCACTGAAGACGATGGTTTTTTTATGGGAGGGAATTCAAAAAGTGATATTTCGGGAGAAAAAACAGAAAATTCACGTGGTGGCAAGGATTATTGGTTAATAAAATTTGATGGCTTTGGTACTATTGAATGGCAAAAGACTATTGGGGGAAATCAAGAAGAATATTTGGCAGATGCCAAACAAACTTCAGATGGAGGTTACATCTTGGCAGGATATTCTAATTCTAATATTTCAGGAGAGAAAGCCGAAAATTCGCAAGGTGGTAATGATTATTGGATTGTTAAAATTGATGCTAACGGCACTATTGAATGGCAGAATACCATAGGAGGCGATGACAACGACAAAGCATTTAATGTGGAAATAACAAATGATGGCGGATACCTAATTGCCGGGACTTCAGATTCTGGGATATCCGGTGATAGAACTCTGGCAAATAATGGAAACAATGGATACACAACCGACACTTGGGTGGTAAAATTGGATATTAATGGAGTTATTGAATGGCAAAGAGGTCATGCAGTTATTATGACAAGTTTAAAACTAACAAATGATGGAGGATATGTTATTGGTGCACGGGGTAAGTATCCTGTTTCAACGCTTTCATATTTTGTAATGAAAGTGAATTCTAACGGCAATACCTCTTGGGAAAAATTTTATGGCGGAGACAGTTTGGATCTTTTAACAAACGTAATACCCACAATTGATGGAGGATATATGGTAATTGGTAGCTCGATCTCTAACGCTTCTGGCGACAAGACAGAAGATTCCAAAGGTTACTACGATTATTGGATCTTAAAGACAGATATGAATGGTAATATTGAATGGGACAAAACAATTGGTGGCAGTGAAGAAGATCGTCCAGATACTGTTATTCAAACTCAAGATAATAAATTTATTTTGGCAGGAATGTCATTCTCAGACATTTCAGGAGATAAATCAGAAAATAGCCTTGGCCTAAATGATTTTTGGATTTTAAAATTGAATGAAGTGGGAGTTATTGAAGGGCAAAACACTATAGGTGGAAATTATAATGATGCTTACCCTTTAATACTTTTAAACACAGACGGAACCTTTACAATTGGAGGCAGATCTACTTCTGATATTTCAGGTGATAAGGCAGAGGATTCCCGTGGTGGCTATGATTTTTGGATTATCCACCATGCTGAAATATTGGGCATAACGGAAAATCCATTCAACAACACAATAACCCTTTACCCCAATCCCGTAAAAAATACGTTGCAGGTTAATACCCAATCCCAAAATATAGACCAACTAAACATTTATTCAGTTACTGGCAGCCGCGTATTACAAAGGAACGTTAATACCGTTTCTCCAACGGTGGATGTTTCCAGTTTGGCTTCGGGCGTTTATTATTTACAGTTGTATTCTGGGAAGAATATGGCGTTGAAAAAATTTGTGAAAGAATGATTTCAATTCATAATTCTGAATTCAGAATTATGAATTTTCCAGTGTTGGTTCTTGATTCTTGATCCTACAGCAAAGCGGTCTTTTTTCATAGAAAATTTATTTCCTGTCCCTTGCTTTTCAAATAAATAACACTACATTTGCACCCCTCTTAGACAAAATCCGTTTTGTTTGGGGGTGAGAAAACAATGATTTATTAACCCTATTGACAAAAAACTAATGGATACATTAAGTTACAAAACAGTATCTGCTAACAAGAATACCGTTGTAAAAGAATGGTTGGTAGTAGATGCGGACGGCCAGGCATTGGGTCGTCTTGCTAGCGAAGCTGCTAAATTACTTCGCGGAAAGCACAAGCCAAGTTTCACCCCTCACGTAGATTGTGGTGATAACGTAATTATTATTAACGCCGGTAACGTAAAACTTACAGGTAACAAATGGAATGACAAAACGTACATCCGCCACACAGGCTATCCTGGTGGACAACGTAGCCTTACCGCTACAGAAATGTACAAAAAAGACCCTGCAAGGCTTGTTGAAAAAGCTGTGAAAGGTATGCTTCCAAAAAACAAATTGGGCGCAGAAATGTTCAGAAACCTAAAAGTGTATGCTGATGCAAACCACGGACAGGAAGCACAAAAACCTAGAACTATTAACCTTAACGACAACAAGTAATGGAGACAATTCACAAAATAGGTAGAAGAAAAACCGCTGTTGCACGTGTGTACCTTAAAGAAGGTAAGGGAAACATCACCATCAACAAGCGTGAGTTGGAAAATTACTTTCCAACTGGAACACTTCAGTATAAAGTAAAACAACCTTTAACACTTACAGATAACGAAAAAACATTCGACATTTCAGTAAATGTATTCGGTGGTGGAATTACCGGTCAGGCAGAAGCAATTCGTCTTGCTCTTTCCCGCGCTATGTGTGAGCTTAACGATGAAAATCGTGGCATCCTTAAGCCAGAAGGTTTACTTACAAGAGATCCAAGAATGGTAGAGCGTAAGAAATTCGGACAGAAGAAAGCTCGTAAGAAATTCCAGTTCTCTAAACGTTAATATTACTCAACTATATTGGGTATCTCACTTGGGGTACCCAATTACAGTTGAAAAGTTCATATTCATTATTAATTAAAAAAGCTGTTAACCCGAAAAATTCGGGTGTTAGTTTAGCATCTAAACCAAAGCTCTGCTTTGTGCTCCATAGCCTTTGGCGAAGGAGTACCAATAATGAGTCGGTTGCTATCCTTTCACAGAACGTAAACTAAAACAAAAATGGCAAAAAAAGTAGAAGTAAAAGACTTACTTGAAGCAGGTGTGCATTTTGGCCACCTAACCCGCAAATGGAACCCAAACATGGCGCCGTATATCTATATGGAGCGCAACGGGATCCACATTATCAACCTTTACAAAACCGCTGCAAAAATCAACGAGGCTAACGAAGCCCTTAAAAAAATTGCAGCCAGTGGACGCAAAATCCTTTTTGTAGCTACCAAAAAACAAGCGAAGGACATTGTTGCTGAAAAAGCAAAGAATGCAAACATGCCTTACATCACTGAAAGATGGCCGGGCGGTATGCTTACCAACTTTGTGACTATCCGTAAAGCCGTTAAGAAAATGGCTTCTATTGATAGAATGAAGCAGGACGGGACTTTCAACACCCTTTCAAAGAAAGAGCGTTTGGCAGTAGATCGTCTTCGCGCAAAATTGGAAAAGAACTTAGGTTCCATTTCTGATATGAGCCGTCTTCCCGCAGCACTTTTTGTGGTTGACACAACTCGTGAGCACATTGCAGTTGCAGAAGCATTGAAATTGAACATTCCAATCTTCGCGATGGTGGACACCAACAGTGACCCACGTGTTATTGATTACGTAATTCCAAGTAACGATGATGCTTCAAAATCTATTGAAAGCATTATGAACTTTGTTTCTGAAGCTGTTATTGAAGGTCTTTCTGAAAGAAAATCTGGAGGTGATGACGATAACAACGATGAAGAAGGAATGACAAAAAAGGCAAAAGCTCCTAAAAAAGTAAAAGCGGAAGTTCCATCAACAGATGAGGATGACGTAGAAGCAATGGAAGAAGCTAAAAAGCCCGTTCGTCAGAAATCGAAAAAAGAAGTTCTAAACGAAGAAGAATAATAACTTTATCTTAAAATTTAAAAGTCGTTTAGTTCTTTTCTTTAGTGAAAATATATTGAACGACTTTTTTTAATATTAAACTCAAAAATTTATACAAATGGCAAACATAACAGCCGCAGAAGTAAATAAACTAAGACAAACCACCGGCGCCGGAATGATGGACTGCAAAAACGCTTTAGTTGAAGCAGGTGGAAATATGGAGGAAGCAATTTCAATCCTTAGAAAAAAAGGACAGAAAATTGCCGAAAAAAGAGCAGACCGCGACTCTAGCGAAGGTGTTGCAACCGCAAAAGTGAACAGCAATAACACAAAAGGTGTTGCTATTTCATTAAACTGTGAAACCGACTTTGTTGCGAAAAACGACTCTTTCGTTGAAATGGCAAACAAAATGGCTGAAATTGCTTTGAACACATCTTCAAAAGATGAGTTTTTGGCTTCAGATTTTGGCGGGATTACCGTTGCTGATAAATTGACTGAACAAACTGGTGTTATCGGTGAAAAAATCGAGATTGGTGGTTACGAAATTTTGGAAGCTCCTTTCGTAGGTTCTTACGTTCACGGTAACAAAATTGCTGCTTTAACAGGTCTTTCAAAAGCAGTTAACAACGCAGAGGAATTGGCAAAAGACGTTTCTATGCAAGTTGCATCTATGGGTGCTACTACTCTTTCTTACAAAGATTTTGATGCAGATTTCGTAGCTTCTGAAACGGAAGCGAGAATTGCAGTTATTGAAAAGGAAAACATTGAGTTGGGCCGTTTGGGCAAAACCCTTAAAAACGTTCCTAAATACATTTCAAGAGCACAATTGACTCCAGAAATTATGGCACAAGCTGAAGCTGATGCAAAAGCTGAATTGAAAGCCGAAGGCAAGCCAGAGCAAATCTGGGATAAAATCCTTCCGGGGAAAATTGAGCGTTTCATTAGTGACAACACTACAATGGACCACGAAAAAGCGTTGCTTGACCAAAACTTTATTAAAGACGACAAAAAGAGCGTTGCAGATTACGTAAAAACGTATGGCGATGTTGAAGTTGTTGGTTTTAAAAGAGTTTCTTTAGCATAAGCTTTTTAAACATACATTTTACCGAAGAGAGACTGATTAATTTCAGTCTCTCTTTTTTTACTTCCACCGCATCAATAATTTTCTTTATTTTTGCGCAGTAAAAATCTGCTATGCACTACAAACGAATACTTTTAAAACTTTCCGGCGAGGCCTTAATGGGCGATCAACAATACGGCATTGACCCCGTTAGACTGAAAGAGTACGCCCACGAAATAAAACAGATTACCGAAAAAGGTGTGGAAGTGGCCATCGTTATTGGGGGTGGCAACATTTTTAGGGGATTGGCTGGCGCCAGTAGCGGGATGGACCGTGTGCAGGGCGACCATATGGGGATGCTTGCAACCGTAATTAACGGGCTTGCCTTACAGAGCGCACTGGAAAATGAGGAAGTGCCCACACGTTTGCAAAGTGCCATTAATATTAACGAAGTAGCAGAACCATTTATCCGCAGAAAAGCGATTCGCCATTTGGAAAAAGGTCGCGTGGTTATTTTCGGTGGAGGAACTGGAAATCCTTACTTTACAACAGATTCGGCTGCAGTTTTGCGCGCTATTGAAATTGGCGCCGATGTTATTTTGAAAGGAACCCGCGTAGATGGAATTTACACCAGCGACCCTGAAAAAGATACCCACGCAACAAAATTCGATTTTATCAGTTTTGAAGATGTATTGCAAAAAGGACTGAAAGTGATGGATACCACAGCTTTCACCTTGAGCCAGGAAAATGAATTGCCGATTATTGTTTTTGATATGAATACAAAAGGGAATCTACTAAAAGTAGTTTCCGGCGAAAAGATTGGCACAAAAGTAAATTTGTAAAAAATATAATTTAAGTTTAATCAAAAGATACCCGCCTTCGCGGGCATGTTATGGAAGACGAAATAGATTTTATAATTGAAGGCACAAAAGAAGCAATGGGGAATGCCCTGAGGCATCTTGAAAAGGAATTGGTAAACATTCGTGCCGGGAAAGCTTCACCTGCCATGGTTGGTAGCGTGATGGTTGATTATTACGGAAGTCAAACCCCTTTGAGCCAAGTGGCGAACGTGAGCACCCCAGACGGAATGACCATTAGCATTCAACCTTGGGAAAAAGGAATGATTCCTGAAATTGAGCGCGGTATCCATCTTGCAAATATTGGCTTCAACCCAATGAATAATGGTGAAAGTGTTATTATCAGCGTTCCTCCCTTAACCGAAGAACGCAGAAGGGATTTGGCAAAACAGGCCAAAGCAGCGGCTGAGGAAGCAAAAATAGGCGTCCGCAATGACCGTAAAAATGCCAATAACGATTTGAAAGGTCTTGAAATTTCTGAAGATCTTAAAAAAAGTTTGGAGGAAGACATACAGGAAATGACAGACGCGCACATCAAAAAAATAGATGAGATCTTAGCGAAAAAGGAAAAGGAAATAATGACGGTATAAATTCCGTTTCGTTAAACTAAATACAATAGAGCGGCAACTGTGCCGCTTTCTTTTTATTTTTAAATCATTCTTAACACCTTCTTCCAACAGTTTATGCGCAACCTCTTTTTCTTTTTTATGTTTTTGATTGCCTTTTCTGTTTTTGCGCAACAGCCAGCAATTCAAACTACCAAAAAAGACAGCCTATCCACCATTGAGGAAAAAAAGGAGCATCCGCTTTCCTCGGGTTATTATCCGGTGGGGTTTTTTGATATTGACCTCAAAACCCTTATAAAATATAATAATTACGAAGGCTTCAGGCTGGGCATAGGAGGTCTAACCAACGATAAACTTTTTGAGAAATACAGGTTTGGAGGCTATGTGGCGTATGGTTTTAAGGATAAGGCAATAAAATATAGTCTTGGGGGCGGTGCGCGTATGAACAAGGAAAAAAAGACCTGGGTAAATTTATATTATACGGACGATATAAAGGAAATAGGAACTTTTGATTTTCTTACCGATGCCCGTGTGTATTCCGTTTTTGAACCGCGATTGGTTAATATTACCCAATTTTATAAATACCGAAAATATTACGCCAATGTAACCAGCGAACTTACCCCTAAAATACTTGCGGAAGCGCGAATAGAACACAGCAATGTGGAAAATATTGAGGATTACTTTTTTGTGAACGACAACCGACTTTACAGTGATTATCAGTTGGCGGAAGCTACTGTTTCTTTTAGAATTAGCCCAAAAACCAATTTTTTTACCAATGAAGATGGAACTAAAGAGTATTTTGACGGTCTCCCAAAAATAAGTGCTCAAGTTACGCAAGGCTTTAAAGGTGTGGCTGGTAGTGATTTCAACTACACCAAAATTGGATTGAAGTTTGACTATTTCATAAAACGGACGGATCTTTCTTCAACAAATATTCTTTTGGAGGGACTGTTTGCCACAGGGGACGTGCCATTAACGCATTTGTTTCACTCATATCCCAACCAACCCAAAAAAGATGAAATTTTGCAGCGCTTCTCGGTTGCAGGGGTGCAGAGTTTTGAGACGATGTATTTTGGGGAATTTTTTTCAGATAAATTGACCACGTTGCAAATTAAACACAGTTTGCGACGGTTTAAACTTGCCGAGAAATGGAAGCCCGAATTGGTGCTGATTACGCGCCATGCATGGGGCGACATGGGAAATACGTCACGACATGTTGGAATTCCGTTCAATACCTTGGAACATTTTTATAACGAAAGCGGTTTTGAAATCAATAAAATTCTTTTTGGATTCGGGCTTAGCGCCGCTTACCGTTATGGGTATTATAACATTCCGAAGTTTTCAGATAATATTTCGTTTAAGTTTACTTTTTATTTGAAGGTTTAATTGGTTGTTAGTTGTTTGGGACACGATCTGGACACTGAATTTTGCTTAGATTTTCTATTTTATAAGTATGCCCCAAGTTGTGTCCAAAATAGAAGTATCATAATTTTGGGTCATTGATTCATATTTGTTATTTGAGTTTTTCCTGAAATCAAAAGGTAAGGATACATGGATATCTGGATTTTGAAAAGGAAGAATTTTTATCATTTGATTGACTTCGTATTCATCCGATAGATTACACAAATCAAGAACCCGAATTAATTTTCCATTTTCCATTTGCACTATAGTCATTGATGCAGAAGCCGTTATTCCACATAAAAAAAGAGCTGGATTGTGCTGAATTATCTTTACTTGAATCGTATCTTTTAATTTAAAGTATTTCCAATCTTTTTGAATAGATTCAATTTTTTGGAAAATGTAATTAATTTCAGAATTATCTTGGCTGAAACTAGGTGAATAAACCACAAATGCTAATATGAATAAAAAGTATTTCATAAAACTCTTATTCCTGTAAATCTACAAAAGGTTTTGAAAATTTTCCTACTTCCAAAATACCACACAAAATAAATTCCCTACTTATTGCAAATACGTACCTTTGCCAAGTCTATAAAAAATTGCTTTGAACAAACTTTTCAGCATTGGGTTTTGGGGCTGGGTGGCCCGTTTTATTTTACGGAACCGAACAGGGATTTTAATTGTTATCGCGCTCATTACCGTGCTGCTCGCGCTACAGTGGAAAAACATGCGCTTCACCTATACCGAGGCCAATTTGCTGCCCGATGACCATCCCATAAATCTTGAATATGATGAGTTTCTAAAACATTTCGGCGAAGAGGGCAACCTGATCGTGATGGGCGTGAAGGATTCAACCATTTTTACGCCTGCCAAGTTTAAAGCCTGGAACAAACTTTCTAAAGACATTGGTAAATTCAGCGAGGTGGAGCTAACGCTTTCCGTTGGCAATCTTCAAAAGCTAGAAAAGAAAGCGGACACCACAGGTTTTGAACTGGTGCCTTTTATAACGGATTCCGTTTTTACGGATGCGAACCTCGCGGTTTATAAAGACGAGCTTTTCAACAAACTTCCTTTTTATGACGGACTTATTTACAGCCCAGATAAACAGAGCATTCGCTCCGCAATCTATCTTAAAAAAGATATTGTAAATACTGCGGAACGTCGAGATTTTGTGGTGGACGACTTGATTCCACTTATTAAAAAATTTGAGGCTGAAACGGGTGTAAAAGTGCATACATCGGGCATGCCATACATACGTACACTGAATTCGCAAAGTATTATTGACGAAATTGGCCTTTTTATTGGCGCAGCGCTTTTTATTACCTCCCTTATATTTTTCTTCTTTTTCCGCTCCTGGCGCGCCACCTTTATTTCTATGTGTACCGTTATTATTGGGGTGATGTGGGCTTTTGGGTTTTTGGGACTGATGCATTATGAAATTACGGTGCTTACGGCATTGATTCCGCCGTTGATAATTGTTATTGGAATTCCGAACTGCATTTTCCTCATAAATAAATATCAACAGGAAATAAAATTGCACGGGAACCAAGCGAAATCCTTACAACGTGTAATTACGAAAGTTGGGAATGCAACCTTAATGACAAACCTAACAACAGCTTCGGGTTTTGCAACTTTTATTTTGGTGAAAAGTGAGCTTTTGAGTGAATTCGGTATAGTTGCTTCCATTAACATCGTTGCCATCTTTTTGCTGTGTTTACTGATTATACCTATTATTTACAGCTATATGTCCGTACCAAAAGACAAACACTTGAAGCATTTGAATAAAATGTGGATAAACAAGTTTGTTAATTGGGTAGAACGGATGGTGCGGGACCGTAGAATCACGATTTATATTGTGGCCGTTCTTCTTTTGTGCGCCAGTATTATTGGAATCTTTCAAATTAAAATTTCAGGCAGCCTTATTGAGGATATGCCTAAAAACACTGGCTTTTTTGACGATATCCGCTTTTTTGAAAAGGAATATGAAGGCATTATGCCCTTGGAAATAATGGTGGACACGAAGAAGAAAAAAGGCGTTATGAGCCTTTCTACCTTAAAGCGAATTGATGAATTGCAAGATCACATAAAAGAAATTCCCGAGTTTGCGAAACCACTTTCTGTGGTTGAATTGGTGAAATATTCCAAACAGGCTTATTACAACGGCAACCCAGAATACTACCAACTTCCGAATAGCCAAGAGCGTACTTTTTTACTTTCATACGCAAAAACTAGTTCCACAAAAACCAATTTGCTGAATAGTTATGTGGACAGCACTGGGCAATTTGCCCGAATCACAACCTTTATGAAAGACACTGAACCCGATAGGTTCGGGCGTATTGAAGAAGACCTTCATAAAGAAATAAACAAAGTTTTTCCGCCGGAACGCTATAATGTTTCGGTCACGGGGAAAGCTTTGGTCTTTCAAAAGGGAACCCGTTATTTGGTGAACAACTTGATTCTTTCACTTTCGTTGGCCATTTTCTTGATAGCGATATTTATGGCGTGGATGTTCCGAAGCTTTAAAATGATTTTGATTTCACTTATTCCAAACCTTCTGCCGTTGTTGATTACCGCGGGAGTAATGGGCTTTGTGGGCGTTCCAATAAAACCTTCAACAATTTTGGTGTTTAGTATCGCCTTTGGAATTTCGGTGGACGACACCATTCACTTTTTAGCTAAATACAGGCAGGAACTGATAGCCAATAACTGGAAGATAAAAAAGTCGGTTTTTGCGGCGGTGCGCGAAAGTGCCATCAGTATGTTTTACACTTCAATCGTGCTTTTCTTTGGATTTTCAGTGTTTACCATTTCAAGTTTTGGAGGGACGGTAGCTTTGGGGGCTTTGGTTTCAATTACCTTGCTTTTTGCGATGCTTTCCAATCTTTTGCTGCTTCCCACGCTCCTACTTTCACTTGAAAGAAGTATAGCGAACAAAGAAACGATGAAGAAACCCGCAATTGAAATTTTATCGGATGATGATGAAAATGAGTAATCAGTTTTCAGTCGCAGTAATCAGCTAATTCTTTTCAATAACTCAACTTTGAGTTTTGGAAGTTGTTTTTTATTTGTGATTTGTCCTTTTTGGAATTTGGCAATTGCTTTTTGGGTTTTGGATTTTTCTTTTTTGGAATTTTTTTGAAGTATATTTGCTCCTCTTAAAAATTGACCATGCAAGACAAGACTATAGCTGAATTGTTGAAAAACGAGCCTACCCATCACGAAGTGATTGTTAAAGGTTGGGTTCGCTCTTTTAGAAGCAACAGATTCATTGCTTTAAACGATGGGTCTACCATCAAAACTTTACAATGTGTAGTAGATTTTGAAAATTTCGAAGAAGAACTGCTTAAAAAAGTAACCGTTGGCGCTGCCATTGAGGTTTCAGGGATTTTGGTAGAAAGCCAAGGGCAAGGACAAACGGTGGAAATACAAGTTTCCAATCTGACCGTTTTGGGAGAAGCAAATCCTGAAGATGTAAAACTCACCATCCTTTCCCCAAAAAGACACTCGCTGGAAACCTTGCGCGAACAGGCTCATTTGCGAATTCGTACCAACACTTTTGGGGCAGTGATGCGCACGCGTTCAAAACTGGCTTTTGCCGTTCACGAATATTTTCAGAAAAACGGATTTAATTATATGCACTCGCCCATTATCACCGGAAGCGATGCCGAAGGTGCTGGGGAAATGTTTCGGGTTACGAATTTAGATGCGAAAAATCCGCCGTTGGATGAAAACGGCAACGTAAATTATAAAGAAGATTTCTTCGAAAAAGAAGCCAACCTAACCGTAAGCGGGCAGTTGGAAGCTGAAACATATGCGATGGCGCTGGGAAAAGTTTATACTTTCGGCCCAACTTTTAGAGCTGAAAACTCAAACACCAGTCGTCACTTGGCGGAATTCTGGATGATAGAGCCAGAGGTTGCTTTCAATGATTTGGATGCGAACATGGATTTGGCAGAAGATTTTATAAAGTACGTTGTAAATTACGCTTTGGAAAACTGTGCAGATGACTTAGAATTTCTTGAAAACCGTTTGTTGGAAGAAGAAAAGAACAAGCCACAGGATGAGCGAAGTGAAATGAAACTTAGGGAGAAACTTCGTTTTATTTTGGAGAACAATTTCAAAAGAGTGAGCTATACCGAAGCGATTGATATTTTGAAACGTTCCAAACCAAACCAAAAGAAAAAATTCAAATATATAATTGAAGAATGGGGAGCCGATCTGCAAAGTGAGCACGAGCGCTTTTTAGTGGAAAAACACTTTAAATGCCCTGTTATTCTGTTTGATTATCCCGCAAATATAAAATCATTTTACATGCGTTTGAATGACGACGGTAAAACGGTACGCGCCATGGATGTGTTGTTTCCGGGCATTGGGGAAATTGTGGGCGGTTCACAACGGGAAGAACGTTATGATGTTTTACTTGAAAAAATGAAAACCATGAACGTTGACGCAAAAGAATTATATTGGTATTTGGACCTCCGTAAATTCGGAACTGCCGTTCACAGTGGTTTTGGACTTGGTTTTGAGCGTTTGGTACAGTTTACAACGGGAATGGGTAACATTCGCGATGTAATTCCTTACCCAAGAACTCCGGGCAACGCGGAATTCTAATCTAAAAAGCATAAGATTGTATTAAAACTGGCTACTTCATTATTTTAGTAGCTGGTTTTTTTTAACTTTATGAAGAACTAATTGCATTTATGTTAAAGCAACAATTAAACTTTAAACTTTCCCAGAAATTATCGCCTCAGCAAATACAGTTGATGAAGATGATTCAACTGCCAACGCAAGCTTTTGAACAACGAATATCTCAAGAATTGGAGGAAAATCCAGCCCTTGAAGGCGGAAAAGAGGAAAGTGAAAATTTTGATGACGAATTTAGCAACGATGAGTATGACGACAATTATGATGAAGGCAACGAAGTAATTGAAACCGATATAAACGTTGACGACTACTTAAGCGATGACGAAGTGCCCAGCTATAAACTTTCCGCAAACAATTATAGCGCTGACGATGAAGAACGGCAAATGCCCTATGCCGCCGGAACTTCGTTTACCCAGCACTTGATGCAGCAATTGAGCACCTATCGTTTGGACGAAGAGGAAAAGGAAATTGCGGAGTTTTTGGTAGGAAGCGTTGATGAAAGTGGTTACATAAGGCGAGAGCTACAGGAAATTGTTGATGATTTGGCTTTCACCCAAAACGTTTACACCACTGAGAATAAAGTTGAAAAAGTGCTGAAAATAGTCCAGGAATTGGATCCTGCCGGAGTTGCAGCCCGCGATCTGCAGGAATGCTTACTTATTCAATTGGAACGCAGGGAACAGACACCTGCCGTAGCTTTGGCGATAGATATTATAGATGATTCCTTTGATCATTTCAGCAAGAAGCATTACAAAAAACTAATTCAAAAGTTTGATATCACCGAAGACCAACTGCGGGATGCAATCCACGAAATTGAAGGTTTGAACCCAAAACCGGGCGGCACGTATTCGGGAAATACAAGAATGGTAGAACATGTAGTTCCCGATTTCGCAATAAAAATTGTGGACGGCGAATTGGATTTAACCTTAAACGGAAGAAATGCCCCAGAGCTTCACGTGAGCCACGATTACACCAATATGCTTAAGGGCTACAAAGAGTCCAAAGACAAATCCAAAGCGCAGAAAGATGCTGTAATGTTCATCAAACAGAAGCTTGATGCTGCAAAATGGTTTATAGATGCCATAAAACAACGGCAGCAAACGCTTTTTGTTACAATGAACTCAATTATGCATCATCAGGAAGAATACTTTTTGAGTGGCGATGAACGGAAGTTGAAGCCGATGATTTTAAAAGATATTGCAGACAAGATAAATATGGATGTTTCCACAGTTTCGCGCGTAGCGAACAGCAAATATGTGGACACGCCTTACGGAACCAAGCTTATAAAGGATTTTTTCAGTGAATCGATGAAAAACGATCAAGGGGAAGATGTTTCCACAAAGGAAATAAAAAAGATTCTAGAAATAACCATTTCCGAAGAGAACAAGCGGAAGCCACTTACGGACGATAAACTTGCTAAAATTTTATTGGAAAAAGGCTACCCTATAGCCCGGCGAACCATTGCCAAATATAGAGAACAATTAGACCTGCCCGTGGCAAGGCTTAGAAAGGAAATTTAATGAGACTATTTCTTAAAATTGCTTCCTATATTTTTCATCCGTTATTGATGCCACTTCTTGGAACTATACTTTATTACAAAGTAACCCCAAAATATATTGATGAAGAAATAGTGCTTTCAGAATATTTTGCTATTGCTATTATCACCATTTTTATTCCTATTGTTATTTTTTTTCTACTTAAAAATTTAAGGGTTGTTGAAACCATTTATTTAAGGGAAGTGAAAGAGCGCAAGTTTCCTTTGATGATTCAATGCATCCTTTTACTGCTAATTATTAAAATGGTTTTTGACCCTTATGAAGACCCAGAACTTTACAGCTTTTTTGTGGGGATGGTCTTTTCAGCTTTCGCTGCATTGGTAATGGTATTTTTTAAAATGAAGGTTAGCTTGCACCAAATGGGCATCGCTGGAATTTTAATGTTTATTATTGGATTGAGTGCCCATTTCAAAATAAATTTACTTATCACTATCAGTTTTTTTCTATTTGTAAACGGCTGGGTGGCTTCTTCACGATTGGAAAATGACTCGCACACCTATGCAGAGCTTGGAATTGGACTTCTTTTGGGGGCATTGCCACAATTGATTCTTTTCAATAATTGGCTATAAAATATAAAACATTAAGCCCACCTTCAAAGTTCTAAAATCTACTTTTTCTCCATCTACAGTTACGGCATCCTTGAAGAAAGGATTAATGCTATAGGAAGCAAAAAAATTGAAGGTATTGTACCCTAAACTTAATGTTGCAGCCATACGAAGTGGATCAAATTCAGGAATTTTTGTTTGATTGACATTATTTCCTGTCTGCTTAAAAGTTGCTTTATACCAATAAGCATAACCAACCCTAAAACCAGCATAGACTCTCCAAAATTTATAGCTGGAAGGCGTAGAGCTCCGCCATCTAAACTCAATTGGGGCTTCAACAATAGCCGTATTAAAACGGTTTCGTGTGTAATCAACATTATTCAAGACCCTAAAAATGGTTTCATCATTGGCGGTTTCACCAATAAAAAGATTTTGTCCATATTGATCAATTGAAATACCAGCGCCAATTGCAATGGCTATATTTCGTTGTTTATTAATGGGCATATCGCGAAGGAAACCAAGTTGGAATCCTCCGGAAAGACCTCTTACATTAGTGCCCGAAGGGAGGCTTAAAGGAAGGTTATAGGTAACACCCACGTAAAACTGATCTTCTCTATACAAAGAATCAACAGCAGCGGGCCGAATGGTATCTTGGGCAATGCCACAAAACGAAACAAAGCCTAAAAGCAAACCAATATAGAATTTAAACACTTTTTGCATATCTATAAAGATAAATGTATTTTCAGAATAAGCTAAAAAAAACGCCTTGATCCCGAAACTTAGGAGCAAGGCGTTTTATTGTAATATTAAATAATCTATTCGTTTATTTCGTTTCCAGGAGTGGTGATGTAAATAATCTTTAACATATTAAGATCACGCAATTCCTGTTTAATGTCAGTAACCATTCCAGTATTGGTTTTCTCATCAACTTTAAGCGCCACCATAACTTTATCCTGAAGTTCAGGAAGCAATTTTTCGCGCGCTTCTGTCAATGCAAATTTAATATTGGAAATATCTGTGTACTTATCGCCAATCTGTATTTTAGCTTCTGTACCAAATTTATCAGTATATCTGGAACTTGGCTTTCCTGCATAAATATAGACGGATCGGTCTTTCTTTAATTTCTCTACCTGATCTGCTTTTGGCAATTTGTTCTGAACAAGCAAATTGTCATTCCGCAAAACTGTTACCACCATAAAAAAGAATAGTAACATAAATACAATATCCGGGAGGGATGCTGTAGAAATTGCGGGCAATTCGCTGCTTTTTTTCTTTGTGAATTTTGACATACTCTTAGTGTTATTGTCCAGATTTTTTAGGTTCTGCTTCAGATAGCTTTAAAGGAAATAACTTTTGAATTTCTTCCAATTTTAATTGAAGTGCTTCTTTGGCTGCTTCTCCTTTAATCTTCCCTTCATCAAGATCTCTGCTCTTTTCAGTAAACTTCCAACCGTAGAGCCTTTCGGATTCTCTATCTCTTAAGGTGTTGTATGCTGCCACCAATTCATTTTGAACGGCAATGTACATTTTATAAGAGGTAAGTCTGTCATTCTGAACAGAAATTACAGCCTTGTCTGGGTTATCTGAAGATTCTGGATTTCGTTTTCCTCTGCAGTAGCTGCAATACTCAGGGCTACCAGAAGGTGCTCCCCCATTATCAAGAAAAGCAATCGCGGCCTGACGAAGATCTTTAAGCTCCATCAATTTTTCTTCAACCAATAATTGATCGCTTCGGTTCACATTTACAATGAACAGGTTTTTCTCCTTGATTTTTGGTGGGTCAACAACATCTTCCTTCGGCGGCAACTGTCTCGCGATACCCTTGTCCTTTTCAATGGTAGTAGTTACCAAGAAAAAGATAAGCAGTAGGAAAGCGATGTCCGCCATAGACCCTGCATTTACTTCGGGTGTTGCTCTTCTTGCCATTATTTTGTTACTTTTTTAATTCCGCTGAATACCATTGCGCCTACTGCCAAAACAGCCATTATGTAGAATGCATACAATCCTGCACCAACCCATTTAGAGCCACTTGCAGAAAGCATTTCACCTTCTTGCATTTCCATTGGTGTGCCGTCTGCTAAAACATATGATATAACAACAATAAGAAGAAAAGCTCCTACTGAAATTAAGGTGTTCTTTATGTTCCCTGCGAAAATTCCTTTCAAAACGAAAAACAGAACGAACACTATTGTAATAGCAAATATAATATAAGCAACAAACAAGAATCCATCTACGCCTTCACCTGTAGCAGTAACGGCTTCATCACCTTTCGCGATGATCATTGCAAGAAAAATAACCCCTGCAACGCTAAGAAGCAATGCTACTATTTTTAAAATTTTATGTAATGCCATCTTGTGGTTTATTTAGATTTTGTTTTTTTGTTTGTAGTCGAACAACATATCGATCAAAGTAATAGAAGCATCTTCCATACTGTTAACGATACTATCAATTTTAGCGATAATATAGTTGTAGAAAATTTGAAGGATAATAGCCACGATCAAACCGAATACGGTTGTTAAAAGTGCCACTTTAATACCACCTGCCACAAGAGAAGGGTTCATATCACTCGCTGCCTGAATTTTATCGAATGCAATAATCATCCCGATTACTGTACCCATGAAACCAAGCATAGGAGCCAAAGCGATAAAAAGTGATATCCAAGAAACGTTCTTTTCCAATTGTCCCATTTGAACACCTCCGTAAGCAACAACAGCTTTTTCAGCAATGTCTATGCCTTCGTGGGCGCGGTCAAGACCTTGGTAATAAATTGATGCAACAGGACCTTTTGTGTTTCTGCATACTTCTTTAGCAGCTTCAATTCCGCCACTGTTTAAAGCATCTTCTACATCCTGAGCTAATTTTTGAGTGTTTGTGGTAGAAAGATTAAGGTAGATAATTCTTTCAATAGCAATAGCCAAACCAAGAATTAAACACAGGAGTACAATCCCCATAAATCCAGGACCACCTTCCACGAAACGTTCTTTCAACTCTTGGTGAAATCCTTTTTCGGTCTCTGCAGCAGGAGCTGCTTCATCTTGAATAATTGAAACTGTAGCTGCTGTTACCAGCGCCTGTGAACTGGTTGGCATTGTTTGCGCTGTTGCAGCGTTCGCGTTTAATGTGCCTACAAATACCATTGCGGCAACCGCCATAATAGAAAATAATTTTTTCATTGCTATCGACTTAAAGTTTGTTTTTAGTTAAAGGTTTAAAGATATAAAATAATTTAGTTAATCTGCAAGAATATTAATTCACACAGTAAATGTTTATGCCCAGTTGGTTAAAATTTATTTGCAGAGAGGAAGGGATTCGAACCCTCGATACGCTTGTGGCGTATACACACTTTCCAGGCGTGCGCCTTCGACCACTCGGCCACCTCTCTAATTAATTCAGCCATTTTTTGAATGGAGTGCCAAATATCACAAAAAAAATAACGCTATAAAATAATTTAGCGGGTTTATTTATTGCATTTCTCCGCGCAAAGAGGTTTCAAATATGGTTTTGAAGCTGTTAGCCGAAATTTTTTGTCCCAATAAATACATCAATTTTGCCAAGGCAGCTTCTGTAGTACAGTCTTTTGCACTGATAACACCTATTTTTTTAAGTTCGGTGCTGGTTTCATAAAGGCCCATATTCACACTTCCGCCAGAACATTGTGTTACATTAATAACGGGAACTCCTTTTTTTATTACCTTTTTAAGTGAATTTAAAAACCATTCGGCATTGGTAACGTTTCCACTTCCATACGTTTCAAGCACCAAACCTTTTATTTCAGGATATTCAAAAAGATATTTCACGGTAGCTTCATCAATTCCTGGAAACATTTTTACCAAAAGAATATTACTCTCCAATGTTTTGTGGACTTTCAGTTTTTTTCTTCGGTTTGGTCTATACAAAGCTTCATTGTTTACAACCAAATGCACGCCGCTCTGCACTAAATCTGGATAATTTAATGATGCGAAGGCCTCAAAATGCTCTGCATTAATCTTTGTAGTTCTGTTTGCACGGTATAATTTATATTCAAAATAAAGACAGACCTCAGCAATTTTTGAAACGCCTTTTTCCTGTAACGATGCAATCTGAATAGAGGTAATCAAGTTTTCTTTAGCATCCGTGCGCAAATCACCTATTGGCAATTGAGAGCCCGTAAAAATTACCGGCTTGCCCAAATTTTCCAGCATAAAACTTAATGCTGAAGCGGTATAGCTCATAGTGTCACTACCGTGAAGCACGACAAAACCATCCATCACTTCATAATTTTCTTCAATGATAGTTGCAATATCCACCCAGTATTCGGGATTCATATTTGAACTATCTATTGGTTTTTTGAAAGCGGTGGTGGTTATGTTGCAATCCAAAAGTTTAAGTTCAGGGATGTGGTTGAGCAATTCATCAAAATTGAAATTGCGCAGTGCGCCTGTTTCAAAATCTTTAATCATTCCGATGGTTCCACCAGTATATATAAGGAGAATGTTGGGTTGGGTTTTCATTTTGGCATACATATTATATTTATGAAATTCCAAATGTTAAAATTCCAAATTCCAAAGTTCAACTTTTTTGGTATTTGGCACTTGTTTTTTGGAATTTAAATTTTAAATACCGCTTTTGAATTTTCAGTGGTGATTTTCGCTATTTCTTCTTCCGAAACATTATAAATCTCTGAAAGTTTTTTACATACCAAAGCCAAATAACTGCTCTCATTGCGTTTACCCCGAAAGGGTGCCGGAGCAAGATAGGGCGAATCTGTTTCTAAAACGATGTGCTTCAGCGGAATTTGATTTAAAAAAGTATCAATCTTTCCGTTCTTAAAAGTAACCACTCCCCCAATGCCCAGTTTCATATTAAACAAAATTGCTCTTTCAGCTTGCTCAAAAGTTCCGGTAAAACAATGAAAAATTCCAAAGAGATCATCGCTTTTTTCGGTTTCCAAAACCTCGAAAATTTCATCAAAAGCATCGCGGCAATGTATAACAATGGGAAGTTTGTATTTCTTCGCCAACTGAATTTGCCTTTTAAAAGCAATCTGCTGGATTCCCAAAGTTGATTTATCCCAATAAAGATCAATCCCAATTTCGCCCACCGCAAAAAAATTCCTCTTTTGGAACTGCGCTTCCACATGCGCCAATTCTTCCTCAAAATTTTCCTTCACCGAAGTTGGATGCAAGCCCATCATCAAAAAAACATTCTCTGGATATTCCTTTTCCAAAGCATACATTGCCTCGGTATAACCTGAATCAATAGCTGGAATAAAGAACCTTTTTATACCAACATCAAACGCGCGCTGCATCATTTGCGGGCGGTCTTCGGCAAAAGCATCACTGTATAAATGTGTATGTGTGTCGGTCAACATAGTTGCAAAGCTACTTATTTTGTTTGCTATCTTTACACAAAAAAGCTGATGCAATTACGCAAATTTCTTGAAGACGAAGGTTTTTATCGTGTTCCACTGAAAAGGCTCGCCACGGGCCATTATCTTTTTTCGGCAAAAATTAATGGTGTTTTGGGCAGTTTTATACTGGACACAGGTGCTTCAACTAGTTGCATAGGTTTTACGGACAGTGCCCATTTTTTATTGATAAGTGAAGAAAGCATCATTAAAGCTGCAGGCGCTGGTGCTATAAACATGGAGACCATGCTTTCGCGGAAAAATAAATTCAGCATTGCAAATTGGGAACTGAAAAATATGGATTTTGTGCTTTTTGATCTTTCGCATGTAAACGAAGCGCTTTCACAAGCCGATGAAGATGCCATACACGGAATAATTGGCGCAGATTTTTTAAAGGAAAGGAGAGCCGTGATTGATTATGGCAGAAATTGTTTTTATGTGAAATAGAATAACCGGCTGATATGTTTATTTCCAATAATTTAAGTACTTTTATCTTCTCCGCTGATAATTCATTGGTATTGAAAAAACTATTGTTTTTACTTTTTATAATTGCACTTTGTCCTTTTTCGGGATACTGTCAGGATATTCCACATTATGAGAAAATTGTAAAAACCACCAATGACAAATCCTTAAAATTAGCGGCATTGGACAGTTTGTTGCTCCGCACTTTTTCAACCAATCCAGAATCTTTTATTAAGTATAGTTTAGATTACATAAGCTTGGCGCAAGAAATGGACAGCATTGAATGGGCCGCCAAAAAAGCAATGAATCTTCAATACCCGCTTACAAATTATGCCAACGATCCACTGAACGCCATCACCATAATAAACAGTGTGCTTGCCCGAAAGTACAAAATAAAGGACAGCTCATTGTTGGGCGGGCTATATATAAAACGCGGAAAAGCAAATACTAAAGTAGATTTTAAAAAAGCAATTGAGGATTATAACCTTGCCCTAGAAAATTTTTCCGCCAAAGACTCTTTGTACATTGCAGATGCCTATCTATTTAGGGGGCAAGCATATTCGCAGTTGGGCAAATTTGTTTTGGCAGGCGAAGATTATACAAGGGCATACACCATATATGAAGCGAAAAAAGAATATAACTATATGGTTTTTGCACAGGAAGGCATAATCAATATGTTCAGTATGAATGGTTTTTATGAAAAAGCCAAGAAAGAACGGGAGGCGCTGATTGAAAAGATGAAAGTCTTGGGTCTGAATTCATTTTTGCCGAATGAATATTACAACCAAGCGTTGGATTACAAAAAGATGGGCGAGCGCGATTTGGAGTACAAATCATTGCTTTTGGCCGAAAAACTTTTTGTTAAAAACGAATCGGAAGAGTCAATATTTATTGGCATCCATTCGCGCTTGATAGAATATTATTGTGAGCACAACCAAATTATCGAGGCAAAAAAGCATCTTGACCTAATAGAAAATCTAGATTTTGATCTTAGCGGAAATCCTTCCGCAGAGCTCAACTATATGGGCGGAAAGGCCAAATATTTGCAATCTACAGGCAAGCAAGATGAGGCTTTAGCGCTAGCCAAAGAAAAATTAGCCATTGCCAAAAAGTTAGGTTTGGAAGACGAAATAATGAGCTCCTATTCTTTTTTATCTGAAATATATTATGACATTGGCGATTTTAAAAAAAGTGTGGAATACAATCAAGCTTCAACAGCAATAAAGGATTCCATTTATAACAGAAGTACCGCAAATGCTCTTGCTTATTACCAAACTCTTTACGAAACTGAAAAAAAGGAAAAAGAACTTGTTGAAAAAACCTCAAATATTACTCTGCTGGAGAAAGACAATGAAAGTTTCAAAAAAGCAATGCTCTTTGGAGGAATTGCAATTTTATTGGGGTTTGGGCTAATATTGCTCTATCGCAACCAAAGACATTTAAAAAGCAATAAAATACTTCAGGAAAAATTCAGCCAGGAATTGCTTGTATCCCAAGAAGGAGAACGAAAAAGAATATCAAAAGATCTTCATGACGGGGTTGGCCAACAATTATTGGTTATTAAAAACAAGTTGATGGCGAGTGGCGATGAGGACACAAAAAAAATGGTGGACCACACCATTGAAGAAGTTAGGACCATCTCAAGAGACCTACATCCCTTTCAACTTCAGGAGTTGGGCATAACAAAAGCCATTGAATATACCATTAATTTGATAGACGAAAACACTACGCTTTTCATTTCAGCTGAAATAGATAACATTGACAATATTTTTTCAAAAGAAGATGAAGTGAACATTTATAGAATTATTCAAGAAAGCTTGAGCAACATTCTTAAACACGCCAACGCAGAAGCTGGCAAAGTTTCAGTGAAAAAATTCACCAATAATATTTTAATCTCCATTCGCGACAATGGCGTGGGGTTTGATTTTTCAGAAAAATACCAAGATGTAAAATCATTAGGCCTAAAAACCCTTTTGGAACGCACCAAATTTTTAAAAGGACAAATGAAAGTAACCTCAAAAAAAGATACCGGCACTGTGCTTGAATTTCAATTTCCGTTATGACCAATTCTACGCCATCTATTATTATTGCAGACGACCACCCGCTTCTTTTGAAAGGTTTGAGCGATTTTTTGCTTGAAAAGGGGTTCAATTTATTGGGAAGTGGAAAAGATGGAAGGGAGGCATACAACCTCATAATACAAACAAAGCCGGATATTGCCATATTAGATATTCAGATGCCTTATATGTCTGGACTTGAAATTGCACAAAAATGCAAAGGACTTGATATTGACACAAAAATAGTATTGATAACACTCCACAAAGAAAAAGAACTGTATCAAAAAGCGCAGGAGCTAAATATTTTTGGATATATATTGAAGGAGTTTGCGCTTGAAGAAATTGAAAACTGTATTAAAACAGTTACGGAGGGTGTTCCATTTTTCAGCGATAAAATAAAGGAACTTATTGGGGTTGTGTTAATGGAGGATAGTGACCTTAACACACTTACTCCTTCAGAAAAAAAGATTTTAAAACTTATAGCCCAGGACAAGACCAATAAAGAAATTGCTTCACAACTATTTATTTCATACAGAACGGTTGAAAAACACCGTAGTAACATCATAACAAAACTCAACATTGAGCCCAAAACTAACAGTCTACTCATTTGGGCAAAAGAGCACCATATGAAATTGTTATAGAATTATTTACGAATAATTTTCAAAATTTACGTGTTACCACGTATTTCATATTTCTATATAATGACGGATATTTACAATATGAAAGATTCAGTGTATATAGAAGAGCAAGAAAAAGACTATAATGCTACTGCGACTAGTAAAAAACCAGTTGTAGTTGTTCTGATTGTTTCTGTTGTATTGATTCTTTTACTCAATTTAATCAGTACAATCATTTTTTATTAAGATGATGTTTCTAACTAACCAAAAAAACCCAGCCAATTGGCTGGGTTTTTATTTTTATAAATTCTTCATGTTATAATTCCAAAGCACGTTTAACGTTGCCGTCCATTAATAGTTCTTCTGGACTTTCCAAAGCTTCTTTTATTGCAACCAAGAAACCAACAGATTCACGGCCGTCAATTATTCTGTGATCGTAAGACAAAGCTACATACATTACTGGCGCAACCACTATTCCCCCGTCGCGAACTATTGCGCGCTCCACAATATTGTGCATTCCTAAGATAGCAGATTGCGGTGGGTTAATAATCGGGGTGGAAAGCATGCTTCCAAAAACACCGCCATTTGAAATTGTAAACGTTCCGCCTGTCATTTCATCAACAGTAATTTGGCCATCGCGAGCTCTTATTGCAAGGCGTTTAACCTCATCTTCCACGCCCCTAAAACTTAAGTTTTCGGCATTTCTTATAACAGGGACCATCAAACCTTTTGGTCCTGAAACAGCAATGGAAATATCCTTAAAGTCATACGTAATCATATAATCACCATCAATCATTGAGTTTACGTCTGGATATAATTCCAAAGCGCGAACAACAGCCAAGGTAAAGAAAGACATAAAACCAAGTCCAACTCCATGTTTTTCTTTGAATTGCTCTTTGTATTGATTACGCAATTCATAAATCGCAGTCATATCTACTTCGTTGAAAGTAGTAAGCATAGCGGTTTCGTTTTTTGCTGAAACCAAACGCTCAGCAACTTTTCGGCGAAGCATGGAAAGCTTTTTGCGCTCGCTTCCACGGCTTCCACTTCCAGGAGTTCCCATAGATGGTGCCGCATTGTTTGCATCTTCTTTAGTGATTCTTCCATCGCGGCCACTCCCTTTTACGTCTTTTGAAGACATTCCCTTTTCATCAAGAATTTTCTTTGCCGCAGGTGAAGGCGAACCTGTTGCATATGTTTTCTTATCCTGTTCCTGATTTGGAGTAGAAGATTTTGAAGGGGTTTGTGTTTTGGCTTCGGCTTTTTTAGAAGTATCTTCTTTTGTTTCCTTAGTCTTAGCATCAGCTTTTTCCTTTTTATCTTCTTTTTCTGAAGAATCATCGGCGCCCGGCTTTTTGGCATCGGTATCAATTAAACAAACAACGTCACCCACGGCAACGGTATCGCCTTCTTCCGCTTTCAAAGTAATAATACCACTGGCTTCAGCTGGAAGTTCTAAGGTTGCTTTATCGCTATCTACTTCAGCTATTGCTTGATCTTTTTCAACATAATCGCCATCTTTTACTAACCAAGAAGCTATTTCAACTTCGGTGATGGATTCTCCCGGAGATGGGACTTTCATTTCTAATGCCATATTCCTATTGTTTATTGCAACCTTTTCTGTTGCTATTTTTAAATCGTTTATTATACCCTCAGGGTTTTAAAAACTTTGCAGGGACTATTTATTTATAGCCTATTTTTTTTCGTTCTTTTTGTTCTTTTTCAACTTCATCTTTCTGCATCAAGTACTTTAAAACATCATAAACATTTTTAAACTCTTGATCATATCTCTCTTCAAGTTTGGATAACTTTTCGCTTAAATCATTATGCGAAAGTGCAAACTGACGCATCATCACAAAGGCTCGCATAATTGAGATATTTATAGCGATTGCGGTTTTACTACGCAAAACGCTGGACAGCATTGCCACGCCTTGTTCTGTAAAGGCAAAGGGTTGTGCCCCGCCAAACTTACTTTTTGACGGTATCACAGATTGTGACACCAAGTCATCGATTTCTTTCTCAGAAATTTCAAACATAAAGTCCTTCGGAAATCTCTCTAAATTTCTACGCACTGCTTGTTTTAAAACCCTTGTTTCAATTCCGTAGATTTCTGCAAGGTCAAAATCGAGCATTACATTTTGCCCACGTATTTCAAAGATTTTATTTTCAATTTCCTGCAGTTTCATTTAAAAAATTGGTTTCTCTAAAATTATGGAATCTAATCCATATTTTTATCAAAAACGTTTTCAATTACTTTTGCATGTCGCGCTTTTGATCTTACAGAGCTACCCGCTGCTGGTGCTGCATACATTTTTCTGCTGCAAACCCTGAAATTTCTGGCTTCTTCAAAATGCATCAAAACATGTGAATAGGCACCCATGTTCTTTGGTTCTTCCTGTGCCCAAACCACATCATCTGCATTTTTATATTTTTTGATTATCTTTTTCATTGCATCCGTTGGCAATGGGAACAGTTGTTCCACACGCACCAATGCAACATCATCTCTTTTTAATTCTTCTCTTTTTTCAAGCAAATCGTAATAGAATTTACCAGTAACAAAAACCAAAGTTTTCACTTTTGTAGCTTTTGCTTCTGCATCGTCAATCAGCATTTGGAAACTTCCATTGGCCAATTCTTCCTTAGTTGAAACCACTTTTGGATGGCGTAACAAACTTTTAGGAGTAAATACAATCAACGGTTTGCGATAGTTTACTTTCAATTGTCTTCTGAAAAGGTGAAAGAGATTCGCAGGTGTTGTTACGTCTGCCACAAACATATTATCATTCGCGCAAAGCTGAAGATAACGCTCCATTCTAGCTGAAGAATGTTCAGCACCTTGCCCTTCGTAACCGTGTGGCAACAGCATTATCAAACCATTCTGCAGTTTCCATTTATCCTCCGCAGCAGAAATATATTGATCTATCATTATCTGCGCCCCATTGCTGAAATCTCCAAACTGCGCTTCCCAAAGTGTCAATGTTTTCGGGCTTGCCATTGAGTAACCATAATCAAATCCAACTACCCCGTATTCCGAAAGCAGGGAATTGTAAATATAAAAATCGCCTTGATCACCTTTCAAATGGTTTAAAAGCACAACTTCTTCCTCACTGTCCTCAACTTTTATAACCGCGTGACGGTGTGAAAACGTTCCGCGCTCCACATCCTGCCCGCTCATACGCACATCGTGACCTTCCTTTAAAAGTGTTCCGTAGGCAAGCAATTCGCCCATGGCCCAATCCAATTTGTTGTCCTCAAAATACATAGTGTGCCTTGCTTCAACAAGCTTGGCTATTTTTTTTAGGAATTTCTTATCCTCAGGCAACTTTGTGATTACTTCAGCAATTTCATCCAGTTTTTTTAGGTCAAATTTCGTGTTGACCGTTTCCATCATTTTATCCTCCTCCGCATATTCGTAGCCTTCCCACTCATCCTGCATAAAGGGAGTGATGGTGGTTTTGTCTTCTTTTCTGGAATTTTCAAGACTTTCTTCAAGCTTGTCTTTATATTCCTGTTCAAGTTTATCTGTGAAGCCTTTTTCAATAACGCCTTGAGCAATCAGCTTTTCCGCATAAATATCGCGTGGATTTTCGTGCTTTGCAATTGCCTTGTACAATTTTGGTTGCGTGAAACGTGGCTCATCCCCTTCGTTGTGGCCATATTTTCTATATCCCAATAAATCGATGAAAACGTCGCGGCCAAACTCCATTCTGAAATCCAATGCAAAAAGCATCGCGTGCACCACAGCTTCAACATCATCGGCATTTACGTGAAGTATTGGTGAAAGGGTCACTTTCCCAACATCGGTACAATAAATTGACGAACGTGCATCTAAATAATTGGTGGTAAAACCAATTTGGTTATTCACTACAATATGAATAGTTCCTTGTGTTTTATAACCGTCCAACTGCGCCATTTGCACAATTTCATAAACAATCCCCTGTCCGGCAATTGCAGCATCGCCGTGAACAATTATTGGCAATACTTTATTCGGGTTATTTTTATGGTGGTCGTCTTGTTTAGCTCTTGTAATACCTTCAACAACGGCCCCCACTGTTTCCAAATGCGAAGGGTTTGGCGCTATATTTAAATTTATTTCTTTTCCAGATTCGGTTTTTCTTTTTGAAGTCCAACCCAAATGATATTTTACGTCGCCATCAAAAATATCCTGCGCATAATCCTTTCCGTCAAATTCACTAAAAATATCTTTTGCACTCTTTCCAAAAATGTTTGTCAACGTGCTCAAACGCCCACGGTGAGCCATTCCCATCACAAATTCCTCTACTCCTTTTTCGGCAGCATTTTCAATCAAGGCATCCAAAGCTGGAATTAAGCTTTCGCCACCTTCCAATGAAAATCGTTTTTGACCAACGTATTTTGTGTGAAGAAAACTTTCAAAAGCAACGGCTTCATTAAGTTTTTTCAGAATATGTTTTTTATGCTCCGTTGAAAAATTTGGTTGGTTATCATTAATATTTAGCTTTTCCTGAATCCATTGAATTTCATTCGGCTTTCGAATATACATATATTCAATCCCGATGGAATCACAATAAATGCTTTCAAGGTGTCTTATAATTTCCTCCAGCGTAGCCTCACCTATTCCGAGGATTTCGCCAGCCTTAAAAGTAGCTTTAAGATCGTGCTGTGAAAGGCCGAAATTTTCCAATGCAAGTGTTGGCGTATATTTTCTGCGCTCGCGAACGGGATTGGTTTTGGTGAAAAGATGCCCACGGGTTCGGTAACCGTCAATTAATTTCACCACCTGAAATTCCTTTACAACGTCTTCACAATTCGCTCCTTCTGCGTATTGCGGTGCCTCAACAGCTTCGTTTGTGCCAAAAAATTCGTGGGCACTATTTTCAGAACCAAAGTCAAATCCTTGGAAAAACGCTCTCCAACTGGGTTCAACACTGTCTGGATATTGTAAATATTTTTCGTAAAGTTCCGCGATGTAAGATGGGTGAACCGCGTTTAAGAAGGAAAATTTATCCATGATAAATATGCAAAGGGTCTTTTTTGTAAAACGGTACAAAAATACAACAAATACATCAACTAGCGGACTGGAATCTTTATATTTATATGCTCGAAAATCTTAAAATATTCATAAATAAGTCAGCAGTAAAAACGCAGTTTATTTAATTGTTTTTAAACATTTCGCTGCATCAAACTGTTGCCAAATTCGCGGAATACTTCCCTTTTCTCCTCAGAAATAGTTATGGTTTCCAAAATTGAATAAGCGTGCATGCTGTATTTTTCTATTTCATCACGGGTAGCCTCAGCAGCGCCGGAGGTCCGGAATATTTCTTTTACAGTTGAAATTTTATCGGTCGGGTCTTTCGGATTTATACTGAAAAGATGTTCCAGTTCTTCGGCTTGTACTGAAGAACCCTGCCCAATGGCCATCAAATAAAGAAACGTTTTTTTGTTTGCAATAATATCGCCGCCCACTTGTTTTCCAAAGGTTTCGGGGTTGCCGAAAACATCTAAATAATCATCCTGTAACTGAAAAGCGATACCCAAATTTCTTCCAAATTGATAGATTTTATCCTTATCGCTTTCCGAAGCTTCGGCAACGATAGCACCCATTTTCATTGCCGCTCCCAATAATACGGCGGTTTTATGGTCTATCATTTTTATGTATTCCACCAAGGTAACATCATCACGGGTCTCAAAATCCATGTCGTGCTGTTGGCCTTCACAAACCTGCAGAGCGGTTTCGCTAAAAAGTCTTGCGAGTTCCTGAAACATTTGTGGCTCATAATTTTCAAAAAAACGGTATGCCAAAATAAGCATCGCGTCTCCGGAAAGGATTGCGGTGTTTACATCCCATTTTTCATGGACTGTTTTTTGGCCCCTTCGCAAGGGCGCATTATCCATTATATCGTCGTGGATAAGTGAAAAATTATGAAACAATTCCACGGCCAGAGCGGCGTGAATAGCTTTTTTGAAATCAGTGCCAAAAAAATCGCAAACCATTAATGTGAGCAAGGGACGAAGCCTTTTGCCCCCCAAAGAGAGAATGTATTTTATGGGGTCGTAAAGTTGGCGCGGTTCTTTTTGGGCAACGGCACTGTCAAGATATTCCTGAAGTACTTGGTTGTATTTTTTCAAAAAATCCATTCAATAAAAATTTTGGCTAAAGTAAAACAAGCAAAGCAAAAGCACACAATTTAAAACCAAAAATAGGCGGCTTGTTAATGCATTGTTAAAAAAATAAAACTTAGGAAACTTTTTTTGTTTTAAAAGTTTCCCCGACATATCTTTGCGCCCAATTATGAAAGAAAAAATTGTTCAAAAAGCCACTGGTCTTTTCTTAAAGCTTGGTTTTAAAAGCGTTACGATGGATGATATTGCCAATGAAATGGCTATTTCAAAAAAAACCATTTATACACATTTTAAAAACAAAACCGCCTTGGTCAAG
Organism: Aequorivita soesokkakensis; assembly: GCF_001641085.1. GTDB lineage: Bacteria > Bacteroidota > Bacteroidia > Flavobacteriales > Flavobacteriaceae > Aequorivita > Aequorivita soesokkakensis. Next base: position 20,250 of record NZ_LXIE01000010.1, on the reverse strand, counting down.
GAATGTACATGTAATGTACTTCAAAATATTACTTCCGGAATTGATGAAATTTGTTCCATGGAGCAGAACCCCATTGAGGAATTATTCGAAATAAAAAAATTCGTAATGGGAAAAATTGAGGATGAAAATTCTTCCCCACAGTACCAACTTCAAAAATATTATCCAGAAATAAGTGAAGGTTTGAAAGAAAGCCATTTTGAAAAGATGATGGAATGCACCCGCACAAATCTTCGCAGGGGTATTGAACAGGGGCTGTACAGAAGCAATTTGGATATAGAATTCATCGCAAGGCTTTATTTTTTGGGTATTCATGGCACCAAAGACCAAAATCTTTTTCCTCTCGACAAATTTTCAACCAAATTTATTACAGAGGAATATCTGGAATATCATTTACGCGGAATTGTAACACCGGAAGGTTTTTTAACACTAAAAAAATTCATTAAAGAGCATCAAACCAATGACTAAAAAACTTTTAATATTCAGTTTTCTATTGTGCACTACTTTAGGTTTTTCGCAACAGCAGAAAAATTATACGTTCAGTTTGGAAGAGGCGGTAACCTTTGCTTTGGACAGCAATTACACCTCCATAAATGCGCAACGTGATATTGCCAAAGCTATTAAGCAAAAGTGGGAAACCACCGCGCAGGGTCTGCCGCAGATAGATGGAAACATTTCTTACAACAACAACCTAAAACAGCCTGTAACCTTGCTTCCCGCTGAAATTACTGGTGGCGAACCGGGCACCTTTGTTCCCGTTACTTTTGGAACAAAACAAAGCGCAAATGCTGTGGCAACACTAAATCAATTAATTTTTGACGGAAGTTACCTTGTAGGTTTAAAAGCGGCAAAGGCGTTTTTGAGGTATTCTGAAAATGCCAACGAGAAAACCCGTTTGGAAGTGCGGAAAGGTGTAATCAACGCCTACGGAAGTGTTTTACTGGCGCAGGAATTGGTGGACATTTTTGAAAAAAACAAAACCAATCTTGAGCAAAACCTCAACGAAACCCGAAAAATTTACGAAAACGGTTTAGGCGAAGAGGAAAGTGTAGAGCAGTTGGAAATAACCCTGTTGGATATTGAAACCCAGCTCAACAATGCCCGTAGAAGCCAAGCTATAGCCAAGCAAATGTTCAATCTTGCTTTGGGAATTGACGTGGAAGCGCCAGTAACTTTGACAGATGATTTGGATCAATTGGCCAATCAAAACATAAGTCTTTCGCTTTTGGATTCATCTTTAAAGATTGAAGAAAATGTAGATTATAAAATTGCCTATAACCTTACAGAACAGCGCTATTTTGAAAACAGACTTGAAAAAAGCAAGTTTCTACCACGTCTTTCGGCTTTTGTGAATTATGGAACTTCAGCCAACAGTGATGATTTCAGTTTTTTTAATGGTGATCAGGTTTGGTATCAATCTTCTGTTTTAGGGGTTAGTTTAAACATTCCCATTTTCAGCAGTGGTATGAGAAGCGCCGCGAGCCAACGCACCAAAATAGCTTTGGATCAGGCAGAGACAGATTTGGAACAGACCAAACAACAAATAAAACTTGATTTAACAACGGCCCAGAGCAATTATCAATTCGCTATTGAGAATTATGAAAACTCAAAGAAAAATCTTGCCTTGGCCGAGCGTATTGAAGGAAAAAATCAAGTGAAATTCACCGAAGGCCTTTCAACCAGTTTTGACTTGCGCCAGGCGCAAACCCAATTATATTCAGCACAGCAACAATTTTTTCAGTCGATGCTTACGCTAATTAATGAAAAAGCAAACCTTGAAACAGTTCTCAATATTCCGCAGTTGCGGATGAATTACGAAGAAATTAAAGGAAAATACTAATTAAAAGTTGAGGAGTTGAGGAGTTTAGAGTTGAGAGCGCAATTAAAGAATGACGACTAAAATAATTTGATTATGAAAATTTTCGGTTTTGAAAAACTACAGGTTTGGCAACGATCAAAACAAGTTTCCATTAAAATATATAAAGCTACGGCTGATTTTCCTTCCGAAGAAAAGTTCGGTCTTACCAGTCAAATGAGGAGAGCTGCAGTTTCAATTTCCTCTAATATTGCGGAAGGAACTGGAAGACATACTAACAAGGATAAGGGACGATTTACAGAAATTGCCTATAGTTCCGCACTTGAATTATTAAACCAATGTATCCTTTCTAACGATTTGGAATTTTTAAACGAGGAAAAATATTTTGAACTAAGAAACGACATAACCGAAATTACAGCTATGCTCGACGGTTTATATAAATCACAAATTCCTAACTAAGCCCAACTCCTAAACTAATCAACTCCTAAACTAATCGACTTTTTAAAAATAAATCAACAATGAAAAAATCACTTCTATTACTAATAACAATCATCACCCTCGCTTCCTGCGGTGGTGACAACAAATCTGTTGATGCGGTTATTGATTCGAAAGACATGGCGGCGGTAAAAGCCAAGCGTGCCGAACTGAACAAACAGCAGCGCGAACTTAAGGCCGACATCGATAAATTGAACGCCTACATAGACGAAAATGAAAAGAAAGAAAGACCAGCTTTAATCACTGCTGAGGTAATTAAAGACACCCTTTTTAAACATTATGTTGAAGTGCAAGGCAATGTGGAGACAGATCAAAATGTAGTTTTAAATGCGGAATATTCCGGTGTACTTACCAATGTGTATGTGAAGGAAGGCCAACGCGTTTCCAAAGGACAGCGTCTTGCGAAAATAGACGATGGCGGAATGTCCAGCCAAGTTGCACAACAGGAAGCTCAGTTGGCATTGGCAAAAACCACTTTTGAACGTCAAGAGCGTTTGTGGGAACAAAAAATTGGTTCCGAAATACAGTATTTGCAAGCCAAAACTAATTATGAAGCTGCCAAAAATGCTACCCAGCAAATGCGTTCACAGTTAGGAAAAACAGTAGTTACAGCCCCATTTAGCGGTGTAGTGGACGAAATTATTTCAGATCCGGGACAAGTGGTGGTTCCCGGGCAAACCCCAATCATCCGCTTGGTGAACTTGAGCGATATGTACGTGAAAGCTTCCATCCCCGAAACCTATCTTAGAAACATAAAAAAGGGAACGCAAGTAAAGGTGAAGTTGGCTTCAATAAATGAAGAATTCACCGGAACCGTTCGCCAAGTAAGCAACTACATAAATCCGAACAACAGAAGTTTTGAAATACAAGTAGAAATTCCAAATAAAGATGGATTGGTAAAACCAAACCTTATCGCCACTGTAAAAGTGAACGATTACAGCGCGGAAGGAGCCATTACCGTTCCAGAAAATGTATTGCAGGAAAACGCCGCTGGCGAAACAATAGCCTATATCTACCAACCCATAAACGATTCAGTAGGTGTAGCAAAACGTGTTCTTCTTGAAACAGGACTTTCATACCAAAACCATACAGAGGTAAAATCTGGCCTTAAAAAAGGCGATACCATAATCAAGGAAGGTGCAAAAACCCTTCGCGACGGACAGAAAGTAACCATCAAAAACTAAGAAACCCTTTGCACCATGAGCAAAAACCCGTATAAAGAATTTAGTATTTCGTCTTGGGCCATTGACAATAAAATGACGGTCTATGTAATTATGGCCATCATCCTGTTTTTGGGTGCTTATTCATATTATAGCATGCCGCGCGAGGCTTTTCCTGAGATTATTGAAACCAAAATTTACGTGAGTTCCGTAAACCCCGGAAACTCTGCAGAAGACGTCGAAAAATTCATCACTGAACCACTCGAAGAGGAATTTAAGGACGTTGCAGGCGTAAAGGAAATTACCTCAACAACCCTTCAGGATTACTCTATTATTATTGTTGAATTTGAGGAAAATGTTGAAATTCCCGTAGCAAAACAGTCCGTAAAAGATAAGGTGGATCAAGTGAAATCTGAAACTACCTGGCCCACACTTACCAATGGCGCAAAGGTAGAGCCGAATGTTTTCGACTTAAATTTTTCGGAAGAAATGCCCATCCTCAACATAAATCTTACGGGCGACTATCCCGTGCAGCAGCTTAAGGAATACGGCGAATATCTTCAAGATAAAATTGAATTACTTCCGCAGATTAAAGAAGCAACTATCCGTGGAGCCGAGGAAAAGGAAGTTGAAGTTGCGGTTGACATCTATAAAATGACCGCCTCGCAGGTAAGTTTTGACAACATCATCAACGCGGTAAAAGGTGAAAACAACACTATTTCCGGTGGAAATATTATTACCAACGGAGTTCAAAAAAACATCCGAATTACTGGTGAAATTAAAGACCCGAAGGAGTTGGAGAACGTTGTAGTTAAAAAAGATGACGGAATTATTTTCCTAAAAGACATTGCCGAGATAAAATTTAAGGAAAAAGACGCTACAACCTACGCCCGTGAATACGGCGAGCCCGTAGTAATGCTAGATGTGAAAAAACGCGCCGGAAAAAACATGATCGAGGCCGTAGAGCAGATCAAAAAAATTGTAGCCGAAGAACAGGAAAATTATCTTCCAAAAAGTCTGCATATTAGCCTCACAAACGACCAATCCATAAAAACCGAAAACCAAGTGAACGACTTGGTAAACAACATCATCTTCGGGGTAATTTTGGTTGTATTGGTTTTGATGTTTTTCTTAGGTTTCAGAAACGCACTTTTCGTAGGTTTTGCCATTCCGCTTTCCATGTTGATGTCGCTTTTTATCCTTTCTTCCTTGGGCTTTACGCTAAACACTATGGTGCTTTTCGGGCTTGTGATGGGTCTTGGAATGCTTGTAGATAACGGTATTGTGGTAGTGGAGAACGTGTACACGCTTATGAGCGAAGGCATGCCACCTAGAAAAGCCGCAAAACAAGGAATGGGCGAAATTGCTTGGCCTATTATCGCTTCTACAGCAACCACATTAGCGGCGTTTTTCCCGCTTGGGCTTTGGCCGGGAATGATCGGTAAGTTTATGATTTATTTCCCCATAACACTTTCCGTGGTGCTTTCATCATCGCTTTTTGTGGCGCTGATAATTAACTCCATGCTTACTTCAGAATTTATGAAAACTGAAGAAGAGTCCATGACAAAAAAGAAACTAATCCGCTGGAGTTTAATTCTGCTGGGAGTAGGTATTTTGCTTTTGGTTGCAGGCTTTGCGATGGATGTTGCCGCATTCCGTGGTTTTGGAAACTTGGCCATTCTTTCCGCAATTATGCTTTGGGTTTATAAATATATCTTGGCCGGGGCAGTTGATTATTTTCAGTACAAATCGCTTAAAAAGCTTGAAAATTTTTACGAAAGAATTCTAAAATATGCTTTGCGCGGAAGAAAAGCCTACGTGTTTTTCTTCGGAACAATTATACTGTTACTTATGTCTTTCGTTTTAGTGGGAATTGCGCAGCCAAATGTGCTCTTCTTCCCCGAAAATGAACCGAACCAAATAATTACATATATAGAATATCCGCAGGGAACGGACATTGAAAAAACAAACGAGCTTACCAAAAAAGTAGAACAACGCGTGTTTGATGCCATATCAAAATATGACGACAATGGCTACAATTATATGGTAGAATCTGCCATTTCACAGGTTGGTCAAGGTGCCGGAAACCCACAAACGGACGGTGGCCAAAGCAATGAAATGCCTCAAAAAGGAAAAATCACACTTTCGATGCGCGACTATCAATTGCGCCGCGGAGTGAAAAGTAGCGATGTGCTGGAAGAAGTACGCGAGTCAGTAAAAGGCTTCCCCGGAGCTTCCATTATTGTTGAAAAAGATGCTGCCGGCCCTCCGGTTGGTTATCCAATAAACATTGAATTGATTGGTGAAGATTACGAAGAAATGCTCCGCCAAGCCGAAAACCTGCGTTCCTATATTGAAGGTTTGGGCATAAGCGGTATCGAGGAATTGAAAATAGACGTTAACAAAAGTAAACCAGAAATGGACGTGACCGTAGACCGTGAAAAAGCGGGCCAGTTGGGCATTTCCACGGGACAGATTGGGCAAACCCTTCGCCGGGCTATTTTTGGGGAAGAAGCTTCCACCTATAAAGAAGGTGATGACGATTACGAAATAAACGTCCGCCTTTCCGAAAAATCCCGCTATGATGAAAGCGCGCTTTTCAACCAGCCAATCACTTTCAGAAATAACCAAGGAAACATAGTGCAAGTGCCTATTTCGGCAATGGTGACTAAGAACAATACGGCTTCCTTCAGTTCCATTAAAAGGAAAGATTTAAAACGAACCATCACCGTTTACTCCAACGTAATTGGGGGTTACAATGCCACCGAAATAGTAAACGATCTGAAAACCGAACTTCAGAATTACGAGCTTCCAAAAGATATAAACCTTGCGTTTACGGGCGAGCAGGAAGAACAGGCAGATAATATGGGCTTCCTTTTGTTGGCACTATTCTATGCTTTGGGCGGAATCTTGCTTATTTTGGTTGCACAGTTCAACTCGCTTTCCAAACCGATGATTATTTTAACTTCGGTGGTACTAAGTTTGGCGGGGGTATTTCTCGGGCTGGTAGTTTTCCATATGGATTTCGTGATTATTATGACGATGATGGGTATCATTTCCCTAGCGGGTATTGTAGTGAACAACGCCATTGTTCTTATAGATTACACCCAGATTTTGATTGACCGAAAAATGAACGACCTAGAAATGGACGATGATGATATGCTCACCAAAAAGCAATATTTTGACATCATTGTTGCGGGTGGAAGGTCGCGTTTGCGTCCTGTTTTGCTCACAGCAATTACTACTGTGCTTGGTCTCGTGCCTTTGGCTATCGGGTTTAACATAGATTTCTTTGGACTGTTTACAGATTACAACCCAAACATCTATATAGGCGGTGATAACGTGATTTTCTGGGGGCCGCTGGCTTGGACTGTAATTTTCGGACTGATTTTCGCTACTTTCTTGACCTTAATTGTGGTGCCGGTAATGTTCTATTTGGTAAACCGCGCCAAGATTAAATTCAGAAAAAAACGCAGAATGAAGGAGTTAAAGAAACTAAAGGCGAAGGAACAATTGCGAATCGAGAATCAATAGGTATTTGTCACACTGAGCGTAGCCGAAGTGTCGAAGTTCAGCCCAAAACTTGTATTAATAAATTATAAAACCCTCTTAGGAAGTTGTTTTCCTAAGAGGGTTTTAATTTGTAGGAAACGGGCTTCTTGAAAAACAGGGTAAACCCTTTTTTATTATTGTAGGTTTTGACTTACCTTTAAAAGGTCAACAATCTATTAACCATCAAAGTTATGAAAACACTACTACTCATTCTTTTTTTATGCACCTGCACAATTTCTTTTGCGCAAATAACAAATATTCCCGATCAAAATTTTGAGCGCGCACTAATTGATTTGGGGATTGATAGTGATGGCATTGTTAATGGTCAAGTATTAACAACTGATATTAATTCAATAATAGCACTGGATGTAAGGTATGAAAACATACATAATCTAACGGGTATTGAGGATTTTGCAGCTTTGGAAAATTTAGATGTAAGAGGAAATAGTTTAACCAGTTTAAATACTTCGTCAAATACAAATTTGAAAAACCTTATCTGTCACGCAAATCCTTTAACCTCAATAAATATTTCAGGCAATATTCTTTTGGAAAGCTTAGACATTCAGGTTTTACATCAGCTGGATAACATTGACCTTTCAAATAACATAAATTTGGAAACATTAGAGATGGGAGATTGTTGGATTGATACAATTGATCTTTCAAATAGTGTAAATCTTAAAACATTGATTGCTGATGGAGCATTTATTTCTGAAATTGACTTATCCCAAAACCTTTTATTGGAATATTTGAACTTAACAGGTGTAGATATCTCTTCACTAGATGTTAGCAATAATATTCTCCTAAAAGAACTCTATTTTGGTAATTTTGATGGATATATAGGCCCGCTTTTTACAACTTTAGATCTTAGCAACAACGTAAACTTAGAGATAGTTTATGGCACGAATTTATTTTTCTTGGAAACGGTTGACGCAAGAAACGGTAATAACGAAATATTAACCGTGACCCTACCCTGCCTATTTGAAGGAATCCCATGTGAACTCACCGAATTGCATTGCGTAAAAGTAGATGATGAAGTAGCCGCAACAAACCATGAGGCTCCTTATGATAATTGGCGCATAGATGCAGATTTTGTTTATTCTGAAGATTGCACATTAGGTGTTTCCTCCCAAGAGGACAGTGCTTTTTCAATCCACCCAAACCCCGCAAAAAATGAACTGTTTTTAAGTTCACAAAACCCCTCAGAAAACCTAAAAATTAAAATCTTCAACATAGAAGGTAAACTTTTAAGCTCCCAAACTTTAGCGCTTGAAAAACAAACTTCCATAGATGTTTCCAATTTATCAAGCGGTATGTATTTTCTAAATATTGAGGATGAAAACGGTAATACTGCAGTGAAAAAATTTATAAAAGAATAAATTATGAAAACACTATTATACCTTCTGCTATTCAACATTAGTGCAATTTCTTTTGCGCAAGACCCACAACTTTTTGAAAATGACTGGTATTTGTATGAAGTAATGTCTACAGATGAGGGCACTTTGTATGATGTGTCTCTTATTAGTCCGTCTATTACTCCCTATTTAAGGATTTCAGAAGATTTAACTTATAGTGGCGAAGGCGCCTGTAATACCTTTAGCGGTACTTATGAGTTTTTTCCTCCAAATGATTTGAGCTCCATTAGTTTTATAGCAACCACAAATGATTGTGGCATACAGCAACATAACTGGTTTGAATACGATTATTTTGGTTTTATTTCAAATGGCTTTTGGTTCAGTATCACTCAAGATAATGGAGGCAAGGTACTTTCTATGTCAAGCCCTTTAATGGGTTATGCCATTTTTAAAAGTTACCCACTTTCCACTTCAGACTTTCAAAAAAATAAATTTCAACTATACCCAAACCCCGCAAAAGACAAAATGTTTTTAAGTGCAACAAATCCTACAGAAAATCTAAAAGTCAAAATCTTCAACATAGAAGGCAAACTTTTAAGCTCCCAAACTTTAGCGCTTGAAAAACAAACCTCCATAGATGTTTCCAATCTATCAAGCGGCATGTATTTTCTAAATATTGAAGATGAAAACGGTAATACTGTTGTGAAAAAGTTTATAAAAAACTAGCTCTAGTTTTTATATTCACGAAACTACTTTTACACATAGAGCTTCTGCTTTAACAAATATTACTTCCGCACTTATAAAAGTCCCACCCGCTCTAAAGAAAGTCTTGGTTCTTGAATCTTGGTTCTTTAAGTACCAAACGTCTTAATTAAGTTGCACAATTTATCCGCCTAAATAATAATCCCTTCAAAACCACTTCAATTCATTTAATACTTATTAAATTTGCACCCTTAATTTTTTTCAGAATAAAATGTACAGAACGCACAACAACGGTCAGCTTCGAGCGGCAGATATCAATAAGGAAGTAACCCTTGCGGGATGGGTACAAAAAACCCGCGACAAAGGTTTTATGGTGTGGGTAGACCTTCGCGACCGCTACGGCATCACCCAACTTATTTTTGATGAGGAAAGAACTTCAAAAGAAGTAATAGAAAAAGCTGCAAAACTAGGGCGTGAGTTCGTAATCCAAGTAACGGGAACCGTAATTGAGCGCGAATCCAAAAATCCAAATATGCCAACCGGCAATGTAGAAATTTTGGTTTCTGAACTAACTATTCTGAATGAATCACTTACCCCACCCTTCACCATAGAAGACGAAACCGACGGTGGCGAGGATTTGCGAATGAAATATCGTTATTTGGATATTCGTAGAAAACCAGTACGCGAAAATTTAATTTTCCGTTCAAAGGTTGCGATGGCGGTTCGTAATTATCTTTCAAATGAAGGATTTATTGAAGTGGAAACTCCTTATTTAATAAAATCAACTCCAGAAGGAGCGCGCGATTTCGTAGTGCCTTCCCGAATGAACGAAGGGCAGTTTTACGCACTTCCGCAATCGCCACAAACCTTTAAGCAATTACTAATGGTAGGTGGATTGGATAAGTATTTTCAAATAGTAAAATGCTTCCGCGATGAAGATTTGCGTGCAGACCGCCAGCCGGAATTCACACAAATTGACTGCGAAATGGCTTTCGTGGAGCAAGAAGATATTTTGAATGCTTTTGAAGGTTTGACAAAACATTTATTGAAAGAAATAAACGGCATTGAAATTTCCGAATTCCCGCGAATGACCTATGATGAAGCGATGGAAAAATACGGAAACGACAAACCAGACATCCGTTTCGGAATGGAGTTTGGTGAGTTAAACGCTGTTTCACAACACAAAGATTTCGGCGTTTTCAACCAAGCTGAATTGGTAGTTGGAATAGCAGTTCCGGGAGGAAATGCTTTCACCAGAAAAGAAATAGACAATTTAATTGATTGGTTAAAGCGTCCACAAATTGGTGCTTTAGGAATGGTTTACGTTCGCTGCAATGAGGACGGAACCTATAAATCTTCCGTAGATAAATTTTACACTGAAGAAGATTTGGCAAAGTGGGCAGAAGCAACTGGCGCAAAAGCTGGTGATTTAATCTGTGTACTTTCCGGAACAAAAAACAAAGCGAGAACACAGTTGAGTGCATTGCGTATGCATTTGGCAGAACAACTTGGTTTACGCAAGAATAATGAATTTGCCCCACTTTGGGTTGTGGATTTCCCGCTTTTGGAATGGGACGAAGAAACGGAGCGTTATCACGCGATGCACCACCCCTTCACTTCCCCAAAACCGGGACAGCTTGAACTTTTAGCCACAAACCCCGGCGAAGTAAAAGCAAACGCCTACGATTTAGTTTTAAACGGAAATGAAATAGGCGGTGGCTCAATAAGAATTCACGATAAAAAAACACAGGCGTTGATGTTTGACTATTTAGGTTTCACACCTGAAGAAGCAAAAGCGCAGTTTGGCTTTTTGATGGATGCCTTTCAATACGGCGCGCCACCACACGGCGGAATTGCTTTTGGTTTGGATAGATTGGTTGCCATTTTGGGCGGACAGGAAACCATTCGCGACTTTATTGCTTTCCCAAAAAACAATGCAGGTCGCGACGTGATGATAGATGCACCAGCGCCGATTGACGAAAAACAATTGGAAGAACTTCATTTAAAAGTTGAAATAAAATCCTAATAAAAAATCCTGCTAACGCGGGATTTTTTGATAGCTTTAAAGATGAATTGGAAAAAAACAATAAAGATCACCGCATTAGTTATTGGTTTTCTTGTTGTAGCTTTTGTCGGTTATAGCAGCTATATTTATTATTCCTACTATGGAAAATATGCAACGGATGAAGAAAAATACCCACATTACATCGGTTTTATAGACCAAAATACCGCATTACTCAATCAAACATATTCTTTATGTGGCGATGGCACAATTTATAAAACCCATCACGGAGCACCGTTTGATGCATACAAAAACAACAAAAGAACTTTTACTGAAAGTGTGCTAAAAACATACAAAAACGAAGGTTATACAGATTCTGGATACGTAAACTTCAGATTTTTGGTGAACTGTGAAGGCAATCCGGGTTGGTTTGAGATTATTGAAATCAATGAAGATTATGAAGATGTTTCACATACCAAAGAAATGGTAGATCAGCTTTTAAAAATTACTTCTGAACCTTCACATTGGGCTATTTACACCGTTGATGGAGCGCCACAGAATTATTATCATTACGTATCCTATAAAATTGAAAATGGAGAAATTACCGAAATACTTCCTTAGTATATTTGCGCTACTTCTGGCATTTTCATGTTCAGAAAAAGGCAAGGATTACAGTATTCTTTCAAAAGAAGAACGCAAAAAACTATCTATTGAAATTTTTGAAGGAGGCAGCCATCTTCCCCAAGGTTCACCAAAAAGCATGACCCGTATTGAAGAGGCTATAGCAATAGACCCCGGCAATTGTGATGCCGTTCGCGAACTTTCAGTTGCATATTTAAAACGTGGAATGCCCAACAAATGGAAAATTGAAATGGACAAAGCAGTAGCCTGTAATGCCGCCATTTGGCAACCTTACAGAGGCTACAATTATTTATGGTTTTATCGTGACTATAAAAATGCAATTGCAGATTTTGATGCTTCGGACACCTTAACGCCAAACTTTACGGATGCACCGCAAGGCCATAGTGTAGATTATTGGCGCGGTATTGCCTATTTGGGATTGAAGGATTATGAAAAATCCATCAGTTATTTCGATAAATATTTAACCCAGATAACTGAAGAAAGTGGGGAAGATTGGGCAGAACCAACAGCTTTTCTTTACCGTGGAATTGCTTATTATGAAAAGCGTAATTTTGACGACGCTTTAAAAGATTTTGACAAATTACTTTTTTATAATAGAGACCGTTCAGCAGATGGGAAATATTATAAAGCATTAATTTTAAAGGAAAAAGAAGACTGTGAAACCGCAAAAAAATTGCTTGCAGATGCAGAAGTAGATTTTGCGAACGGTTATTATAACAATAGAGATTATGTGGAAACCTTGTATCAAATTTTCCCACAGGATTTTGAAAAGCTAAATACGGAACTAGAAACCCAATGCCAACACAAAAAAGAACTTTATTAACCCGCTTTCTTATTTGGAGGATTAAATATATCTCCCACAGACAATTTGTGCTATTTTTGAGCATAATGGTCGGGCTTTTGGCAGGAATGGGAGCTGTGATTCTCAAAAACCTTACCCACTTAATCCAACATTTATTAGAAGGCAAATTGATAGCAGATTATCAAACAGCTTTCTATTTCATTTTTCCACTTATAGGTCTCACTTTGGCATTTTTGACGATGCGTTATGTAATCCGCAATAAAGTGAGCCACGGAATTCCCTCAACACTTTATGCCATTTCACAACGAAAAGGATTTATGCGACCCTTTCAAATGTTCGGAAGTCTTATTACAGCGCCCATTACCGTAGGTTTTGGCGGTTCTGTGGGTCTTGAGGGTCCAACGGTTGCAACGGGCGCAGCCTTAAGTTCCAATCTCTCGCGGCTTTTCCATATGAACCAAGCTACCCGAACTTTGTTGATTGGCTGTGCGGGAGCTGGCGCAATGTCTGCTATTTTTAAAGCCCCCATTGCCGCCATTATTTTTGCAGTGGAAGTTTTCAGTTTAGACCTTACTTTGGCTTCAATGGTTCCCTTGCTTTTGGCTTCAATTTCCGCTATTACAACTTCCTATTTCTTTTTGGGTTCAGATATATTGCTTCCTTTTAAAATCACAGATAAATTTGTAATCAACGACATTCCCTTTTATATTTTATTGGGATTGGTGGCATCTATGGTTTCCATTTATTACACAAAAATGTATTCCAATATTCAGGATTTCTTTGAGAAAATTGGAAACCCGATTAAACGTTTACTAATTGGTGGTATTGGTCTTGGGGTTATTGTTTATTTTATTCCACCTCTTTATGGGGAAGGATTTGACGTAATAAACAACTTGGTACAAGGCAATCCAAATGCCGCTTTGGAAAATAATTTTTTCAATCTGGATCTTTCCAGTATTTGGGTAGTTATAATGCTTTTGGCCGGCTTGGTGGTTTTTAAAATTATAGCCAGTGCGCTCACTTTTGGCGCCGGTGGTGTTGGTGGCATTTTTGCACCTACACTTTTTATGGGGAGTTTAATGGGGAATTGTTTTGCGAAAATCCTTAATAACATTGGGTTTCTCAACAATCCCGTTTCAGAAAGTAATTTTACTTTGGTAGGAATGACCGGATTGATGGCGGGAGTGCTCCACGCTCCTTTGACTGCAATTTTCCTTATTGCCGAAGTTACGGGCGGGTATGAACTTTTTATACCGCTAATGATTACCGCAGCCATTTCTTATTCGCTCACTAAATATTTCATTCCCCATTCTGTTTATACGATGGAATTGGGCCGAAAAGGCGATCTTATTACACACAATAAAGATCACGCAGTACTCACTTTAATGGATATTACAACAGTAATTGAAAGTGATTTCGTCCCTATTTATCCTGAAATGAATTTAGGTGAAATGGTACACGAAGCTGTGGTAAAGTCTAAAAGAAATCTTTTTCCTGTGTTGAACAAAAAGACAAATGCTTTGGAAGGCATCATCCTTTTGGACGATTTGCGGCCCGTCATGTTCGACCAAAATTTATACGAAGAAGTAAAAGCCAGCGAACTAATGCACAGCCCACCAGGATTGATTATTCTAAACGAAGATAAAATGACCGATGTAATGAAAAAATTTCAGGACACGGGTGCTTGGAATCTTCCCGTAATCAAAAATGGCGAATACTATGGCTTCGTTTCAAAATCAAAATTGCTCACGGCCTATCGAAGAAAATTGATTGATTTTTCTGGGAAATAGTTCAGTAGTCAGTAGTAAAAAAATATTATGAAATATATTATAACCGTGTTATTTATTGCTGTTTGTATCGCTTTGGGCGTTGGTTTCTTCATAAAATCTGATAATGAAGCAACCGGAAATTTGGTTATTGGCCTTTCCCTAATGGCAGGTTTTTTTGTTTTGATGCCCCTCTTCATCTATCATAGATGGAAAAACCGAAGCGTAAAAGATTATATGCTTACAAAGGAAAATATTGAAAAAATGCAGGATTACCAAAAGGATAAAAAAATTTGAGGGGTGAAGGATTTCAAAAAATTTTGATTTCTTTAACACATGAAATCATAATTATCATACATTTGTATCTAATTATTAATTTATTTTTTATTTACAATGGAAGGAACAGTAAAATTTTTTAACGAATCTAAAGGTTTTGGTTTTATCACAAATGATGAAACTGGAAAAGACATTTTTGTACACGTAACCGGCTTAAACGGTGAAGCTCTTAACGAAGGCGACAAAGTAGAATATGTTGAAGAAGAAGGAAGAAAAGGACGTGTTGCGGCTCAAGTTCGCGTTATCCACGACTAAAAAGATATATGTTACGGATTCTAAAAGCCTTTCATTTTGAAAGGCTTTTTTATTTAATTTAAATTTCTTTTCTCGATAAAGAACCGTTTAAGTAGTTGTGATGCTTCCTCGGCCATGACTCCGCCAATCATTTTTGTTTTGGGGTGCAATTTTGTTTCCATTGCGATGCAACCCCGCTGTTCATCCCTCGCCCCGTACACAATTTTTGAGATTTGGCTCCAAGCTAAGGCACCTGCGCACATTTGGCAGGGCTCGATAGTTACGTAAAGTGTGCAATCAATTAAATATTTTCCGCCCAAATAATTTGCCGCAGCTGTAATGGCCTGCATTTCGGCATGGGCGGTAACATCGTTCAATGTTTCTGTCAGATTATGCGTTCGGGCAATAATTTGATTGTTTATCACGATTACTGCACCTATTGGTATTTCACCTTTTTTATAAGCAGCTTCTGCCTCTTGAAAGGCGCGTTTCATAAAATAGGTATCATCGTAAGGGTTTATTATATTCAAGGATTCAGGTTTTTCAGGTTTCAGGTTTCAATTTAATAAAAACGAAATTACAAATTAACGAATTCCCCAATTATCAAATTCCCAATAAACGTATCTTTACCACTTGGAAAAAAATATCTTAAATACAATCCACTTTCCCAACGATCTTCGGAAAATTCCGAAGGAAAAATTGCCACAACTGGCGCAGGAACTTCGTGAATTTATTATAAATATTATTGCAACAAAAGAAGGTCATTTGGGCGCCAGTCTTGGCGTTGTAGAACTTACTATTGCGCTGCATTACGTTTTCAACACGCCCGATGATATTTTAGTTTGGGATGTGGGCCATCAAGCCTACGGACACAAAATATTGACGGGCAGAAAAGAAATTTTTCACACCAATAGACAACTGGGCGGCATTAGCGGTTTTCCAAAAAGAAGTGAGAGTGAATATGATACTTTTGGCGTTGGCCATAGTAGTACGGCTATTTCGGCAGCATTGGGAATGGCAATTGCTTCCAAACTAAAAGGCGAAATAGACAAACAACATATTGCCGTGGTTGGTGACGCCTCTATTGCCAGCGGAATGGCTTTTGAAGCCTTAAATCATGCAGGAGTTACGGATACCAACCTCTTGATAATTTTGAATGACAATGCCATCGGAATAGACCCAAGTGTGGGTGCATTAAAAAATTATTTCACCAAAGTGAAGCTTGATGGCGCGAAGGAAGCTGACAATATTTTTGAAGCCTTAAATTTCAATTATTCTGGGCCTATTGATGGCCATAATTTGAATCTTGTAATTTCTGAATTGGAACGATTAAAAAATGTTCCCGGACCGAAGGTGCTTCACGTTATTACAACCAAAGGTAAGGGTTTGCGTCAAGCAGAAGAGAACCAAGTTGTGTATCATGCACCAGGAAAATTTGATGCACTTACGGGAGATTTGGCTCCAAAAAGCACCGAATTGCAACCACCAAAATTTCAAGATGTATTTGGAAAAACCCTGGTTGAACTAGCTTCAAAAAACGAAAAAATAATAGGCATCACGCCAGCAATGCCTACTGGAAGTTCCTTAAAATTTATGATGGATGCTTTCCCTGAAAGAGCTTTTGATGTTGGTATTGCCGAACAGCACGCCGTTACTTTTGCTGCAGGAATGGCCACACAGGGATTTAATGTTTTCTGTAATATTTATTCCACGTTTTTGCAACGGGCTTATGATCAAGTGATACACGATGTATGTTTGCAAAAAATACCTGTAATTTTTTGTTTGGACCGCGCTGGGATTGTTGGTGAAGATGGCCCAACCCATCACGGTATTTTTGATTTGGCTTATTTAAACTGTATTCCAAACCTCATCATTTTTGCACCTCGCAATGAAATAGAACTTCGGAATATAATGTTTACTGCCCAACAAGGATTGGATTCACCAATATTCATACGCTATCCGCGTGGTAGGGGAAAGATTTTGGACTGGCAAAAATCTTTTAGTAAGATTGAAATAGGAAAAGCTACTGTTTTAAAAGAAGGGAGTGATACAGTTGTTTTAACCATTGGAACAATAGAAGATAATGTTCTGGAAGCAATTGGAACTTTCCCAGCTGTGCAACAGCAAAAAATTGGCTTGGTAGCTATGCGTTTCCTAAAGCCATTGGACGAAGTGATTCTTCATCAAATTTTCAAGAAATACAAAACGATTATTACGGTTGAAGACGGAACTATTATTGGTGGCTTGGGAATTTCGGTTGCTACTTTTGCTACTTCTAAAGGCTATAAAAACAAAATTGAAATGATAGGTATTCCCGATGTTTTTCCTGAGCAAGGTACAATTTCAGAATTGCAGGAAATTGCAGGCATTTCTTCAAAAAAGATTAAACAATCCCTTCAAAAATACTTATAAAAAAAGAGGCTCTTTCGAGCCTCTTTTCAATTCAAAACTATATTAATCTTAGTTGATTATCAATTTAGTTGTTTGTGAACGATTATCACCGTCAATCTGGATAATGTAAATACCTGGATTAAGACTGCTAGCGTTAATGTTAGCAATATGATGAAGTTCAATTTCTTGATTAAAGACTTTTCTACCATTCATATCAAAAATTGAAACTTTAGCGTTCCCTACGTCATATCTTGATTTGATGTTAAGCTCACCATTAGATGGGTTTGGAAAAACAACAAAATTGTTTTCAAGTAGTCCATTATCAGAAACTCCCAACTCACAATCAACAGGAACATCAAAAGCCTCAGTACCATCAAATCTGCTATTGGTGCTTCCTTGAAGTGCACTTACACCAAGTCCTCGTTTTGCAAAAGCTCTCCAAATAATACATCTGTTTGCTCCACCATTGGTAAGTTGATCAGCTTCCAAAATTGCATCACGACCATCCACAAAACCTGGGTTACAAGGTTGAAGTTTTAATCCGTCCATAACCAATTGCAATGCAATGTTATTTCCGCCCGTACCGTTGTAGATATCCGGGTCAAAACCATATTCGTCTATCAAATCCCAAGTTAAATCCCAAAGCATTGTAGCCCAAACAGAACCAACGCCATGAGGAGCTACTTGGCTTTTAATATCATCATAGGTAAAATCATTTATTGCAAAATCTTTACTGTAAGGTTTATTTCTTAAACCTTTTCCGGCTGTGCCTTCCCCAAGTGCATATGTTCCAGTGCCTCTTGGGCTATTTTCTGTATCATCAGATTGAATTGTAAGAACCATTCCGAAGTAATCGCTCCATCCTTCACCCATTTGCTCTTCATTTTGCAGACAGCCCACATTTGCAGGACCAGCTGTTAAACGGTTTGAAATTCCATGGCCATATTCGTGTGCAATAATAACATTGTCCAAATCACCATCTCTTTGGAATGGATCATTTCCTGTTCCATCGTCTCGTAAAGTTGCATTTACGGTGTCACCATTAAGTAAAGCTGTAATGATAGCCTCTCCATCAGACTGGTATATCATAATAGAAGGAATATCCAAAGATGAACCACCTCCAATCATAGCCGTTGGGTCCAAAGGTGTATTGTTTACTACAATTACCGCAATAGCACCAGCTGCTTGAATTTGAGCAATTTTGAATGTATTACCACATCCACCCAATCTAGCCACAGCAATTTTTCCATTTATTTCAGCGGCATTTAAAATGTTATCACAACCATCATTTGGGTCTGTTGAAGAACCTGCGTTATCGTCAACAACCAAAACCAAATCTTCAGTTATAGCAGTTGTTGGTAATGGTGTTCCGCCCACAAAGTTAGAGTCTATAGCGTAATATTCACCTGCTAATGGTCCTCCGTTAATATTCATCAAAGTACCCAATACTTTTCCAGGAGCACTCCAAAGATACATTTGCATTCTTGGCGCGCCTCCATCAGGTGGTGTTCCAAAGTTTGCATTATTTATTCCACTACCATCTTGAGCATCTGCAAATACATAATCACCGCCATTTCCAGGATTTCCGTAATTGTTTACCTGAAAATTTCCGCTTTCTTCATCAAAACCATACTGATACATAATATCATGCATCATATTGTTCATATAAAACAAATTGGTAATTGCGCCATCTCTAAAAGATGCAGGAGCTTGTGGAAGGTTGAAAGGAAAATCAAAAGTAAGGGTTGGACCGCCTTCTGCTCTGTCACCAACTCCATTGTTACCGTTTGCGTCTTCTTGTGCAATTACGTTATTCCCACGGCTATAAGTATATTCTGGTCCAGCAACACCATCATTATCGTGCCAGCCAAAAGGAGAAGCAATAGGGTCAGATGGGTCAAGAACAAGCTGATCTGGACCATCATTAGGACCTATTAAAGGCAATGGAAAAACACGGTATGAAGATCCATCACCAAGCATACGGCTTGAATTATTTACATTCGCTTCTGAAAAAAGAATGCTCTCTGTATTGGTGTGGGAATGTGAACCTTCGCCAAAGTTACAGCTTACCACCCAATCATCAGTCGCCAATAATTCCCCTGTAAGGGCATCGATACGAACACTATAATAATGTGTTGAATCTAAAAGATAAATGCTTAAATCCCAAGCAAGTTTCAAAGCGCCAGTTTCGTCCATTTTTTGGTAAACAAGTTCTACTGGAATGTTCTCCTGTGAAATGTTTCCATTGGAAAAAATATAGCTATTGTCTGAAACCGTTTCAATTAAATTCAAATTTGTAGGATTTTGAAGACCAAGCCAATTTGCTGCTTTTGAAATCGCATTTACAGCAGATATGGAAGGCGAGGTGCCATTTACCTTTGCGGCAACATTCTCAGTAAAGGAAAGTTTTGCACTATAAACTGCTCCATCTTTAATAGTAAAAGGAGAAACAGAGTTGAACAATTTAATGCCTTGATGGCGTTGTTCAACGTACACATTATAAGCTTTCAAGCTTTTTGAATAGCTTTGTGACGCAATTGAAATGTCCGAAATATCCTGCTGTTGAAGCGAATATTGGGAACGGTTTTGTTGAAGGTACGTTTTTACCAAATTGCTGTAATCCTGTGCAAAGGATATGTTTACAGCAAAAAAGATAATTAAGTAAAGAACTTTTTTCATAAGATTAAATTAAGTTTTTAGGTGATTAAGATCAGATGTTATTGATCCAAAAAATGTTGATTTAATATCTCCCACGAATAGGATTTATAAAAATATCATAAAATTGACGATAATCCCTATTAAAATTCTGTTTTTAACATTATTAAGAAGCAAAAATTTTAAATATTACATTTTTCTCGTATCAAGTTTATATTTCCATTTAAAACAAAAAAGAGGCCAGTGCGGCCTCTTTTTTATTTACTGAATAATCACTAATTTATAATAAGTTTAGATGTCTGCGAGTAATTATCTGCATCAATACGGATTAAATAGATTCCTGTTTTT
>NZ_LXIE01000009.1 GCF_001641085.1 Aequorivita soesokkakensis | reverse complement strand
CGGGGCTTTTTTTATGCTTCGCCGGTAGGGCCAAAGTTTAAAGGAATGGGCGGTTGCTCGTAATCCTTTATTTCGCCGTGGGCGTTTTCAAATCTTTTTACATTGTCGTTCAATGCCTTTAGAAATCTTTTAGCGTGTTGTGGAGTAAGAATTATTCTCGACTTCACTTTGCTTTTTGGAATTCCCGGCATTATAGTTACAAAATCCACAACAAATTCAGAAACCGAATGGTTGATAATGGCAAGGTTACTATAAATACCTTGTGCCACAGCTTCATCCAACTCAATGTTTATCTGTCCTTGTTTTGGTTGTTCTTTTTTTTGATCTGCCATTTTGTATTCCTATAAAGTTTCTATTACAAGCGCAATCGAAAAATAGTTCTCGACTGCGCTCGAACAGACATTTTTAATTATAATTCACTTCTTGCTTTACGCGGTTCATTTCCTCAAGCTCTTGTTTTGAGCCCACAATTATAGTGTCATATCTACGCATACCTGTTCCGGCTGGTATTTTATGTCCTACAATTACGTTCTCTTTCAAGCCTTCCAAAGTATCAACCTTACCTGCAACAGCAGCTTCGTTCAATACTTTAGTGGTTTCCTGGAAGGAAGCCGCAGAGATGAATGATTTGGTCTGTAACGACGCTCTCGTGATACCCTGAAGTACCGGAGTTGCCGTTGCAGTAACCACATCGCGTGCTTCTGCAAGTACTTTATCATTTCTTCTCAACAAAGAGTTTTCATCACGAAGTGTACGTGGCGAAAGGATTTGACCTTCCTTCAAGTTTTCAGAATCACCGGCGTTGGTAACAACCTTCATTCCGAAAATCTTATCGTTTTCTTCGATAAAATCATCTTTATGAGCCAATTGATCTTCAAGGAAAGTAGTGTCTCCCGGATCTTCGATTCTAACTTTACGCATCATTTGGCGAACAACAACTTCGAAATGTTTGTCATTGATCTTCACACCTTGCAGACGGTAAACCTCCTGAACTTCGTTCACAAGATATTGCTGTACTGCTGATGGGCCTTTAATGCGAAGGATATCTTCTGGAGTTATTGAACCGTCAGAAAGTGGCATACCTGCACGAACGTAATCGTTTTCTTGAACAAGAATTTGGTTTGAAAGTTTTACCAAATACTTTTTCACTTCGCCTAATTTAGACTCAACGATAATCTCGCGGTTACCACGTTTAATTTTTCCGAAGGAAACAACACCATCAATCTCGCTAACTACTGCTGGGTTTGAAGGGTTACGCGCTTCAAAAAGTTCGGTAACACGTGGAAGACCTCCCGTAATATCACCCGCTTTTGCAGATTTACGTGGAATCTTCACAAGAATTTTACCAATCTTAATTTTGTCGCCATCGTCCACCATCAAGTGAGCGCCAACAGGCAAGTTATAGCTACGGATAACTTCGTCTTTCTTCCCTAAAATTTGAAGGGTTGGAATACGTTTTTTATCTCTCGATTCAGAAATTACTTTTTCCTGGAAACCAGTTTGCTCATCAATTTCAACCTGATAAGTTAAACCTTGAACAATGTTTTCGTATTTAATCTTTCCAGCAAATTCTGAAATAATAACCCCGTTATATGGATCCCAAGAACACACTACATCACCAGCATTCAAGCTATCGCCGTCTTTCACATACAATGTAGAACCGTATGGAATGTTGTTGGTACTAAGTGTAATTCCTGTTTTCTTGTCAACAAGTTTAATTTCAGAAGTACGGGAAATAACGATATCAACTGTTTTTCCTTGGTTGTCTTCACCTTTAACGGTTTTAAGATCTTCAATTTCAGCTTTTCCGTCAAATTTAACGACCAATTTATTTTCTTCGGAAATGTTTCCCGCAATACCTCCCACGTGGAACGTACGAAGGGTAAGCTGTGTACCCGGTTCACCAATGGATTGTGCTGCAACAACACCCACAGCTTCACCACGCTGAACCATTTTATTGGTAGCAAGGTTACGGCCGTAACATTGTGAACAGATTCCTTGTTTTGCCTCGCAGGTAAGTGCAGAACGAACTTCAACGCTTTCCAATGGAGATGCTGCAATAGCATCTGCAATTTCTTCGTAAATATGTTCGCCGGAAGCAACAAGCAATTCTTTGGTCAAAGGATTAACTACGTCGTTAAGCGCAGTACGCCCAACAATTCTATCACGAAGTGTTTCAACAATCTCTTCGTTTTTCTTCAATGCTGAAACTTCAATTCCACGAAGAGTACCACAATCTTCAATATTGATGATAACATCCTGTGAAACATCCACCAAACGACGTGTTAGGTAACCCGCATCCGCTGTTTTAAGAGCCGTATCCGCAAGACCTTTACGCGCACCGTGGGTAGAGATAAAGTATTCAAGAATCGAAAGACCTTCCTTAAAGTTGGAAAGAATCGGGTTTTCAATAATTTCGCCTCCACCTGAGTTTGATTTTTTTGGTTTCGCCATCAATCCACGCATACCTGTTAACTGACGGATTTGTTCCTTAGAACCCCTCGCCCCAGAATCAAGCATCATATACACAGAGTTGAAACCTTGCTGATCTTCGCGAATACGCTTCATAGAAAGCTCGGTAAGTTCAGCGTTGGTTGCGGTCCAAATATCAATTACTTGGTTGTAACGTTCGTTGTTTGTGATAAGACCCATGTTGTAGCTGTTGATAATACCATCAACTTGCTCGTTGGCGCTATCAATCATGCTTTGTTTTTCAGCAGGGATAATAATATCACCAAGGCTGAAAGACAATCCGCCTTCAAAAGCGAATTTATATCCAAGGGTTTTAATTTCATCAAGGAAAGCTGAAGTAACAGGAACTGAAGTTACTTTCAAAATTCCACCAATAATATCACGAAGTGACTTTTTGGTCAATACTTCGTTGATATATCCAGCTGCTTCAGGAACTTTCTCGTTAAAGATTACTCTTCCTAAAGTTGTGGTGATGATTTGGTTTACCAATTCACCATTTTCGTTGAAATCTTTCGTTCTAATTTTTATTTCAGCATTTAAATCTACTTGCCCTTCATTGTAGGCAATAATAGCTTCTTCAGCTGAATAAAAAGTTAGGCCTTCTCCTTTCACTTTTACTTCATCAGTAGATTTTCTAAGTTTGGTCATATAATAAAGACCCAAAACCATATCCTGTGAAGGAACCGCAACTGGCGAACCGTTTGCAGGGTTCAAAATGTTATGTGAAGCAAGCATCAATAGCTGGCATTCCAAAATTGCCTCTGGCCCAAGTGGAAGGTGAACCGCCATCTGGTCACCATCGAAATCCGCGTTGAAAGCGGTACATACCAATGGGTGCAGCTGGATTGCTTTTCCTTCAATCAATTTAGGCTGGAAAGCTTGAATACCAAGTCTGTGCAAAGTTGGGGCCCGGTTAAGCATAACTGGGTGACCTTTCAATACATTTTCAAGAATATCCCAAACTACAGGCTCTTTTTTATCTATAATTTTCTTTGCAGATTTTACGGTTTTTACAATCCCTCTTTCAATCAATTTACGGATTACGAAAGGTTTGTAAAGTTCGGCAGCCATATCTTTTGGAAGACCGCATTCGAACAATTTCAATTCCGGTCCAACGACGATTACCGAACGAGCCGAATAATCCACACGCTTACCAAGCAAGTTTTGACGGAAACGACCTTGTTTACCTTTCAAGGAATCAGAAAGGGATTTCAATGGACGGTTACTATCCGTTTTTACTGCGGAAGATTTACGTGTGTTATCAAACAATGAATCTACCGATTCCTGAAGCATACGTTTTTCGTTACGAAGAATTACTTCTGGAGCTTTAATCTCCATCAATCTTTTCAAACGGTTGTTACGTATAATTACACGACGGTAAAGATCGTTCAAATCTGAAGTTGCGAAACGACCACCATCAAGCGGCACCAACGGACGTAATTCTGGTGGAATAACCGGAACTACTTTCATAATCATCCACTCGGCCTTGTTCTCGCGATTTTTATTTGCATCACGAAGTGCCTCTACAACTTGAAGACGCTTTAACGCTTCAGTTTTACGTTGCTTTGAAGTTTCGTTGTTTGCTTTATGGCGAAGATTGTAAGACAAGGTATCCAAATCGATTCTCTGTAAAAGATCGATCAAGCACTCTGCTCCCATTTTCGCAATAAATTTATTTGGATCTGTTTCTTCCAAATATTGGTTTTCCTGCGGAATTGAATCAAGAATTGCAAGATATTCTTCCTCTGTAAGGAAATCCATTTTCTTAACTGCTTCTCCACCTTCGTATTTTGCAATACCTGGTTGAATTACTACGTAACGTTCGTAGTAAATAATCATATCCAATTTCTTGGAAGGTAATCCAAGAAGGTAACCAATTTTGTTCGGAAGGCTTCGGAAGTACCAAATGTGCGCCACGGGAACTACCAAATTGATATGCCCCACACGGTCACGACGTACTTTCTTTTCCGTTACTTCAACACCACAACGGTCACAAACAATACCTTTGTAACGAATTCTCTTATATTTACCACAGGCACATTCGTAATCCTTTACAGGTCCGAAAATGCGCTCACAGAAAAGACCGTCACGCTCTGGCTTGTGCGTACGGTAGTTGATTGTTTCGGGCTTTAATACTTCACCACGTGATTCCGCCAAAATGGATTCAGGGGAAGCCAAACCAATAGAAATCTTGTCGAATTTCTGTACTGTGTTTTCTTTATTTCTGTTCATCATGATTTAAAAATAAACTTTGTTGTTAAATGAGGTTTTACTTCCTCGGAAGAAATTTATGATTCCCCACCGAAGCGGGGATAATCATTATTCTTCTAATCTAATGTCAAGACCCAATCCTTTCAATTCGTGCATAAGTACGTTGAAAGATTCCGGTAATCCTGGTTCTGGCATGGTTTCCCCTTTTACGATTGCTTCGTAGGTTTTCGCCCTTCCAATAACATCATCAGATTTAACAGTCAATATTTCTCTAAGCGTGCTGGACGCACCGTATGCTTCCAACGCCCAAACTTCCATCTCTCCAAAACGCTGACCACCAAATTGTGCTTTACCACCAAGCGGTTGTTGCGTAATAAGTGAGTATGGTCCAATGGAACGTGCGTGCATCTTGTCATCTACCATGTGGCCCAGTTTCAGCATATAGATTATACCTACGGTTGCAGGTTGATCAAAGCGCTTACCGGTTCCACCATCAAATAGATAGGTGTGTCCAAATCTTGGAATTCCAGCTTCATCAGTCAATTCATTAATTTGGTCAATTGTGGCACCGTCAAAAATTGGGGTTGCGAATTTGCGACCTAATTTTTGTCCAGCCCATCCAAGAACCGTTTCATAAATCTGCCCAATGTTCATACGCGATGGTACCCCAAGTGGGTTCAACACGATATCAACCGGTGTTCCATCTTCAAGGAAAGGCATATCTTCCTCACGTACAATACGTGCAACAATACCTTTGTTTCCGTGACGTCCCGCCATTTTGTCCCCTACTTTCAATTTACGCTTTTTAGCGATGTAAACTTTGGCAAGTTTCAAAATTCCGGATGGAAGTTCATCCCCTACAGAGATTGTAAACTTCTCACGACGCAAGTTACCTTGAAGGTCGTTTTCCTTAATTTTGTAGTTGTGCATCAAATCTGCCACCAACACGTTAGTATCATCATCAGTCGTCCAAGTACCACCAGTTAAGTGGGTGTAATCGTCAACGGCGTGAAGCATTTTTAATGTGAACTTTTTACCTTTTGGGAATACTACTTCGCCAAGATCGTTGTTTACACCTTGAGCAGTTTTTCCACCCACAATAGCGAAAAGTTTTTCAACCAAAACTTCTTGAAGCTCATCAAACTTAGCATAGTATTTTGCCTCAAGTGCTGCGATGTCTTCTTTATCCTGCGCACGCTTGCGTTTGTCTTTTACGGCACGGGCAAACAATTTCTTGTCAATTACCACACCGTTCAAAGATGGTGAAGCTTTAAGCGAGGCATCCTTAACATCACCCGCTTTGTCACCAAAAATGGCGCGAAGCAGTTTTTCTTCCGGAGTTGGATCGCTTTCTCCTTTTGGAGTAATTTTCCCGATAAGGATATCGCCAGGTTTTACCTCGGCCCCAATTCGAATCATACCGAATTCATCCAAATCTTTTGTAGCTTCTTCCGAAACGTTTGGAATATCGTTTGTCAATTCCTCGTTACCCAATTTGGTATCACGAACTTCCAATGAATATTCATCAACGTGAATAGAAGTGAAAATATCTTCACGAACCACTTTTTCAGAAATAACGATCGCATCCTCAAAGTTGTAACCTTTCCAAGGCATGAAAGCAACTTTCATGTTTCGTCCAAGAGCAAGTTCTCCTTTTTCGGTAGCGTAACCTTGACAAAGTACCTGTCCTTTTTTCACTCTATCACCTTTGCGAACAATAGGCTTCAAGTTAATGGAAGTACTTTGGTTTGTTTTTCTGAATTTAATTAATTGATATGTTTTTGAATCGCTATCAAAACTTACCATACGCTCATCTTCGGTACGGTCATATTTAATAGTGATTTCATTTGCATCAACGTATTCAACCACACCGTCTCCTTCAGCATTTATCAATACACGGCTATCCGAAGCAACTTGTCTTTCAAGACCTGTTCCTACGATTGGTGAATCTGCAATCAACAAAGGTACCGCCTGGCGCATCATGTTTGAGCCCATCAGCGCACGGTTTGCATCATCGTGTTCCAAGAAAGGAATCAACGATGCCGAAATAGATGCAATCTGGTTTGGCGCAACGTCTGCATAATTTACAACGGTTGGTTCAACCAACGGGAAGTCGCCTTCCATACGTGCAATTACTTTATCGGTTTCAATATCACCTTTGTCAGACAACGGAATGTTTGCCTGCGCGATGTGCTTTTCTTCTTCTTCTTCAGCAGAAAGATAAACTGGATCGTGTTTCAAATCTATTTTTCCATCGGTAACCTTACGATAAGGTGTTTCAATGAACCCAAGATTGTTCACTTTCGCATAAACTGCAAGTGAGGAAATAAGACCAATGTTTGGTCCTTCCGGAGTTTCAATCGGGCAAAGACGTCCGTAGTGCGTATAGTGAACGTCACGAACCTCAAAACCTGCTCTTTCACGGGAAAGACCTCCTGGCCCAAGAGCTGAAAGACGACGCTTGTGCGTAATCTCTGCCAATGGATTTGTCTGGTCCATAAACTGTGAAAGCTGGTTTGTACCAAAGAATGAATTGATAACAGAAGATAAAGTCTTCGCATTAATCAAATCAATAGGTGTAAACACCTCGTTGTCACGAACGTTCATACGCTCGCGGATGGTACGCGCCATACGGGCAAGACCAACACCAAACTGTTGTGATAGTTGTTCACCTACAGTACGTACACGACGATTGCTAAGGTGGTCAATATCGTCAATCTCAGCTTTAGAGTTGATAAGCTCGATAAGATATTTAACAATGGTAATGATATCTTCCTTGGTAAGCACTTGCTTGTCCATAGGAATATCAAGCCCCAGTTTTTTGTTCATTCTGTAACGACCTACTTCTCCAAGATTATATCTTTGGTCGCTGAAGAAAAGTTTGTGGATAATACCACGAGCTGTTTCCTCATCGGGTGGTTCGGCGTTACGAAGTTGTCTATATATATGTTCTACCGCTTCTTTTTCAGAGTTGGTTGGATCTTTTTGCAAAGTGTTGTGGATAATAGCGTAATCTGCCAAAAGGTTATCCTCTTTGTGCAACAAGATTGTTTTTGTTCCGGAATCCAAGATTTCGTCTATGTGTTCTTTTTCTAGAACAGTATCACGGTCCAAAATAATTTCGTTACGTTCGATGGAAACTACTTCACCTGTATCTTCATCAACGAAATCCTCATGCCAAGTTTTTAGCACACGAGCAGCCAGTTTACGGCCAATGTATTTTTTAAGTCCTGTTTTTGAAGCTTTCACTTCTTCCGCAAGGTCAAATATTTCAAGAATATCCTTATCCCTTTCAAAACCAATGGCACGGAAAAGTGTAGTTACAGGTAACTTTTTCTTACGGTCAATGTACGCGTACATTACGCTGTTAATGTCTGTGGCGAACTCAATCCACGAACCTTTGAAAGGAATTACACGGGCAGAGTAAAGTTTGGTTCCATTTGCGTGGAACGACTGGCCAAAGAACACACCTGGCGAACGGTGAAGTTGCGAAACAACTACACGCTCGGCCCCGTTGATGCAGAAAGTTCCACTTGGGGTCATGTAAGGAATGGTACCTAAATAAACGTCCTGCACGATGGTTTCAAAATCTTCGTGCTCGGCGTCTGTACAGTACAGTTTCAATCGCGCTTTTAGAGGTACGCTATAAGTTAGACCACGCTCAATACATTCTTGGATGGAATATCTTGGCGGATCTACAAAGTAGTCTAAAAACTCTAAAACGAATTGGTTGCGGGTATCGGTAATCGGGAAATTTTCCAAAAAGGTTTTATACAATCCTTCTTGGCCTCTTTCTTCTGATTTGGTTTCCAACTGGAAAAAATCCTGAAAGGATTTAATCTGAATGTCCAAAAAGTCGGGGTAATCCGGCTTATTTTTTACAGAGGAAAAATTCAATCTTTCAGTTTGCGTTGCTGACATCTATGGACGGAATTTTAATTAAAATAAAAATGAAATAATCGTATAAAAAGGCATTAACCATTATATACGCAAAATGGTTTAGGTCTTTCCCGAACTATCGGGAAGACCTAAACCTTAGGGTTTGGAACGTAAGGAGCTTACTTAAGCTCAACCTCAGCTCCAGCTTCTTCTAATTGAGCTTTTAAAGCTTCAGCTTCGTCTTTAGAAACGCCTTCTTTAATTGGAGAAGGAGCGTTGTCTACCATTTCTTTTGCTTCTTTAAGACCAGCACCAGTTAATTCCTTAACTAGTTTTACAACTGCAAGTTTAGATGCACCAGCAGCTTTCAACATTACTGTGAATTCTGATTGCTCATCAGCGGCTTCGCCACCTGCAGCAGCACCACCAGCAGCAACAGCAACAGCTGCAGCAGCAGGCTCAATGCCATACTCGTCTTTTAATATTGTAGCTAACTCATTAACTTCTTTTACTGTTAGGTTAACCAATTTTTCTGCGAAATCTTTCAAATCTGCCATTTCTATCGTTTTTAAAAATAATTGTGTTTATATAAATTAATTAGTGCAATGTTTATTTTATCCTTCTCTTTCGGATAAGGTTTTAACAAGTCCTGCAATTGTGCTACCACCACTCTTAAGAGCAGAAATAACGTTTTTAGCAGGTGATTGCAACAACCCGATGATTTCTCCAACAAGTTCATCTTTAGATTTAAGTTCAACCAGACTATCCAATTGATTGTCGCCAACGTAAATTGACTCTTGGATGTAGGCTCCCTTCAAAAGAGGCTTATCAGATTTTTTTCTGAATTCTTTAATTACTTTGGCTGGTGCATTACCAGTTTCAGAGAACATTAAAGAAGTGTTTCCTTTAAGTATTCCTGTTAACTCACCAAAGTCTTTATCTGAACTCTCCATTGCTTTTTTAAGCAATGTGTTCTTAACAACTGCCAACTGAACACCTGCTTTGAAACAAGCACGGCGAAGGTTAGAAGTATTCCCTGCATCAAGGCCTGAAATATCTGCCAAATAGATATTGGCATTATCAGCCAACTGGGCAGTCAACGTTTCAATTACTTGTGATTTTTCTTCTCTTGTCATAATTTCCAGTTTTTACTGCTCAGTAAACCTTTTTGTATCCACTTCAACTCCTGGGCTCATTGTGCTTGACATGAAGATACTCTTAATGTAAACACCTTTTGCTGCCTGAGGCTTAAGTTTAACGAGGGTTGTTAATAATTCTCTTGCGTTTCCTGCAATTTTTTCGGCATCAAAAGATGCTTTCCCGATTGCTGCGTGTACAATACCAGTTTTATCAACCTTGAAGTCGATTTTACCAGCTTTTACATCAGAAACTGCTTTAGCAACGTCCATTGTTACTGTACCTGTTTTTGGGTTTGGCATAAGGCCACGAGGACCTAACACACGTCCTAAAGGACCTAATTTACCCATTACGCTTGGCATAGTTACAATTACGTCAACATCTGTCCATCCTCCTTTAATTTTATCGAGGTACTCATCAAGACCTACGTAGTCTGCTCCTGCTTCTTTGGCTTCGGCTTCCTTATCTGGAGTTACCAATGCCAATACTTTTACGTCCTTACCTGTTCCGTGTGGAAGGGTAACAACGCCTCTAACCATCTGGTTTGCTTTACGTGGATCCACGTTAAGACGTACCGCGATGTCTACAGAAGCATCAAACTTTACGCTGGTGATTTCTTTTATTAAAGCAGAAGCTTCAGCTACTGAATAGGCCTTGTTAGGCTCTATTTTTGAAGCGGCTTCCTTTTGCTTTTTAGTTAATCGTGCCATTTTATAGATTCTTTTTTCAGATTAAAAAGGTGCGTCACCTTTTACTTTAACTCCCATAGAACGTGCAGTACCGGCTACCATTTTCATAGCAGACTCTACGGTAAATGCATTAAGATCGGGCATTTTGTCTTCCGCGATCATTTTAATTTGGTCCCAAGAGATTGTGGCTACTTTTTTTGCGTGTGGTTCACCGGAGCCTTTTTTTGCTTTAGCAGCTTCAAGTATTTGTACTGCAGCGGGTGGAGTTTTAATAACAAAGTCAAAAGACTTGTCTTTATA
Organism: Aequorivita soesokkakensis; assembly: GCF_001641085.1. Classification (GTDB taxonomy): domain Bacteria; phylum Bacteroidota; class Bacteroidia; order Flavobacteriales; family Flavobacteriaceae; genus Aequorivita; species Aequorivita soesokkakensis. The sequence goes on along the minus strand of NZ_LXIE01000009.1, from coordinate 6,876 downwards.
AACCGTGATCGCTACTGGCAATACTTTCCCTTGCTTATCCTGGGTTCTAGCGTTGAATTGCTTACAGAACTCCATGATGTTAACACCGGCAGCACCAAGAGCAGGTCCAACTGGTGGTGATGGGTTAGCAGCACCTCCACGAACTTGCAACTTAACTACTTTACTGATTTCTTTTGCCATTTCTAATTTTTAAATGTGGTCATTCAAAAGTGGAAGCCTCTGAAAAACCTATTAAGCGTAACAATTAAACTTTTTCAACTTGCATATAGCTCAATTCCAATGGTGTTTTTCTTCCGAATATTTTCACCATAACCTCAAGCTTGCGTTTTTCTTCATTTATTTTTTCTACAGTACCATTAAATCCATTGAATGGCCCGTCTATTACTTTTACCGTTTCGCCAATAGTGAAAGGGATGTTTACGCTATCATCTTTCACTGAAAGCTCATCTACCTTACCTAACATTCTGTTTACTTCAGACTGTCTAAGTGGCACGGGATCTCCACCTTTGGTTTCACCCAAAAAGCCAATAACACCGTTTATTGATTTAATTATGTGTGGAATTTCACCACCCAAATTTGCCTGTATCATTATGTAACCCGGAAAGTAAACACGTTCTTTGTTCACTTTTTTTCCGTTACGAATCTGTATTACTTTTTCAGTGGGCACTAGTACCTGATCAATATAATCCTCAAGTTCCAATCGTTTTATCTCAGTTTCGATATACGATTTGATCTTGTTTTCCTGTCCACTAACTGAACGGACTACATACCACTTTTTTGTACTTGTTGTTTCGGTCATTTCTTACGACTTGATCCAGATAAAATATTGATCCACCATCCAGTGGAATACGGTATCTATTCCCCAAACCGCCAAAGCCAAAAGGACTGAAAATACCGCAACGATTACGGTAAGTTTCTGTGCTTCTGCCCAAGTAGGCCAGGTAACATGATTTTTAAGTTCTTTGTATGATTCTGTAATATAGTTTGTCATCTTTCAACCGTATTAAATTTCGGATTATCCTGAAAATTTCATCTTGCAAATACTTCAGAATTTATTTTTTGCACGGGTTGAGAGGCTCGAACTCCCGACACCTGGTTTTGGAGACCAGTGCTCTACCAACTGAGCTAAACCCGTAAATTTAAAAAAATCACAAATCTCAAATACCAAATTCCAGAATGAGGAATCTTTCAAAAATCGAAATTTTTTTAATATTTTTTATGAACTTACTAAAAAGCTCTTTTCTTCAGGTAGCCAAACCCGCTATAAAAGCCAAGGTATCCCGAAATAAATTCGGGACACCCAGCGCTTTTAATTATATAGAAATTAGTCTAAAATTTCAGTCACCTGACCTGCACCTACAGTACGTCCACCTTCACGGATAGCGAAACGAAGACCTACGTTCATTGCGATAGGAGAAAGCAACTCAACATGGATAGTTAAGTTATCACCAGGCATAACCATTTCAACACCATCAGGAAGCATAATTGTTCCTGTTACGTCAGTTGTACGAACGTAGAACTGTGGACGGTAGTTGTTGTGGAATGGAGTGTGACGTCCACCTTCTTCTTTTTTAAGGATATAAACCTCAGCTTTGAATTTAGCGTGTGGAGTTACAGAACCTTTTTTACAGATAACCATACCACGACGGATGTCGTTCTTTTCGATACCTCTTAAAAGGATACCTACGTTATCTCCAGCTTCACCTCTATCAAGAATTTTACGGAACATTTCAACTCCAGTAATTGTAGAAGTAAGTTTTTCAGCACCCATACCGATAATGTCAACAACATCACCTGTGTTTGCTACACCAGTTTCGATACGTCCTGTTGCAACAGTACCACGACCAGTAATAGAGAATACATCTTCAATAGGCATTAGGAAAGGCTTATCAACATCACGTGTTGGAAGTTCAATCCAGCTATCAACAGCTTCCATCAATTCCAAAACTGTATTAACCCATTTTTCTTCACCATTAAGTGCACCAAGAGCAGAACCAGCAATTACAGGTCCATTATCTCCATCATACTCGTAGAAGTTAAGAAGATCACGAATCTCCATTTCAACTAGTTCAAGTAATTCCTCATCATCAACCATATCCACTTTATTCATGAATACAACGATACGTGGAATACCTACCTGGCGACCAAGAAGGATGTGCTCACGTGTTTGTGGCATTGGTCCGTCTGTAGCAGCAACAACCAGAATAGCACCGTCCATTTGGGCAGCACCAGTAACCATGTTCTTCACGTAATCCGCGTGACCAGGACAGTCAACGTGCGCATAGTGACGGTTAGCTGTTTGGTACTCTACGTGTGAAGAGTTGATTGTTATACCTCTTTCTTTCTCCTCTGGAGCGTTATCAATTTGGTCGAATGATCTGGCTTCCGAATAACCCGCATCGGCCATTACTTTGGTAATAGCTGCGGTTAACGTTGTTTTACCGTGATCTACGTGTCCAATTGTACCAACATTTAAGTGTGGTTTTGACCGATCGAATGTTTCTTTTGCCATTTTGTATTAATTTTAATCTTAGTTATAAATATATTAGTGTTACTTGTAATCTAATTTGAGCCAATGATGGGAATTGAACCCATGACCTCTTCCTTACCAAGGAAACGCTCTACCCCTGAGCTACACCGGCGTAAAGTATTTAATTTTCTCCTTTAAAAGAAAGGAAGACATTCCTGTCTTCACAGGATTTAGAGCGGGAGACCGGGTTCGAACCGGCGACATTCAGCTTGGAAGGCTGACGCTCTACCAACTGAGCTACTCCCGCAATTCTTTGAACAAATTCCAAAATAATAAATTCCAAATTCCAAAGAATTTAAATGACCTTAGAACTTATTCAAAATGTTTTTCAATATTGTAAAGAACAATTTTCAAATTTCCAACCAATTCTTTTGGAATTTGGTTTTTGTAATTTGAAATTTTCAATTTTTGCCCAAGCAAAAATTGTTTGTGGGGAGAGCAGGATTCGAACCTGCGAAGACGTAGTCAGCAGATTTACAGTCTGCCCTCGTTGGCCGCTTGAGTATCTCCCCTTTTCTGGAAATCCCAAAACAGAAATTCCAAATTCCAAAATTTCAAGATTCCTGCCTTCGCAGGAATTTAAAAGAGCCGATAGAGGGACTCGAACCCACGACCTGCTGATTACAAATCAGCTGCTCTAGCCAGCTGAGCTACATCGGCTTTTAGACCTCTTTTTAAGGCTATTTTTTAGCCATAAAAAAGTCCGCTATTTCTAACGGACTGCAAATGTAGAGAAATTATTTTTTCTACAAAACTTTTTCTAAAAAATTATATTACAAATATGCTTTTTGTTTCTGTTTTCTTTTTTTAAGCTGTCTTTCCAAAGTCTTTACCACTTCATCCGTAGCCTCCTCAAAGGTCTTTGCTTCTTTCTTCACCATTAAATCATCACCGGGGATGCTCAATAAAACTTCAACAATTTTATTTTCTTTCTCGCTTGTTTTCTGAACTTTCAAAAACACATCAGCAAAAACTATTTTATCATAAAACTGTTCGAGCTTGGACAACTTCTTTCCAACAAATACCAATAACTCATCCTTAGCCGCAAAATTGGGGGTCTGCACGTTTACTTTCATATTATATTATTTTAATAGTTAATATACTATGTATTTTTATGCCATAGGCCCTTTTAGAATTTATTAGTTACGAGGGTGGGAATTTTTATAAACCTCTTTCAACTTCGCAATACTATTTTGCGTATAAACCTGTGTTGAAGCGAGACTGGAATGACCCAATAATTCCTTCACCGCATTAATATCTGCTCCTTCGTTTAAAAGATGTGTTGCAAAAGAATGCCGCAATATATGCGGGCTCTTTTTCACTTTTTCCGAAGTTTTACTAAAGTAAGAATTAATAATTCTATAGACAAGGGTTTCATAAATTTTAACCCCTTTTTGGGTTAGAAATAAATAATCTGGATCTTTTATATTTTCAAGCCGCTCCCGAAATGGCAAATACCCATTAATTGTATTTAACACGGCTGGCAATAAGGGAATAATTCGCTCTTTATTTCTTTTCCCTAAAACTTTGATAGTTTTCTGCGCGAAGGAAACATCATTCAGCTTTACATTTATAAGTTCCGCCCTTCGTATTCCCGTGGAATAGAAAAGCTCAACGATCAATCTGTCGCGCAGGCCTTCAAAAGTGTTTTCACTTTGTAACAGTTCCATTACATTTTCAATTTCAATTTCGGAAAAGGGAACTTGAATTTTTTTTGAAGTTTTTAAAGCTTTATGCTTTGCCAAGGGATTGATTTCAATCTGACCTGTTTTCAGAAGAAATTTATAATAGGTTTTTAACGAAGAAATCTTTCGGTTTACTGTCCGGTTTGAAATGCCCGAATCTACAAGTGAAACAATCCAGCTGCGAACGATTGAATAATTCACATCCACAATTTCAGAATACTGATATTCTTCAGACGCAAACTTTTGAAAATCTATCAAATCCTTCAAATAAGCGGTCACTGTATGTGCCGAATATTTTTTTTCTAGTTGAAGATAATCTGTGAAGGCAAAGAAGGACATTTCTTGTTTCTTGTTTCTTGTTTCTTGTTTCTTGTTTCTTGTTTCTTGTTTCTTACGCAAAATAACTCAATAACCCTCTAACTCAATAACTTTTACTAATAAAAAAATCCGCTGGAAAAAATTCCAACGGATTTATATTATTAAGATTCAAAAAAGAAATATTAAATATCTTCCTGATCTCTAAGTCCTTGAATGTATTGCGCTTTTTGAATTTGTGCTCTTTTCTTAACAGAAGGCTTTGTGAAAGCTTGTCTAGAACGCAATTGGCGCATAGTTCCTGTACGATCAAATTTACGCTTGAAACGTTTCAGCGCTCTGTCGATATTTTCTCCGTCTTTAACTGGTATAATTAACATAGTGTCATCACCTCCTTTCTTTAGGACGGCAAAAGTAGAAAATAGTTATGAGTTATGAGTTATGAGTTGTGAGTTTTTTTGAAAAAATTATTCTTTATACAAAGAAGCACGTTTGCTCAAATCCTGAATTAGCTTCTCCTCCTCTTTACTTTCCAGCAATACGTTGTAGTTTTTCCAAAAGGATTCATGGTATGGCTTAGTCGAAAAAATATCTGCAGACCAATCGTTTTGCTGAAGCTCTTGCTTTATAAGCTCAGGATCTTGAATGATGTCGCTAAACAATATTTCCTGAATGGTGAAATAATATTGCTCGTCTTTATCAAAACCAGGTTCGGCTTCGGTTTTTATTCTGTCGGAAGACCTATCGCCCGTATTTACTAATTTTGGGGTTTCGTAATATATATAATTAGGATACATTTTTCCGTCGTAATCCTTATAGGTAATAACAAGCTTATGAATAACCTGTGTGTCAAAAAGGCTTTTGCTGCGCTTTTTCTGAACATCGGAAGCAGCAACCAATTCATACTCTACTTTTTTAATGGCGTAATTGTCGTAATAAATATAAATCCAACCTTTCGGCTCAAAACCATCGTTATAAATGTTTGGGGTGTTTAACCCAACGAAGTCCGCTCCTTTTTCAATTTTTATTTTATAGATTTTTCTTCCATTATCCACAAGAATAGTATCGAGTTCAAACTGATGCTTTTCCAACATATTTTTACCCAAAAGAGCACCAGAAACATTTGAGTTGCGGACTAAATTGAGTCTTCCCTTAAAAAGATTTTCCAAACCGTTCACGCGGCTGTCGTTCCATTTTATGGCTTCAACCAACGAGGAGGTTTTTACTAAATTCCTGTTTATGTTTTCGGTCTTTATCCCTTTATTCTTAAGAAATGCTGCAAAGGTAAAAACGCTATCAATATCCCTTAGATCATAACTTTTTCGGGTTTCGTCCACGTTGATTTTTAAATTGTTTTTGGCTCCCGAAGCATAACTGGAATCGTATAAAGTGATGGCGCTTTCAATAAGCCATTTGTATTCTTTTTTGTTGCGTTCTTTATGGCGAAGAAATCCTTTTTGAAGATATGGCTGTTCGGGTAGATTTTTTGGTAGTTTTTCAATAGCTTTCTGCACAATACCGTTTCCAGTCGTGGGCCGCGGATCTGCCACTATCACAACTTCATCGAGGGAAGCAACGTCTTCTTCCAAAAATATATCGGAACCGTTTTCAAATTCACTAATAACAACCTTAAAGCTTTTGTACCCGATGGAAGAAATGACCAACGTATCCTGTAAATGTTGCTGCGGCACTTTTAAAACGAAATTACCATCGGCATTCGTAATAGAACCGATAGTGGTATATTCAATATAGACACTTGCGCTTTCAATGGGTTGAAAGGTCAGGAAATCGGCTACTTTACCTTTTAGCTCGGTTTGGGCGAAGGTGGTTGCAGTGATGAAAAAAATGAAAAAGGAGAGAAGACGTTTTATTTTGGACTGCTTCATTTTTATGGTGTATATGTAAAGATTTATTTTAAAAATTTTTTTTGGATTTTTCTTTCAATATCATTTTGAAATCGGCAACTAAATAAAATCCGACAATAATAAAACTCATTAATGCCAATATATAATTTCCTTCAGGAATTAAAAGAAAAAAACTTATAGCTATTAAAAAGAAGCAGAACGGATAAGTAAAAAGTCTTATTAAAATGTTCTTTAGCGACCACTCCTTTTCAGGTTTTTCCTCTTCAACTTCAATATCTAAAATTTCGAAAATTTCTTTTAGTTGTTGTTTTTTTTCGAAATGATAATATTTATAAAAAACAAAAAACACTATGCTAAAAAAGATCAATGTTAATAAAATCACCAACCAATCATCAGCAAGGCTTATAGTATTGTAGCCAAATAAAGAAAAAATGCAAATTAATGAAAATAGAATTCCAAAATTAAAGAATTTGCCTACAGG